>NZ_JYFN01000036.1 GCF_000948395.1 Frankia torreyi | reverse complement strand
GGATGAGACGACGGTGGTGGAGGGTTCGGGTGACCCGGACCAGATCGCCGGTCGGGTCAGCCAGATCCGTAACGAGATCGAGAAGTCGGACTCGGACTACGACCGTGAGAAGCTCCAGGAGCGTCTGGCGAAGCTCGCCGGTGGGGTCGCGGTCATCAAGGTCGGTGCGGCCACCGAGGTGGAGCTGAAGGAGAAGAAGCACCGCATCGAGGACGCGGTGTCGAACGCGAAGGCCGCGGTCGAGGAGGGCATCGTCGCCGGTGGTGGCGTCGCGCTGCTCCAGGCGTCGATCACCGCCTTCGAGAAGCTCGACCTGTCCGGCGACGAGGCCACCGGCGCGAGGATCGTGGCGCTGGCGCTGGCCGCCCCGCTCCGCCAGATCGCGAGCAACGCGGGCTTCGAGGGCGGTGTCGTCGTCGAGAAGGTCCGGGACCTGCCGGTCGGCCACGGACTCAACGCGGCCACCGGCGAGTACGTCGACCTGATCGCCGCCGGCATCATCGACCCGGTGAAGGTCACCCGCTCGGCGCTGCAGAACGCCGCGTCGATCGCCGGCCTGTTCCTCACCATCGAGGTTGTCGTGGCGGACCGTCCGTCGGTTGGTGGCGCCGGCGCCGGGGACGGCGCGGATGCCATGGCTGGTATGGGTTTCTGACCTGCCGGCCAGCCGCACCGCGCATCCACGCCGAGCACAGCGCTCGCGTACCCGCCGGCCGACTCGGTGTCGGCACGTGACCGGAAGGTGGGCCTCCGTGCCCCTCCGCTACGGCTTTCTCAGCACCTACCCCCCGACACAGTGCGGCCTCGCCACCTTCACGGCGGCGCTGTTCGACGAACTGACCAGCACGGCGCCCGGCGCCTCCAGCGGGGTGGTCCGGCTGCTCGACACGCCCGCGGGCCCCGGCCCGCGGCCGGCCGCCGTCGTGGGGGACCTGGTGGCCGGAACCCCGGGCGGCCCGCGCCGCGCGGCGCGGCTCCTGAACGGTTTCGACGTCGTGGTCGTGCAGCACGAGTACGGGGTCTACGGCGGCCCGGACGGCGACGAGGTGATCGAGGTCCTCGACAACCTCGAGGTGCCGGTGGTGGTCGTCCTGCACACCGTGCTCGTGCGCCCGACCCCGCACCAGCGCGAGGTCCTGGAGGCGCTGGTCGCGTCCGCGGACGCGGTCGTCGTGATGACCGAGACCGCGCGGGTCCGGCTGGTCGACGGGTACCGGGCCCACCCGCACCGGGTTTCGGTCATCCCCCACGGCGCGGCCGAGAACCGGCGCGCCGCGCCGGCGCGGTCCGCCCGGCCGACCGTCCTCACCTGGGGCCTGCTCGGCCCAGGCAAGGGCATCGAATGGGGCATCGCGGCGATGGCGGAGCTGGCCGACCTCGACCCGGCTCCGCGTTACCTCGTCGCGGGCCTGACCCATCCCAAGGTGCTCGCCCGGGAGGGCGAGGCGTACCGCGACGGGCTTGCCGCGCTGGCCGGTCGGCTCGGCGTGACCGATGCGGTCGTCTTCGACCACCGCTACCTCGACCCGGGATCGCTCGCCGAGCTCGTGAGCGGCGCCGACGTCGTCCTGCTCCCCTACGACTCCGTCGACCAGGTGACCTCCGGCATCCTCATCGAGGCGGTCACGGCGCTGCGGCCCGTCGTCGCCACCCGCTTCCCGCACGCGGTCGAACTGCTCGGCGACGGCACCGGCCTGCTCGTACCCCACGGTGACGTGGCGGCGATCGCGGCGGCGGTGCGCAGCATCATCACCGACGACGGCGTCGTCCGCGGGCTGGCGAGCGCCACCGCCGCCCACGCACCCGAGCTGCTGTGGCCCGCGGTGGCCCAGCGCTACCGCCGGCTGGCGGCCGGGTTGGCCGCCCGCACCGGAAGCAGGCCGGGCGTCGCGCCCGCGTCCCAGCGAGCTCCTGGGACGGTGCCCACGCCGACGCCGACGCCGACGCCGACGCCGACGCCGACGACGGCTACGGCGACCGCGACCGCGACCGCGACGGCGAGCCGGTGACGGCCGCGATCTCGTTCAACCATCTTCTCCGGCTCAGCGACGACATCGGCCTGTTCGAGCATGCGCTCGGCTCGATCCCACGCCGGGAGTACGGCTACTGCGTGGACGACGTCGCGCGCGGGCTCGTCGTCCTCTCCCGCGAGCCGTCGCCACCGCTGGAGCTCGTCCGACTGCTCGAGCGTTATCTCATCTTCGTGCTGGCGGCGCAGGCGCCGGACGGGACGATCGTCAACCGGCGGGACACCGAGGGTCGCTGGCTGGACAACCCCGAGGTCGGCGACTGCTGGGGGCGGGCCCTGTGGGGGCTGGGCACCGCGGCGGCCCTGGCGCCCACCTCGCGGCTGCGGGCAATGGCCCGCGACGGGTTCCAGGCCAGCGCCGCTCGGCGATCCCCCTGGCCGCGGGCCATGACCTTCGCCGCCCTCGGCGCCGGCGAGATGCTGCTCGCCCACCCGGACGACACCGCGGCCCGCGCCCTGCTCACGGACGCCGTCACCGCGATCGGCCCGATCGGCGACGATCCCGCCTGGCCGTGGCCCGAGCCCACACTGCGCTACGCCAACGCGGCGGTGCCGGAGGCGCTGATCCTCGCCGGCATGTGCCTGCCCGACTCCGCGGCGCTCGCGGACGGATTACGGCTGCTGGCCTGGCTGCTCCACGTGGAGACCCGAGGCGGGACGCTGTCACTCACCCCCGTCGACGGCCGGAGCCCCCGCGGTGATCGCAGGCCCGGCTTCGATCAGCAGCCCATCGAGGCCGCGGCCATCGCGGATGCCTGCGCGCGGGCCCACGCGGCGACCGGCCGGAACCGGTGGCTTACCGGTCTCGGGCGGGCGCACGGGTGGTTCCTCGGCGAGAACGACAACGGCACCCCGCTGATCGACGTCGCGACCGGCGGTTGCCACGACGGTCTCGAACCCGAGGGATGCAACGCCAACCAGGGGGCGGAGTCCACCCTCGCCCTGCTCTCGACAGCGCAGCACGCTCGCCGCCTGCTCGCGTCAAGGACCCCGTGACCTTGGAGTCCGACCCCGTGACCTTGGAGTCGGACCTGGTCACCCGGCATCCACTGACGCTGACCGCGGACCCCGGCAGGGTCATCGCGAAGCTCTTTCTGCCCGGCGAGGAGGGCGGCGAGCTGCACTCCCGGGCCGCGGGCATCGTGGCCAGGGTGCTCGCCCTGGGCGACGACGAGGTCGACGGCCTCGCCGCGACCCTGCTCGACCGGTTCGGGCCGCGTCACCGGGACTACCGGGGCATCCTGACGCGGCACGCCGCGATCGTCGCTCCTCGGGTCCGGACGCCGGCGGAGCTCTCGCCGGCGCGCACGCTGCTGCTCGGCGCGTGCTTCACCGCCGAGTACGCGGTGGAGGGCGCGGCCGTCACCAATCCCTCGGCGGTCGCGCACCCCGACCAGTCGGGGCTTCCGGCCGGCGCGCTGCGGCTGGCGCTCAGCCTGCGCGCCGTCGGCGAGGGGCACCTGTCCTCGATCGGCTTCGCGGTCGCCGTGATCGGCCCGGGTCCGGCGGTGCGACTGGAGCCGCGCACCGGCCCGCTCACCACGGGCATGGCCGTGCCGGTCACCTGGGAGCACGGTCGGCTGCGTGCCCTGCTCATCGACCACGGCCTCGACGACGAGGTGACGCGTTCGGTCCTCGACGCCCTCGACCGGAGCCTGGCGGGCGGTGACCTCGAACAGGCCTTCGCCAGCATGCCTGCGGATCTCCTGCGCCGTCCCCAGGCCGCCGGCATCCTGGCCGGGATCCGGTCCGTCGCCGGAACGCTGCGAAGAGTCGAGTTCCCGGCGGACAGCGGTCTCGCGCAACGGGTGCTGTGGCCCACCGTCGCCAGCGAGAGCAAGGGAATGGAGGACGCGCGGTTCGTCCGCTTCACCGCGCCGGACGGGACCGTCGACTACCGGGCGACCTACACCGCCTATGACGGCACCGACATCCGGCCGCGGCTGCTCACCAGCCCCGATCTGCGGACGTTCACGACCTCGCCGCTCACCGGCCCGGCAGCCCGGAACAAGGGGATGGCGCTGTTTCCGCGGCTCGTCGGCGGCCGTCACCTCGCGCTCTGCCGATCCGACGGGGAGACCACCGGTCTGACCGCCTCGGCTGACGGGCTGGTCTGGGAACCGTTTCGCCCGGTCCACGAGTCGACGGCGGCCTTCGAACTCATCCAGGTCGGCAACTGCGGTTCACCCATCGAGACGTCGGCGGGCTGGCTCGTCCTCACCCACGGCGTCGGGCCGATGCGCACCTACACGGTGGGAGCGATCCTGCTCGATCTGGCGGACCCGTCCACCGTGGTCGCGGCACTGCCCGAGCCGCTGCTCACCCCGATCGCGACCGAGGCCGAGGGCTACGTCCCCAACGTCGTCTACTCCTGTGGCGGACTGGTCCACGACGGCCGGCTGTGGCTGCCTCACGGGATCGGTGACTCCCGGGTCGGGATGGCGAGCGTGTCCGTCGACGCCCTGCTCGCGCGGATGATCCCCCGGGCCTGACCTGACGGGCCTGACTCGATGGGCCTGACCCCCGGGGGGGGCTGGCCCGAACCGCGGAACCTGTCAGCCGAGGATGCGTCCGTAGACGGCGAGATAGTCGGTGACCATGCGAGCCGTCGAGAACCGCCGGCTCGCCCTGGCCCGGCAGGCGGCACGGTCGAGGCCGGCGGCCCGATCCACCGCGGCCGCCGCCGCAGCCGGGCCGTCGACCAGGAACCCGGTCACCCCCTCGTCGACGATCTCCGGCATGGCCCCACGCGGGTAGGTGACGACCGGTGTGCCGCAGGCCATCGCCTCCACGACCGCGAGGCCGAACGGTTCGTCGAACGCGATCGGATGGAGCAGCGCCGCGGCGCACCCCAGCACCTCGGCTCGCAGGGACGGTCCCACCGGCCCGAGGTAGCTCACCGCGTCCCCGTCGACGTGGGGCAGTACCTGCTCGGCGAAGTAATGCTCGTCCTGGACGATCCCGCAGATCACCAGCCGCCGGCCGGCCATCCGGGCGATCTCGATGGCTGCCGCGGTGCCCTTGTCGGGATGGATCCGGCCGAGTACCACCAGATCCTCGCCGCCGGCCGCCGAGAACGGCAGGGCCGCCAGGTCGATGCCGTGGTGCACCGTCGCGACATAGTCCAGTTCAGGGCTGCGATCGGCGTCGGAGATGGACACGTAGGCGGAGGCCGCCCGGCTGTAGGCGGGGAGGATGCGCGGGTCCGAGAACCCGTGGACCGTCGTGACCATCGGGGCCCGGACCTGCGCCGCGAACGCCAACGGCAGCCAGTCGAGATGACTGTGCACGAGATCGAACTCGCCGGAGCGGGCCAGCGCATGGGACACGTGCAACGCCTCCCACACCCGGCCGTCGAGCGCCGGGTCCTCGGCGTACCCGTGCGGGCATACGCCCTCCAGCTTCCCGGCCGTGTGCGAGTCCAACGTCGCGAACAGGGTGACATCGACGCCGCGCGCCACCAGACCCTCCGCGAGGTGGCTGGCGATCTGCTCCCACGGGCCGTAGTGCCGCGGCGGGGTGCGCCACGCCACCGGCGCCAGCATCGCAACCTTCACACCGTGCCCCGTGTCGCCCTGTCGATCACCATGCTCAACCGCCTCGAAGCCGGGAGTCTCCACGGACCGTCCGCGAGCAGTATGGGCCTGCCTCGCATCCCGTTGGACAGGCGAGGACATACGAGGCGCGTCGCGACTTGTCCCGATGCGGAGCCGGTGGGGAGCCGATCGGTTACGATCCGATTGGATCCAGGGCCGGAGGTGATCCAGTTTGGCGGAGCCGGGAACGTCTGCGCACTACGAGCGCCTAGCCGGCGCCTATGACGAGAACTGGACCTACAGCGACGCCTTCCTCCATTGGATGGCGCGGGAGATGTCCGAGGCGCTCGCGCTGACCTCACGGGACCGGATCATCGATATCGGCTGCGGAACTGGGCTGTACACCCGTGGCGTCCTTGAGCTGATCCGACCGTCGACGCCGATCCTCTGTGCCGACCCGTCCGAGGCGATGCTGAGCCAGCTTCCCGTGGATCCGGGGCTTCGCCCGGTATGTGCGTCGGCCGAGCAGCTCGCGGGTGTGGACGGGTCCGAGGCGGAGTTGGCCGTTGAGCCTGGATCGGTCGACGCGGTGATGGTCAAAGAGGCGATTCATCATGTCGCCCCGACCGCCCGGGCGCGGGTCGTCGCCGGGCTCGCCGACCTTCTCAGCGCTGATGGCCGTTTCCTCATCGTGATGTTGCCGACCCGGATCGCCTATCCGCTTTTCGACGCGGCTCTGGAACGCTTCGAGGAGCTGCAGCCGGATCCGTCCGATGTCGCGGACCATATGCGGGACGCCGGGCTGTCCGCCAGTCTCGCCTACCGCGACTACCCGTTGACCATCCCGAAGGATCGATATCTCGCGATGGTGCGGAGCCGGTACATGTCGTTGCTCTCGACGTTCGATGATGACGAGATCCAAGCGGGTGTGGCGGAGATCGATGCCCGTCACCCGGAGACGGTGCTGTCCTTCCCGGACCGTTTCGCCTTCGTGCTTGGCATCCGGAGGAGGTCCGTCTCGTGACGGAGACCGTTGATGACCGGCTTCATCGGCTGCAAGGCGAACTGAACGGCCATGACCGAATCGCGCGACATCTCGGGCTCGATTTCAATCGGCCGATCAAGTCGTTGGGTGACGGCTATCCCGAGAACACCGTATCGCTCGTCGGAAAGATAGCCGAACGGTTGCTGAAGCAGCTTTGGACACATCACGACGTTCCGGGGGATCCGTCCGGGCGGGCACTGAACGATTTAATCAAAGGCTGTCGGCCGCATATCCGCAGCACCAACGTCATCAACGCGTTCACCGACATTCAGCGGCTCCGGAACCGATCCTCGCACGATGGCTACGAGATCGCAGAGGAAGACGGTCTCCTCGCGGTGCGTCGGCTCCTTGACGTCCTCGACTGGTTCACCAGTACCGATGTCACCGCGATCACCGGGGACGCGCCCAGCCTTGATCCTTTCGTCGAGCAGCGGGCCGAGTTCCTCTCGGGACTCTACGCGACCCTCGGTTACAAGGCGATCAAGCGGTTCGAGCTGTCCGAGAGTACGGTCTACCAACTGTTCTGTCGGCAGATGGGGTTGCAGGCCGAGTATGTTGAGATCATGCTCAGTCGCAGTCTGGAGGAGTTGACCCAGCTTCTCGTCGCGACCGGCGGAGAGCTCCTCAACACCCAGCTTCCGAAGCACACCCGGTTCCTGATCGTCGAGGATGAACCGTCCGAGGACGTTGCACCGTTCGCGGACGGTGAGATCAGTATCGTGGCCTATGAGCGGTTCATCGAGAGAATCGTCGATGTCCCGTCGCACCTGTCCGAGCTGGCGCTCAGTTATCCGCACACACAACCGCGCGATGGCGCGCCGCTCAGGATATCCGCTGACGTTCTGGAGGCCGACCAGCATACCGGCGAGATGACGGTCACCGCCACGTACGATGCGGGAGAGATACTGCGCCGCCTTGCTGGGACCTCGGCGAATATCCTCGTCATCGGTGGTCCGGGGAGCGGGAAAACGACGCTTTTGAAAAGATTGGCGGCGGACGGCTCGATACCGGCGCGTCACCGCTACCGTTTCTATCTGGACATGAGCACGAAGGAGTCGGGCGAGGATTTCGGGGATTTCGTCACCCGGATCCTCCATCCATACATGACGGTCCCGCGGAACCGGGTCTTCGACGTCTTCCTGTACCTGATTCGCGCTGGGTCCGTACTGTGCGTGCTCGACGCGATCGATGAGGCGGTGCCGAACACGAGCCTAGAGGCCTTCCTCGGCGTCTTCTCCGACGTCGCGCAGGCCCTGTCCGCCGAGTCGACGGTCGTGATGTCGTCGCGCTACTCGTTCCTCGCCGACTCGCCCGAGGTTCGCCGGCTGCTCAACAGCTCATCGCTGATTTCTGAGCGGCTCGTGCAGCAACTGCACGCGGGCGGGGTCGATCCGCTGGAGCTTCCCCGGTTCAGCGTCGTCCGGCTTGGTGACCTGAAGCTTCGCACGGACGAGCAGGTCTACTCGGTCTCGCCGCTGGAACTGCGACTTGCCCAGCAGACCGGCCGGCTCGCCCAGGGAGCCGCGGCCTTCGCGGGCGGGCTCCTGTCAGATCTGGTGGCGGCCCGAGTCGACCAGGTCCTGAACTCGGTCGGGCACGCGGACCTCCTGCCGAAGCTGGAGGGCTATTTCGGTCCGGCGTTCCTGGCCGACCAGGCGGTGTTCAGCCTGGCCGACATCTGCACCCACGCGGGCATCGAGTGCTTCACCGAGGGACGAGTCACGTGGGAGACGTTCCTGCTCGCGCCCCTGTTCCGCCCGACCGGACCGGGCACGGTGGCGCTGGTGCACACCGTCTTCCAGGAGTACTTCGCGGCTCGCTACCTGCGAACGGCGGCCGGACGGCGGGCCGCGGCCGGCAACCCCGAACCAATCCTGACCGAACAGGTCCGGGAGTTCCTCGTCCACCTCGGCGCCGAGGCCATCCCCGCGCCGCCGCAGACCCTGCCGGTTGGAACCTACCTGGTCGGGCCGAGTCACCGCCTACTGCTCCGCACGATCGACAGGCCGGTGCTGTTCGACGAGTTCCCGGTGACCGTCGGGCGGTACAAGGCGTTCCTCGCCGCGGTCGCGGAGCAGGGTTGCGCGCAGTGGGACCACCCGGACACCCCTTCCGGCCACAGCCATGAGCCCTGGCAGGAACGGCTCCGAAACCCCGAGTACTTCACCGATCCGGCGTATGACGATCATCCGGTGAGCTGTGTGAACTGGTGGAGCGCTTACGCCTTCGCCCGTTTCGAGGGTAAGCGGCTCCCAACCTGCGTCGAGTGGGAGGTTGCCGCCCGCGGCACGGACGGTAGGCTTTTTCCCTGGGGCGACGACCTCGATCTGGCCGCGGTCAACTGCGCCGACTCCTGGAGCGGTCGGCCGCTGGTGACCTACGAGGTGTGGAAAGAGGAGATCGACGGCGGCCGGCTGCGGGACTGCGCCCCGACCGCGGTCACCGACCATCCCGCGAACCTGTCGCCGTTCGGGGTGCGCGACATGTCCGGCAACGTTTGGGAGTGGACCGAGACCGTTTTCGACGGCATCAACTCGGCCGTCATCTGCGGTGGCTCCTACGACAACCCGTACCGGGCCGTCCAGACCTCGTCCAAGGCGCTGTACCTGCGGCGAGGCAGCAGCAACGCCGTCGGGTTCCGCTGCGTACGGGAGGTTTGATGACCACGACCAGCGCGCCTGACAGCGGGCAGCGGTTCGGCCGGATCGTCGATCGTCAGCCGCTGGGCAGCGGTCCCCACCGGGTCACCGCGACCTATCTCGTTCGCGACGACGAGAGTGGAGAGATCCACGGCTTCGACTACAGCGACATCGTCACTGAAGGATTCCGCACGATCATCATCGGGGAACGGGTGCGGTTCGAGGTCGACCCGCCCACCGGTCGCGCTCACTTCGTGATCAGGCTTGATCTGCCGGAGGTCGACGAATTCTATCGGTAGACCCGACGGGCCGGCATTCCTTCGTCGCCGTCCATCCCGCCTCGATCATCGGCACGCCGGACTGGCCGGAAGGCCCCCTGCCGTTGCGGCATCAGGAGACGCGGGCCACGGCCGCCGTCCGCAGCACCTATTTCAGCGCCGCCTGCGCCCGTATTCTCTACGGAACGCAGGACCGCCCCAGCCGCTGGCATCGGCTCGGCGACGAGGCCGCCGGCCCGCTGTTCGGAGTGGAACTTCTCCTGCCCAGCGCCGAACGCCCGGACCGGGCCTTCGCGATCTTTCACGTTCGGGCCGACGGGTCGGTGCTCCTCGACGTCCTGCGCGCCGTCGCCGGCCGACGCGGCAGCACCGCGGCACCCCCCGACTTCGCTGCGGTCCTGCCGTCCTGGGCCTGCCTCGCCTCACCGGCGAGACCATTCACGGTCGCGTTCCAGACCTTCCCGACCGCCGACCCGCCGCCACCCCCGGACGCCGTCCGCATCGACTCGTGGACGACCGCGGACACCTGGCTGTGGCACCTGGCGTCACGCACCACCAACACGGACTTCCCACCCGATCCCGAGCATGCCGATCAGCTCCTCGACGGCCGCGTGATCCTCTCTGCCGACTGGCGCGGTGTGGTCAACCGGGACGGCGCCGCGTTCGTCGGGCTGCGACCCGACCGCGGAGCCGAGGACATCTACTTCGGCTTCGCCCAGCTCTACGCCCACACCGCATACCTTGACGCCCTGCTCGTCGGCATGATTCAGAACGCCAACATCACCGAGATGATCGACGAAGCCGCCCGCGCCTTCGAGGCCGACGACCTTCCCCGCCACCTCGCCCGGCTCGAGGCGCGCGCCGCCCGGTTCCGCAATATCTACTGGCTGCGTGACACCAGCAATCACGGACCCGCGAACACCATCCTCACCGCCTACCAGGAACAGCACCACCTGCCCGAACGGTTCGACGCCGTGCTCACCGAGATCGTCGACCTGACCCGGATCGCCCAGACACAGGAAGGCCAGCAGGTCGGCGCAGCCCTTGGCGTCCTCACGGTGATCGGCCTGCCTTTCGGCGCCGCGTTCGCAGTGCTCCAGGTCCTGGGCACGAACTCGGCACTCGCCCTGGCCATCGGCGTACTCGCCGCCCTTGTCGGTTCCGGCACCCTGCTCCTCACCCGCTTCGGCCGTCTCCTCCTCCGCTCCCTGCGCAACTCCGAATGATCATGGTTTCGGAATGCTGTCATAGGTGTCGCTATCCGGCGTGTGCTATCGTGCGGCAATTTCCGGTCACGAAGTCGACACCAGCTCGTCCGTAACCCGCACGTCGGGCGGCGATACGGTGGCGCACCTCGACGGAAGGTAATGGCGGGACGGCCGGCAGCCGCGGCTGAGGATATGCGGCCTTCGGGGCGGCTGTGGGAGAAAGACGGGGGTCTCCGTGCACAGGATCTTTTCGCGGTCCATGACCGGGAATATGAAAGACGATCGTTGTGGCGGTTGACGGTGGGGGCCGATCGTCCCGGGCCGGACGCCGGCCTCGCCCCGGCCGAAGAACACTGTTTCCCGGCATAGCGGACCTGCTCGCGCTCATCAACGTGCTGGTGCGCAGACCGGGACGCGGCGAAGCGCCCGTCACCACCCGCAGGCTGCGGCGACGTGACGGGATACGCCAGGGTCTTCCCATCCTCTCTCTCGTGGACGAGTACGACGCGGAAATCCCCGCGTTGATCGCGGAATCCCTGGCGGACGCCCGACCGGGGCGCGTTCCGGTCAGCCGCTACTCGTTCGCGCCGCGGCTTCCGCGCCAGACGCACCCGGACGACCCGCCGGAGCCCAGCGATCCGCCGGAGCCCAGCGATCCGCCGGGGCCGGATGGTCCGCATGCCCGCACCGCGGTCGACGAAGTCCTGCCCGTTCTGCGGCGCATACGCGCCGAGCTCGGTCGGGAAAGCGTCGGGCGCATCCGCTTTCCGCGTTACCGGCTCGTCGGCTGGCTGCTCGCCCAGTCCTTCGCCGACGAGGACGCCGACCGGGACGCCGACCGGGACCGGGTGCTGCTACAGAGGCTGCGAGAACGGGAACGCAGCCGCCGGGACACCGCCGGTGGCGACCTGCCCGACCTCGGTGGGACCGCCGCCAATCTCGCGGTCCGGTGGCTGCGGATCCTCACTCCCCGGGTCTGGTTCCGGCTGAAGGTGACCGGACGGCTGCCCGGGCCGTTCGGCGCGGAGTTCGCCTGGCTGCGGGTCGAGGCGCACCGCGCCCGCAACGGTCCCGAATCCGTCCTCGCCTTTGCCGAACGGCTGTGCGAAGCCACCGCCCAGAACCGCGCGATCCAGGAGTTTCATGCGAAGCTGCTGGTCGGCGCCTTCCTGGCGGATCTGCGGCAGGCATACCGGCGTCGGCGCCTGCGCGCGCTGCGCCGGACGGCCTACCCGGTGGCCCTGCTGGAGGGCGTCGACGAGCGCAACGGCGGATTCCGTTTCCTCGACCTGCTCAGCGACGTCCGCAACGAGACGGCGCTGTTCGATCCGCTGCTCGTCATCGCGGTCAGCGACTCGGTGCCCCCGCGGCTGCGTGGATGTTCCCTCGAGGACCCCTCCCGGCCGACCGGGATCGACGCGCCCCTGCAGAGCTACGAGGACTGGAGCGGGCGTCTGGCCAACGACAGCAGAGAGAGCCTGTCGACGGCCTGGTACCTGTCCTTCGTCATTTCCACGCCGCTTCCGGTTCCCGACGACGTGGCACCCGGCGCGGACACCCTGCAGACCCGGTACTTCCTGGAAACCCGCAACGCGCTGGAAAGGGCGCGACATTTCACCCTCGACCCGCCCCCGCTGTGGTGTCGACGCTGGTTCATCCGCGTCGCCGCCGTCCTGATCGCGGCGGGAGTCCTGCTCGGTGCCACGATTCCGCTGCGGATCTCCAGCCAGGACGACGCGCGCTGGCGCACGGCGCACTGCGGCCTCGATCGCCACCATCCCGACGCCGCGACGCTGAGCATGATCGGAAACGAGTGCGTCGGTCTGAGCGAGAACCGATACCCCTTTACCGACCCGCAAGGCACCCTGGTCCCGGTGGAACAGCAGATCTATCAGCAGAACAAGGACGCGGAGACGCAACACAAGAAAAATCCGTCGCGCCCCTACGCCGCAATCGTCTACCTGCTGGGGCTGACCTCGAGCGGGCCGCCCGCGGGCTCGTTCACGTCGGAACGGAGCGAGCTCCTCGGCGTCGCGGCGGCCCAGCACGCCCAGCTCGGCGCGGGCACCCACGACGGGCCACTCACCCGGGTGATCCTGGCCAACGGCGGCGAACACGTGCAGCACGGACCGGCGGTCGCGGACATGCTGAGCAGGCGGTCCCGTGAAAGCCCGCCGGTCGTGGCGGTGCTGGGCCTCGATGAAAGCCGAGACAAGACCGTGGAGACCATCCGGAGGCTCACCGTCACCGGGATCCCGTCGATCGGTGTGACCCTCTCGGCGGACCGCCTCGCCGACGCCTCGAAGATGTACTTCCAGGTCTCACCGCAGAACCGGCGGGAGGTCGCGGTGGGGGCCGCGTTCGTCAAGAACGTGCTGGCCTCCCGCGCCGGACTGGCGCCCGAGGTGCGGATCCTGTACTCGGCGGACCCCAGTGACGACTACAGCAGCAACCTCGCCGCGGACGCCGAGAAGCTGTTCGGCGCCCCGGGCGTCGGCTTCAGGATCGAGGCCACCGAGGCCTTCGCGCCGGACAGTTGGACGTCCGCGGAGCATGTCGACGCCCCGTCGGCAGACGACGTCGGCAGGCAGGCGTGCGGCTTTCCGGGGGTGATCTTCTATGCCGGGCGGAACATCGACTTCGAGACGGTGCTGCACAGCATCAACCTGCACTGCCAGTCGGCGCCACCGGTCATCATCGGCAACGACGCGATCTCCCGTTACGTGGCGGAGGCGACGAAGCGGCGAGAGTTCCCCGCGGTGCCGTACTACTATCTATCCTTCTCCGCCGACAAGGAGCCGTGTGAACCGGAAAGCGCTCTCTACGCCGAACTGAGGGGTATCTTCCCGGCCGAGTGTGGGCCGAACAACGACAGCTTCCTGGACGGCAGCACGAGCCTCGCCTACGACTCCGTCCAGACCGTCGAGGGCGCGCTGCGCAACATCGCCGCCAGCCAGGTACCCATCGGCCCCGCCGCGATGTGGCGGGAGCTCAGCGACATCCACGGGGCCAACGCCATCGACGGGGAGAGCGGGCTGATCGACTTCGGCGGTCGCCTCGAGCAGCAGACGCCGACCGACAAGTTCATCGCCGTCATGGAGGTCGTCGACGGCGGCCTGCCGCAGAGCCGGGCCTCCTGCGGTCGCAGGCACGGCTGGCACGCGAACGCCTGGTGCCCCGTCGGGGGCTAGGGGTGCTGGACGTCGGCGCTCGGCTGGCGCACGGTGAACCGGGCGGGTGCGGTGGGCGGCAGTGGCAGACTGATCGATGTGCATGATGGTGACGCCAGGCCGGTGACGGGACCGGGCCGCGCCGGGACCGGCGGGGNCGGCGGGGNCGTCGAGGCCGNCGNNGNNNNCCTCGACGCGGAGCCGCTGTTCGCCGAGCCGGCGAGCCTGAGCATGCTCGCCCGGCTGACGGGACGGCAGCTCGGGTTGCCCCTGCAGGTTCCGAGTGTGTCGTTTCGGCGGCTCTGGCTGCTCGCCTTCGTCTCGGAATGTGCCGCTACCGACGGCGGCCTCGATGCCATGGCCTCGGTCGTCGGGCAGATGGATGGTCGGGGGCGGGTGTACCGGGTGGTCGACTCGCTTGTGCGCGGCGCCGCCGGGCGGTCTTCGGCCGCGAACGGGCAGCGGCGGAAGCCTCCGTTCCCCGGGCCCGCGTCGGGGAGTCTGACCGTCGGTGAGGCAACCGCCCTCGCCGACGTCTACAGCGACCCGGCCGCCGCGCGCCGGCTGCTGGAGCGCGCGGGGCTTCCGTACCGCCGCCAGCCCAGGCCCGAGCGGAGCAGCGAGGCGTTCTGGTCGGAAGTGAACCGGCTGGTCATCGATGGTGCCTTCCCGGATGGGCGGGTGCGCATTCTTCGGGAAGCCGCGGCCGACTACCCGGCGAATCCCTGGTTCTCCGCCGGCTGAACCAGGCCGCCAGGGTACTAGCTCAGACCCTCGCGGGCGCTCGCCCGGACATGCAGGTCTGGGCCGATCCAACGAGCGAGCTCCAGCCGGCCGTGCGGGTCGACCAGCCCCGCAGCGCGCGGAGCACTCGGTACGACGTTCGTACCAGTTCGGGGCACTCCACGAGGGCCGGCCCCGTCCGACCGCGGGCATGGTCGGCCGGGGCTCAGCGGGTCAGGGCGGCGTGCATCTCCCAGACCAGGACCTCGGCGGGCTCGACGCCCGTGACCCGCTGGCCGCCGACGCCGGTGAACCGGACCGCGTCACCGGTGTGCAGCGGGCCGGCCCCCTCCAGCGTGACCTCGCCGCGGGCGACGAACAGGTGCAGATAGGGGGCGTCGGGTAGCTGGACGCTCTGCCCGGCACCGAGCCGGGCGACGTGCAGCGCGGCGTACCTGTTCCTGATCCGGATCGCGCTGGCGCCGTCGTGGCGTTCCATCCCGGACGCGACGGGGACGAGTCCGCCGCCGAGGAGCTCGCCGTCGATCTCGAGCTGCTCGTAGCCCGGGGTGATGCCCTGCTCGTCGGGCACGACCCACATCTGGACGAAGTGCACGGGCTCGTCGTGCGGGTCACCGCCACCGGCGAGGCGCCAGGCGTCGTTCTTCTCCGAGTGCAGGATGCCCCGCCCGGCACTCATCCGCTGCGCGAGCCCCGGGTAGATCACCCCGGAGTTGCCGGTGGAGTCCTGGTGGACCAGCGAGCCGCGCAGCACCCAGGTGACGATCTCCATGTCGCGGTGCGGATGGGTCTCGAACCCCGCGCCGGCGCGCACCGTGTCGTCATTGCTGACCAGCAGCAGCCCGTGGTGGGTGTTGGCCGGGTCGTAGTGGTGGCCGAAGGAGAAGGAGTGCTTCGAGTCGAGCCAGTCGATCTTCGTCGTCGGGCGCTCGGCGGCGCGGCGGATGTCGACCGTGGGCTGCGGTGTCACGTTGACCATGATGGACCCTTCTCATCTCCATGACGCGTCATCTAAACTTGATGACGTGTCAAGCAACTCTGGGGTCGGCGCATTCCCGGCCGAGCCCGTGCGATGGCTCGACGAGCGTGAGCAGCGGGTCTGGCGTCGGTACCTGCTCATGACGAGCCAGCTCACCGCGCAGATGAACCGTCAGCTCGCCGCCGACGCCGGGCTCTCGCTGGCCGACTACGAGGTCCTCGTCCGCCTCACCGACGTCCCCGCCGGGCGTCTTCGGGTGACCAGGCTCGCGCGCGAGCTGTCCTGGGAGCAGAGCCGGCTGTCCCACCACGTCTCCCGGATGGCACGCCGTGGTCTGGTCGCCCGGGAGGAGTGCGCCGACGACGGCCGCGGCGCCCTGGTGGCGCTGACCGAGCAGGGGCGGGCGGCGATCGAGCGCGCCGCACCGGCGCACGTCGCCTTCGTCCGGGCCGGTGTCTTCGACGCCCTCACCGACGCCCAGGTGGACGCGCTCGACGCCATCCTCGGTTCGATCCTGACGGCTCTCACTCAGTAGCGGGTCGGGCATCCTCGCGGGTCGTGGTCGTGGTCGTGCCGTCGAGTGCCGGCGGAGGTGCGGGGTAGTCCCCGGGAGAAGGTCCCGAGGCGATGGGGGAATCATGACGGAGTTCACCAAGGGAGACCGGGTGCGCTGGTCCAGCCATGGCGGCAGCGCGACAGGTGAGGTCGTCCGCCGGATCACCGGCGACACCGAGGCGGCCGGGCGGACCGTCCGGGCCAGCGGGGACGAACCGCAGTATCTCGTCCGTAGTGACAACGGTGGCGAAGCCGTGCACAAGCCCGATGCGCTGACGAAGATCTGACCGGCGGAGCCCCTGGCCCCCGCCGCCTGGCTAGCGACCCACTCGCTCCAGTTACGGTCGGCCCGTTCGGCCGCGGTCTCGTTCCTGGCCCGCGCGACGCCGCCGTCGTCCTCGCCGACCCGGTCTTCCGTCACCGCCGCACGGTAACCGCCGGACCCGGGAACCTCCGGCCCCGGCAGGGAACCCGGCCACGTCACGAACACCTCGCTCACCCGGGTAAGGCGATCGGGCCGGGGTAAGAGCGGACGGTGACCGATTCCGCTCCCGCCGTCCTGTTCGACCTCGACGGCACTCTGGTCGACACGAACTACGCCCACGTGCTGGCCTGGTTCCGGGCGTTCCGGCAGGAGCGGCACCCGGTCACCATGGTCGCCGTCCACCGCCATGTCGGGATGGGTTCCGACCAGCTCCTGGACGCGCTGGCGCCGGATCGGGACCGCCGCCGTGACGACATCCTGACCGCCGCCCACACCGAGCACTACGCCGGTTTCCTCGGCCTCGTCCAGCCGCTGCCCGGTGCCCGGGAGCTGGTGCGGGAGGTGGCCCGCCGCGGCGGGCAGGTCGTGCTGGCCACCTCGGCGCCGGCCGACGAGCTGCGGGCGCTGCGCGAGGCCCTCGACGTCGACGACTGCCTGAGCGCGGTGACCTCCTCCGCCGACGCCGAGACGTCGAAGCCGGCGCCGGACATCGTCCAGATCGCGCTGGAACGCTCCGGTGTCGACCCGGCCGACGCCGTGATGGTCGGCGACACCCGTTGGGACGTCCTGGCGGCGGCCCACGCCGGGATACCCTGCGTGACGGTCCTGTCCGGCGGCATCGGCCGCGACGAGCTACGCGAGGCCGGGGCCGTCGCCGTCTACACCGGACCGGACGACCTGCTGGCCCACCTCGACGACTCCCCGATCGGCCGGCTCCTGCGCGGCGGGGCTGTCAGTGCCGGCGGTCGGCGAGAAACGTTCCGCTCATCGTGACGTCTACTCGATCACCCGCCGGGTCACAGGAGTCACGTCCGCCCGCTCGATCGGGCCGCCCGGCGGGTAACCGCCATCTGGACCCCGGCCGGAGGGCAGCCACCGGGCCTCGCCACCGGCAAACCTTGTACTGCGCGGGCCCGGCTGCATCACCTCCGCTCCCGCGACGGCCACGAGGTCGATGCCCTTCGACCTCGATGACCGCATCTGGGCGCTGCCCATCAGCGCCCTGTGGGCAGCCCGGACCGATGAGCGCCGAAGCCGCCCCGCGTCCCGGCCGACGTCGCCGTGCCCTGCAACGGCTGCCCGGAATGGGCCTAGGCTGAACGGGTGACCGTCGTGAAGATCAATGCCATCGAGGTTCCCGAGGGCGCCGGCCCCGAGCTGGAGAAGCGCTTCGCCAACCGCCTGCATGCGGTGGACGGCCAGCCCGGCTTCGTCTCGTTCGAGCTGCTGCGCCCGGTGAAGGGCGACGACCGGTACTTCGTCGTGACCCACTGGGACAGCGAGGAGTCCTTCCAGGCCTGGCTCACCGGCCCGGCCATGGAGGCACACTCCGGCGAGCGCGCCCGTCCCGTGGCCTCGGGCTCGTCCCTGCTGGAGTTCGAAGTCGTCCAGCGTTCGGTAGCGGGCGACTCTGCGTAGAACTGACCAGCGCACAGCCCCGGGTCTGGTCGACCAAAGATCATCTTTGGGGGCCCCGCGTCCCGGTGAGTGGTGGCGTTCACCGCCGAACTGCCCTGCCGTGACCAGACCGTCGCCTACAACTGCCTGCACCAGGCCATCGCCGTGGCCGAGATGAACGCCAAGTCCAAGACCTAGTGGCGGGTGCGTCGTCAGGGACTTGAACCAGACCTGCCCTCCGGGCTGGAGTTCACCACGGCCTACGGCGATGTCGACCTGGTCATGGTCTATCGGATGCGCCGTCCGGAGGCGCTCTTTCGGCGGGACCTGCTGATGTTGCAGGGCTCGGTGTTGCCGATGCCGAATGCGGTGCCGGGCCGGGCGCGGTGGATGACGTCCGGTGAGCAGGAGGCGTACAGGGCCGGTTACGCCGAGGCGCTGACCACGGTGCGGCTGTTTCTGAGCCGTCTCGCCGGGGTCGACCCGGAGCCGGGTGATGCTTCGGCTGCGTCGCGAGAAGTGAGTGGTGTGTACCCATGGCTACCTGAAGCACTCCGGCGGACCGGCCAGATTGGCTGAAATGCCTGATGGGAGCGGGTGCGCCGTCAGGGACTTTAACCCCGAACCCGCGGATTAAGAGTAGCCAGCGCGCCGTCCACGGACGTCCACCGATATCCACCATGTCGGCGCGACCTGGGCTTCGACGCCGGCCAGTGTCCGCCGGTGTCCACCGACGTCCGCAGGCTCGGGTACAGCGGTGGATACACGGGGCCCCGACTCCACGGCTGCCGGGAGAGCAGACGCGTCAGGCACCAACCTGGCCCGGTTCGAACGGTCGACAGATCTCGATACCCACAGATGCAGTCAGGCTGGTGGTCTCGATCTGTGCTGGTAATAATCACGAAGGCTGACCGGGGTGCTAATCTTCGAATGGCGATCTGTCGGTGATCGCTAGCTCGATCCGCATGATTGCTCTCATCCGCGACATCATAAGGATGATCTCGTCCAAAAGCTCAATGACCTCCTCCAGTAGGGGCTCACGCGTGTTCGCATCGCTTGCGCGCTCAATCTGCTTCAGGAGTCGATAGGCCTCGGTGAGCTGGGCGTTGATGCCACCTTCGCTGTTGAGAACCTCGTCGCTCGCAGTCATCTGAGCTTCTGCCCGGCTATCACGCTGGGCTCGTCGGGCCGCCGCCACCTCCGCCGCTTCGGCCTCGCCGGCAGACTCTGCCTTTAATGCGTAAGCATAAGCTAGCATCGCGTCGCGATAATTTCGATCATTGGCGTTCAACTGGACATAGCAGTTACGCCGTTGATCCATATTTCGCCGTTCCTTGGCGGCCTCTTGCTCTGCAAGGCGTTGGCGCTCGTTATGCTCCAACTCTTGAAGTCTGACGCGCTGCGACAACTGCTGGCTAAATATTGAAGATGCCAGAGTGCCGCACACTCCGACAACTGCGACAATGAGGGAAGCGTTCTCACTAGAAATTTTCCACCTCGCATAAGAAATGAGGGGTAATCTTGGTCGTGTTATCGTTTCCTGTCTCCCGTGATCTCGCTTGGTAGGTGTGCGGGTCGATTCGCTCGGAGCATGGCACTGTGATGCGGTCTCCCGGCCAGATGTGCTAGCGCGTACTTCTCGTCCTCAGCCGCTAACCGGATATGTGTGGCGGATGGGCGCGGCGCCCTGCCTCGCTTTCGGCTGCTCTCCCAATCTGTTAGCCAGTAACGCTCTTCGAATATCTCCGGATCGTCTCGGCAGTGCGGGCTGCGACGCGCCCGGCGAGCACGGCCGTCTACGGCCGCGCGCAGGCGGTCGCGCGGCGCGGCCCGCACCGTGTCTTGATCCTAAACAAGGGATTCGGCAGCGTGCGATGGTTTTTCGACATGCTGCCGCCGGGTGTGCATGCCGGTCGGCGTGCTTCTGGCCCTCATCGTGGTTCAGGTGGTGAGGTTGATGTGGTGGCGGATGTCCCAGCGGTAGGCGTGGCCGTCTCGGCGGAGTTCGAGGAGGTCGACGCTGGCTACGGGGAGGCTGATCGGTGGGCGCTGCCGTAGGGAGGTGAGGCGGCCGATGACTTCGGTGGCCGGTGGGGTGGCGTTGCAGTAGGTGACGCTGATGTGGGGCTTGAACCGGGCCGGCTCGTCGGACACCCGGTCCGGGCCGAGCGCGGTGCCGATGGCGGTGCGTAGTCGTTCCCGGAGTTCGGCAACGGGTGCCCAGGGGGCGGCGCGCAGGAACGTCCCGCCGGGATAGGCGGCGATCGGGCCGACAGCCAGGGTGAACGGTTCGATGTCGGCGCACTGCTCGTCCGCGGCCTTCCTGAGGGCGGCGACCTGGTCGGGGGGCATCTCGTCGGCGAACGCGACTCCCTGCACGGTCATGTGCAGGCCGTCGACGGGCACGGGGTCGAGGTAGTCCAGGTCGGCAAGCTCGCGTTGAAACCCGGCCACATGGTCGGTGAGGGCCTGGTCGTGGAAGACGAGATATCAGGTCAGGTAGTGCCGGTCGGGTCGCCATCCGGGGCGCCACCACCAGTGGTCGGCCATCCGCTCGGTGCGGCGGAAGGTTTCCCAATTGTCGGCGTCGGCCTGCTGCTCGGGGGGTGAGTGGCACGGCCCAACAGGCTATGCCGTGGGCATCCGCCACGCCTTGACTGCGTCCGCGACGTTCGCGATCTCCGGCACCGTGCGCCAGGGGGCGGCGGTGGTCAGGAAATTTTTGGCCCGGCGGCCGACGACCTCGGCGCTCGCTTCCAACTGTTCCAAGGAGGCGTCATCGACGTTGGACGCGGCGAAGAGCTGCATCCGCCGGGTGACCTCGTCCAGCTCCTCATCGATCGCCCACGCGGCGACCCCGACCGCGGCGAGGACCGTCCGCCGGTCCGGCCCAGCGTCGGCGGCTACTACCGCGACGGCTGATCCCGGAGCGCCTTCGGCCGGCTGGTCCGCGGGGGATGGGGCGGCGGCGAGGCCGAGGCGCTCGCGGGGGATGTCGAGTCCTTCGGCGAACTTCTCGTAGGTCTCGATGCTGGAGACCTGGCGCTTGCCGTTGAGGATGAGACTGATCGTCGGCTGCGGCACCCCAGTCATGGTCGCGATCTGGGGTTGAGACGCGCCGGTTCACCGCTTGTAGATCGCCAGCACGGTCCGCATGTCGCGGTCGGCGAGGGCGGCGGCCATGTCGGGCCGGTGCCGCAGTCCGTTGGCGCAGTGGGCAGCGGGAAGCGAGGCCGGATGTTGAAAACAGCAGTAACCAGCCGGAAGGCGCCGAGGATGAATGATGCTTGCCCGCGGCTGCCGGGCTGGCTGCTTGGGCCACAACGGCAGACCGGCTGGAGCGGCTGAAATGCCTGGTGGGAGCGGGTGCGCCGTCAGGGACTTGAACCCCGAACCCGCGGATTAAGAGTAGCGGGCGCTTCGTCCGACGATGTCCGCAGCCGTCCGCCGGGCCGGGCAGACCAGGGTGCCAAGTCCGTGGGCGTCCCTGCCCGTCCACCGACGTCCGCCGGCTCGGGTACAGCGGTGGGTACACCGCCTGGCCAGCGAAGGAGCGATGCTTGGGCGAGCACTCGCTTATGGGGACGCAAAGTGTCCCGGCTGAGTATGCCTTGGCCCAAGCTCGGAGGGTCGGGGGGACCTATGCGCCCGCCCTACCTGCACCAGCGTCCATTCAGGCGATGCGCCGAACCTTCTAATCCGTAGATTTATGAGAGCTGTCCATGCCTGTCCGCCAGAGTCCATCGACGCAGCTAGCGCACGCGACGGCGCCCGCCTACGTCCACGGGCGTCCACCCCCGTTGCAGTACGACTGGGGTACGGCGCCCCTCCGATGAAGGTGACAATGCGTATCCGCCGGGGTCGACGGGCAACCACCGCCAGTCTCGCCGCTGGCAAGGCGAACGGGTCGGGCTGTCCGCTGCAACTGGCTCTGTCTCCCGGCCGTCCGCCGGCGTCCCCCTGCCTGCCTTTCTGCCCCCTGGCGTGCGCGATGGCGGGAGGCCGACCAGATTACCGCGCCATGGCCAGATCGCACAAACCTGCTCAGACCGAGGTCCAACCAGCCGTGCGTCCGTGGACTTCGCGCGTTCGCCTGTTGGACGTCGGGCGGTATTGCGCCGGTGGGGCCGGTCGAAGCCGTGAGAGCAGTGTCACTCTAGTCGCGAATGTCGCTATTGAGCGTAAATTGGTGAATGATGACGATTTCCACGGATGTATTGCCGTAGCTGCCCCCGCTACCGCCGATTCTCTGCCATGTCGTACGATGGACAGCTTCACTCGTCTTAGGGGATGACGTCAGCTAACGAAGAAGGAATCTGGATGCCTACGGCAACATCGGTCGAAAAGATTTATCTACACGTTTCGACTCTTCGCAAAGAGGATGTCGCCGCATTCTCGACTGGCAAGTCGAGACATCCATTTCCGATCGTCGAGATTGTTACCCAAGTAGTTTCCGACCGACTCGCCCTTGCTGGAGAAAAACTGCGTACCGGCGATGGAATGATCAGAGAATCGTATTATCGCTCGGCCATTAGTAGGCATTATTATGCAATGTACCATGCGGCACGAGCAGTTGTATTCGCGGTCGAAAAAGGAGATGATTTTGAGAGACACTCCGAACTTCCGCGCCATTTGCCGAAGCAGATGGCAGGTGTTGTAACGATGGAAGCCGAGCTGACTGAAGCTCGTCTTCTCCGCAACCAGGCTGACTATGATTGCTATCCAGCCAATTTGCAGGCATGGGAGTATGACGCCAGGAAACTTGCCGCAAGTGCGGCGGTGTTCGTAAAAACCTGCGAATCTTTTGTTATCGAGAACGGATACGTGTGATGTCTGAGCACATTTATGATCTGACACAGAAGCTATCCGAATGGGATATTAGAGTTCAGAAAGTCGATGAGCGGGAATTTCCCGGTGAAAGGTGGTTGATTATTTATGTCGACAAAGAGGACCTTGTAAAAGCCCAGAGTTTCGCGGGCCCCCTCGAGCGCGAGCTTAATCAACGATACAAAAGTGATTCGGCTTTCGCGGTAACGTTCAGATCGTCCATCGGCGATCCAATAAACCCCGATGTGCCGAATGAAGTGGGCCCACTTGCAAGTCAAAATGTCACCCAGTTGATTCAGCTTCTTGAGGCGCGGTCCCGCACCTCGGATGCGCTTCCAAGTCTGCGTTATGTAGAGGACCCTCGGGCAAGTCTGGCTGCAACGATTGCTTCGAGACACCATCTCATTTATGGCCGTCGAGGTGTGGGAAAAACATCATTGCTGCTAGAGGCTAAGAGTATGGCTGAAAAACAGGGTCACGTAGCTATATGGGTTAATACCCATATCGTGCGTCGACTTGACGCCGATGCCGCTTATCTAGTGATAGCAGATTTGATTCTGTCGGCCATAATAACGCATCTCGGATCATCCCGTTCTCCAACAGCCTCAAGATTGAGTTCGGAACGGGACAGTATAGCTGCCCTGAGGTCGAGAGATAGATTGGAGGACGGTTCAATCGACCCGAGAATCGCGAGTATCAACAGTGTGCTGCGTGGCGTCCTTCGTGATGGAGTCGTGCGCATGTATGTTTTCCTTGATGATTTCTATCTGCTCCCCGGAGATCAACAGCCTCTTCTACTTGACTATCTCGCAGGAACTTTGCGCGACTGTAACGGGTGGCTTAAAGTAGCGAGTATTGAGCGACTCACTCGGCCATTTGAACCGTCTTCGCGAACAGGGCTCGAGTTGCCGCATGATGCATCAAAAATCGACCTGGATGTGACGCTCGAGAATCCCAAAGCAGCTCAGATCTTCCTTGAATCGGTCCTGTCCGAATACACAATCGCCTCCGGTGTCGGTGCTCCTTCTGTAATCGCGAAGAGCTCCGCTCTCGGGCGCTTGGTGTTGGCGTCCGGTGGCGTTCCACGCGACTACTTGAATTTGTTTGCATCATCTATCGTGGTCGCGCGCAAGAATCGGACTAAGCCGGACAAGATAGGAAGCCAGGATGTGGCACAAGCGGCCGGTGATGCCGCGCGAAGCAAGAAGCGTGACTTGGACCAAGATGTTTCATCCGCTCGGTCGAGCGAACTAATCTCGGCACTTGATGCAATCTCCTCTGCCGTGAGAGGCGCTAAGTATACATACTTCAGAGTGGATATCTCTCAGAATCGAAGCCCCGGGTACGAAGTCCTAGCTCGACTCGTCGATCTCCGCTTTGCGCATTTGATCGAGGCTTCACTTTCCGATCAGCATCGAGCGGGCATAAAATACGAAGTCTACGTGCTTGATCTTAGCGAGTACGCGGATGTGCGTCTGAAGCGCGGCCTCAATGTCCTAGATTTGGAGAATGGTCAATGGACCAATCAGTTCACCGGAAAGGCTAATAGCCTGCAGCGCCTGACGGGGACACGCTTCCGCGATCACCTTCGTCAAACTCCTATTCTGAAGCTCGGAGATTGGGTGGTGTAGCGTTTGTAGATCCATGGCAAGTCGCGTCATTCGCGGCACGCGAATCCGAGATAGCGAGGGGTCATGTCGTTTCATACCCGCGTCGCGTCGCTGACGGCCGGCGGTACTCCTCGGTTGTGGAATTATTTGTAACAGGGGGCTGGCGACGCACCGGCGAGCACGGCCGTTTACGGCCGCGCGCAGCCGTCGCGCGGCGCGGGCCCGCACCGCGGCTTGATCTTAAAACGGGGGATTCGGCAACGTGCTGCGGGTTGGTCGCGGTCAGGCGCCCGGCCTGGTGGGCGTGCTCGTGGTCGTGGTTCAGCCGGTGAAGTCGATGTGGTGGCGGATGTCCCAGCGGTAGGCATGGCCGTCGCGGCGGAGTTCGAGAAGGTCGACGCTGGCGACGGGCAGGCTGATCGGTGGTCGTGTGCGTAGGCCGGCGAGTCGGCGGATGACCTCGGCGGCTGGTGGGGTGGCGTTGCAGTAGGTGACGCTGATGTGCGGCTTGAACCGGGCTGGCTCGTCGGACACCTTGTCCGGACCAAGGATCGCGCCGATGGCGGTGCGCAGTCGGTCGCGGAGGTCGGCGACGGGCTGCCAGGGGGCGGTGCGCAGGAACGTTCCGCCGGGGTAGGCGGCGATCGGCCCGACGGTGAGAGTGAAGGGTTCGACGTCCGCGCACTGCTCGTCCGCGGCCTTGCCGAGCGCGGCCACCTGGTCGGCGGTCATCTCGTCGGCGAATGCCACACCTTGCACGGTCATGTGCAGGCCGTCGACGGGCACCGGGTCCAGGTAGTCCAGGTCGGCAAGGTCCTGCTGGAACCCGGCCACGTAGTCGGTGAGCGCCTGATCGTGGAAGACGAGATACCAGGTGAGGTAGTGCCGGTCGGGTCTCCAGCCGGGGCGCCACCACCAGTGGTCGGCCATCCGGTCGGTGTGGCGGAACGTCTCCCAGTCGGCGGCGTCGACCTGCTGCTCGGGTGTGGGTGGCACGGCCCAACAGGCTATGCGGTGGGCAGGCGCCAGGCTTTGACTGCCTCGTGCACGTTCGCGATCTCCGGGACAGTCCGCCACTGGGCCGCGGTTGTCAGGAAGTCCTTGGCTCGGCGGGCGACTACCTCGGATCGCAGGTCGGCTCCGATGGCGAGTGCTTCGCTGACCAGTACTCCGGCCCGGTCGGGTTCGGGTGATGGTCCGGCGAGGTAGGTCATGCTGGCGTCGACGAGGGTCAGGGCGTGGCTGGCAGTGGAGTCGGCGGCAGCGAAGATGGGGATCGCCTGGTCGGTGAACTCCCGTGCCCGTAGATGGGCACCGGCGGCGAGGTAGGCGCTGGCGGCGTTCCCGGCGATGCGGGAGGCGGTGAACGGGTCGAAGGACAGGAAGTAGCCGACCGGGTCGGCGTCCTCGATCTTCGCGTGGGCGGCGAGCGCCCGACCCACTGCCTCGTCTACTCCGGCCGCGTCGCCCAGCTTGCCGAGGGTGCGGGCTTCTCCGCTGATGGCGAGGCGGATGGAGGCGGGGCCGCCGCGGGCGTAGCGCTGCCCGTCGCGGGCGAGGTCGAGTGCTTCGCGGTATCGGCCGCCGTAGTAGGCGATGAAGCTCTGCGTGCCGCGGACCCACGCGGCGAGGTCACCATGCCCGGCGGCCTTGGCAAGGCTCATCGCCTCGTTGCAGTAGGCGCGGGCCACCAGCTCGTTCCCGAGGTCGAACGCGAGATAGCCCAGGAGACCCGAGAGTTTCCCGCCGATCAGATAGAGATGGGCACGCTGGGAGGGGTGCTGATGTCCGGTGAGGAGTTCGGCAACCCATCGGCGCTGCTTCAACGCGACCGGGTAGACGGTGGCGGCATCGCTGGTCTCGTAGCGGCGGCCGACGACCTCGATGCTCGTCTCCAATTGGTCCAGCGCTGTGTCATCGACGTTGGACGCGGCGAAAGCCTGCATCCGCCGGGTGACTTCTTCCAACTCCTCGTCGATCGCCCATGCGGCGCCGACCGCGAGGACTGTCCGCCGGTTCGGGCCGTTGGCTGGTTCGACCTCGGCCGACTTGGGCGCTGCGAGTCCAAGCCGTTCGCGGGGGATGTCGAGTCCTTCGGCGAACTTCTCGAAGGTGTCGATGCCGCTGACGTGCCGCTTGCCGTTGAGGATGAGGCTGATCGTCGGCTGGGGGACGCCGGTCATGGTGGCGATCTGGGGTTGGGATGCGCCGGTCCACCGCTTGTAGATCGTCAGGATTGCCTGCATGTCGCGCTCGGCGAGGGCGGCGGCCATGTCGGGCCGGTCCCAGAGGCCCGCAGGGGCGGTGGGAAGCGGGCGTCGTCGGGTCATGGCGGGCGGCTCCCGTCAGGTGACGGTTCTACTGGGCGGCGATGTGTGCACCGTAGGCCAGTGTATCCACGCTGGGTATTCAGCCGCGTATCTATTCCGAACTGCGTCGTGGCGTCAGCGTACGTCCAGGCCGTCCCGTTGTCGCCTTGATCGCGCGGTGGGGCGCCGTCCGCACATCGACGCGGCAGGAAGGACGACATGGGTACGGATGCGACATCCGCGGAGGTCAGGGCGGTGGAGCCGTCGGGGACCCGGGGCATGGCGAACGCGGTGGCGTTCGGGGTGGTGCGGTTCGAGCATGGTGGGAGTGGGCTGGTTCGGGACACGGTGCTGACGTTCCCGTCTGCGGCGGATGCCGACCGGTTCGCCTCCGATCGGGGCTGGTCGGACTACCAGGTGTGCCCGTTGCGGTTTCTGACCGAGTCGCCTCCCGACTCGTCCGCAGGATGGATGGTGCCCGGCGGACCGTTGGAGCACCTGGTGGCCCGACGTCGGCGGATTCGGTGAACCGGCCGGCCTCTGCGCGGGGAGAGGAGACGGGGGTGCCTCGGCCGGCGGTGGCGATGCTGCCGTGGGGAGAGGGGGAATGGGCGCTCGTCGTGCAGCCGGGATCGGACTCGGCGGATCTGTTCCGGGCGATGGCGGACATGCCCTCCGGGCTGGAGTTCGCCACGGCCTACGGGGATGTTGACCTGGTCATGGTCTATCGGATGCGCCATCCGGAGATGCTGTCCCGGCGGGATCTGCTGACGTTGCATGGCTCGGTGTTGCCAATGCCGGATGCGGTGCCGGACCGGGCGCGGTGGATGACGTCCGGTGAGCAGGAGGCGTACAAGGCCGGTTACGCCGAGGCGCTGACCACGGTGCGGCTGTTTCTGAGCCGTCTCGCCGGGGTCGGCCCGGAGCCGGGGGCGGGTGATGCTTCGCCTGTGTCGTCGGATTCGGCTGCGTCATCGGATGTGGTGCCGCCGGGCTGAGTCGGGCATGGTCGGTACGGCTGCGGGCCGGACCTGCACGCGGAGCTATTCCGCTGCCGGGTCCGGCCCGTTGTCGTGTTCGCCGGGCTGCTCCAGGCCGTCGCCGTCGTCCGGGACGGGCACGCGCAGACGGGCGCCGATGGTCGCCACCTGCCGTTCGATCCGCAGCAGTACCTCAAGGATCTGCCGGTCGATCGGGGCTGGTGGGGCCGTCACGGTCTGTGGGGGTGCGCCGAGCAGGACGGTCAACAGGTGGTCATCGGGCCAGTCCAGGGCGCGGGAGATCGCCACAAGGGTGGAGTCGTGCGCCCGGCGGCGGCTCGTTCCGCGCTGTAGCTCCCGCAGGGTGGCCACGGACACCCCGGATGCGGTGGCAAGAGCCTGCTGTGTGATGCGCCGTTCTCGCATGCGTGCGGTGATGGCCTCGCCGACTGCTTTCCAGTCCTCGGCCGCGGTGTCGCGCACCATCTCCGATCATCNCCCCCGCCGTGTTTGTCGCCCGTCAAACGATAGTGCGCTCTGTGCGCTGTCCGGAAGGCTGTCGTGACGCGGGGCGCGTTTCCATAGCGGGACGTTATCCCTTCGCGTATATGCGCTTGGCGAGCGCTCGGCGAGCGGAGCATTGTGGGTTCTGTCCGACCGCGGCCGGAGCACCGGCGGCGGGGCTGAACCCTACGGAGGCTGATAGTTCATGGCGGTGCCGTCGCGTATTCCGGTGCGTTTCGAGGACGTGTTTCCGGCGGGTGCGTTTGTGCTGGGGGNGGAGGCGTCGAACGACTATGACAAGGTGAAGGCGAACCTGCCGGACGTGCAGGCACGGGACAAGGACACCGGCGAGCGGGTGTGGGTGGTGCGGGTGTTGGACGCGGACCCGGCGGCCCGGCAGGCCGAGGTGAAGGTGAAGATCACCGGTGAGGTGCAGCCGGTTCCGCCGGAGGTGATGCCGGGGACGCCGTTTCGGCCGGTGGTGTTCGAGGGTTTGACGGTGACGCCGTGGGTGGACACCAACGGGTCTCGTCCGCGGCAGGGTTTCGCGTTTCGGGCGGCGGCGATGGTGGCCGTGGGCCAGTCAGGCCGGCGCGCGTCGGCGGTCGCGGCATGAGCGGCGGAGAGCGGACGCCGTCGTACCTGTCGGTGGGCCTGTCCGTTGGCGGGGACTGGCGGGTGACCTGCCACACCTACCCGGACCGCGGGCCGATCCTGGCCGTCGATGCCGCTGGGATGTCGCTGGTCGTCTCGGCGAAGCAGGACACCCCGAACACCGATCAGATCAACTTCGCTTATGCGCTGCTGGCCGGAGTGAACGACTACCTCAACGCCTGCGAGACCCGCCAGTTCGAGGCGGAGGAATCAGCAGACCCGGCGACGGAGAAACGCGCCGCATAGCACTACCACTCTCTTTTCCGGCCGGCGGCCCAGAGGGTTCCCATAATTCAGGCCCGCCTGCCGCGCTTCCTTGCTTCCTTCCCTTCTCTCCTGTCGTTTCGTGCGCTCGAAATCAGGTGGTATTTGTCATGTCCAGAATCAGGGGTGACCGGCCGGCGCCGCGCATTCCGACCCGTGCGGACAAGGTGCGGGTGCCGTTGTGGATGCTGCTGCTGGCCGTCGCGGGCAAGGGCCTGTGGCTGGCGGTCCGCTGGTGCTTCCGGCACCGGGTCGCGGTCACGGTCGTGGTCGGGCTGCTGCTGTTCGTCCACCGGTTCGGACTGCTCGGTCTCGCCGCGCTGGCCGGCGGGCTGGTCGTGGTGGTGCTGGTTTGGGCGCGGCTGCACCCGCGGTCGTGCTCCTGGCTGGGCCGCTGGCTGTGGGGCCGGACGCGGCTGGCGTTCGTCTACCGGTGGCGCTGGCGAGCGGCGATGGTCCACACCGACCTTGCCATCCGCATGCCGACCTCGAACGCCGATCAGGTGACCTTCGACGAGTACTTCCCGCGTATCCGCACGATCCGTTCCACTCGGGCTGTGGACGTGCTGCGGGTGGAACTGCTGCCCGGTCAGACCCCCGAGCAGTGGGCGGAGCAGGGCGAGGCGCTGCGGCACATCTTCCGGGCCCGGCGCTGCCAGGTGCAGGCCGAGACATTCCGCTTCGTCCGGCTGCACTTCCACCACCGTGACACCCTCGCCCGTCCTGTCACCCCGGCCCGGCTCGACGGGATGAGCAGCGGTCCGGGCGATGCCGACCCTGACGCGGCCGGCGTCGACCCGGACCGCGGACCCGTCCACGCCGCTTACGCCCGGCTCGTCGCCGGACTGTCCGCCATTCCCGTGGGCCGCTGCGAGGACGGATCGCCCTGGACGCTGCCCGTGCGTGGGACGCATGTCCTCGTCGCCGGTGCCACCGGCGCGGGTAAGGGCTCGGTGCTGTGGTCGGCGTTGCGGGGCCTCGGCCCGGCGGTACGGGCGGGGCTGGTGGAGCTGTGGGTGTGCGACCCGAAGGGCGGGATGGAACTGGCCTTCGGCCGGGCGATGTTCACCCGGTTTGCCACCACCACGGACACCATCGCCGCTCTCCTCGACGACGCCGTGACCGTGATGCAGGACCGGACCGCCCGGCTGTCCGGTGTGACCCGGCTACACACTCCGACGACCACAGAGCCGCTGATCGTTCTGGTGGTCGACGAGATCGCCTCGCTGACCGCGTACGTGACCGACCGGGAGCTGAAGAAGCGGATCGGGGCGGCGTTGCCGCTGCTGCTGTCGCAGGGCCGGGCGCCCGGGGTGGTGGTCCTGGCCGCGGTGCAGGACCCGCGTAAGGAGGTGCTGCCGTTCCGGGATCTGTTCCCGGTGCGGGTGGCGCTGCGGATGACCGAACCCGACCAGGCCGACCTCGTCCTTGGTTCTGGTGCCCGGGACCGGGGCGCCCGCGCCGAGGAGATCCCGCTGTCCCTGCCCGGGGTCGGCTACGTCCTGCACGACGGCAACCCCGACCCCATCCGGGTCCGGGCCGCGCTCATCGACGACGACGAGATCACCCGCACCGTGCACACTTACCGACCGGCGGCGGCCGGCGGCTGGGTGCCTGATCTCGACGCCTTCAGCGGCCACGACCCCGACGATGCCCCCGATCCCCTCGACCGGCTCGACGATGCCGCGTGACCGCGCTATCCCTCGGACCTGACCCGGCCGCTCCCGTCCCTTCCCCTGGGGGCGGTGAGCGTCCGGGTTCCCGGGCCGCCCGCATGCGGATGCCGCTGGCCCGCCACGTCGTCGAAGCCGTCGCGGTGGAAAACGGGGTGTGTATCCGGCCGATGCCGATGCGCCGCACCAACCTGGACACCGGCGAAACACAGATCATCCCTGTCCCCTGCGGCGCCACGTTGGCATCGAAATGTCCTCCGTGTGCGGAGAAAGCGCGTCGGCTGCGGATGGCGCAGTGCAAGACCGGCTGGCACCTCGACGACGAACCGGTCCCCGACCCCGACCCGCCGACCGGCGACGCCAAAGCCCTGGCGACCCTGCGCGCGGACCTCGAAGCGGCCCGCGCCGACGTCCTGGCGGCCGGCGACACCGAGCAGGCTGGGGAGATCGACGAGCTGATCGGCCAGGTCGACGACGAACTGGCCGCGCTCGGTGTGCGTGGCAAGGCTGCCCCGGACAACCGGGACCGGCCGCGCCGTGTCCGCTCGACGAAGAGGCGTCAGGATGCCCCCGACCTGCCCCGGCTCCCCGTCGACCGGCGCACCGTCGGGCAGACCTTCGAGGCGGCGGACGGGACGGTGTGGCGGCCGTCGATGTTCCTCACCCTGACCTGCGACAGCTACGGCCACGTGCACAAGGACGGAACCCCGGTCGACCCGGCGTCGTACGACTACCGGCGGGCGGCGCGGGACGCGATCCACTTCCCGAAGCTGATCGATCGGTTCTGGCAGAACCTGCGCCGCGCGGTCGGCTGGGATGTCCAGTACTTCGCCGCCCTTGAACCACAGAAGCGCCTTGCGCCGCATCTGCACGCGGCGATCCGCGGCACCGTGCCCCGGGCGATGCTGCGCCTGGTGGCAGCGGCGACCTATCACCAGGTCTGGTGGCCGTCGACCGACCGGCCGGTCTACGACGACCACCGGCTACCCGCCTGGGACGACACCGCCGGCGGCTACGTCGACCCCGACACCGGGGCGCCGCTGCTGTCCTGGGATGACGCACTCGACGGCATCGGCGAGGACGACGAACCCGCCCACGTCGTCCGCTTCGGCCCCCAACTCCGCGCCGACGGGGTGACCGCGAACACGGCCACCACCGGCCGGATGATCGGCTACCTGACCAAGTACCTGACCAAAAGCCTCGACGCCTGCCACGACATCGCCAGCGACCCGCAACGACGCCACGTCGACCGGCTCGCCGACGCCCTGCGCCACGAACCCTGCTCCCCGACCTGCGCGAACTGGCTGCGCTACGGCATCCAACCCCGCAACGCCCGACCCGGTCTCGTCCCGGGACGGTGCAAGGGCAAGGTCCACCGGCGGGAAACCCTCGGCTTCGGCGGCCGGCGCGTCCTGGTCTCGCGGCGCTGGTCCGGCAAAACCCTTACCGACCACCGGCACGACCGGGTCGCGTTCATCCGCCAGCAACTCGAAGCCTTCGGCCACACCGGCGACGGACCGGCCGGCGACCCTGCCGCGAATCGCACCGCCTGGCAGCTCCTGCGCCCCGGCGACCCTGCCGCACCCCGCCGCGAACACCTCCTGTTGCACGCCGTCGCGCAACGCCACGCCTGGCGGGCCCAACTCGACGCCGCTCGTGCTGCGGCCGGCGGGGGCCTGCTTCCGGCAACCGGCCCACCGCTGCCCGATGCCGCCTGAACCCCACCCCCTGGACATCCACGGAGAGGACCCGTGACCAAGCTCCTGCTCACTCCTACCGAGGCCGCGGAACTCCTCGGCGTCAGCCGCAGCACCATCTACGAACTCATGAACTCCGGCGACATCGAATCCGTGCGCATCGGCCGGTCGCGGCGCATCCCCTCGGCCGCGCTGGTCACCTTCGTCGCCCGGCTGCGCGGCGAGGGACACGCCGCATGACCGGCAAACGCCCCTACGCCCCGGCCCGCGGACCACCAGGGGCGAGCGCGACTTCTCGGCAAACCAAAAGACGGTCCCGGCGGGTGCTGGAACACCCGACCGGGACCTGAGCCCCACCCCTTGGCCTTAACAAGGAGAGAGACCTGTGCCCATCTTCTCGTCCGACGCGCACGGCGCATGGCGCACCCCCGGCGACGACCACCCGATGCTCCTCGCCCGGGTCGACCACAACGGCGACCACGAACTGACCATTCGCCCCGGCGCGGACATCGGCGACCTGGTCGCCCTGCTCGCCACCCTGCCGCCGGACGCCTTCTTCACCGAACACTACGGCGACGTCGACGCCACCCTGATCTTCCGACCGGTCCCCGAACGTCCGGCAACCACCCCGACCGGCGGGAGCCCCACGGCGGGTCCGGCGGCGGCAAGCGTCACCCGCCCGTAGCGGGACCTGTCGCCCCACCCATTTTTCTTCCGTTCTCTGGTGGCGCCTGAAGCTGTCGGGGTGTCGGACGGGTCCAGGGTCGGCCGCAGGCCGATCGCGCAGCGACGCGCAGCGCCCTGGATGCGGCCGGCGCCCCGGCAGACCATTCCTGCGCCAGAGAACCGGAACCCCACCGGCACCGGGCAATCCCACCCGCGGCCCGCGCACCTGTTCCCGTTCTTCTTCCGGCAAGGAGCTGTGCTCACCATGCCCACCCACCCCCCGGCGGCGCCCAGAATTGCTCTCGTTCAGGCGCTGACCGACCACCTCGACCGGGCCGCCCGCGGCCAGGGACGCACCTACCCACAGGCCGACGGAGAGACCAAGTTCGCGTGCGACATGGAAGACAGCTCCTACGGCTGCCCTTGGTGCGACGCGGTCGAATGGCCGGGCGGCAACCCGCTGGACGTGGCCTGATGGCCGCGCGGTCCGCCGGTGGAGACGACCGGCAGAAGCGGCGACGCTCGCAGGGCGAGGGCGCCTTGTTTCAGCGGTCCAGCGATGGCATGTGGGTCGGTCGCCTGGATCTCGGCTGGGAGGGCGGTAAACGCGTCCGGAAGACGGTCTACGCCAAGACCGAGAAGGAATGCCGGCAGAAGCTCGACAAGGTCAAGCGCGCGGCGGAACTCGGCGTCAACGTCACCGCCGAGCGCCGGACGACGGCGGTCTGGCTGGGGGAGTGGCTGGAAATCAAGGAAGGGGACGGAACGCGGGCCTCGACGCTCCGCGCCTACCGCTGGCTGATCAACACGCACATCATTCCGGTGATCGGTCGTGTCCAGCTCGACAAGCTCACGCCGCTGGACGTGCGGCGGCTCGTCAGCACGGCGAGGAAGGCCGGCCTGTCCGCGGGAAGTGTCCGGCACGTGCACAGCCTGATCCGCAACTCCCTGGCGGAAGCCGAACGGCTCGACCTGGTCGCGCGCAACGTGGCGAAGGCGGTCAAGGCGCCCCCCGTGCCCCATCGTGAGGTGCGCGCGCTGCGGCCGGAAGAGGCACGCCGGCTCGTCGAGGTCCTCCGCGGTGAACGGCTCGAAGCGGTCTTCGCCTGCGGTCTGATGCTCGGGCTCCGGCGCGGTGAAATTCTCGGCCTTCGCTGGACGGACGTGGACCTGGGCGGCGCCACGCTCCAGGTCCGGCAGACGCTGCAACGGGTGGACGGCTCGTTGCGGTTCGTCCCGGCGAAGACGGACCGTTCACACCGGAAGCTGCCGATCCCGCCCCGGCTGGTGACGATCCTGCGGCGACACCGCGCCACGCAGACCGCGGAACGGACGGGGCTCGGCGACGCGTGGACGGAAACCGGCCTGGTGTTCACCTCGTCGGTCGGCACGCCCCTGGAGCCGCGCAACGTCAACCGGCGGTTCGAGGTCCTGCGCCGTCAGGCCGATCTGCCGTGGCTTCGGCTGCATGACCTTCGCCATGCGTTCGCGTCGATGCTCTTCGCCGAGGGGGTGCCGGCCCGGACGGTGATGGAGCTGCTCGGGCACTCCACGATCCAGCTCACCATGAACACGTACACCCACGTGATGCCCGAGACGCAGCGCGACGCGGTCGACCGACTTGACCGGATCTTCGGCGAGCCGACGCACAGCGACGACGACGAACCCGACGAGGACGACGGCGAGGAACTGGCGGGCTGACGCTGCACCCAAGGAGCCAGGGGCGCCCCGGATGGCTGTGTACCTCGCGCAGCGGCCCGGGGCGTCTGCCGTCTCTGTCACCGAGGCGCGAAGAGCTAGGGTACAAACTTGGGTACAGAGATCACTCTAAATACATCACCGAAAGTCATATGACCTGGTGGGAGCGGGTGCGCCGTCAGGGACTTGAACCCCGAACCCGCGGATTAAGAGTCCGCTGCTCTGCCAATTGAGCTAACGGCGCGTTGCCTTCGCGTTCCCCTGCGGTTGCCGCGTCGACATGGAGAACTCTACCAGGCGTCGCGGGGGTGTGGTCGGGGGGGGGTCGGACCTGCGGGCCGAGGCGCTCGGGCGGAGGGCGGCGACGGCCCCGGTGGGGGCGGGGTGGACGGGCGGATCCGGGGCAGGGTGTGGTCCGGGCCCGGAGCGGTCCGGGCATCAACCGGGTTCCAGGGATGTTTCGCTGATAGACATAGCTGACCGCGACCGGGTGCCGTGCGGCGTACGGTCGGGCAGGGCTGGAGGTTGACGTCGATGCGTTCCGTGGCGTCCCCGTGCCGCCCGCGGCCCGCGCGTCCGATGCTGGCGCCCGCGCCCCGCCCGCGCACGGCCGGATCCGTCGGAACCTGCTGACCTGGAGGTCCACCGCGAGCCCCGAACCATCCTCAGCCGAGACGCCTCGCCTCGCCGGTGGGCCGTCTCGCTCCGCGCATCCCGCTGCCGATCCGCCTCAACCGGGCGGATCGGAGCTTCCGCACCAGGGCCGCCGCCCCGCCGCAACGACGGACCCGCCGCCGACAGCCGAGACCCCGGCGGCGAGCGAGATCGCGCCGGCGAGCGAGAGCCCTGCGGTGAGAGACAGCACGGCGACGAGCCGTGGCCCGGCGGCGGGCGAGAGGCCGGCCCGAGCGGACGCACCGCAGCGTGACCAGCCGGATCGCTGGCTGCGGCGGCTCGGGCGGCAGGTCATGGTCTACCGCCGCAACGTCATCCTCGCGTTCGGCGCGGCGCTGCTCGGCACGCTCGTCACCGCCGCCGTCCCGCTGGTCGAGCGGCAGGTCATCGACAACGTCGTCGTCACCCACCGGCACTCGCTGACGCCGTACCTGGTCGTCCTGCTCGCCGCCGGTGTGGCCATTTTCGCCACCGCGTTCGTGCGGCGGTACGTGGGCGGCCGGCTGTCGCTCGACGTCCAGTACGATCTGCGTGACGAGGTTTTCAGCACCATCGAGCGGCTCGACGGGGCCCGGCAGGACCAGGTCCAGACCGGTCAGGTGGTCAGCCGGGCGATCTCGGACGTCGGCGCCATCCAGGGACTGCTGTCGTACCTGCCGATGGTCGCCGGCAACCTGGTGCTGTTCGTCGCCTCCCTGGTCGCGATGGCGTGGCTGTCGCCGCTGCTGACCCTCATCGCCCTCGCCATGGGGCCGGCGCTGTTCCTGCTCGGCTTCCGGGCGCGCAGGACCGTCTTCCCCGCCACCTGGGCGGCCCAGCAGCAGGCCGGCGAGGTCGCGGGGGCCGTCGAGGAGGCGGTCGCGGGCGTCCGGGTGGTGAAGGGCTTCGGGCAGGAGGACCGGGAGCTCGACCGGCTCGCCGGGCATGCCCGGACGCTGTTCGCGCTGCGGATGCGGGCCGTGAGGATCACCAGCCGGTTCGGTGCGGCGATGCAGGCCGTGCCCGCGCTCGGGCAGGTCGCCGTGCTGGCGCTCGGCGGCTGGCTGGCGCTGACCGACCGGATCACCCTCGGTACCTTCCTCGCCTTCAGCACCTACCTCGGGGCACTCATCGGCCCGACCCGCACGCTGGCCGGCCTGCTCACCGTCGGCCAGCAGGCCAAGGCCAGCACGGTGCGCATCTTCGAGATCATCGACTCCCACCCGGCGATCACCGACGCGCCGGACGCCACCGTCCTCGACACCGCCCGCGGGCTGATCGAGCTGGACGGGGTGACCTTCGGCTACCAGCCGTCGCGGCCGGTGCTGCGCGACATCAGCCTGCGCATCTCCCCGGGCGAGACGGTGGCCCTCGTCGGCACCTCCGGCTCCGGCAAGTCGACGATCTCCCAGCTCCTGCCCCGCTTCTACGACCCGCAGGCCGGCACGGTCCGCCTCGACGGCCACGACGTCCGCACGCTGACGCTGGCCTCGCTGCGCGCCCAGATCGGGGTGGTGTTCGAGGACAGCTTCCTGTTCTCCGACACGGTTCGGTCGAACATCTCCTACGGCCGGCCGGACGCCACCGACGACCAGATCGTCGCCGCGGCGCAGGCGGCGCAGGCCGACGGCTTCATCCGCGACCTGCCGAACGGCTACGACACCGTCGTCGGCGAGCAGGGCCTGACCCTCTCCGGCGGGCAGCGCCAGCGGGTCGCGCTCGCCCGCGCCCTGCTGTCCGACCCGCGGGTGCTGCTGCTCGACGACGCCACCTCCGCGATCGACGCCCGCATCGAGGCCGCGATCCACGCCACGCTGCGCGAGGTCATGCGCGGACGGACCACCCTGCTCATCGCGCATCGCCGCTCCACCCTGCACCTCGCCGACCGGATCGCGGTACTCGACGCCGGCCGGATCGTCGACGTCGGCACCGAGGACGAGCTGGCCGCCCGCAGCCCGCTGTTCCGCCGCCTGCTCGCCGGCCCCGGCGACACCCTCGCCGAGGACGCCGAGGAAGACCAGGAAGAGCAGCTCGTCCAGCCGCCCGGCTTGGTGGTGACGGAAGACACCGGCAGGCCGCCGTCCGGCCGGGCGTTCGGCGCGGCGCCGTCGGGCTCGGGCTTCGGGGCGGCGCCGTCGGGGCGTGGGTTCGGCTCCGTTCCGGGGGGACGCGGGTTCGGCGGGGGACGATCGGGACGGGTGCTCAGCGGGGGCGGGGCGTTCGGGGACGTGCCGGCGACGCCGGAGCTGCTCGCCAGGGTCGACGCCCTGCCGCCGGCCCGCGACGACCCGCGGGTCGACCAGGCCGCCGCCGCGGCGCCCGACCCGGACTTCACGCTGCGCCGGCTGCTGTCCTGGGTGCGCGTCCCGCTCGTGGTGGGGCTGCTGCTGGTCGCCCTCGACGCCGTCGCCGGCCTCACCGTGCCGGCGCTGGTGCGCCACGCGGTCGACGCGGGCGTGAGCGCGCAGGCGCGCGGTGTTCTGTTCGCCACCGCGGGCGTCGCGCTCGCCGTCACCCTCGCCGACTGGCTCGTCCAGATCTGGCAGACCCGGGTCACCGGCCGAATGGGCGAGCGGCTGCTCTACGTGCTGCGGGTCAAGACGTTCGCGCAGTTGCAGCGACTCGGGCTCGACTACTACGAGCGCGAACTGGCCGGGCGGATCATGACCCGGATGACGACCGACGTCGACGCCCTGTCGACGTTCCTGCAGACCGGCCTGGTCACCGCGATCGTCAGCCTGCTGTCCTTCTTCGGCGTGCTGATCGCGCTGCTGCTGCTCGACGCCCAGCTCGCCCTCGTGGTCATCGCCGTGCTGCCGGTGCTGATCGCGGTGACGGTGGTGTTCCGGCGCCGCTCGTCGGCCGCCTACACCGAGTCCCGGGAGCGGGTCAGCGCCGTCAACGCCTCCCTGCAGGAGAACCTGACGGGGCTGCGCGTCGCGCAGGCGTTCGGACGGGAGCGGGTCAACCAGGAGCGGTTCCGCGGGCTCGCCGACTCCTACCGACGTTCGCGGATGCGGGCACAACGGATGATCGCCCTGTACTTCCCCTTCGTGGAGTTCCTCTCCCGGATCGCGGGCGCCCTCGTGCTGGGCATCGGCGCGCATCTCGCCGTGCACGGATCGCTTTCGGCGGGTGCGTTGCTCGCCTTTCTGCTGTACGTCAACCTGTTCTTCTCACCGGTGCAGCAGCTTTCCCAGGTGTTCGACGGCTACCAGCAGGCGATGGTCGGCCTGCGCCGGCTGTCCGACCTGCTGCGCACCCCGACGTCGACGCCGCCGGCCGAGCACCCCCGCCCGGTCGGCCGCCTGTCCGGCGAGGTGGTGCTGGACGACGTCCACTTCGCCTACACCATCGCCGGTGGCGCGGCGGGCACCGGGGGCGCTGGTGGCGCGGCGGGTGCGGCCGGTGCGGCCGGCACGCAGCGCCCGGCGGGGAACGCCGTCGACGGGGTGAGCCTGCGCATCGCCCCCGGCGAGACCGTCGCGTTCGTCGGTGAGACGGGCGCGGGCAAGTCCACCGTGGTCAAGCTCATCGCCCGGTACTACGACGTCACCGGCGGGGCGATCCGGATCGACGGCGTCGACCTGCGTGAGTTCGACCTGTCGGCCTACCGCCGCCGGCTCGGTGTCGTCCCGCAGGAGCCGTTCGTGTTCTCCGGCACGATCCGCGACGCCATCGCCTACGCCCGGCCCGACGCCGCCGACGACGAGGTGCGGGCCGCGGCCCGCGCGGTCGGCGCCGACACTTTCATCGACACCCTGCCCGACGGCTACGACCATCCCGTCGGCGAGCGGGGGCGTGGACTGTCCGCCGGGCAGCGCCAGCTCCTGGCGCTCGCCCGCGCCGAGCTCGCCGACCCCGACATCCTGCTGTTCGACGAGGCGACCGCCGCCCTGGACCTCGCCACCGAGGCGGCGGTCACCGCCGCCGCCGAGGCGGTCACCACCCGGCGGACCACGATCGTCATCGCCCACCGGCTCACCACCGCCGCCCGCGCCGACCGGGTGGTGGTGATGGCCGACGGCCGCGTCGCCGAGCAGGGGACGCACGCCGAGCTCCTCCACGCCGGCGGCCCCTACGCCCGCCTGTGGGCGGCCTTCACCGCCGACGCCGCACCGCCCGACGCCGGGCCGTCGGGGGCTGGCCGCCAGATCGGCGAGGCGCCGACGGAGTCCGGAATGGCGGACCATTCCGTAATGTCATGATTCGATCCCCCGCCGGTGGGGATGTTCTCTGCAGGGATGGACGAATGTCCGCCGGTTACCCTGCCGGTCCCGCCGATGCGGCCGGGACGGCGACGTCCATCGGAGGAGGGGACTCATGACCACGTACGGTCTGGTCGTTGACGTCGCATGGCCGGAGCTGCCCCGCGGGATCGCGGGCCCGGACGAGCTCGCCGATCAGCTCGACGCCAGCCTGGGGGACCGGGCGGGGATCACCTCCGTCGACCAGCATGGTCTCGCCGTGCGGGTCTACCACCCGCAGGAGGTCGAGGCGCTCGCCGCCGACCTGGCCGACAGGCTGTCCGTCATCGGCATGTCCGACCGCACCTACCTGTCGTGGCGCGACGACCTGGGCGTGCACCGACGCTCGGTGACCGGGCGGCGGATGGCCACGACCGGCCGCCGGGTCGCCTGAGCCGCTGGATGCCCTGAGCTGCTGGACGCCCTGAGCTGCTGGACGCCCTGAGCCGTCAGCGGTCAGCGGCCAAGGGGGTTGGCTGGCAGGGATCGCCTTGCGGTTCTGCGCCCCTACCGGCCGCCACGCCCTTCGTATCTTTCTGTAATGAGTTGTGCACGGAATCGTGCCGAGGTGTAATGCCGGTTTCTGGCCGAAAAACCGTACCGAAGCCTCGGCACGATCTGGCCGCAATCTGGCCGGGAATCCTGCTGGGGACAGGCGGTAGTGGCTGGAGTCATGGGGTTGCCGGTCAGAGTCGACATTTGACTACTCGGCATCACGAGGCGGGTGGGAATCGCTCGGTGAGGCGTCCTGACCTGGTCGATTCCGTGCCCGCGCGGGGGCGCTGGCCAGCGGCCGCTGACGGACCGGCGTGGCTGACGGACCGGCGTGGCTGACGGACCGGCTAGGACCGCGATGGGTGCCCGCCTGGCGCGCCGGCCACCCGCTGCTCGTCGTCGCCGGTGCCGCTGCTGCCGCTGCCACCGGTGCCGGCGGGCCGGTCGAGGGTCGCACGGGCGATCGCGGTGCCGTAGCGGACCGCGCCGGGGGAGGGCACCGGGCAGGCGGTCATCGGCGGCTGGACCAACGGGCAGAAGTGGGTGCCGTCCGGGCTGCGTACCGTGACCATCCCGCCGGGGCCGCAGGTCTCCCCGGCGATGCACGGCAGCGTCGTGGTGAAGCGTCCGCCGGCGGTGATCGCCCGGCCGGCGGGGGCGACGCGGGTGTGCTGGTGGGTCGCGGCGATCTGCCGCCACACCCGGTCCAGCGGGGTGAGCCCGGCGGCGTCGACCGGCTGGTCGCGCCGGGGCGGGGCGTCGACGAGGACGACCTCGGCGCCCCGGCCGGTCAGCAGCTCGACCGCCCGGGTGACGTCCTCCCGGTAGGCGGTCACCAGGTCACGTCCCTGCATGCACGCCGTGCCCTGGTTACCGGAGAAGGCCAGCGCGGCCACGGTCGGCCGCCAGCGTCGGGCCTGGTCGTGGATGTCGGTCAGCCAGTCGCAGGCGGCGGTGCCACCCCAGGTGCGCACCAGGACCTGGCTGTGACCGTCGGCGCGCACCGTCCGGCTGAACGACGCACCCGCCTCCCAGGCCAACGAGTCGCCCCACATCGCCACCCGCGGGTGGTCGTGCGAGGTGCGGTTGACGGCCACCGCTCCCGTCACGAGCACGACCGCGACCACGAACAACCAGCCGATCGGGCCCAGCCGTCCGATCCGCACGCTGCGCCCTTCCTCGACGCGCCCCACCCGCGGCGCTCTCCCGGCATCGCTCGCCCGCCCGACGCTCGCCCGCCCGACGCCCGCCCGCCCGACGCCCGCCGGCCCGACGTCCGTCCGCCCCGATGCCAACCAGCCCCGGGCGGCAGGCGCACAACCCATGCCGGGCGGGCATCGACCGGCATCCCTCCATGGTGCCTACCGGTCGGTGCGGTCGAGGTGCTACCCGCACATCTACCGACCCGTTGGGTGTGCTCTGGGTGGCACGTGGGTGGCGTGGGCTGCGGTCGGGCCCCGGGAGGCGCCGGTGGCCGTCACCACTCGCCTGCGGCGCGCAACCGGTGCGGCCGGCCGTCGGGGTCGTAGATCGAGTGGTAGAGCGGAGCTGACCAGGCCCGGCGCAACCGGCTCAGCCGGGCCGGGCGGTGCGGACGGACCCGCCCCGGCGGCCGATCCCCGACCCGCCCGCCGGCATGCCAGGCGGCCAGGTCCTCGGCGCGGGCACGGAACGCCGCGAAGCCGGTCTCCGGGTCGAGCAGCTCGTCGTCCGGGCCCGCCCAGTCGAGGTGCTCGCGCCACAGCCGCAGCCGCAGGTCCCGGGCGAACACCCGGGCGCCGTCGCCCAGACCGGCCGGGTCGCGCGGCTCGCGCGGGTCCAGCGTGTCATCGATCGTCGCGACGGCCAGCTCGCTGTCGTGCGTCCACGACCGGCGGTTGAGGTTGTCCGACCCCACCGAGGCCCACACGTCGTCGACCGTCACCGCCTTGGCATGCACGTACACGGGGGTGCCGGCGTGGTTCTCGACGTCGTACACCCCGACCCGGTCGCCGCCCGCCGCCCGGCACAGCTCCAGCGCCTGCTCCCGGCCGACCAGGTTCGGTGGCAGCGAGAACCGCCCGCCCTGGGTGGGATGACGCGGCACCACGATGATCAGATGAAGCTCCGGGGAGCGGCGCAGCGCGTCGGCGAACAGCCGGGCGACCTCGGCGGACCACATGTACTGGTCCTCCAGGTAGATCAGCCGGCGGGCGCGGCGGAGCACCTTCTGGTAGGCGCGGGCGATCGAGCGTTCGCCCGCGCGGGCGAACGGGTACGCCGGGCGCAGCTTGCGGGGGTAGGTCCGCAGGATCTGGACGTTGTGCGGGCCGGCCGCCGGCGGATCGGGCTGCTGGGGCGGCAGCTCGTCGGTCCGGGTCGCCACCGGGCGGATCCGGTAGAACAGCCGCCGCAGCGGGTTCGGGTTGTCCAGGCTCGACGGGTCGTCCCACCGCTCGCGGAAGGTGTGCTCCAGATCGCCGACGGCCGGGCCGCGCACCTCCACCTGGATGTCGTGCCAGGGCGGGGCGTCGCCGTACGGGGCGGCCATCGGCTGGCTCTGCGGGTCGCCCGCGTGGGCCGCGTCGTCGCGCCGGTTGTAGCACAGGTCGATCCCGCCGGCGAAGGCCACACCGGCCGCCGGATCGCCGGCGGGACGCGCGACGACCAGCTTCTGGTGGTGGGAGCCGCCGCGGCGCACCCGCTGATCCAGCACGACCCGAGCCCCGGAGCTGGTGAGCTGCTCAGCGAGCAGCCGGTTCGGTTTCGAGCTGAACGACAGCAGCTCCAGGTGGGACCGCCACATCAGGCCGCGGACCGCCACCCCGCGCCGGGCCGCCCGGCCCAGCACCTCGCCGACCTCGGAGCCGGCGCCGTCCAGGCGCTGGTCGAGGTCCCCGCGCCAGTCGGTGAACAGCAGCAGGTCGCCGTCGCCGAGTCCCTCGACGGTCTCCAGCAGGCGGGTGAAGTAGTCCCGGCCGTGCACGAGCGGCACGACGAGGTTGCCGGTGGTCCACGGCCGGCCGTCGGGATGGCGCCGGTCGAGGTCGGTGCTCGGATTCCCGCGCTCCTCGGTGGTCAGGAACCAGACGGCGAGCACCGCCGTGCCGTCCGACCCGACGGCGGCCGTCCCACCGTCCGGCTCGGGGGCCGGCGGGGCAGCCGGCGTCGGCTGCGACGGCAGGGTCCGCGGCGCCGGCGGGGCAGCCGAAACCGGTAACACGCCCGGTGCCGTGGCCCTCCCATCACTTTCCGCTGTCACGTCGCTCGCCACCGCGTCGCTCGTCACCACGTCGTTCGTCACCACGTCGTTCGCCCCCACCGTGGACGCATCTCCCGCCTGTGCCATGGATCCGTTCACCGAACCTTCCCTCGGGATGCAACCGCCATTCCCGGCGAGTCGCCCGATTCCTCGTCAGCCGTCAGCTGGGTGCGGCCGTCCGCCGCGTCCTGCTCGCCGCCGTCCGCCGTCAGATCCGCGCGCCCTTGGAACGGTTACACCGCCGACACAGCAGCTGCAGGTTGTTGACGCTGGACGCGCCGCCGCGGCTGAACGGGATCACGTGGTCGAACTCCAGGTGTTCGCCGCCCCCGCACTCGACGCACACCCCGCCGTCGCGCCGCCACACCTCCGCCTTCACCGCCTGCGGGATCGCCCGGCTCGCCCGGCTGCCCGGCGCGATGACCTGCCGTCGGGCGACCCGCAGGATCCCGGCCAGCACCGCGGCGACGTACTGCGGGTCGTCCACGAGGTAGCTGCCCGAGCCACGGGTGGTGGTAGCGGCGATGTCGACGCACCCGCCCCGCGCCTCCACCTCGACGATCTTCGACAGGCCGAGTTCGGCGCCCCGCCCGGTCTCACCGAGGAAGCGCAGCTTGCGGTTGGTGGCGAGCAGCCGACCCGGGGCGTGGCGGGGGCCGGCCGCGGCCTGCTGGACCAGGGTGGCCGGCGCGTCGAGGTGCACGATCTCGTCGAGGTCGAGGTGCAGGGAACCCGCGGGCAGCCGGGGCAGCTCGCCGGCGCCGATCCGGGTCAGCTCCAGGCCTCGGGCGAGGCGTTGGCGCAGGGCGTCGAGCTCTGGGCCGGCCAGGTGCAGGCGCGTGGCGGCCGCCTCGATGCGGTCGACCTCGTCCGGCTCGATCACCCCGTCGGTGAACGCGAACGCCGTCAGCCGTTCCAGGTGTGCCTGCCCGACCGCCTGGACGATCTCCCAGCCCGCCGACTCCGGAATTCGCTGGTAGCGCAGGTCGGCCCACAGCGGTTCGAGGTCGGCGCCGGTCGGGTCGTCCCGCGTCAGCGACGACACCACGCGGGCCCGCCAGTCCCACAGGTACGCCCGGATCGCCTGCGCACACTCCTCGCAGGCCGGCGGGCCGCCGAGCAGCCGCCACCGCTTGCGGGCGCCGCACCGTCCGCAGCTCGTGTCCGACTCCGTGAGGATCGGCGTGGGCGGACCCTGCCAGCGGTCCCCGTCCCACCAGCGCATGTGGTCCGGGCGCACCGGATCGGGATACCAGTCCGCCCGGATCCGCCGCGCCGGACGCGGCGAGCGGCTTCGCGGCACCTCGGCCTGCGCCGCGGCCTCTTCGTCGGTGCGGGCCTCGCGTTCCTCCCCGGCAGTGACAGCGTCCTCGGCGCCGACCCCGGCCTCGCTGGCTGAGCGGGTATCCGCGTCGACCTCGGGCAGCACCCGGGTGGGCTCCACACCGGTCGGCTCGTGACCGGTCGGCTCGTGACCGGCCGCATCGTCACTGGCCGGACCGCTGCTGGTGACGTCGGCGCTGGTCGGGTGGGCGCTGGTCGGGTGAGTGCTGGTCGGGGCGTCGCCGTCGGGGTCGTCGGTGGGGATGTCGGCGCGGACGTTGATGCCGAAGCCGCGGGCCAGGCCGGCGAGGCCGCTGTCCCAGCCCTGGGCGACGGCGCGGAACCGCCAGCCACCCGCCCGGCGGTAGAGCTCCCCGAATACCAGCGCGGTGACCGGCCCGTCGGGTTCCGCGACGAACCGGGCCACCGGCCGGCCCGCTCGGTCGGTCAGCTCGACGGCGAGGTCGGCGAGGTCGGCGAAGGTCCCCGAGTCGAGGGATCCGGCGATCACGATCCGGCTCACCGCCGGCTCCACCCGGGGCAGCGTCACCACCAGGCCGGCCGTCCCGGGGCCCGCGGCCGTCAGGGTGACCGCGCCCGAGGGGTGACTCGGCGCGTTGAAGAACACGAAGTCGGCGTCGGAGCGAACCCGCTCCCGCTCGGTGACGAGGACGGCGCAGACGTCCACCACCCGGCCCGGCGCCCAGCCGACCGCGACGCGTAGCACCCCGGCGGGAACGGGTGCGTTGGCGCCCTTCTGCAGGGTCGGGGCCAGGGTCATGGGGCCTTTCGCGGGTCGGGGCGGCGACGACCGCCCGCCACCGGCGGGTGGCCGTCGACACGTCTGCGTGGAAGGAATGTATGCCGATCGGCCCGCACGGCGGTCGGTCCTGACATATCGGGCCGCCGGCCGGGGCGCGCTGGGGGCGCGGCGGCACGTGTGGCAGAGTTTGGCGTCATGACGCGGTCCGTCACGACGCGCGGGTCCATCGTGGGACGCCGCGCCGCCCGCACGGCGGTGGCGCTGAGTGCCACGGCGGGCCTCACCTACGGCCTGCCCTCGCTGGCGACCCTGCGCCGACTGCGGCTGCGGGTCACCCCGACGCTCGCCGGGGTCGGCGCCGACGACCACGTCGCGCTCACCTTCGACGACGGGCCCGACCCCGCCTCGACCCCGCAGTTCCTCGACGTGCTCGCCGAACTCGACGTCCGCTCGACGTTCTTCGTCCTCGGCAGCCTGCTGGAGCGCTCGCCGAGTCTGGCCCGGGAGATGGTCGCCGCCGGTCACGAGCTCGCCGTGCACGGCTGGGACCACCGCCCGATGCTGCTGCGCGGCCCGCGGTCGACCCGTGACCAGCTCGTGCGCACCCGCGACCTGGTCGCCGAGGTCACCGGGCGCACCCCGCGCTTCGTCCGGCCGCCGCACGGCATCCTCTCCGCCGGACTGCTCGTCGCCGCCCGCGACCTGGAACTGACGCCGGTGCTGTGGTCGGCGTGGGGTCGGGACTGGACGGCGCAGGCGACCCCGCGCAGCGTCCTGGACACCCTCGCGCCCGACCTGCGCGGCGGGGCCACCGTGCTGCTGCACGACTGCGACTGCACGTCGGCGCCCGGTGCCTGGCGCAGCGCGCTCGGCGCCCTGCCGGAGATCGCCGCCCGGTGCGAGGACGCCGGCCTGCGCCTCGGCCCCCTCGCCGAGCACGGCCTGCGGGGCCGCTGACCGGCCTTCGCTGACCAGCCTCTACCAGGCGCGGACGAGCTCGCGTCCCGCCCCGGCGTCCGGCCAGAACGACGGGGCCGCCCCGTCGAGCAGCTCACGGACCGACCGGCCGAGCGCGCCCAACGCGGCGAAGGCGAGCGCGCCACCGGTCGAGATCCGCGCGGCGCCGAGCTCGGCGAGCTCCGCCACGCCCGGCCCGCCCGGCATCAGCAGGACGTTGACCGGCCGGTCCAGCTCCGCCAGCAGGCTGCGGATGTCCGCCGCGCGACGCAGCCCCGGGGCGTAGAGGACGTCCGCGCCGGCCTGCTGGTAGCGCTGCAACCGGTCGATCGTGTCGGCGAGGTCGTCCCGGCCGTGCAGATGGTTCTCGGCGCGGGCGGTGAGCACGAGCCGCCCGGCCGCCGCCTCGACCGCGGCGGCGATCCGCTCGGTGGCCAGACCAACCTCGTGGATCGAGCCCTGCGGGTCGCCGGTGAAGTCCTCGATCGAGCATCCGGCGAGCCCCGCGTCCACCGCCGCCCGCACCGTCGCCGCGACGTCGGCCGGCTCGGCGCCGTAGCCGTTCTCCAGATCGGCGGAGACCGGCACCTCCACGGCGGCCGCGAGCGCGGCGGCGTGCCCGAGCGCCTCGTCGCGGGTCACCGACCGGTCGGGCCGGCCGAGCGTGCCGGCGAACCCGCTGCTCGTCGTCCCCACCGCCAGGCAGCCGACCGCGGCGAGCACCCGCGCCGTCCCCGCGTCCCAGGCATTCGGCATGATCAGCGGCGCCCCGGGGTGGTGCAGCCCGCGGAACCGCTCGGTCCGCGCGGCGGTGGTCGAGGCCGTCACGGCGCCGCCACCGCTCGCACCGTGGCCCGCCCTCGGGCGGACCGGACGGCGAGGAATCCCTGCCCGGTAAAGCTCATCACAGGGTGCAGCGTAGGACACCGAGACTCGTGCGGAGGACCGTCCGCCCCAGGGGGCCGCTTCGACGCTGCCCCTCAGACCTCGGGGTAGAGGGAGTAGCTGGGGAAGTTGCCGACGAGGCGCTCGTCGGGGTCGGGTCCGACGGTGACGGCCCGGGCGAGGTGGGCGCCGCCGACGAATGCGCCCTTCCAGGACGCGCCGCGCCCGCCGAACGGCTCGTCGCGGTCGCCGCGCGAACGCGGCTTGTTGACGCCGACCTTGAACGCCTGCAGCTCCCCGGCGAGCCGGCGGGCGTAGGACTCGTCGTCGCAGGCCAGGGAGGCGACCAGCGCGCCGTTGGAGGCGTTCATGGCCGCCAGCAGCTCGGCCTCGGAGTCGACGACGACGATCGTGTCGACCGGCCCGAACGGCTCGGCGTGGCGCAGCGCGCTGGAGGCGGGCGGGTGCAGGATCGCCACCGGCGGGACGTAGGCGGAGGTGTCCTGCCCGGGGATGAACCGGCCGTCGGCGATGTCGCCGCGGTAGAGCGGCACGCCGCCTTTCGTGATCGCCTCGTCGATCTTCGCGGCGAGTTCCGTGGCCTTGTCGGCGGTGATGACCGGACCGTAGTCCAGCTCGGGCAGCGGGTCGGCGTCGTCGGCGACGGCCAGCGGATGGCCGAACCGGACCCCCGAGACCACCGGCAGGTACATCGCGAGGAAGCGGTCGAACAACTGGCGCTGGACGACGTAGCGCGGGTAGGCGGTGCAGCGCTGCTTGCCGTACTCGAAGCCCTTGCGCAGGTGGGCGGCGAGGGTGTCCCACTGGGAGAAGTCCCAGATGCCCCAGGCGTTGAGGCCCTCCTGCTCGAGGAAGTGGCGCTTTCCGGTGTCGACGAGGGCGGCGGCGACCTGCCCGCCGGCGGAGCGGCCGCCGACGAACGCCAGGCAGCCGATCTCCGGGGCACGCACCAGCGCCGAGGACAGCCGCGAACCCGATCCCGAGACCAGCGAGACCGGCAGGCCCTCCCGGCGGGCCAGGGCGCTGGCCAGCGTCAGGCAGGCGGCCCCGCCGTCGGTGGGGGTCTTCGCGATCGTGCCGTTGCCGGCGAGCATCTGGACCAGCATGGCGTGCATGAGCACGCTCATCGGGTAGTTCCAGCTCGCGATGTTGCTGACCGGGCCCGGCAGCGGGCTGCGGCCGGCGATCATGCCGTCGATCTCGTCGAGGTACCAGCGGACGCCGTCGAGGGCGCGGTCGACGTCGGTGAGGGCGAGGCGCCAGGGCTTGCCGATCTCCCAGACGAGCAGCAGCGCGAGCAGCTCGCGGTGGGCGTCCATCGCGTCGACCGCGGCGCGCACGCGGGCCTTGCGCTCGGCCAGCGCCACGTCGCGCCACTCCTTGTGGTCGTCGAGGGCGGCCCTGATCGCCTCCTGCGCCTCGTCCTGGCCCAGCATGGGCGGCCCGGCGATCGGCGAGCCGTCGACGGGGGAGTGGCTGTGCAGGGGATCGCCGGTGCGGCGCCACTCGCCGCCCCACAGGTTGCGCAGGCGGTCGGCGTCGAACGCCTCCGGGGCGAGCTCGTGGCATCGGGCGAACGCGTCGGACCAGGTCGTGCCCGGCTTGATGTGGAGTCGCGGCTGGGGAGTGCTGGTGGTCGCGGCCATACACATGAGATTGACGGTCAACGGCCAGATGCGCCACCAGTCGAGTGCCATATATCGCACATCCGATAATTCGATCGACCACAGATATCGGGGCCGACCGATTGACGGACGGTCAATTGACGAGACAAGCACTCATTAGGCGACCGGACGCGGATCGTCCGATTTGGCGCGACCTGGGCCCGTGTCCGGCAGTGGCGCCGGGTCGGGCGCCAACCCCCTGACCGGCCGAAACCGCTGCCGTTCCGGTGCCGAAGCCGGCGATCCGGGTGGGCGGAGACCGTCCACCGCGTACTATTTCCGGCATGTCGGATGCGTTAATGGGGGGAGACGCGGGCGTCACTCGGGCGCTGTCACGACCTCTGGTGTGTACTTCATCACGTAGAGTGGAAGGGTGTCCGAACCATCTTTCGTTCGCGTCCGCGTCGTCGCCCGGACGATTCGATCCTGATTCCCGGATGTGTGATGACGGCCAGTGTCATGCCGCCGTCGGCCGCTGAAGCCGACTCCGTCGAGGGCTCCGCACCGATCCGGGTCCTCGTTGTAGACGATCATGAGCTTTTTCTGCAGGGCCTGCAGACGGTCCTGGAGATCGAGGAGGACATCAGCGTCGTCGGCCGCGCCGGCGACGGACTGGAGGCGCTGACCCTGGCCTCCGGCACGTCGCCGGACATCGTGCTCATGGACGTCCGCATGCCCGGCCGGGACGGGATCGCCGCGGCCGGGGCGATCAAGCGGGCGGTGCCACGCACCCGGATCGTGATGCTCACCGTGTCGGACGAGGAGTCCGATCTGTTCGAGGCGATCAAGGCGGGTGCCGTCGGGTACCTGCTCAAGTCGATCCCGCCGCACGAGGTGGCCGACGCCGTTCGCGCCGTGCACAACGGGCAGAGCCTGATCAGCCCGTCGATGGCGTCGAAGCTGATGGTCGAGTTCGCCACGATGGCCCGCGGCACCGAGGACCGTCCCCGCGTGAACGCCCCGCACCTGACCGCCCGCGAACTCGAGGTGCTCAAGCTCGTCGCGGAGGGCCGCGCGAACCGGGAGATCGCCCGCAAGCTGTTCATCAGCGAGAACACGGTCAAGAACCACGTGCGCAACATCCTGGACAAGCTTCAGCTGCACTCGCGGATGGAGGCCGTCATGTACGCGGTGCGCCAGGGCCTGTTCGACATCGAGTGACCGCCCGGCCCCGGGAGCGGCACATGTCGATCCGAAAAAAGATCAACATGTGCTCTGACCTGGGGTGGGTGACGGGACTTGAACCCGCGACCACCGGGACCACAACCCGGTGCTCTACCAGCTGAGCTACACCCACCATGATCAATGACTACGCCTGGCGCGACCGATCGGGGCGCGCCGGCAATCCCTTGCCGGTACGGATCCCGAGTGTGCCGCCTGGGCGTCTCACCGAGCGAAGCCATCGTACCGGTCGAGGTCGCCTCGTGGGCAGGGGGATCGCCGGTGACGTGGACATCACGTTGCGTTCGCGCGGTCCGGGGCGGTCGACGGGGTGTTCTCCACCGTGGCGCCGCCGGGCGGCGACGTCGGGGCGAGGGTGCCGGCGGGGAGCGCGGCGAGGATGGCGTCGGTCTGGGCGCGGACCTCGGCCGCGATCGTCCGTGCCTGCTCGGTGCCGGGGCCGGGCGGCGGCACGAACAGCGCCTGCCGGTAGTAGCGCAGCTCCTCGATGCTCTCCTGGATGTCGGCCAGCGCCCGGTGGCCGCCCCGCTTGACGGGCGCCGCGTAGTACGTCCGCACGTACCAACGCCGAGCCAGTTCCTTGATCGACGAGACGTCGATCATGCGGTAGTGGAGGTGGGCGTCCAGCGACGGCATGTGGCGGGCGAGGAAGGTGCGGTCGGTGGCGATCGAGTTGCCGCACAGCGGCGCCTTGCGTACCTCCGGCACGCGGGCGCGGACGTAGTCGAGGACCTGCGCCTGCGCGTCCGCCAGGGTCAGCGTGGAGGCGCGGACGGCGGCGGTCAGGCCGGAGCTCTGGTGCATCTCGCGCACGACGGGCACCATCGCCTCGAGCGCCTCGTCCGGCGCCGAGATGACCAGGTCGATGCCCTCGTCGAGGATGTTTAGCTCACTGTCCGTAACCAGGCAGGCCACTTCCAGCAGCAGATCCGACGCGGCATCCAGGCCCGTCATCTCGCAGTCGATCCACACCAGTCGATCCATCCCGTTGACACTAGGGTCTGCGGCTCGCAACGTCACGCGCACCCCCGGGAGGCGGACGGTGTGGTCGGGCGAACGGCGGCGGATGTCAGCCGGTCGCACCCGTCCCGTTACCCACGGTAAACGTTATGGAGATGTGATCGTTGGCCACCTGGGTCGGGATGGCGGTCAGGGTGTACTCCCCGTCCGGTACCTCGGTGGTCTTCCAGCCCCCGACGTGGGGGTTGAAAATGTAGGGCGGCTGGCTCAGATCCAGCCGGAACGGGGCGATGGGCCCGTTGAGCACGAATTCCAGCGGGCCGCTGTAACGGGTCGACACCACCCGGATGGCCCGGAAGCCGAAGATCCGCTCACCCGGGCGGATGCCGGCGAAGGCGAGCGGCGTGGTCGCCGGCTGCGAGGGGGCCACGGTGACGAGACGATCGGTGGCGGTGACGGCGACCGCCGAGTGCCGCGGTGGCTGGTTCTTGTCGTACCCGAAGACCAGGATCGGCATGAGTATCAGCGCCGCGAAGAACAGCGCCAAGCCGATCCAGCCTCGTCTGAGGGCGTCCACGTCGTCCGGGTCCCTCCGCCACGCCGCCCATGGGGGATCCGGTCACTCTAATGGGCCGGTTCGCGGTGCTGACCGGCGCCCTCGTCTCGGACCGGCGCCCTCGTCTCGGACGGGCGGGGGCGGGCGCGGTCAGCGGGTGCGCCGCCGGCGGCCGGGTGGCCTGCTTGGCGGGCGGGCCGGGCCGCGGTTGTCGCGCGGTCGTTGGCGTACCCCTTGTCGACTGAGCCCCAGGATGCGCTGCTGTGCGATGCGCTCCTGCCGAAGACAGCGGCCACTATCCACGCCCCGACCGTAGCCGTGTTCGGGGTCCTGCGCGCCCGGCGTCACATGGTGTTTACCTCGCCCACGGCGTGTCGCTTGCAAGCCGTATGCGGTCTTGTCCGGCCATGCCGGTCTCGCCTGTGCGATCCGCCCAGCTCACGGCGGCCGCCCGCCGTCCGGCCGGTGTTCGGGGACACCGACCGGACCGCGGGAGAGCGCAGGAGCGTGATCAGGCGGCCAGGGCCGTGGGAGAGTGCCCGGCGCGCCCCGGCGACCGGCCGCCGTGGTCGGCGTCGAACGCGGGCTCCAGCGCCAGGTCCAGCACCTCCCGGACGTCGGTCACCAGGTGAACGGTGAGCGCATCACGCACCGGGGCGGGCACGTCGTCGAGGTCCGGCCCGTTGCGCTGGGGCAGCAGCACGGTGGTCAGGCCGGCCCGGTGCGCGGCGAGCAGCTTCTGCTTCACCCCGCCGATCGGCAGCACCCGCCCGGTCAGCGACACCTCGCCGGTCATGGCCACGTCCGCCCGGACCGGCCGGCCGGACAGCAGCGACGCGAGCGCCGTCGTCATCGTCACCCCGGCGCTGGGCCCGTCCTTCGGCACGGCGCCCGCGGGGACGTGCACGTGGACGCCGCGGTCGGCGAGGTCGCCGACGGGCAGCTCCAGCTCCACCCCGTGCGAGCGCAGGTAGGACAGCGCGATCTGCGCCGACTCCTTCATCACGTCGCCGAGCTGACCGGTCAGCGTGATGCCGGCGCCGCCGGTCTCCGCGTCGGCCAGGGAGGCCTCGACGAACAGCACGTCGCCGCCGGCGCCGGTGACCGCCAGGCCCGTCGCCACCCCGGGCAGGGCCGTGCGCTCAGCCGACTCCGGGGTGTGCCGAGGCCGGCCGAGGTAGCCGGTCAGATCCCCGGCGTCGATCGCGACCGGCAGGGCGGCCTCGCCGAGCGCCACCCGGGCGACGACCTTGCGCAGCAGCCGGGCGATCGAGCGCTCCAGGTCGCGCACCCCGGCCTCGCGGGTGTACTCCCCGGCCAGCGCGTGCAGGGCGCCGTCGCCGACGGTCACGTCACCCTCGGCGAGCCCCGCCCGGTCGAGCTGGCGGCGCAGCAGGTGGTCGCGGGCGATGACGACCTTCTCGTCCTCGGTGTAGCCGTCGAGGCGGATGATCTCCATCCGGTCCAGCAGCGGCGCCGGGATGGCCTCCAGCACGTTCGCCGTGGCCAGGAACAGCACGTCGGACAGGTCCAGCTCCACCTCGAGGTAGTGGTCGCGGAAGGTGTGGTTCTGCTCGGGGTCGAGCACCTCCAGCAGCGCCGCGGTCGGGTCGCCCCGGTAGTCCGCGCCGAGCTTGTCGACCTCGTCCAGCAGCACCACCGGGTTCATCGAGCCGGCCTCCCGGATCGCCCGCACGATGCGGCCGGGCAGCGCCCCGACGTAGGTGCGCCGGTGGCCGCGGATCTCGGCCTCGTCGCGCACGCCGCCCAGCGCCACCCGGACGAACGAGCGGCCCATGGCCCGCGCGATCGACTCGCCGAGCGACGTCTTGCCGACCCCGGGCGGGCCGGCCAGCGCCAGCACCGCGCCGCCGCGCCGGCCGCCGACGATCCCGAGACCGGCGTCCGCGCGCCGCCGGCGCACCGCGAGATGCTCGATGATGCGATCCTTGACGTCGTCGAGACCGGAGTGGTCGGCGTCGAGCACGGCACGGGCCGCGGTGATGTCGTAGGAGTCCTCGGCGCGGACGTTCCAGGGCAGGTCGAGGACGGTGTCGAGCCAGGTGCGGATCCAGCCGCCCTCGGGCGAGGACTCGGCCGTGCGCTCCAGCTTGTCGACCTCCTTGACCGCCGCCGCCCGCACCTTCTCGGGCAGGTCCGCGGCCTCGACCCGGGCCCGGTAGGCGGCCGGCTCCGAGCCGTTCGCTCCGTCGGTGCCACCGTCCGGGCCGTCCAGCTCGGCCAGCTCCTTGCGGACGGCCTCGAGCTGGCGGCGCAGCAGGAACTCGCGCTGCTGGCGATCCATGCCCTCCTGGACGTCGCGGCGGATCGTCTCGGCGACGTCGAGCTCGGCCAGGTGCTCCTTCGTCCAGGTCAGCAGCCGCTCCAGGCGGGTGCCGACCGCCGGCGTGCCGAGCAGCTCGATCTTCTGCGCGGTGGTCAGGTAGGCGGCGTAGCCGGCCGTGTCGGCGAGCGTGGCGGGATCGGTGATCGCCGACACGGAATCGATGACCTGCCAGGCGCCGCGCTGGCGCAACAGGTCCGTGACCAGCGCGCGGTACTCCTTGGCAAGCTTCTCCACGCGGGCGGCCTCGTCGGCCGGGGAACCGGCGCGGGTGCCGGCCGGGTCGTCGAGCGCGCCGAAGGGAGCGGCCGCGTCGTCGTCGACGACGACCGCGTCCACCCACCGCACGCCCGCGCCGCTCCCGGCGCCGGCATCATCGCCGGCCGTGGCAGCGGATGTGGCAACGCCGGTGCCGCGGCCGGCCGGGGCCGGCCGCTCGCCGCCGACGTGGGCTCGCGCCGTGCCGCGCACGACCGCCGCGGAGCCGCCGCGCGGCAGCCGGCCGACCTGCTCGATCACCCCGACCGCGCCGACCTCGGCGAGTTCGCCGTCGACACGGGGCACGAGCAGCACCTCGGCGGGCCGGCCGGCGGCGCGGCTGGAGATCCCCGGCGCGCGGGCGTCGGGGGAGCCACCGGAGCCACCGGAGCCGTCGGCACGGGCGGCGTCCACGGCGGCTCGGGTCTGCTCGTCGGACATGTCGAGGGACACGACCATGCCGGGGAGAACAACGGCGTCGTCGAGTGGCAGGACGGGCAACACCCGGATCTGTGGCATGTGGTCCACCCTCACGTGAGGAAGTTGAGTCACCTGGACTGAAGTCCCATTAGCCTACCGTTGTTCCCGAGGTTGCTCGCCCAGAGCGAACATCCGTGGCGGGAAGGATTGCGGCGGGGGTGTGGTTGTGTCGGCCAGGTAGTTGCATATACAACTGTCTAGGACGCCGGGACGGGCCCGCTCGGGCCGGCCCGCCGGCGGCCGCAAGCACAGCCAGGAGGACGACATGCCCGCCGTCACCGCCGACACCGTCCGGCTGCCCCGGCTGGCCGAGCCCGCGCTCGGTGCCGTCGACCGCCCGGTGCGCACGATCACGACCGCGCCCAGCGGCTTCGAGGGCGAGGGGTTCCCGGTCCGTCGCGCCTTCGCGGGCGTCCGGCTCACCGACCTTGACCCGTTCATCCACATGGACGAGATGGGCGCGGTCGACTACGGCCCCGGCGAGCCCAAGGGCACCCCGTGGCACCCGCACCGCGGCTTCGAGACCGTCACCTACATGATCGACGGCACCTTCCAGCACCAGGACTCCCACGGCGGCGGCGGGCTCATCACGGACGGCGCGACGCAGTGGATGACCGCCGGCGCAGGCATCCTGCACATCGAGACCCCGCCGGAGGAACTGGTCGTGCGCGGGGGCCTGTTCCACGGCATCCAGCTCTGGGTGAACCTGCCGGCCCGGGACAAGTTCACCCCGCCGCGCTACCAGAACCTCGAGGCCGGGCAGGTAGAACTGGTCGCCTCGCCGGACGGCGGCGCGCTGCTGCGCGTCATCGCGGGCGCGGTGGGCGAGCACCGGGGTCCGGGCTCGACGCACACGCCGATCTCCGTCGTCCATGCGACGGTGAGCCCCGGGGCGCGGGTGCATGTCCCCTGGAACCCGGAGTTCAACGCGCTCGCCTACGTCCTCGGCGGCCGCGGCACGGTCGGCCCGGCTGGTCGGCCGATCGAGGCCGGGCAGCTCGCCGTCCTCGGTGCCGGGGATCTGGTGACGGTGGCGGCCGACGCCCGGCAGGACGCGACGACGCCGGCACTGGAGGTCCTGCTCCTGGGCGGGCGTCCGATTCGCGAGCACGTCGAGGCGTACGGGCCGTTCGTCATGAACACCCGGGCGGAACTGATCCAGGCCGTCGAGGACTTCCAGGCCGGCAAGCTCGGCGTCATCCCGGCCGGCGCGCTCATGCCGCACCGCGGCTGAGATCGCTCGCGGTCCGGCCGGTGGCGTGATCCTGCCCGGACCGTATTTGCGCAATTCGGACGATCTGCACCCTTGCGTTCCCGGAATGGCTCGTTCGGATAATTGTCTCGGTATGCTGGATCAGCATCCGGATGACGGGACCGGGGGTCCGGTGACGACTCTCCCGCGAACGGTCGCCGGGGCGTGATGCCGGCGGTGCGCGCGCATACGCGGTGTGCGTGGGGTCCGTGCCGTCGCTGACCGGCCGTGCTGGCATGGGCGAGGGGGCGTCGTGTGGCAGGAGCCTGAACCGACGGGAGGCGGGTCCGACCGGGATCCGCGGCCGCGCCGGATGGAATGGCCGGCGGCAAGCGTCCTCGGTCGGATGGCGGCGGAAAGTCGCGCGGAGATTCTGCGGCTCGGTTCGTATCGTGAATACGCGAGCGAAGAGGTCGTCATGCACGAGGGCGACCGCACGAACTTCGTCGTTCTGCTGCTCAACGGCTGGGTGAAGGTCACCGCCGCCACCGAGAACGGCGGGTTCGCCCTGCTCGCGATCCGGCACGGGGGTGACCTCGTCGGTGAGCTCGCCGGGCTCGATTCCGAACCGCGGGTCGCGACTGTGACCGCGGCCGGCGCCGTGCTGGCGAAGGTCGTTCGGGCGGACGCCTTCGTCGCGTTCCTGCGCCGCCAGCCCGACGTGCACCAGGTACTGAGCAGCACGATCGCGGCGAAACTGCGCTCGGCAACCCGGCGGCGGGTCGAGTTCGGCGGCTGCTCGGTCGCGGTGCGGGTGGCGCGGGTGATCCTGGAGCTGGAGCGGGCCTACGGCGGCTCGTCGCCGGATGGGCGCCGTTCCGTCGGGGTCTCGCTCACCCAGCCGGAGCTCGCCGCCCTCGTGGGTGCCGCTGAGCCGACGGTCCACAAGGTGCTCCGGGACCTGCGCCAGCGAGGCGTCCTCGCCACCGGCTACCGGGCCGTGGTGATCCAGGATCTCGACGCGCTGCGGCTCGCCGCAAACCCGTGAGAATACGGGGCGGCCGTCCTCGTTCCTGGTGACACTGAAACTCCCCCGGCTCCGACCCGTGGAGGTTCAGCGTGAGTGAAAGGCCACCGGGTATCCGGCGGTTGTGCATCGCGATGGAGATCGACGGGGACGCCGGCGAGATACCCGGCGTGCTGCGGCCGCCGCGATGGCGGCGGGATCTCGGCGCCGTCATCGAGGAACTCGGTCGCGTCGCCGCTCTGGACCGGGCGCACTGGAACCCGCCCGCCGTGGGCGGCGGGGAAATCGCCTTCCTGCCGCCCGGAATCGACGAGGGGCGGTTCGTCGCAGCATTCGTCGACACATTGCGTTCCGCCATCGCCCGGCTGAACGACGGCGTGCCGCGGACGGAACGGGTTCGCCTGCGGGTGGCGCTGCACCAGGGAATCACCTTCCTTGACGAATCGGGCTTTTCCGGGCGGGCGGTGGTGAAGGTCGCCGCGCTGCGCGACTGTGCCGCCTTACGAGCCGAGCTGCGGCGCCATCCCAGTGTCGATCTCGCCCTGGCGGTGTCCGGCGAGCTCTTTGACGATGTGGTCGAGCACGACTATCCGGGGTTACGCGGCCGGGACTTCCGTCCGGAGCAGGTGGAGCTGGAGTCGGGGCCCGGCGTCGACGCCTGGTTGCTCATGCCCGGCCTCACCAGGGCGACGGCCCGGCTCGCCGCTGCGGCAGCCACCCGGGACGCGGCAGCCGACCGGCGCCCGGAACCCGCCCGGCGGGCGGCGAGATCCCCACTGTTCGCCATCGTCTCGACGCCGGCCGGCTCCTGGCCGGTCCACGTCCGCTGACCCCGCTGCCCGCCGCCGACCCCGCTGCCGCCAGCCAGGCGGGCGGCCCAGGGCAGTGTTGGCTCGGGGCAGTGACGGCTCGGGCAGACTGGCGGGATGTTGCGACACGTCACGGCGGTGCGGTATGCGACGCCGCTGCGGGAGGGCGGGAGCCTGCCCGGCCTGATGGAGGGCGACGATCTCGGCACCTGGGTCGTCAAGTTCAGTGGCGCCGGGCAGGGGCCGAAGGCGCTGGTCGCCGAGGTGATCGTCGGCGAGCTCGCCCGCGAGCTCGGGCTCGCGGTGCCCGAGCTCGTCGGAATCGACGTCGACCCCGAGCTCGGCCGCACCGAGCCGGACCAGGAGGTCCAGGATCTGCTGCGGGCCAGTGCCGGGCTCAACCTCGGCATGGACTACCTGCCCGGGTCCATCACCTACGATCCACTGGCCTTCGACGTCACGCCCGAGATCGCCGCCCGGGTGCTCTGGCTCGACGCCCTGACGCTCAACGTCGACAGATCCTGGCGCAACCCGAACCTGCTGGTCTGGGGCGGTCGGCTGTGGTTGATCGACCACGGCGCCGCCCTGTACCCCCACCACGACTGGGCGAGCGCGGCCGCGGCGGTCGGCCGGGTCCTGCCCGGCATCGCCGACCATGTGCTCCTGCCGGTCGTGGCCGCGCAACCCACGACGTTCGCCGCCGCCGACACCGCACTGGCCCCGCGGATCGACGCGGAGCTGCTGACCGCGGTTCTCGCCCGCGTGCCCGACGCCTGGCTGGACGTCCCGCGCGCCGACTACGTCCACTGGCTGCTGGCGCGGGTCGCGGCCCGGGCGCCCACGCGGGACGCGGTCACCGCGGCGCTCGCGCAGGCGCATCCGGCCGCCGAGATGGCGCCGGGCGCCCGGGTGGCGGCCGCCGCGCTCGCGAGCCGCCGGCGCGGTGCCAGCCCGGCCGACTCGGCCAAGGCGGGCCGGCCGGACTGGCTGCGCGCGGGGGACTGGCTGCGGACCGGCGGGGCGGCGGCCGTGGAGAACCGCGATGCGTGAGCTGTTCGAGTACGCGATGATCCGGATCGTCCCGCGAGTGGAACGGGGCGAGTTCGTCAACGTCGGCGTGATGCTGTACTGCCAGCGCTCCCGCTACCTGGACCTGCGCTGCCGGCTCGACGAGGGGCGCCTGGGCGTCCTCGATCCCTACCTCGACCCGGCCGTCGTCGTCGCCCATCTCGCGGCGTTTCGCGCCGTCTGCTGCGGCGGCGAGCAGGCGGGGCCGGCCGGGCGGCTCACCGCCGGAGAGCGGTTCCGCTGGCTGACCGCGCCGCGCAGCACCGTCGTGCAGACCTCGCCCGTCCACACCGGCCTGACCGGCGACCCGGCGGCCGAGCTGGATCGCCTCGTCGCCCTGTTGGTCGACCCGCCGGGACCCCCGGTCCCCTCGCTCGACCTCGACCTCGATCCCGACCCCGATCCCGCGACTCCCTGACCCGGCGCGGCCACCCACGCCACCGGGAACCGCGCCGCACTTCACGGGCCCTTCCGCGAGGGCAAATCGGACGCGAAGGGCTGTGGAAGGGCAAGGAACACGAGCTCGGCCACGAGGAAGGGCGGGGCGGCGGGCGGGAATCCCGCCGCCCCGCCCCGGTTCCGGCACCCAGTCGTCGTCAGCGACCGTCACCAGAGGGACCGTCGCCGGGGGGCGACGGGACGGCCCGGGCAGCCGCACGCGTTACCACAGGTCCCTGTAGCGGGCCGCGGACTGGTTGTTCTGGAACAGGCAGTGCTCGGTGTCCAACGGGCGATAGAGGTTCGAGCCGACGTTGGGGGGCTCGCAGGTGTTGAAGTAGTTCTCGTAGTACAGCCCCTTGCCGGCCCGTTCCCGCAGCCAGTCCCACATGAACTGGATGTAGTTCGGGTTGTCGCCGGCGCCGTCGTCGTCGCGACCGCTCACCACGCCCCATTCCCCGACACCGAAGAGCTTCCCGTGCTGGCGGGCGAAGTTGTACAGCCAGGTGATGCCGCCGGTCTCGTTCGCCTGCTTGGTGAACTCCGCGAGCGTGCGCGACGGCGGGTAGTGGTCGTAGGCATCGATGCCGATCACATCGACCCACTGGTCACCCGGGTAGAGGTCCAGCGGGTTGTGGCTCGGCGGGTTCTGGGAGTAGTGGGCGTTGATGGACCAGTCGAGCAGCGGATCAGGATTCGCCGTCGACCGGATGGCGTCGGCGACCTTACGCCAGCAGTTGACGTACGCGGTCGGATTCTGCCCGGACCACTGGTACCAGTCGCCGTTGCCCTCCCAGGCGATCCGGATGATGGAGTTCTGCCGGCCGGTCGAGTTCAGGGTGTTGCCGAACTGCCGCCAGTAGGTGTCGTACGCCCCCGTCGCGCACGTCTCCAGGGAGGCCCCGATGTTCTCCGGGAACGGCGGCACGGAGAGGACCAGTCGGCCCGGCCAACCGGTGAAGTTCTGTTCCGCCCAGGACGGGGCGACCATGTTCTGCCAGCTGTTGCGGCTCACGAAGACGTGGGAGAGGTCGCAGGGGCTGCCCCGGTTGGCGCAGAAACCGTCGACATCGGCCGGCACCATGATCGGATCCCCGTTGACGCCCGACAGCCACGGCAGTCCGGAGCGGTTCGGCTCCGTCGGCGGCGTGGTCGGCGGCGTGGTCGGCGGAGTGACCTCGCGGAACGTATCAGCCTTGTCGAAACCGACCCAGGTGCCCGTCGATCCGCCCGCGGATCGGCCGAGGTTGACGACGAAGGCGGTGTGCGGCCCGTCGCTGAGTACCGACGAGCGGTAGAACAGTGCCCTGGTGGGCAGCGGAGCGAAGGTGTTGACGGTGTGAGGCGCCTGCCCGTCGATGCTCACCGTGATGATCCCGCCCTGCGGCGACCGGATGCCGTAGATGTCGATCTGGGCGCCGGTGAACCGGATCCCGACCGTCGCTCCCGCGGCGACCGAGTAGCGGTAGCTGCTGTTGTCCGTGGGCGGCGCGCATCCGCCGCAGGTGGTCCATACGTTCACGTAGTTGATCTGACGGCTGTCGTCCTCAATGGACCCCGTCTGCTCGAAGACCGCGAGCGCCGGGCTTATGCGTCCTCCCAGAAGAAAGATCGGGGCGATGCAGAGAACGGCGAGAAGAAGCCATCGACGGATTCCTCGCCGACGAGTCCTCCGAAATTCTCTTGCCGTTGTCTCTGTCGCCGGGGCCCTGCTCGGACCCGATGTCCGGGTTTCCCGCCGGTGGCGTCCCATGGGCGGCCTTGCCTGCTCTGTTCGAGTCATTCCCCCGCCTGATGCAATCGGTCCTCGGAATCGACGAGTGTCGGTCCTGGCCAGTCGCTAGCAGGGGGATACTAGGCAGCAAGTAAGATCGTAATTACTCTCCGTGTCGATGCGGCTGGGCTCCGCGTGTCGAGCGGGTCCGCGATTTCCCCACAAAAGATGTTCGAACGGGCGGCCTCACCCGTGCAGGCGGGACACGCTGGTAACCGTGTGTATGTGGGATCGGGGCCGGCCTGGGCGGGTTCGCCGCGGTGACCCGCTCAGGCCGTCGGCTCGGGCTGGCCGCGCTCGGGTCCCGCCGCCGCCCACCGCTCCTCGATGCGGCCGACCTTCCACACCAGCAGGCTCACCGCCCAGGTGACGACGAACAGGCCGACGATGAAATAGCCGACGACGTTCAGGTCGAGTCCCGAGACCCAGTCCCAGAAACCACCCGACAGGTGCGCCTTCTCGGCGAGGATGCCGAGCAGTTCGACGGTGCCGATGAGGAAGGCGACCGCGACCGACAGACCCGTGATGGTGATGTTGTAGTACGCCTTGCGGACCGGCTTGGAAAAAGCCCAGCCGTAGGCGAAGTTCATGAACGACCCGTCGATCGTGTCCAGCAGGCTCATGCCGGCGGCGAAGAGGACCGGCAGCACGAGGATGGCGTACCAGGGCAGCCCACTGCCGGCGGCACCCGCGGCGAGGAACAGCAGCGCGACCTCTGTCGCGGTGTCGAAACCCAGACCGAACAGCAGCCCGAGCGGATACATCTGCCACGGCCGGGTGATCGCTCGCGTGACGCGGCCGAGGAGGCGGTTCGCGAAACCGCGGGAGTTCAGCCGCTCCTCCAGCGCCGCCTCGTCCACGAGGCCGCGGCGCATGTCGCGGAACACCGCCACGATGCCGACGAGCACGGCGAGGTTGATGCCGGCGATGAGGTAGAGGAATCCGCCGGAGACGGTGGTGCCTATCCAGCCGGTGACGTCGTGCAGGGTCGACCCGTCGTCGGAGACCTGGCCGGCCAGCGAGCGCACCCCGACGCCGAACAGGACGGCCAGCGCGAACACGATCGTCGAGTGGCCGAGGGAGAAGAAGAACCCGACGGACAGCGGCCGCCGGCCGTCCGTCATGAGCTTGCGGGTGGTGTTGTCGATCGCGGCGATGTGGTCGGCGTCGAACGCGTGCCGAAGGCCGAGGGTGTAGGCGGTGACCCCGAGGCCGACGCCGAACACCTGGCCGTCGGCGCCGAACCGGTAGTGGTGCGGCGCGATGACCGCGGTCAGCAGGAGCCAGCCGACCACATGCAGGCCGACGATGACGGCGGCCATGGCGCCGAGGGTCGTCCACTCCCGTCGGTCGAGCGCGCCGCTCACCCGCGCCCGCAGGTTCCGTCCTGGTCCGGTGGCGACGGGCGTGGTCATGGCATCTCCCTCGTGGCGCCCCGTCACCGGTCGCGGGTGGTGTCCCCTGCCGGCCGGGCAGGCATGACCATAACCATGCCCAATGTGCTCCTGCAACACTGTTGCAGGAGCACCGCGACGACAGGTGGCGGGACCACCATGTCGGGACGTGCCGTCGTCAACCGTCTCAGTGGCTGTCCGCGGCCGGCTCCGTCCCGCTCGGCCCGGCGAGGGGCCGCCCGGACGGCCCAGGCAGCCCGGACGCGGCCCGTCGACCGCCCTGGAGCACCGCGACGAGCTGATCCGTGGCCAGCAGCAGCACCGTGAGCCACGAAATCGTCGCGACCCGTCCGAACGCCTCCACCCAGTCACCGTTCGTCGGCAGCGAATGGCGGGCCTGCACCTCCAGCACGTACAGGGCACTGACCGCCAGGCAGACCGCGGGGCCGACCCGGGTCAACCACCTGCCCCGCGGGGCGAGCAGCGCGATCACGGTGGCGAGGGCGACGACGATCCCGGCGGCCACCGAGACGAGGACCGTGGCGAGCAGCCCGGCCCCCACCGCGGCGTATGCCGCCGTCCGCCAGTCGATCCGTACCGGACGGATCGACCAGGGGTCGACCGTCGGCAGGTCCGGTCCCGGCTCGACCGCACCCGCCGCCCGCCGGCGTGCGCGGCGGGTGGTGAACAGCAGCAGGGCCAGGAAGAACACGACCGTCACCGCGGACAGCACCAGCGAGTAGCGGACGATCTGCTGCGGCGCCCAGGTCAGGGTCACGGTGAACGCCGCGGCCGTCGGGTTGATCCGCCAGCCGTTGGCGTAGCCGTCGACCAGCCGCGGCTGGCCCGCGTCGGCGCCGTTCACCGTCGCCTTCCACCCCCGCGACAGGCTCTCGCCGAGCACCAGCCAGAAGGGCGTCCCCGGCTGGGCTCCCGTGACCTGCGCGGTGAACGACGTCGCGTCCGAGGACTGGACGATGATCCGCGGCGACAACCCGGCCGCGCCGGCCGTCCTGGCGGTAGGGGTGCCGGTCGGCGTCGCCGCGCCGGTGGCGGGTGTGCCGGTGGCGGGTGTGCCGGCGTCGCCGGCGCCCAGCCAGGGGCCGCCGCCGGCGTCCGAGGCGAGCAGGAGGCGGTCGATGTCCACGCCCAGCTCGGCGCCGTCCCCGGTCTTGATCACATGCTCGCCGGGGCCGAGGGTGAGCGCTCCGCCGCAGGTGGACACCCGCAGGCCGAGGCGGTTCACCGCGTCGGAGGTGGATCCGTCGATACGCACGCCGACCGGGTGGCCGTCGATGCTCAGCAGGTCGTCCCGGCAGGTCCCCGGGAGCTGCGCCGGGAGCAGGGCCGAGGCGGCCCCCGCGCTCTGGGTGGCGGTGGTGCTCTGGCCCGCGCCCGGGGCCTCGGTGACTCCGCTGGCCAGGCCCGGCAGCCCGATCTCGGCGATGCCCACCGGCATCGACAACGGCGACCGGCTGATCGGGTCGATGCTCTTGACCGTCCGCACGTCGTCGACGACGAACCGCCAGGTGCTGCCGGTGACGGCCGGGAAGGTCAGGGTCACCTGGCGGGTACCACCACGCTGGGCGGTGTCGGTGACCGGTGGCACCGGCACCGAGCCGACGACCCGGCCGTCGACCACCAGCCCGATCCGGGTCGGCACCGAGTGCCGGCCGTCGGCGACGATGGACATCGTCACCGAGGAGGTGGTGATCGGGGCCGGCGAGGCGACCTGGAGCCAGCCGCCCTCGGGGTCGCCGATGCCGGGGCTCCACGCGGTGGTGACGTCGCCGTCGAAGGCGCTCGACGACCGGGCCGCGAGCGAACCGGGCAGGCGGCCGGACGAGGACACGACCGGCAGGTTCGACGGCCGCCCGAGCAGGCGGTCGATGTGGTCGTCGGCGGCGTACGCGGAGATTCGCGCCGTGCCGGTCAGCGCGAACGTCCGCGCCGTCGGCAGCGCGAACGACCGGCTGATGATCTCCTCGGTGTCCTGCTTGAACGGCTCGGCCGGGTTGGCCCGGTCCCGCGACATCTGCAGGGCCAGGCGGTGGCCGAGGGAGGAGGCGCCGGCGGCGTCGAGGCTGTCGCTCGGCATCCGCAGCACCTCGTCGGCGGTCAGCGCCTTACCGTCCGCGCCGGGGATCTCGACCTCGGCGAAGCCGACGGCGGAGACGTTGTCGTAGGTGCGCTGGCGGCCGTAGTTCGTCGCGTCGACCCGGATGTGCAGCGTGCGGAACGTGCGGGTCGGGAAGCTGACGACCTGGCCGACCTGGGTGCGCGACGACGGGGTGAGGTCGACGGTGACGGGGGAGCCGCCGTCGAACGTCAGCGTCGCCCGGGTGATGTACCGGTTGCGGGGCCCGGACAGCGGCTGGGTGAGCCGGACGTGGTCGGTCGTGGTCGGCGCGGCCAGCGTCGTCTGCCACGCCTCACCGGTCGGGTCGGTGAAGGCGCCGACCCGCCAGGCGGTGTTGATGTCGCCGTCGATGCCGCGCACCGGCCGGTCCCAGGGGCCGTAGGCGAAGGAGTTGCCGTAGGCCGACGCCGTCACCGCGGCGATCTTCGCCGGAGTGCCGGGGGCGTGCAGGGCCGCCGTCGTCTCGTTGGCGGTCGTCTCGTCACCGAACAGCGGCAACCGGTTGTCGTTCGGGTCCTTCACCAGGGGGGCGACGCCGGGCTGCTCGACGTAGCCGAAGTTCTCCCGGACCCCCGTCCAGCGCTCGGCCCGCAGCCGGTTGGTGTCGCTGACGAGCAGGTCGGCGCCGTCGTCGAGGGCCTGGGCGAGCTCGCCCGGCTTGCTGGCCAGCTCGGGGGCGTAGAGGATCGCCCGCCCGGACGCGACGGGCTCGGCGAGCAGCCCGGAGGCGGCCGCGTCGACCAGCGCCTCCCCGTTGCCGCTGACCAGCAACGGCCGGGCGGTGGTGGCGGTGCGCACGATCGGCTGGGTGTTCGACACGGGGAAGACGGCCAGCGCCGGGGGATCGGGCACCGAGGTCTTCGTGCCGAGCGTGATCTCGTCGGTGAAGGGGATCCCCGGATCCTCGGCCACCGGCGGTCCGTAGGTCTGCGGCGCGCCGAGGCCGGCCGGCCGGGTGGAGGTGAACAGGTCCCACGTCGAGCGGGGCCGCGGGGTGCGGTAACGCTCGTAGGCGAGGTTGCTGCGCAGCATCACGTCGCCGACGCCCATCAGCCGGGCCAGGTCCGGCACGGCGGACGTCTCCAGCACGCCCTCCTGCATCCGCCGGTCCAGCGAGCGGACCAGGTCGACGGTGCCGGCCTCGCCGTACGGGATCAGCTCGCGCAGGACCAGCGGCCGGTCCATCAGCCCCTCGGTGACCGGGTCGAGGGTGCTGCCCCAGCGGTAGTGCGAGAAGTCGGCGCCAGGCAGCTCCAGCACCCGAGAGCCGTCGTCGCCGGCGTCGAGCGCCTTGGCGACCTGCGTCTCGTAGGCGGGGACCTGCTCGGGACGCTTCAGCAGGGGCTCGACGAACTCGCCGCGGAACAGCGGCGACATGTTCGCGGCGATGAGTACCAGCACCAGTCCCATCGCGAGCTGGGGAACCCCAGGCCGCCAGCCTCGCGCGGCACCGCCGCCGCCGACGGAGCCCGCGCGACGCCCGCCGCCGCCCGGGCCGGACCCGGCCGCCGCGCGCAGCGCGTACCGCTCCTCCAGGGCGGCCAGGCCGCCCGCGAGCAGCACCGACAGGCCGAGGGCGACCATCGGGACCGCGCGCGGCAGCGAGCGCAGCGCGAGCCCGGCCGTCGACCCCTCCGCGAAGTCCTTGAACAGCCGACCCCAGGGGGAGGGGTCGTCGTAGGGGTAGACGCCGACGGCGATCGTGGTGCCCAGCAGGATGAGCGCGACGAAGTAGCCGCGGTGCCCCCAGCGGATCGCCGAGGCCGCCGCGAGCGCGAGGATCGGCAGCGCGAAGCTGACGACGATCAGCCACAGGTCGTGCGTGTAGTGGGTCGCCGGCCCGATCCAGGGGCCGAGCGCGTCCTGGCCGTAGAAGAACCAGTTGCCCAGGCCTCGCAGCACCTCGGACGCCTGCGAGCTGCTGGCGACCGTCTCGATCGTCTCGGTGAAGGCGAGCACGTTCAGCCCGTAGCCGGCCTGCGTGTACAGCCCGGCGATCCACCACGCCGAGGTGACGAGGACGGCCAGCACGGCCCGGGTGCACATGCCCGCGGCGGCGCCGAGGCGGACCTCCCGGGTGCCCCACACGGCGAACGGCACCCACAGCAGCGGCGCGAACAGGATGAAGATGAGGCTGGAGGCGTTGATGCTGCCGATCGTGGTGACGACCAGGGCGAACGCGGCGGGGAAGCGCCAGCCCGCGGGGCGCCAGCCGGCGCGCCCCGGCTCGGCCTCCCGCAGGCCACGCACGGTGATGCCGATCAGCCAGCCCAGCCCGGCGTAGGGCAGCAGGATCGCCGAGATCCGCGCCTCGTACTCCAGGATGTAGGGCGAGAGCATGTAGCCGGCGGCGGCCACGAACGCGAACCGGTCCGGCCAGCGGAACGAGCGCAGCAGGAACAGCACACCGGCGCCCGCGCCGAACAGGATCGAGCCGGTCCACAGCCGCTGCGCCACCCAGTCGGGCAGGCCCGCGATGTCCAGCAGCCAGTAGAACAGCCCCTGCGGGTACAGATAGCCGATGTTCTGGTGGGTGACGGTGCCCATGCCGATCGCGGGGTCCCACATGGAGACCGCCCGGCGCAGCATCCGGCCCGGATCGAGGTAGAGGTACGCCTTCGTGTCCGCGCCGATCTTGCCGGGCGCGGTGGCCAGCAGCGGCAGGTAGGCCACGGCGGCCAGCACCAGCGTGGGCCAGGTCGGCAGCAGCCGGCGGCCCCGTGACACCGCCGCACCGGCCCGACCAGCCGGGTCCGGCCGGCCGCCGGTCCGCGGGTCCGGGCGTCGCCCGGCCGGGGTCGCCGGGTCCGCGGCGCGCGGGGACGGGGCCTGGGCGGCGCCGTCCGGCGCCGGCGGGCGACCCCCGTCGGCACCGGACGGTGACGTGGTCAGGGTCACCGGATCACCGGGGTGGTCGCCAGGGTCACCGGCGCTGGCCGATCACGTCCGCGGCGCGGGCCGCGGGGGAGGCGGACCCGCGCTGGCGGGCCGCCTCCCGCACGAGCGCGGCGAACGTGGCGCGGGCCGTCTCCGCCCAGGTGAACGTCGCGGCGTGGGCGAGGGCACCGGCGGACAGCCGGGCTCGCAGGTCGTCGTCGGAGAGCACGCCGGCCAGTGTCTTGCCCAGATCGGTCGGGTCCTCCACCAACACGCCGGTCTCACCGTCGACGACCGCGTCGGTGTGCCCGGCGATGCGGGTGGCCACCGACGGCGTGCCGCACGCCGCCGCCTCCGTGATCGTCATTCCCCAGCCCTCCCGGGCGGACGCCGAGGTGAGCACCCAGGCGCGCCGGTAGAGCGAGAGCAGCTCGTCGTCGTCGACGCGCCCGACGAGGCGCAGCCACGCGCCCGCCCCGGCGGCCCGGATCTTCTTCTCCAGCTCCGGCCGCTCGTAGCCGTCGCCGACGATCACCGCCTCCATCGTCGGGTGCTCGTCGTGCGCCCGCAGCAGGCCGTCGATGAGGATGTCGAAGCGCTTGACCGGCACCAGCCGGCCGACGGCGAGGACGAGAGGATGCGGGGACCGCTCGCCGGCGGGGGTGAACGCCGGGTCGATCCCCGGCGGCACGACCGAGATGTTGCGCGGTGGCAGGCCGAGCAGCTCGATGATCTCGTGTCGGGACGACTGGGACAGCGTCAGGATCCGCGTGCGCCGGTACAGCGGCGGGGCGACCTTGAACTCCACCGTCTCGCCGACCTTCGCCAGCTTCGGGGAGAGCACCATCCGCCACATCTCGGCGTGCACATGGTGCAGGAACACCACCCGCGGGCAGCGGGCCCAGACGGGGGAGAAGAACGGCATGCCGTTCCAGATCTCCACCAGGCCGTCCCACGGACCGGTGCGGCCCAGCGCGCCGGACAGGGCGGTGCGCGGGAAGACCGAGTAGCGCCCCGCCTTACGCACCACCGAGTAACCGTGGCGGCGGACCGACTCGGGATGGCCGGGGGCGAACGCGGTGCGCAGGCTCACGTCGATGCCCGCCTGCGCCCAGCGCTCGGCGACCTTGTCGGCGTGCAGCTCCGAGCCGCCGGACTCGGGGTCGTCGAGGTCGCGCCAGGCGAGCACGTGCACGCGGCGCAGCCCGGAGGTCTCGACGAGCTCGGCGAGCGAGGGGCGCCGGGGGACGTCCTCGATGCCCGGCGCACCGAGCTGCGGGGCCAGGATTCCCGGCGGCACCGCGGCGCCGGCGCCGACCTGGGGCAGGATCAGACCCTTCGGGGTCGGCGGGATCGTCGCGCCGGGACCGGGACCGGGGCTGCGGCCGTTGCTCGGCGCGGTCATGCCCGAGCCGTCCGGCGGGCCGCGGCGAGCACCGACAGGCCGGTGACGACGGCCAACGCGGCCTGGCAGGCGAGATCGGCCCGAGCGGTCGCCGTCGGCGAACCATCCGCCCACACCAGCAGGGGGATGGTCGCCGCGGCGGCGAGGCCCAGGGCCAGCAGGACGCCTCGCTCTCCGAGAGCGAGCAGGTAATGGGTGAACAGCACGGTAGCTCCGAGACAGGTCATCGCTGCGGCCAGGGGAAGGAGCGCGCCGGAGGCGTCGGTGAAACGGGGGCCGAAGGCCAGGGAAAGCAGTTTCTCCGGTGCGATGAGAGCGGCGAAGAGCAACCCCATCGCCGGTACGAGGAGTATCGCGATCGTCGCACCGAGTTGATGCAGAGCGTGCTGCCCGAGATGCCGGCGGTCCGCCGCCTCCGGGAGCAGGAACCCGGCCAGCACCACCGCAGCCAGCACGATCACCTTGCTGGCGACGGAGACGGCCGCGTAGGAGCCCGAGCGGTCCGGGGCGAGCCGGCCCTGCAGCAGCACGTCGACGTTCTGCAGCAGCCCGAGCAGCGCGAGCGCGACCAACGCGGCGCCGACCTCCACCGCCAGCCGGGTCGGCGCCTGGGTGGGCGTCAAGGTGGGTGCCGCGGGGGGCGGCTGCCCGGGCGGCGGGGCGGCCCGGTCGCGGCCCGGCGCCTCCAGGCTGCGGCCCATCGTTTCCGGGCTGCGGCCCATCGTTTCCGGGCTGCGGTACAGAGTCCACCGCACGTGGGCGAGGGCCGCGAGCACACCGAGCAGGACGCCGATCGCCGCGCCGGACTCGTCGAGGCCGACGAGCACCAGGCCGATCGTGAACACGGTCTTCACCACGGCGTCGACGAGCAGGTTCGTGGCCAGCGCCGGGTACTGGCGGGCGCACTGGAGCAACCCCCGGTCGACGCACAGCAGGCACCACGCGGCCCCCGCCGTGATGATCTCGGCGACGCCGCCGGGGCCGGGCAGCGACAGCTCGCGCGCCACGTATCCCCGCCCGATGATCGCGAGCACCGCGACCACGAGCACGGTCGCGACGCCCACCCGGCGGACCCGGTTCACCCAGGCGGCCATGAGGTGCAGCCGGCCGCTGTGCTGCCAGGTGGTGACCCGCCGGACCACCCCGACGAGCAGCGCGCTGCCCGGCATCGACACGACGAAGAAGATCGCGATGAGCTGGGCCACCGCGCCGTAGGACCTGGTGCTCATCGCCCGGGCGATGATCAGGGTGACGCCCATGTTCGCGGCGTTGGCAAGCAGGCCGGCGAGGGCCAGGGGGACGGCGCCGCGCAGCGCACCGCGCAGCCGAGTGCCGCGGGTCTGCCGTAGCCGCTTGCGCAGCGTCCAGCCGTCCCCGGCCTCGGCGGGGACGGCCCGCTCCGCCGGCCCGGCGCCGGCGGGAACCGGTCCGGCCACCATCGCCCCCGGGGCCAGCGGGCCCGTCGACAGCGGGCCCGTCGACAGCGGGCTCACCGCGGTGGGTCCGGTGGTGCTCGAGTTGATGGTGGCGGACCCGGAGCCGCGGGGGAGCGGCCCGGTGGTCGGCGGGCGGTTCATCTCCGGCCGTACCACCATCGGGCCGGTCGAGGCGGGATCCGGGGCGGTCGGACCGGATCTCGTCCGGTGCGCCGCCGCGCGCCGGACGGTGGGCGAGAGGTCCCCCGGCGGGACGGCGTTGCGGTTCATCAGCGTCCTCCCCGACGACACACGCAGGCGTCCTCCCCGGCGCGCGCCGGGGAATACCCGCGCGTGGCCGGTTCACCCGCGGCGGGGTGGCCGGCCGCGCGTTTCGTCAGGGGAAGGGCGTTCACCTGATCGTCAACGCCTTACCTGTTGATTCCACCTCAAGAGCCAGGTCGGCGTCGACCATCATCGCGATCAACTCCTCGAACCCGACCCGCGGCGTCCACCCCAACACCTCGCGCGCCTTCGACGGATCACCCACCAGCACATCCACCTCCGCCGGCCGGAAAAACCGCGGATCCTGCTGCACCAACCCCGACCAGTCCGAAATCCCCACCCGCCCGAACGCCGCATCCAACAACTCCCGAATACTATGCGTCACCCCCGTCGCCACCACATAGTCATCCGGAGTGTCCTGCTGCAACATCCGCCACATCGCCTCCACATAATCCCCCGCAAAACCCCAGTCCCGCCGCGACTCCAGATTCCCCAACGTCAACGAGTCCTGCAACCCCAACGAAATCCGCGCCACCGCCCGCGTGATCTTCCGCGTCACAAACTCGATCCCCCGCCGCGGCGACTCGTGATTAAACAACAACCCCGAACACGCAAACGCCCCGTACGACTCCCGATAATTCACCGTCAAATAATGCCCGAACGTCTTCGCCACCCCATACGGCGACCGCGGATGAAACGGCGTCGTCTCCCGCTGCGGCGTCTCCCGCACCTTCCCGAACATCTCCGACGACGACGCCTGATAGAACCGCACACCCGACATGTCGTTACCACCCGCGATCCGCAACGCCTCCAACACCCGCAACACCCCCATCCCCGTCGTCTCCCCCGTCAACTCCGCCTGCTTCCACGACAGTCCGACGAACGAGATCGCCCCCAGGTTGTACACCTCGTCCGGCTGCGAGATCTCCACCGCACCGATCAACGACGAAAGATCCGTCAGATCACCCTCCAACAACACCACCCCCGGCACCACCCGCTCCACCACCGCCACCTTCGGGTTGGACTGCCCCCGAACCAACCCGAACACCTCATAACCCTTCGCGGTCAACAACTCACCCAGATACAACCCGTCCTGACCGGTAATCCCGGTAATCAGCGCACGCGGCACGTCG
>NZ_JYFN01000035.1 GCF_000948395.1 Frankia torreyi | reverse complement strand
CCGGGTTGCCGGGGACGGTGAAGCGTCAACCACCCGGGAAGGCGGCATGATCCCCACCGGGAGTCCCCCTCGTTCACGAGGAGGAGGAAGCCAAAATTGGGTTGACTGGACTGTCGTCGACCCTCCGGTATGTGCAGGACTCCGCCGGGGACGCTGGTCAGGCGTGCGCGCCCGGGCGCCACAGCACGTCCCCCTGCGGGTTTGCCACCCGGGCGAGGATGAACAGCAGGTCCGACAGGCGGTTGAGGTACTTGGCGGCCAGCGGGCCGGTGCGCTCGGGCTCGGCGTCGAGCAGGGCCCAGACGGAGCGCTCGGCGCGGCGGGCCACGGTGCGGGCGGTGTGCAGCAGGGCCGCGCCCGGCGTGCCACCGGGCAGGATGAACGAGTCGAGCTTCGGCAGGTCGGCGTTGAAGCGGTCACACGCCTCCTCCAGCCGGTCGACGTACGCCGCGGTGATCCGCAGCGGGGGATAGGCCGGCTCGGCCACGACCGGCGTGCACAGGTCCGCGCCGACGTCGAACAGGTCGTTCTGGACCTGCCCGAGCACCGCCCGCACGTCGTCGGCCAGCCCTCCGAGGGCGAGCGCCACGCCGATCGCCGCGTTCGCCTCGTCGACGTCCGCGTAGGCGGCCAGCCGCGGATCCGTCTTCGCCACCCGGGACATGTCGCCCAGCGCCGTCGTGCCGTCATCCCCGGTGCGGGTGTAGATCCGGGTGAGGTGTACCGCCATGCCCCCACTCTAGGGAGCGGCCCCCCGTCAGGCGTCGCGCCCGCGCTCCCTCGCCGCCCGCGCCCCCGCGCCTTCACCGGCGAAGCACCCCGTGAGATCGATTGCGGTGCGTCCTGCACGGTCTGAGGCCCGGAAGCGTGCACAACGCATCTCGGACACCGGAGCAGCTCCGGTTCGCGGCCAATCAAGCTGTTGCGGGTTGCCACAGAACCGGCGGCACCCTCACGCGGCGCCGCCGGGACATGACCCAGCCGGAGGCGTGTGCGGTGGGGTTGGCGGTTGCTGCGGCGCTGTCTCACGCGCACGCCCGCGGGGTGCTGCACCGTGACATCAAGGCCGACAACGTGCTGTTCCGGGCTTGGGGAACATCGGTACAGCGGCTGGCGCTGAGAACGATCTTGAGTAGTGGGCGGTGAACTTCCAGCCCGGGTGGTCTGCTTCCTGGGGCCCTTCGGCCAAAGATCCATGGTCTGTAGCGGCGGGTGGTTGGCTCCGCCGCCTGCCGGTGGAATTTCCGACGGATGACCAGGCCGAGGCGTACGGGAAGTTCGTCGGAGGAGCCGACGCGCCCGGAGTTGGAGCGCTTCTTCTTCCTGGACGACGTGGACCGCGATCTGATCGCGCTGCGCCGTACGCAGTACCACCAACTGGGCTTCGCGCTACAGATGTGCACGGTGCGCTACATCATGACCCCAGGGGTCAGCCCGGGCCGCGAAGCCCTGACCCGCTCCCGGCTGGTCCACGTAGACCAGTACTACCTGCTACTACCTGCGCGCGGACACCATCGCCACGGCCAACGCCGCCCTGATCGAGGCCCAGGCGAAGGTGCCGCAGTCCCGCCCAGAGGGTGAAGCTGGGAAGGTGATGACGACCTGCGGAGAGTGCGGGGCGTGGGAGTGCCGCAAGGTCTTCGGTCTCGCCACCGCGGAAGTTCGCCTGGCATGACCTGCTGCCCGTCAGTCCGACAGCCAGTGCAGCTCGTGCGCCAGGGTCTTGGCGACGGCACGGACGCGGCGGTGTAGTGGCGACTGTTCGCGCGGAAGGACCAGGTGGATCGTCAGGCTGGGTGCGCCGTGCAGCGGTCGCCAGGTGATGCCGGGCGGTGGTGCCGTGACGGCGGCCTCGCCGGCCGGGGCGAGGGTGAGCCCGTCGCGCAGGTCGCGCTGTGACATGTCGAAAGCGACTGTGGGCGTGTGGAATCGGGGATGTGGCCGGGTATCGCGGAACAACGCGGCCAGCTGGTCGTGGATCACGGGGTTGGCCGCACGGTCGGGGAGTCGCAGCGGATACGCGGCCGCGGCGGCGATCTCGATCTCCGGGTGTTCGGCCAGCGGATGGTGCTGCGCCAATTGGACGCCGATCCGCTCACGCCGCAGCAGGTACCGGCGCACGCCACGGCCCGGCTGTTCACCGCGGGTGATCCCGGCATCGATGCGGCCGTCGGCGACCGCGGGGGAGATCTCCGGTGTCGCCATCGGGACCGCGCCGACCTCGAGTCCGCTGTTGCCGCGAATCAGCCTGTCCACCAGGGCCGGTGCCGTCTCGGCCCCGGCGCTGAGGCTGTATCCGATGCGCAGCGTGCCCAGTTCACCGGCCGCCGCGCTCCGGACGGTGTCCCATGCCCGATCCAGCGCCGCCAGCGCGGGCGGCGCGGACTCCGCCAAAGCCGCGCCGGCCGTGGTCAAGACGACGCTACGCGTGTTGCGGACCAGCAGGGCCGTACCGAGTTCCGCCTCCAATCGGCGCATCCGGGCGCTGAGCGCGGGCTGTGCGATACCGATCCGTGCGGCCGCGCGGGTGAAGTTCAACTCCTGCGCCAGCACCAGGAAGTACCGCAGGCTCACCGTATCCGGCGCCACGTGCCCTCCCTGCCGATTGATAGCGATCCGTTCTGAGCCTATCCCGTACCGGTATTTCCCTCGACCGCACGCCAAGCCCTAACCTGCGCATATGACGATTCAACTGACCGCGGTCCTGGACATCGCACTCACGCGGCCCGCCGACCCTGATCTGGACGGAGGTCGTCATGCATAAGTTGGTGGTCCTGTATTCCAAGCCCGCCGACCCTGACCACTTCCGCGACTACTACGTGACCAACCACCTTCCACTGGTCATGAATTGGCCCGGCCTGCTTGCGTGGCGCTACAGCTTCGACGTGGCGGCGACCACGGGAGAAGCGCCGTATTTCGCGGTCTTCGAGGGCGACTTCGCTGACGCCGCCGCCATGGCCGCGGCGCGGGCGTCGCCGCAAGGCCAGCGGGTAGCCGCCGATGTCGCCAACTACGCCACCGGCGGTGCGGTCATCATCCACTATCCGGTGCAGGACGGCACCGGCTGACGTCGCCAACGCCAACAGCACCGGCTGCCTGGCCGCCCACCTGCTCGACACGACAGGGGCACAGACGGTCGCGATCGAGGTGGAGCAGGGCGACAGCCTCGGTCGACCGGCCAGCGTGCTCGCTTCGGCCCGACGCGGGCCGGCGGGCATCACGACCCGGGTCGGCGGGTTAGCGGTGGTCCGCGACGGACACCGAGGCGACAGCTAGACCGTCCTCTTAGCGGTTCGCCGGACTCGAAGGACCCCACCCCGTCGCCGAGCCCGTCGGCGACCCGGCCGGCCGAGAAGCCGCCGTCGTCGACCTTCGCGTCGACGGCGAGCGCGCGGCCGCCCGCGGTGACCGCGCCGGTCGTCGTGCTGAACAACTCGCGGATCAGTGGGCTGGCCGACTCTGCGGCCCGGCAGGTGGAGGCGGTCGGCTTCCCCATGTCGCGGACGGGTAGCTACCTGTCGATCTACAACGTGCCGGTGTCCACGGTCTTCTACGACGACGCGCACCGTGACGCCGCCCAGGCGCTCATGGACACCATCCCCAAGATCAAGGAAATTCTGCCCCGCTCGCAGGCGCAGATCGTCGCCTCCGACCCCCTGATCCTCGTCGTCACCCGCTACTGGCCGGCGGACTGACGCTTGCGAGGGCCGTTAGTTGTGGGCCAGTGGGCCCGGCGAGCAGGCGCCGCGCCACGCCGACGACTGAACCCGGGCGCCGGCCGATTGTCGTTGCTGACCGCACCGCGGGAGGCGCACCGCACCGCGGGAGGCGCACCCCCGGGGTGTCGGCGGTTCCCTCGGGAGAGGGGTCTCAGAGGCGGGCGTAGATCGCGGACGCGTCGTCGCTCACCCCGAAGCGGGGGAAGCGCGAGCAGCTCGGGTCGGCGCGCTCCGCCGCCCGCAGCCGGTCGAGCAGCTCCGCCTCGCGGCCCGCGGCGATCTCGTCGAGCAGCTCGGTGTCGTCGCGAACCAGGCCGAAGGGCCGGACGGCGCGGGCGAATCCGTCGGACATCGCCACCAACTCCGTCCCCGGGGCCACCGCGAGCGTGGTGGCGTACGCATGCTCGGCCGCGGCCGGCACGTCCGACAGCATCCAGGAGCCCCGCGGGGTGTTGCGCCACCGTCGACGTTCCCGGTTATGGGCGTGGGCGCGGGCGTAGGCGTCGGCGGCCGTCTCGCCGCGGTCCAGCTCGGTGCGGACCCGCTCGAGCAGCGCCTCCTCCACCCCGGCGAACTGCGGATCGACGAACTCGATCACGGTGGCGCCGGGCGGGCGCAGCAGGACCGGACTGTCACCGAGCAGGCACAGATCGAGTCGGCCGTCGCGGACGCGGGCCAGGCTCAGCGTCGCCGTCGGGAAGCCGTCGGCGGGCAGCCCGGCTCCACGCCCCTCGGCGCGGACGTGGCCGACAAGGTCTCGCAGCACCGCCCGCAGCGGACGACCCTCCCAGGGCACCTGGGCCAGGAACGCGTCGGCCACCGCGCTGAGCCAGGCCGCCGGGGAACGACCGTCCACCTGGACCTCGTCGCCCAGCGGGGTCGCGCCGTCGATCACCCACAGCCCGTCCGGACGGCAACCGGCCGCATCCTCGTTATCCGGCTTGTCCGACCGACTGATGGACCGCAGCACCCGCACCCGTCGGCCCCCACCCGGTCATGAGAAAACCCGCCGTCACGAGTATCACCCCGACGATCGCGGGGGCCAGCCGACGCCAGACCGACCCGCTGCCGCCCGCCGTCCCCGATGCGCAGGGCGTACTCGGCGCCGGTCGAGTCCTCGTCCTCGATCGCCCGCGCAATGCTGGCGCGGGCGGTGGTGAACGCGCCCCGCAACGTGGCGATCCTGGCGTGGGTGGCGTGGTAACGGGCGTACCGACCGTCGCTGAGCGCGATGGCTTGGCGGACGTGCCGTTCGGCGTCCAGAAGCAGGCGCGGGTCGCTGTCAGGATCACGCTCATGACGGTCCGCGATGACTTCGGCGGCCAGGTGCAGTACACCAGGAACACTCGCCAACCGCTCGACGGCCTCGACGGCGAAGGTCAACGCGGCATCGAGGTTCGCGGGGTCGTCGCCGAGTGCGGCGTAGTACTCGGCCTGCAGGTAGAAGAACATCGGGTGCCGGCCGAACCGAGACTGGTAGCGGTCGGTGTTCGCGCGGTGTCTGCGGTGGTCCTTGCGTCGCCAGGCTCGTACCTGCAGGCAGTAGAAGGCGTTGAACCGGGTCTGCTCGGGCAGGTCGGCGCCCTCGATGATCGCGGTGAGGGCTTCGTCGCCCGCGTCCGGCCCGGCCAGCAACGCTCGAGCGGCGGTGCCGAACCCCGGATCGGTCTCCGGCGGCAGGTCCGCCAGCCGCTGACGGAGACTGTCGCTCACCCCGATTTCCGTGGTGCAAAGAGTACGTTCCGCACATGCATTCGGTGAGCGTAGCCGGAGTGACACTCCACGAGAACGGGTCGATTCTGTGTATCCGGCGTAGGGACACCGGAGCCTGGCAGATTCCCGGCGGAGTCCTTGAACGCGGCGAGACCATCCAGGCCGGGCTGTGTCGTGAGGTTGCCGAGGAGACCGGCGCGTTTGTCCGGCCGGTCCGCTTGACGGGGGTCTACCTGAAGCCCTGGCCGGGCGGGGGGAGCCGTTCGTCCGGGCTCATGACGGGGTGTCCGTGGTGGGGGCGGACGGATCGGGATGAGGCGAGCGCGCAGGGTGGTGGGGGTCAATCCGGTGGGTGCCGGTGAAGATCTTTGCGCCAGGACCTAGCATCGAGGTCCGTGGAGCGCTTCGTCGTGACAGGCGGCACCCGACTGGCCGGCGAGGTAGCCGTCCCGGGCGCGAAGAACTCGGTTCTCAAACTGATGGCCGCGAGCCTGCTGGCCGCCGGTCGCACGACCCTGACCGCCGTTCCCGACATCCTCGACGTCACCGTGATGTCCGAGGTGCTGGTCGGACTCGGCGCGACGGTGGAGCGGGATGTCGGCGGTGGCCGGCTCGGCATCGACGTTCCCGAGACGCCCGGGTTCTCGGCCGACGGGGAGCTCGTCCGGCGGATCCGGGCGTCGGTGGCGGTACTCGGCCCACTGGTCGCCCGCTGCGGGGAGGCCCGGGTCGCCCTGCCCGGGGGGGACGCGATCGGCTCGCGGGCGCTCGACATCCACGTCAACGGGCTGGCCAAGCTCGGGGCGCTGGTGGACGTCGAGGGCGGCGCGCTGGTGGCGCGCTGCTCGGGTCGGCTACAGGGGGCGTCGATCTGGCTGGACTTCCCCAGCGTCGGCGCCACCGAGAACCTCCTCATGGCCGGCGTCCTCGCCAAGGGCACGACCGTGATCGACAACGCCGCCCAGGAACCCGAGATCGCCGACCTCTGCGCGATGCTGACGGCGATGGGCGGGCGCATCGACGGTGCGGGTTCGTCGACCCTGGTGATCGACGGTGTGGACGCGCTGTCCCCGGTCGAGCACCGGACGGTGCCGGACCGCATCGTCGCCGGCACGTACGCGATCGGCGCGCTGATGACCGGCGGCGACGTCATGATCCGGCACGGCCGGGCCGGGCATCTCGGGATCGTGCTGGAGAAGCTGGTGCAGGCCGGCGCGGAGATCGACGTCCGTGACGACGGGTTCCGCGTGGTCGGCCGGGACCGCCCGCGTTCGATCGACGTCGTGACCCTGCCCTACCCCGGGTTTCCGACGGATCTGCTGCCGCAGATCATCGCGCTGGAGGCGATCAGCAGCGGGACGTCGCTGATCACCGAGAACGTCTTCGACAGTCGCTTCGTGTTCTGCCGCGAGCTGCACAAACTGGGCGCTGACCTGCGCACCGACGGCCATCACGTCATCGTGCGGCCCGCGGACCGGCTGACGGCGGCCCGGGTGATGGCGTCGGACGTGCGGGCCGGCGCGGGCCTGGTGCTTGCCGCCCTCGTCGCCGAGGGCGAGACCGAGGTGACCGACGTGTACCACATTGATCGTGGCTATGCCGGCTTCGTGGAGAACATGACCGCGCTCGGCGCCGACATCCGGCGGGTCTCCGACCGGGCGGTGGCCTGAGCGGCAGCCTGAGCCGCCTCAGGTCTGCCGAGCCGCCTCAGGTCTGCCGAGCCGCCTCAGGTCTGCGAGGACAGCCCGCCGGGTGGGGTGGCCAGGGCGCGGGCGGCCCGGGCCGCGTCGGCGCCGAAGACGAGCACGTGCCGGCGCTGCCGGGGTCGGGACAGGATGTTGCCGGCGGCGTCGATGTGCAGCGGGGTCATCGCCATCGCCCAGGTGGAGCGGATGCCCCGGGTGCGCAGGGCGGCCCGGGCCCGGCTCACCTCGGCCGGCGTGTCGACGACCGCGACGGGGACGAGCAGCCCGAAGTCGTGACCGAGCACGACCCCGCGGGGCAGTGCCCGCAGCGGGGTGGACGCCCAGCGCGCCATGACCATCAGCAACCCCACGGTCAGCATCGCCAACGCCGGTTCGACGAAGTACTGCGCCGAGTTCACGGCCACCTGGCACCTCCGAATCACCGCGCCGCAACCGGGTCACGGGGGCGCGCGGGAGCCTCGGACGGAGCTCCTCGCCCGTCGACATCCGGTCTCCATGGTCCCAGACGCACGGCGGATCGGCAGGAGTTCCCGCCCCGATCCGTCCTGATCCCGTCGCGGAATCCGACAGAGGAAACATCGCGCCGCGATGGCTGGGATCATCGAGGTAACCGGCCCCGACCCCCCGTGGCCGAGCGACGACGGTTCGGACGAGGCGAGAGGGCGTAAGGCGGTCCGTCATGCGCGGAACCGCACCTGGGTGCTACCCGCGGTCGACGCGGATAGCTGGTAGCGCCGGCGTCACGGTGAGCGGGGGTGCCGGGCGGCCGGGGACGGGAGACCACATGAACAACGACGTGAACGTGGTGCACATGTACGGTCCGCGCGGGGCGGGCGGCCGCTGCGGGCAGGCGGTGCGGCTGGTGGGCAGGGTGGACGTGCGGACGGTGGGCGCGTTGCGGTCCCTGCTGCACGCCGCCATCGACAACGGCAGCGGGCCGCTGCGCGTCGATGTCGCCGGGTTGGAACTCGGCGACCATGCGGCGCTCGGGGTGCTGCTCGGCGGGGCGCGCCGGGCCAGGGCGGCGGGCCGATCCATGGTGCTCGTCGACGTGCCGAGCGCGCTGGGCCGGATGTTCGCCGCCAACCGGCTCGGGCGGCTGCTGCGGTTCGAGGAGCCGACCGAGCTGGTGCACGTCGGGCACGCCTGAGCCGCCTCGCGCCGCCGCCCTCGCGGCCGGCGACCGGGCGAAGCGGACCGAACCTGGGTGGATGCGCACCGTCATCCCGGGCGCGCCCGCGTGCCTACTGGACGTCCGATGCGGCATGCTTGCCGGGTACCTGCTGATCGGGTACTGCTTTCGGGTCACTGGCCCGGCTGATGACATGGTGGACGCCGGACGGAGGTCTGCAGGACGTGGAGGTGCCCGCGCGGGTGGATATCGCCGGCGAACGCAGTGCGCGGCCCGCGGGGCTTCTCGGCGTGCGTGAGGTGCGGCCGGTCGTCGCGGTCGCGGCGTTCCTCGTCGCGGTCCTGATCGGCGTGGCCATCGGCTACGCCACCGCCGACCGCGGCTCGGGCGACGGCACGACGGTCAACTCGTCCGGCCAGCCGGCGCCCGAGCTCACCCCCGCCCTGCGCACCGCACCGTGGGAGGGCACCCGCCAGCCGGGCCGGGCGCACCAGATGCGGGTCGACGACGAGCCGAACCCCACCGCTCTTCGGCTGGCCCTGTCCTGGACGGTCGCCGAGCAGATCAGGGCCGCGGGCAACAGCACGATCACCGCGGCTCAGGTCACCGTGCCGCAGGGCATGTTCTTCGGCGCCGTCGAGGGCGTCGACGCCGCGCACGACGCGTACTGGGCGATCGGCCGCATCGAGGTCGCGGGCGTCGCCAGCCGGCCGCCCGACCCGTACGTGTGGCGGCGGATCGGCACGGGGCCGTGGACGATCGTCAGGAACGGCCCGAACGCCTGCACGGCGATTCCCCCGGTCCTCATCCAGGAGTGGAAGGGCCAGCCCGCCCCCTGCGCGGGCTGAGCGTGCGCCGCGCCGACAGGCGGGGCTCGGTGGGTCGGCCTAGTCTCTGACTCGTCGCCCGCGGTCCGCGCGGGCTGAGGCCGGCGTGATGACCCCGCCCGCGCCTGCCGTCGGTCGGTCCCCGGCCCCGGCGCAGCGCCCCAGAGAGGCGGCGGCGATGACGGACCTGTCAACCCGCTCGGCGAATCCGCACGGCACCCGCACCCCGCAGTCGTCCTCCCGCCCCGAGGCCGGCGCCAACCGCCCCGCAGACGCCCGTTCCGACGCCGACACCGGTGCCGGCGCCGGGCGCGGAGCCCGGGATCGGGGCTGGATCATCCGCACCTACGCGGGACATTCCAGCCCCGCCGAGAGCAACACCCTGTACCGCCGCAACCTCGCGAAGGGCCAGACCGGCCTGTCGGTGGCCTTCGACCTGCCGACCCAGACCGGCTACGACCCGGATCATCCGCTCGCCCGCGGCGAGGTGGGCCGGGTCGGCGTGCCGATCGCGCACCTCGGTGACCTGCGCGATCTGTTCGACGGAATCCCGCTGGCCCGCACCAACACGTCGATGACGATCAACGCCACCGCCATGTGGCTGCTCGCGCTCTACCAGGTCGTCGCGCAGGAGCAGGGCGCCGACCCGGCCGAGCTCGCCGGCACCACGCAGAACGACATCATCAAGGAGTACCTCTCGCGGGGGACGTACATCTTCCCGCCGGGGCCGTCGCTGCGGCTGGTGACCGACCTGATCGCCTACTCGGTGGCGGAGCTGCCGCGGTGGAACCCGATCAACATCTGCAGCTATCACCTGCAGGAGGCCGGGGCGACCCCGGTGCAGGAGCTCGCGTTCACGATGTGCTCGGCGATCGCCGTGCTCGACGCCGTGGCGGCCACGGGGACGATCCCCGCCGCGCGGATGGGGGAGGTGTGTGCCCGGATCTCGTTCTTCGTCAACGCCGGGGAGCGTTTCGTCGAGGAGATGTGCAAGATGCGGGCGTTCGGGCAGCTGTGGGACGACCTGCTGCGCACCCGGTACGGGGTGAGTGACCCGGCGGCGCGCCGGTTCCGCTACGGCGTGCAGGTCAACTCGCTCGGGCTGACCGAGGCCCAGCCGGAGAACAACGTCATCCGGATCGTGCTGGAGACCCTGGGCGTCACCCTGTCGAAGGACGCGCGGTGCCGGGCGCTGCAGCTCCCGACCTGGAACGAGGCGCTCGGCCTGCCCAGGCCGTGGGACCAGCAGTGGTCCCTGCGCGTCCAGCAGATCCTCGCCCACGAGACCGACCTGCTGGAGTACGACGACCTGTTCACCGGCTCGCCCGTCGTCGAGGACCGGGTGCGCCGGCTGGTGGCGGACGCGACCGCCGAGATCGACCGGGTCCAGGCGATGGGCGGGGCGGTGGCCGCCGTCGAGAGCGGCTACCTGAAGTCGGCGCTGGTCTCCGCCCAGGCGGGCCGCCGCGCGCGGATCGAGAGCGGCGAGGATGTCGTCGTCGGCGTGAACCGGTTCACCGAGACCGAGCCGAGCCCGTTGCTCGCCGAGCTCGACACGGCGATCCAGACGGTCGACCCGGCCTTCGAGCCCGCGGCCCGGGAATCGCTCGCCGCCTGGCGGGCCGGGCGTGATCCGTCCGCCGTCCGGGAGGCGCTGCTCGGGCTGCGCACCGCCGCCGGCACCGAGGTGAACCTCGTCCCCGCGACGCTGGCCTGTGCACGGGCGGGCGTCACCACCGGAGAGTGGGCCGACACTCTGCGAGAGGTGTTCGGCGAGTACCGCGCACCGACCGGGGTGAGCGGCGCCGTCGGAGTCGGCGGGGATGGGGGTGGGACCGGGCTCGAGGAGCTGCGTGCCCTGGTGGCTCGCACGGGCGCGCAGCTCGGGCGGCCGGTGAAGATGCTCGTCGGCAAGCCCGGCCTCGACGGCCACTCCAACGGCGCGGAGCAGATCGCCGTGCGCGCCCGCGACGCCGGCTTCGAGGTCGTCTACCAGGGGATCCGGCTGACCCCCGGGCAGCTCGTGGCCGCCGCGGTCGAGGAGGACGTGCACGTCGTCGGGCTGTCGGTGCTCTCCGGGGCCCACCTGGACCTGGTGGGCGAGGTGCTCGGCGGGCTGCGTACCGCCGGCGCCGGGGAGGTTCCCGTCGTCGTCGGCGGCATCATCCCCCCGGCGGACGCGCGGGAGCTGGCCCGCCTCGGCGTGGCCGCGGTGTTCACGCCCCGGGACTATGAGCTCAGCGCCATAATTCGCGGCATCGTGGAGGTCGTACGGTCGAGGCATGCCCTCGACCACCCCTGACGCGGCCGAACCCGGCCGGCCCGGCCCGGCGCCGAGCAGCTCGAGCGCCGGTCCGAGCGCCGGTCCGAGCGCCGGTCCGAGCGCCGGTCCGAGCGCCGGTCCGACCCTGGATGACGCCATCGCCCTCGCCACCCGGGTCCATACCGGCCAGATCGACAAGGGCGGCGAGGAGTACATCGGCCATCCGCTGCGCGTCATGGCGACGGTCGCCCGCACCGCCGAGGCCGCCGGCGTGGACCCGCACACCGCCCAGCTCGCCGCCGTTCTGCACGACGTCGTCGAGGACAGCGACACCACGCTCGCGGACCTCACCGCCGCCGGCTACCCCGCGCCGGTCGTCGCCGCCGTCGACGCCCTGTCGCACCGTCCCGACGAGTCGATGCAGGACTACCTGGCCCGCGTCGCCGCCGACCCGCTCGCCGTCGTCGTCAAGCGAGCGGACATGCAGGACAACTCCGACCCCGCCCGCCTCGGCCGCCTGGCTCCCGACCAGGCCGAACGCCTTGCCACCCGCTACGCCGGCCGCCGCGAGCTCCTCGACGACCTCGTCTCCGCCCGCAACATCCGTCCCGGCCGGAGGTGAACACCGGCGGCCACCGGACGGCGGGGCGGTCAGGGGGGTCGCGATAACGTGACGTCATGCGGCTTGTCATCGCTCGGTGCAGTGTCGACTACGTCGGACGTCTTACCGCCCATCTGCCGAGCGCCGTCCGACTGGTGCTCGTCAAGGCGGACGGGTCGGTGTCGATCCACGCCGACGGGCGAGCGTACAAGCCGCTGAACTGGATGAGCCCGCCCTGCGTCATCGCGGAGGAGACGGGGGTCTGGCGGGTGACCAACCGGGCCGCCGAGCAGCTCGTCATCACCCTCGAGGAGATCCTCCACGACTCCAGCCACGAACTGGGCATCGACCCGGGGCTGCGCAAGGACGGCGTCGAGGCTCACCTGCAGGTCCTGCTCGCCGACCGGCCGGACGCGATCGCCCCGGGGCTCACCCTGATCCGCCGCGAGTACGAGACCGGGATCGGGCCGGTCGATCTGCTCTGCCGCGACAGCGATGGATCCACCGTGGCCGTCGAGATCAAGCGTAAGGGTGAGATCGACGGGGTCGAGCAGCTCACCCGCTACCTCGTCCGGCTGGATGCGGACCCGGCGCTGCCGCATCCGGTGCGGGGCATCCTTGCCGCGCAGTCGATCACCCCGCAGGCCCGGCTGCTGGCTGCCGACCGCGGACTGGGCTGTGCCGTCGTCGACTACGACGAGCTGCGCGGGCTGGAACCCTCCATTCCGACCCTGTTCTGACCGCCCGTCCCCGCCGGCCCGTTCCCGCCGGCCCGTCCCCGCCGGAAATCCGTTCGAGGCGGCCGGCGCGCCATTCCGGAGTATCGGTTCTTCCGGGGCCGGCCGCGGAAATTCCTGACGGGTCATCGCGGCATTGCCGGCGGTCTCGTCTTTCGTCGCTCTTTTCCCGGGCTGGAAGAAGATGTTTCAGGGGCGAGGGATTCGTCACTCCGGTGAACTCCGACTGATCTCGGGCCGGGCGGTGGAAAGGCTGGGAGAATCGACGGGTCCGCGGTTGGATACCGTGCGGCCCGCGATATCGGGCACATTTTCGTCGGGCTGTCGCGACGACTCTGAGGAGTCAGGGCATGGCCGAAAGAGCCCGGCGGGGAACGCATGCGCACGACAGGTCGGAAAACGCCTCCCGCACCGGCGGCGACGTCGCGACGGTTTCGGCGGATGGGCGGCCCGCCTCCGACGGGGGCCCGCGGTGGCGGCGGGTCGGGGTGGTGGGGCTCGGCACCATGGGGGCCGGGATCGCCGAGGTGCTGGCCAGGGCCGGGCTCGACGTCGTCGGCGTCGAACGGGACACCGAGGCGCTGGGCCGGGCCCGCGGGCGGATCGAGCACTCCCTGGACCGGGCGGCCCGCCATGGCCACCTGACCGACGACGTTCGCGGCGAGCTGCTCGGCCGGCTGAGCCTCGGCACCGAGCTCGCCGCGGTGGCCGGCTGCGACCTGGTGATCGAGGCTATCGATGAGCGGCTCGACGCCAAGACCGCGCTGTTCGCCCGGCTCGACGAGGTCTGCCCGCCGGCGACCGTCCTGGCGACGAACACCAGCTCCCTGTCGGTGACGGAGCTCGCCGCGGGTACCGATCGCTCGGCCCGGGTGCTCGGCATGCACTGGTTCAACCCGGCGCCGGTGATGGGCCTGGTCGAGGTCGTCCGCACGGTGGTGACCGACGCCGACGCCCTGGCCGCGGTCGTCTCGCTGGTGGGCGCGGTCGGCAAGACGGCCGTCGTCGCCGCGGACCGGGCCGGGTTCATCGTCAACGCGCTGCTGTTCGGCTACCTGAACAACGCGGTGCGGATGGTCGAGGCGCGCTTCGCCACCCGGGAGGACGTCGACGCGGCGATGCGGCTCGGCTGCGGTCATCCGATGGGCCCGCTGGCCCTGCTCGACCTCATCGGCCTCGACGCGGCGCACGCCATCCTCGCGTCGATGTACGACCAGACCCGCGATCACCTCCACGCCCCGGCGCCGCTGCTCGGCCAGCTCGTCGCGGCCGGCCTGCTGGGCCGCAAGACCGGCCGCGGTTTCTACACCTACCCGGAGACGGACTCCCCGGACGTGCCGTCCGAGGGCCCCGCCAGGGCCGACCCCGGCGCAGTCGAGGAGCCCGGCGGAGGTGTCGGCGGGGCGGCGATGCGGGTTCGGTCGGTCGGGATCGTGGGCAGCGGCACGATGGCGCGAGGCATCGCCGAGGTACTGGCCCGATCGGGCCATGACGTCGTCCTGCGGGCCCGGCGGCCGGATGCCGCCGACGCGGCGCTCGGCCGGGTCGAGGCGTCGCTGGCGGCGGCGGTCGCCAAGGGCCGGCTGTCCGACGACGACCGCGACGCCGCCCTGGGCCGGCTGCGCGTGACCACGGACCTCGGCGAGCTCGGCGGCTGCGACGTGCTGCTGGAGGCGGTCGTCGAGGACCTGGCGGTCAAGCGGGAGCTGTTCACCGACCTGGACAAGGTCGCCCGGCCCGGCGCCGTGCTGGCGACCACGACGTCCTCCCTGCCGGTCGTCGAGTGCGCCACCGCGACCCGGCGGCCCGAGGACGTCGTCGGCATGCACTGGTTCAACCCGGCCCAGGTGATGCGCCTGGTCGAGGTGGTACCCACGGTGCTCACCGGGGACGGGGCGACGGCGACGGTCCTGGCGCTGGCGCGGGCGGCGGGCCGGCACCCGGTGCGCTGCGCCGACCGGGCCGGGTTCATCGTCAACGCGCTGCTGTTCCCCTACCTGAACGACGCCGTGAAGATGCTGCAGGCGAACTACGCCACGATCGAGGACATCGACACGGCGATGACCGTCGGCTGCGGCCATCCCATGGGCCCGTTCGCCCTCGCCGACGTGGTCGGGCTCGACGTCACCCTCGCCATCACCCGCTCGCTGTACGAGCAGTTCCGCGAGCCGGGCTACGCCCCGGCACCGCTGCTGGAGCATCTCGTCCGGGCCCGCTTCCTGGGTCGCAAGACCGGCCGGGGCTTTCTCGTGCATCCACGCCGGTAGTCCGATCCGCCGGACGCGGAACCGGGGGTGCCGGGGCGGGGATCCCGCCGCCCGAGACACGGCGCCGGTGGGGTCGCCAGATCGAGGCGTCCCAGGCAGAACGTGGCACGCCGCGGGGGCGTCGTCCGTTGACAGGTGACGGCCGGCGCCGCGGTCGCCCGTGGAAGGTGCCGGATGCGGCACTAGGATGTCGCCGGTCGGCGGGAAGTCCTGGTTCGCACAAGAGGAGACGCCACGGGGATGGTCACGCTCGACAAGGACGCCGTGCGGCAGGTCGGTCGGGAGATAACGATGTTTCTCCCCGATCTGGTCATCATGCTGCGGCAGGTCGTCGCCGATCCACGGGTGCCGCAGTCCGCGAAGGTCGAGGCCGCGGCGGCGCTGGCGTACCTGGTGTCGCCGCGCAACCGGCTGACGAACATGATTCCCGTGGTGGGCCAGCTCGACGACGTCGCCATCGTCGCCTTCGCGTTCCGCCGGCTGGTCGTCGGCGCCGGCGAGCCGATCCTGCGCGAGCACTGGCGGGGCAGCGACCGCGGCTTCCAGGTGCTCATCGGCGCGTCCTCGGCCCTGGCGAGCCCGGCCGGGGCCCTGCGCAAGGCGAAGGTGGCCCGGTCGCTCGTGGCGGCCGGCATCGACCGGGTCCGCGGCGCCGCTCCGGGCGGAGCGGGGGGCGCCGGCGGGGTGGGTGATGCCGGCGGGCGGGCTGCGGGTTCTGCGGGCGCCACGGGTGCGGCCGGGCGCGCGTGGGGTCGCGGGCGCGGCGGCCGTGCTGGCGATCCGGCCGGAGATCCCGGCCGCATCGTCGACGGGGAGGTCGTGGACCGGGCCGAGTGGGTCGCGGCGCCGGATTCGGACGGCGGCCCGGCGGGGCCGCGGCCGCGGCGGCCGCGCTCCTGGGAGCCGGGCAGACGGGGTCGGTGACGCGTCGGGCGCGGCGCCGTCCCACCCGGGGTAGGGACGCGCGCGGGCAGAACGGGCGCGGGCGGCCGGTCGGGGCGTGGCTGCCCGATCCGGTGGTGGTGCTGCGCGACGGAGAGTGGGTGGTCCGCCCGGTCACCGGGGCGGCGACGGCGAAGGTCTACCGGTGCCCCGGGTGTGACCACGAGATCAACCCGGGCACCGCCCACCTGGTCGTCTGGCCGCCGGAGCGCGTCGAGGACCGCCGGCACTGGCATCGCCCGTGCTGGGATCGCCGCTGTCGGGCGGCGCGCCTGCGGTCGGAGGGCCCCGGCTGAAGGCGCGCCCGCCCGAGTCAGCCGCGGAGGTTCCGGCCTGGGCTCAGGCGCTGCGCACGCTGGCGGGCGCGGGCAGCACGGTCGTCTCCGCGCCGATCGCCTTGCGCTCCTCGACCGGCGCCGCCTCGATCGAGGCGATCGAGGCACTGGCGGCGGTGAGCTTGTCGCGCAGCGCGCCGAGCTGGGCCGTCACCTGCTCGCGCAGGGCGGCGAGCTGGGTGGTGACCTGCTCGCGCTGACGCTCCAGATCGGCCAGCCGGCGCTTCGACTCCTCCTCGGCCGCCGCCGCGGTGGACCGGGCGATCTCGACGATCCGCTCGGCCTCGGCACGCGCCGTCGAGACGATCGAGGCGGCCTGCTCGTCGGCCTCCCGCAGCGTCTTCTCCCGGGCGGCCTCGGCCTCGGTGACGATCCGGCGGGCCTCCTCGAGCTGGGCGTCGGCCTCACGGGTCCGCTCGGCGCGGACGGTGGCCGCCTCCTCCTCCGCGAGCTGCAGGATCTGGGTGACCCGGCCGCCGAACTCCTCCCACGCGGGACGGTTCGCGACCAGATCGTCGCGCACGCGGGCCGCCTCCGACGCCGCCTCGGACGCGGCGGCCTCGGCCGCGGCCCGGTGCGCCTCGGCCTCGCGAAGCTGCTCGACGAGCCAGTTCACGTGGTGGGTGACCTGACTGGGGTCGTAGCCACGGCGGACCAGATCGAAGGCTGGGGGCCCGTCGGTCTCGCCGGCCATCGGGATGAGATCCGTGTGTTCGGTCATAGGACCTCAGCATCTCAGACCGTCAATGCGAACGTGACGCCAGCCGGGCATCGGGTCCGTTGCGATTTCCCCGGCTACACGCCGCGGAACCGGTTGATTGCGGTCAGGTGGCGGGCGCGGAGCTCCTCGTCGCGGATCCCCAGCCCTTCGGCGGGTGCCAGACAGAGCACGCCGACCTTGCCCTGGTGGGTGTTGCGGTGCACGTCCTGGGCGGCCTGCCCCGTCTCGGTGAGCGGGTACACCCGGGAGAGGGTGGGATGGACCATCCCCCGGGCGATGAGCCGGTTGGCCTCCCAGGCCTCCCGGTAGTTGGCGAAGTGGGAGCCGACGACGTGCTTCAGGTTCATCCACAGGTACCGGTTGTCGTACTCGTGCAGGAAGCCGGTGGTGGAGGCGCAGGTCGCGATGGTGCCGCCACGACGGGTCACGTAGACGGAGGCGCCGAAGGTCTCTCGCCCGGGATGTTCGAGCACGATGTCCGGGTCGTCGCCGCCGGTGAGTTCGCGGATGCGCCGGCCGAACCGCTGCCATTCCCGCGGATTCTGCGTGCGTTCGTCGCTCCAGAACCGGTAGTCCTCGGCGGCCCGGTCGATGACGAGCTCGGCCCCGAGGGACCGGCAGATCTCCGCCTTCGCCGGCGACGACACGACGCAGACCGGGATCGCCCCGCCGTGCAGCGCGAGCTGGGTGGCGTAGGAGCCCAGCCCGCCGGAGGCCCCCCAGACCAGGACGACGTCGCCCTGCTTCATCCGGGCGCCGTTGGCGGAGACCAGCTGGCGGTAGGCGGTGGAGTTGACCAGCCCCGGCGCGGCCGCCTCCTCCCAGGTGAGATGGCCTGGTTTGGGCATGAGCTGGTTGGCCTTGACGAGGGCGAGCTCGGCCAGCCCACCGAAGTTCGTCTCGAAACCCCAGATTCGTTGCTCCGGATCCAGCATCGTGTCGTTGTGACCGTCGGCGCGTTCCAGCTCCACCGACAGGCAGTGGGCCACGACCTCGTCCCCCGGGGACCAGACGTGTACGCCGGCTCCTGTCCTCAGCACGACTCCGGCCAGATCGGAACCCACGACGTGGTAAGGCTGGTCATGGCGGGAAGCGAGGGGAGATGTCCGACCGTAGCGTTCGAGGAAGCCGAACGTGGACATCGGTTCGAAGATCGATGTCCACACCGTGTTGTAGTTCACCGAGGAGGCCATGACCGCCACGAGGGCCTCACCGGGGCCGACCTCGGGTGTGGGCACCTCGTCGACGTGCAGGGAGCGGCGCGGATCCTTGTCCCGGGACGGGACGCCGTCGAACATCCCGGTCTCCTCGCGGCGCACGACGACGCCGCGGTAGAACTCCGGGACCGCGAACGCGGCGAACTCTGCTCGCCGGTCGGGGGACGGCGGGCTCTGGGCGAGGATCGCTTCGAGGATGTCCTTCACGATCGGCCTCCGGCGGTGCGCGGTCGAGGGCGGGTGACGGGCGGCACAGGCAGTTGACGGGCGGCACGGGCAGTTGACAGGGCGGCGCAGGTAGGCGCAGGTAGTTGACAGGGCGGCAGAGGTAACCGATGGGTACGGAGACGGGGTCGCGGGATGTGGGGGCTGTCTGTTTCGTGTGCGACGCGATAGAACTTTCGGGACAACTTCGAGTGCTCGGTCCGCGTCCAACGTGGTGTGACCGCGCCCATGACAGTCGTGGAGGGGTGGCGGCCCGTGCCTGCGCGGAGCGACGCCGCCCGTAGCGACGTCGCGCGGGACGCGGACGCCGCCCTGACCGCCTTGTACTCCGAGCACTACCGGTCATTGGTGCGTCTTGCCGCGTTGCTGCTGGATGACGTGGGTCTGTGCGAAGAGGTCGTCCAGGACGCCTACATCCGCGTCCACGGGGCCTGGGGACGCCTACAGGACCGGGACAAGGCCCTGGCCTACCTTCGGCAGACCGTCGTCAATCTCGCACGTTCCACGCTGCGTCGTCGACTCGTCGCTCTCAAGCATGCCCCCAAGCCCATGCCCGATGCCGCCAGCGCCGAGGAGGGGGCCTACTCTCTCGTCGAGCGAGCCGCCGTCATCCAGGCACTGCGAGAGCTGCCGCGGCGCCAGCGGGAGGCGGTCGTCCTGCGCTACTACGCCGACATGTCCGAGGCGGACGCGGCGGCGGTGATGGGCTGCAGCGTCGGCTCCGTCAAGGCCTACACCTCCCGAGGGCTGTCCGCCTTGAGCGGCAAGCTGGAGGGCCTACGGTGAGCGCGTTGGAACCGGACGAGCTCACTCGGCTGCTGACCGAGGCGGTTGAGCCCGTCCGGCCATCCCCGGACGCCTACCGGCAGATCCGCGCCGGCATCGCCCGCCGACGCCGCTGGCGCATCCCCGTGTTCACCGTCGGCGGGATGGTGATGGCGGCGCTCATCGGGCTGGCGGTGGTGGCCATCCGGCCGAGCCCGTCGAACCAGGTCGTCGAGCCGGCTGCGCCGCCCGTCCTGCCGAGCACGTTCAGCGAGCCGAGCCGGGCGGCGACCGTGCCGTCGTTGGGCGGCGGCTCGGGTCACTCCAGCTCCGGTGGCGGCGGCGGGTCGGCCTCGGGATCGACCACCCGCCTGCCGACGAGCCCGCCGCCGACCCGGCCGACGGCATCCGCGTCCGCGCAGTCGGTGGCCCCCACCAGCCCGCAGTCGTCCGCCCCGTCGAACTCGACCGGCCCGGGCAGCCCGCAGCTACCCACGCCGGTGGCGAAACCGGCGGGCGTGAACGACGTCGACGGCGACGGCCAGCCCGACACGGTCGCCGTGGAGGGGACGAACCTGCGCGTGCGGTTCTCCCGGGACGGCCAGCAGGCCAAGGTCCCCCTCGGCAGCATCGTCACCCCGCTGAACAGCGCGGTCGTCGACATCGACGGCGACGGTTTCGGTGAGCTGCTCGTGCAGACCCAGGTGACCAACGGGACGAAGAGCTACGCCCTGCTGCGCTACGTCAGTCTCGACCAACTGGTCGTGGTGACGCCGCCGAGCGGACTGGCTCTCGGTGCCGGCGTCCACGGCAACTCCGGCATCGGCCTGCGCTGCGCCGACAAGACCCTGCAGATCAGCACCGGGACCTCGAACGACGGCACCCTGTTCAACGTCGTCACCACGACGCTGGGGTTCACCCCCGACGGCCTGACCGTCCAGGACTCCGCCTCCAGCACGGTGCGGCTGCCGGCGGATCCCTCCCCCTTCGTGGTGGCCTGCGGCGCGCTGTCCTGACCGGGGGCCGGGCGGCGGGGCCGGGGGTCCCGCCCGGCCGCCGCGGGGCGGCCCCGGCCGGTCACGGGGTGCGCCGCCGGGCCGGGCACCAGGAACAAGATCACGTTATCGTGGTGTTGCGGGTACCCGTGGGGTGAGCGCACCGACCGTACCGCCGTGACGTCGTCGCAGGGGTACGTGCGGCGTCGGCCCGTGGGAGGACGCCGGCGAGGATCTTCCCAACAGTGATGAGGAGGCAGCCATGCCTGGTTCCGTGATCGTGGCCGGCGCGCGGACACCGATCGGGAAACTGTCCGGGGCGTTGAAGAGCTTCACCGCGACGGACCTGGGCGGCATCGCGATCTCCGGTGCGCTGGAGCGGGCCGGGCTGTCCGGCGACGCGATCGAGTACGTCATCATGGGGCACGTGATCCAGGCCGGCACCGGTCCGATCACCGCTCGGCAGGCGGCCGTCGCCGCCGGCATCCCGATGACGGTGCCCGCGATCACCGTCAACAAGGTGTGCCTGTCCGGCCTCGACGCGATCGCCCTCGCCGACACCTACATCGCCAGCGGCGAGTTCGACCTGGTCGTCGCCGGTGGGATGGAGTCCATGACCGGGGCGCCGCACCTGCTGCGCTCGATGCGCGCCGGGGTGAAGTACGGCGCGGCCGAGGCGCTCGACGCCATCGACCAGGACGCTCTGTTCTGCGCCTTCGACCAGATCTCCATGGGCGCGAGCACCGAGCGTTACAACGGCGCGCTGAACATCTCCCGTGCCGAGCAGGACGAGTTCGCCGCCCGGTCGCACCAGCGGGCCGCCGCCGCCGCCAAGAACGGCCTGTTCGACAACGAGATCGTCCCCGTCTCGGTGCCGCAGCGCCGCGGCGAGCCGCTCGTCGTCAGCCAGGACGAGGGCGTGCGTGCCGACACCTCCGCCGAGGTGCTCGGCAAGCTGCGCCCGGCGTTCGGCAAGGACGGCACGATCACCGCCGGGTCCGCGTCGCAGATCTCCGACGGGGCGGCCGCGGTCATCGTGGCCAGCCGGGCCAAGGCCGAGGAGCTCGGCCTGCCGATCCTCGCCGAGGTGGGCCACCACGGCTTCGTCGCCGGCCCCGACACCTCGCTGCAGTCCCAGCCGTCCAACGCCATCCTCGCCGCCCTGGCCAAGGAGCGGCTCACCCCCGCCGACCTCGACCTCGTCGAGATCAACGAGGCGTTCGCCGCGGTCTCCATCCAGTCCATGCGCGACCTCGGGATCGGCTCCGACATCGTCAACGTCAACGGGGGGGCGATCGCCATCGGCCACCCGCTCGGCGCGTCCGGCGCCCGCATCGCCCTGACCCTGCTCAACGAGCTGGCCCGGCGTGGCGGCGGGATCGGCGCGGCCGGCCTGTGCGGCGGCGGCGGCCAGGGCGATGCCCTGATCCTGCGCGTCCCGGCGGCGTGACCACCGGCTCCGCCGCGGGTGTCGGCCGCGAGCGGAGTCTGCCCGACCGCGCTCGCGCCCCGGCCACGGCGGGGCTGGGCGGGGCGGATCCGGCCACGGCGGGGCTGGGCGGGGCGGATCCGGCCACGGCGGGGCTGGCCACGGCGGAGTCGGCTGGAGCGGAGTCGGCTGCGGTGCAGTTGGTCGCGGCGGCCGTCGGCGGTGATCGGCGGGCGCTCGCGCGGCTGCTCTCGGCGGTGGAGAACACTCCCCGGTGGTGGCCCGAGATCAGCGCGGCGCTGGCCGGGCACGTCGGCGGCGCGCAGACAGTCGGCCTGACCGGCGCCCCGGGCGTCGGCAAGTCGACGACCGTCACCGCGCTGGTGCGGGCCTACCGCCGCGCCGGGCGCCGGGTGGGGGTGCTCGCGGTCGACCCCTCCTCGCCGTACTCCGGCGGCGCGCTGCTCGGCGACCGGGTGCGGATGAGCGAGCACGCCGGTGATCCCGGGGTGTTCATCCGCTCCCTGGCCAGCCGCGGGCGCCTCGGTGGGCTGGCGGCCGCGACCGCGCAGGCACTGCGGGTCCTCGACGCGGCCGGGTTCGACGTCGTCATCGTCGAGACCGTCGGCGTCGGCCAGGCGGAGATCGACATCGCCGCGCTCGCGGACACGACCTGCGTCCTGCTCGCTCCCGGCGCGGGCGACGACGTGCAGGCGGCCAAGGCGGGCCTGCTGGAGGTCGCGGACGTTCTCGTCGTCAACAAGGCGGACCGGCCGGGCGCGGCACGCACCGTCGCCGACCTGACCGCGCTGACCCGGATGCGCGCCGGCGCCCGGCGGCCGGCGGTGGTCCGCGTCGCCGCGACCCTGGGCGAGGGCATCGACGAGCTCGTCGCGCGCATCGCCGCGCACCGGCGGGAACTCGCCGCGACCGGTGAGCTCGACCGCCGCCGGCTGGCCCGCGCCGCCGACGAGATCCGGGGGCTGGCCCTGACCGCGCTGCGGGACCTCCTGGCCGCCCCGCCGCACGACGCGCGCCTGGCGGAGCTCGCCCACCAGGTCCTCGCCGGTGCCGCCGACCCCTGGTCGGCCGCCGAGTGCCTCCTCGGCGACATCCTGACGGCACAGCCGGCTCCGTCCCGCTGACGGTCCGGCCGACCCGGCACGTCCCCGGCGTGTCGCTGTCCCCGGCGTGTCGCTGCGCCCGGCACGTCGCTGCGCCCGGCACGTCGCTGCGCCCGGCACGTCGGTGCGAGCTGTGGGGGAGGATCTGCCGATGAGCCGTCTCGACGACCCGACGACGTCCGCCGACGAGCTGATCGACACCCTCGGCCTTGAGTCCCACCCGGAGGGCGGCTGGTACCGCCAGACCTGGGCCAGCCCCGACGTTGTCACGGCGCACGGCGGGCAGCGCCCCGCGATGACGTCCATCCTGTTCCTGCTGCGCCCGGGCGAGGTTTCCCGGTGGCATCGGGTGGCCTCGGCCGAGATCTGGCTCTGGCAGGGTGGTGGCACCCTCGAGCTCACCCTCGGCGGCACGGCCCGCCGGCCGTCGCCGGGCCCCGCAGGCCTGCTCGGGCCGGATGCGACGGCCGGCGAGGTGCCGCAGCTCGTCGTTCCGGCGGGGCAGTGGCAGACGGCCGCGCCCCGCGACGGGCGGCACGTTCTCGTCGGCTGCGTCGTCGCGCCCGGCTTCGACTGGGCCGACTTCGAACTCCTCGCCGACTAGACGACTCAAGTCCACACAGGGCGGGCCGGTGGCGGAGAACGCTCGTGGTCCGGGGGCGAGCGTGAGGTCAGGGCGGCGGCACTGCTGTTACTCAACGTCGATCGTCCACGACTCGGAGCAGGTGGGGCTTGCTCGCCTCAGCCGCCTGTCTACTTGTGATCACAATCGGATACGCGCCTGAACAGCCATCTCCGAGCTCATGAGGAAGGGTCCGGCGGCCGGTCGGTGCCCCATGACGGTCATCAGTTGCTGGAGGTCAGTGGCGGTTCGTCCGCCCGCCGACGTCATCAGCCTCCGGCAATTGCCGGAGCAACCGGCGGCTGGGGGCCGAGCGGGGGAGCGGACGCGGATCAGCGGGGGGCGGTCATCGCGGCGGTGAGGGCAGTCGCGGCGGCGACGAGGCTCGCCGGGTCCAGCGGGAGGGCGAGGATGTCGACCGCCCCGGCGCGGCGCAGCATGGTGCGCTCGCGGGGATCGGTGTCCTCGGTCAGGACGAATGCCGGCGTGGCGGCCGTGGTGGGGTCCGCCGCGAGCTGGGCGAGCAGCTCGGGCGCGCTCGCGTCGGGCAGGTCGCGGTCGAGCAGGATGAACGCCGGCCGCGCGCGGCGCACCGCGTCGACCGCGAGGGCCGCCCGTGGCACGGTGACCGGGTCGGCGGCGAGGCTTTCGGTGAGCATGTCCGCGACGGCCGCCCGCACGGCCGGATCGCCGCTGACGTGCACGACCCGTAGGCCGCCGGGAGCCGCCCGCCGCCCGACTCCGCCCGCTGCGCCGCCGACGGAGACGCGCGCGTGTCGCCCGCCGTGGGCACCACCCTCGCCGGTGCCGGTAGGGCGGGCCCGCCCATTGCCGGCGTCGCCATAGGCGGCGTCGCCATAGGCGGTGTCACCGTAGCCGGCGCGACCGTGACTCGCTTCGCCGTAGCCGGCGCGACCGTAGCTCGTCCCACGGTAGCCGTGGCCGCCGAGGTGATCGCCGAAGCCGTCGTCGTCGGAGTCGGGGTCCTCGAAGCGCATGTCGACGGCGTCGAGCACGATGGCGAACACGCTGCCGACCCCGTAGCGGCTGGCGACCGTCAGCACCCCGCCCATCGCGGTGACCAGGGCGTGGGAGAGGGCGAGCCCCAGCCCGCTGCCCTCGATCCCGCTGCGTTCGGCGCCCAGCCGCTCGAACGGTCGGAACAACCGGTCGATCGCCCGCGGGGACAGGCCCGCGCCGTCGTCCTCGACCTCGATGCGGATGCGGGAGCCCGTGATCGGCACGATGCCGACCCGCACGCTGCCGCCTTCGCGGCCGTACTTCAGGGCGTTGCCGACGAGGTTGAGCAGCACCTGCCACAGCCGGCGGCGGTCCGCGTCGGCGATGAGCGGCACGGCCGGGTCGATCACGCGGCGGATGCTGCGCTGCGCGGCGAGCGGCTCGACCAGCTCCACCACGCCCTGGACGATGTCGAGGACGTTGACCGGGCCCTTGTTGATGTCGCCGCGACCCGCACGCAGCCGGGCCAGGTCCAGCACGTCATCGATGAGGGCCTGCATGTGCCGGCCGCCGGTGATGATCCGCTCGACGTCGTCGTGCAGGTCGGGGGTGAGTGGCTCCAGCTCCAGAAGCTGGGCGAAGCCGAGCATCGCGTTGAGCGGGGTGCGCAGCTCGTGGCCCAGGCGGGCGATCAGCTCGTCCTTGGCCCTGGAGTCGTTCTCGGCGATCTCGCGGGCACGCTGGTCGGTCGTGTCGCGGGCGAGCAGGACCAGGCCGCCGTCCGGATCGCGCCGGATGGTCACGTGGTGCGGCACGGTCGTCCCGGCGGGGTCGACCAGACCCACGGAGCCGCGCCACTGCCCGGACTGCGCCAGCGCGGCCGTCGCAGCCTCGCTGAGCGCGGCGCGGAACGCCGGGTCGACCACCTCGACGAGGTCCCGCAGATGCGGGTCACGGGGGATCCGGTCACCGAGGAAGGCGCGAGCCGCGGCGCCCATGTCGGTGACATGGCCGTCCGCGCTGACGACCACAGCCAGGTCCGTCAGCGCGTCGAGCAGTGTGCGTGGCCCCACCTACGCCTCGTCATCCGTCTTCTTCCACCCCACGGCGGGCAATGGTAGGGCGTGCCGTCAGAGCCCGTTGTCCCGGGTTTGCGTAAGCGCCCACACGGGGGTCGATCGCGCAACTTTTCGTGACAAGTCGCTAGCTTACCGACCCATCCGTTTTGTCAAAGTAGCAGGCGCGTGGCACTGCGTCGGAGCGATGGTCGTCGCGGCGTCGGCGTGGTAGGTCTGATCCCATGCTGGTTGCCTTCAGTGTCACGCCCATTGGAACCGGCGAGGGTGTCGCCGAGCTGGTCGCCGAGGCGGTCCGCATCGTGCGCGCGAGCGGCCTGCCGCACGAGACCAACGCCATGTTCACCACGATCGAGGGCGAGTGGGACGAGGTGATGGACGTCGTGCGCCGGGCCACGCAGGCCGTGGGCGCCCGTGCCGGCCGGGTCAGCCTCGTGCTCAAGGCGGACCTGCGCCCCGGCGTCAGCGACGCCCTGCACGGAAAGGTGGCGAGCATCGACCGGCTGCTCGCCGGGGGTCCCGCGGGGGACGTCGCGGGGGACCTCGCGGGGGACGATGCGGGCTGACCCGGGCCGCCGGGAGACGGCGCGGACAACGGGCCCCGAAAAGTCATCCGCCGGCAGGGCCGTCCGCCCCACCCGGATGTCACGATGGAGGCATGCAACGTAGGCCACCAGTCCCATCCGGACCGCCGCGGGGTGCGGGAGGCCCGGGACGACCCGGGCGCCTGCCCGACAGCCTCGGCGGTCTGCGCCTCGCCGGCGCCGTCCCCCTCGACCCGAAGCCGGCCACCCCGCCCCCGCCCGCGAACGCCGGGCCCGCCGCGACGGGCGCGAACGGCGCCACCGCCGCCGGCTCCGGTGACGCGCCCGGCGGTCCCGTGGTCATCGACGTCACCGAGGCGAGCTTCGCCACCGACGTCGTCAGCCGCTCGATGCAGGTGCCGGTCGTGCTCGACTTCTGGGCGTCCTGGTGCGGCCCGTGCAAGCAGCTCAGCCCGGTGCTCGAGAAGCTGGCGCTGGCCGACGGCGGTCGCTGGGTCCTCGCCAAGATCGACGTCGACGCCAACCCGGGCCTCGCCCAGGCGGCGGGGGTGCAGGGCATCCCGGCGGTGAAGGCCGTCGTCGGCGGCCGCATCATCGGCGAGTTCACCGGCGCCGTCCCCGAGCGCGAGGTGCGCAACTGGCTCGACCAGCTGCTTTCCCTCGTCGACGAGGCGATGGGCGGGATGCCCGGTGCGGCGGCCGGTGATTCCGCGCGGGATCCGCACCTGGCGGCGGCCGAGGCCGCGCTGGCCCGCGGCGACATCGACACGGCGGTCGAGTCCTACCGGGTCCGCCTCGCCGAGGCGCCGGCGGACCCGGATGCGCTCACCGGTCTGGCCCGCGCCGAGCTGCTGCGCCGGGTGCGCGACCACGACCCGGCGGACATCCGCGCGCGGCTCGCGGCCGATCCCGACGACGTGGACGCCGCGATCGCCGCGGCCGACCTGGGCATCGCGCAGGGCGACGTGGCCGGTGCGCTCGCCGGTCTCGTCGCGGTCGTGCGGCGTACCTCCGGCCCGGAGCGAGAGCAGGCCCGTGCCCACCTCGTCGACCTGTTCCAGGCACTCGGCGACGCCGAACCCGCCGTCGCCCCCGCCCGCCGAGCCCTGGCCGCAGCCCTGTTCTGACCGCGGCCCGGCGGCTGCGGCCCCGACTCCGCCGACGAGACGCCGACCCCGGCCAGGCCTTCAGGCCGGGGAACCGGGGGAGTCGGCGGTGCCGGGCTCGTAGCGGAACCAGACGGTGCCCAGCGGCGGCAGCGTAAGGGTCGCGGAGGCGGGCAGGCCGTGGTGGGACTCCTCGACGGCCTGCACGGCGCCGAAGTTGCCGACGTTGCCGCCGCCGTAGCGCTGTCCGTCCGAGTTGAGCACCTCCCGCCAGCGGCCGGGGAAGGGCAGGCCGAGGCGGTAGCCGTGGTGACCGATTCCGGCGAAGTTCGTGACGCAGGCCAGGACCCCGCCGTCCGCCGCGTCCGCCCCCGTCGGGTTGCCGCCGGCCGTCGGCTGCCCCGCCACATCGGCCCCGGCCCGGGCGGCTGCGTTCGGGGCGGCTGCGGCCGGGTGGCCGCCGGCCGAGGTCCCGTCCGACCAGCGCAGGAACGAGAACACGTTGTTGGCGGTGTCGTTGGCGTCGATCCAGGAGAAACCGCTCGGATCGCTGTCTCGGCGGTACAGCGCCGGGGTGGACCGGTACAGCTCGTTGAGGTCCGCCACCAGGTTGGCCACGCCCCGGTGCGACGGGTCGCTCAGCAGCGGCCAGTCGAGCGAGGCGGCCTCGTTCCACTCGTTGTCCTGGCCGAACTCGCAGCCCATGAACAGCAGCTTCTTGCCGGGATGCGCCCACATGTAGGCGTAGAGCGCGCGCAGGTTGGCGAGCTGTTCCCACCGGGTGCCCGGCATCTTGCGCAGCAGCGACCCCTTGCCGTGGACGACCTCGTCGTGGCTGAACGGCAGGACGAAGTTCTCCGAGTAGGCGTAGACCATCGAGAACGTCATCTGGTGGTGGTGGTAGCTGCGGTGCACCGGCTGGCGGGAGTTGTAGTCCAGCGTGTCGTGCATCCAGCCCATGTTCCACTTGAAGCCGAAGCCCAGCCCGCCGAGATGGGTGGGGCGCGTGACGCCCGGCCAGGCCGTCGACTCCTCGGCGATCATCATGACGCCCGGGAAGCGCCGGTAGACCGTCGCGTTGGTCTCCTGCAGGAACGCCACCGCCTCGAGGTTCTCCCGGCCGCCGTGCACGTTCGGCAGCCAGCCGCCGTCGGGGCGGGAGTAGTCGAGGTAGAGCATCGAGGCCACGGCGTCGACCCGCAGGCCGTCGATGTGGAACTCCTCGAACCAGTACAGCGCGTTGGCGACGAGGAAGTTGCGCACCTCGTTGCGGCCGACGTCGAAGACGTAGGTCCCCCAGTCGGGCTGCTCGCCCCGGCGCGGATCGGGGTGCTCGTACAGGGGCGTGCCGTCGAAGCGGCCCAGCGCCCAGGAGTCCCGGGGAAAGTGGGCCGGCACCCAGTCGACGATCACGCCGATGCCGGCGCGGTGCAGCGTGTCGACGAGGTGGCGGAACTCGTCCGGGCCGCCGAAGCGCGCCGTCGGCGCGTAGTACGCCGACACCTGGTAGCCCCAGGAGCCGCCGAACGGATGCTCGGCGACGGGCAGCATCTCCACGTGCGTGAAGCCGTTGTCCAGGACGTAGGCGGTGAGCTGGTCGGCGAGCTCGCGGTAGGACAGCCCGCGCCGCCACGAGCCCAGGTGGACCTCGTAGACGCTGATCGGCTCGGCGTGCCAGGCCGTGCGGGCACGCCGGTCGAGCCAGTCCTGGTCGTCCCACGTGTAGTCCGAGTGGGTGACGACACTCGCGGTGGCGGGCGGGACCTCGGTGCGGAAGGCCATCGGGTCGGCCTTCTGCCGCCACACCCCGTCGAAGCCGAGGATCTCGTACTTGTACCGAAGCCCGACGCCGGCGCCGGGCACGAACAGCTCCCACACGCCGCTGTGGCCCAGCGAGCGCATCGGGAACGCCCGGCCGTCCCAGAAGTCGAAGTCGCCGACCAGCCGCACCCCCCGCGCCGACGGTGCCCAGACGGCGAAGCTCACCCCGGTGACGGTCGTGCCGCCCGGGGTCGACAGCTCACGCAGGTGCGCCCCGAGCACCTTCCAGAGCTCCTCGTGCCGGCCCTCGCTGATCAGGTGCAGATCCATCTCGCCGAGGGTCGGCAGGTGCCGGTAGGGGTCGTCGACGACGTGGGAGCCGTGCGGGTAGGCCACCTCGACGCGGTAGTCGGGCAGGACCTCCGGCAGCGCCACGGCGAACACCCCGCCGCTGTGGAGTCGAGCCGCCGGGTGGCGGTCCTCGCCGACGAGCACGGTCACGGCGCTCGCGTCGGGACGCAGCACCCGCACGACGGTCGTGTCCCCGGCCGGGTGCGCCCCGAGCAGCGAGTGCGGGTCGTGGTGGGTGCCGTTGACGAGCCGTTCGAGGTCCTCGCGTGGCAGGCCGAGCGGCACGCCCGGCGCCGGCGCGGCGGCGGCGAGGGACGTCGGCGGCCTGGTAGCCGCGTCGGGGCCGCCCGGGGTCGCTGGGTCGCCGGCCGCCGCCGGCGCGTCGGTCGCCGAGTTGTCCAGATCGGGCAGGCGCCCCGGGACCCGGTCGGCCAGGGCCACGCGGCCCGAGCGGTCGCGGGCCGGTGCGCTCGCCGGATCGGCGTCGGGTCGGCCGGTGATCTGCCCGGCGCCGCGGTGTCCCGTCCGCGCCGTGCCGTTNTTGACGTCGCCGCTGTTCACTGGGACACCCCTGCCTCTCTCCGCGATGGGGACGATGGTTCGGCGCACCGGCGGCGGATCGGTCCGCCCGCTCCCGCTCATCCGGCCGGTGGGTGGGTCTGAGCCGGTGGGTGGATCTGAGCCGGTGGGTGGGTCTGGGCCGGTGGGTGGGTCTGGGTGAGCCGCTCCACCGAGGCCATCGGGATGCCGATCCACCCCGGCCGGTGGCGCGCCTCGTAGAGCACCTCGTAGACCGCCTTGTCGAGCTCGAACGCACGCAGCATCGCCGCGTCCTCGCGTGGGTCGCGACCGGCAGCGGCGCCGTACCCCCGGCAGAACGCCTCCCGGTTGCGGTCGGCCCACTCCTGCGCCCGGTAGACCAGCGCGGGCTCGTCGCCCCGCTCCAACAGCATGGAACGAGCCGCGTAGTCGAACGACCGGAGCATCCCGGCGACGTCGCGCAGCGGCGACTCCAACCCCACCCGCTCGGCGACCGGGCGGGNCGGCTCGCCCTCGAAGTCGAACAGCACCCAGCCCGAGTCGACCCGCAGCACCTGGCCAAGATGCAGGTCGCCGTGCAGCCGCTGGAACGGCCGGGGATGAACGACTGCCGGCGCCGCGCCGGTGAGCTCGTCGTAGGACTTGCGCACGGCGGCCTCGAAGGGCCGCAGCTCGGCAACGGCCTCGACGGCGGCGTCGAGGCGGCCGTGCAGGTACGTCACCAGGGCACGCAGCGCGTCGGCGGTGGGTGGGCGCGTCGGCAGTGCCCGGGCCAGGTCCGCGTGCACCTCGGCGGTGGCCACGCCGAGCCGCTCCGCTTCCGCGTCGAAGTCCCCGCCGACCTCGTCGGCGTGCAGGTCGGCCTCGGCGTAGAGGTCGCGCACGCTGGCCAGCGCCAGCCGCCAGCCCTCGGTCCCGCTGCGCAGGTACTCCTGGAGGAAACCGAGCGTGGTCTGCCGCCCCTCGACCTCCCCGGAGAACCAGGCGACCGGGGCGGCGACGTGCGTGCTGCCGACCCCGGCGAGAGCCCGGGTGACCTCCAGGTCCGGGTTGATGCCCGGCCAGAGCCGGCGGAACACCTTCAGGATGTAGGCGTCGCCGTAGATGATCGAGGTGTTGGACTGTTCCGCGCCGACGGCGTGCGCGGGCAGGTCGTCCAGCGTCCGCGTCGTCTCGGCGACGAGGTCGTCCCGGCGGGCCGAGCGGCCGAGGAACTGCAGCAGGGCGGCGCTGCCGTCGGGGTCGTGCAGCCCGTCGTACACCAGCCCGCCGGCACACTCGCCGATCAGGAAGCCCTCGTGGCCGAAGGGGGCGTCGGTCCGGACCACCAGGGGAACCTGGTAGTGGTCCGGTGGCCCGTGGTCGTAGTCCACGTCGACGACGAGCAGCCGCAGCGGCTCGAAGACGGTGGTGTCCCGGCGAATCCGGATCCGCCCGGCGCCGCGGCCCTTGCCGGCGAACCAGCGCTGTCGGGGAAGCCAGTCGGTCAGCAGGCCGGTCAGTTCGGCGTGGTGGTCACCCATCCTCGACCTCCCGATGCCTGTGCTCGACGATCATCGTGTGCACCTAACGTCGAATGTCCCGAAAGTTACCTTTCGTCAGCCACGTCGCGCGCGTACCACCGCGGCGACCTCGGTGTTCCCGCCGGCCAGCCCCGCGGTCTGCCGGCCGGCCCGCCGGTTTCACCGGACCCTGCCGCCGTCACCGGGACCGGGTCTAGCGCTCTACTCTCCCCCCGTCCGCCCCAGGGGGCTAGGGGGTGAATTCCCCCGGTACGGTCAACGCGAACCAGTAATGTCCGTGCCCGGGCAACGTCAGAAGGTAGGGAAGCTCGCCGATCGGCGGGAAGTGCACCCGGCCGAGCAGCTCGACGGGCACCAATCCCTCGAAACGGCGCAGATCCAGCTCCACCGGCTGGGCGAAGCGGGACAGGTTCGCGACGCACAGCACCCGGTCGTCACCGAATTCGCGCACGTAGGCGAAGACCGACGGATTGGACGAGGCCAGCTCCTCGTACGTACCCAGACCGAAGACGGGATGGCGCTTGCGCACCTCGATCATCCGCTTCGTCCAGGACAGGAACGACGTCGGCATCCGCTGCCCGGCCTCGACGTTCAGGGCCTGGTAGCCGTACACCGGGTCCATGATCAGGGGCAGGTAGAGCCGGGCCGGGTCGGACGTGGAGAAGCCCGCGTTGCGGTCGGGCGACCACTGCATCGGGGTCCGCACGCTGTCCCGGTCGCCGAGGTAGATGTTGTCGCCCATGCCGATCTCGTCGCCGTAGTACAGCACCGGGGAACCCGGCAGCGACAGCAGCAGGGCGGTGAACAGCTCCATCTGGTCGCGGCTGTTGTCCAGCAGCGGGGCCAGCCGGCGGCGGATGCCGATGTTCGCCTTCATGCGGGGGTCCTTGGCGTACTCCGCCCACATGTAGTCGCGCTCGTCGTCGGTCACCATCTCCAGGGTGAGCTCGTCGTGGTTGCGCAGGAAGATGCCCCACTGACAGTTCGGCGGGATCTGCGGCGTCTGGGCCAGGATCTCGGAGATGGGATAGCGCGACTCCCGCCGTACCGCCATGAAGATGCGCGGCATCAGCGGGAAGTGGAACGCCATGTGGCACTCGTCGTCGTTGCCGAAGTACTCGACGACGTCGGAGGGCCACTGGTTGGCCTCGGCGAGCAGCACCCGGTCGGCGTACTTGGCGTCGACCTCCTTGCGGACCCGCCGGAGGTACTCGTGGGTCTCCGGCAGGTTCTCGCCGTTGGTGTTGTCCCGCACGTAGAGGTAGGGCACCGCGTCGAGCCGGAAACCGTCGATGCCGAGGTCCAGCCAGAAGCGCAGGACCTCCAGCATCGCCTCCTGCACATCCGGGTTGTCGTAGTTGAGGTCGGGCTGGTGGGAGAAGAAGCGGTGCCAGTAGTACTGACCGCGCACCGGGTCCCAGGACCAGTTCGACTTCTCCGTGTCGACGAAGATGATCCGCGCCTCGGGATACCGCTCGTCCGTGTCTGACCAGACGTAGAAGTCCCCGAAGGGCCCCTCCGGATCCGACCGGGACGCCTGGAACCACGGGTGGGCGTCGGAGGTGTGGTTCATCACCAGGTCGGCGACGATCCGGATGCCGCGCCGGTGCGCCTCGTCGACGAGACTGACAAAGTCGCCCAGGTCGCCGAATTCGGGCAGGATCTGGAAGTAGTCGCTGATGTCGTAACCGCCGTCGCGCAACGGCGAGGAGTAGATCGGCAGCAGCCACAGACAGTCGACGCCGAGCCACTCCAGATAGTCGAGCTTGGAGATCAGGCCGCGGATGTCGCCCGTGCCGTCGCCGTTGGAGTCGGCGAAGCCTCGGATGAGCACCTCGTAGAACACGGCGCGCTTGAACCAGTACGGGTCGCGGGACGACTCCCCGACGGGACCGGCGGGGGCCGGGCGGGGGGTGTCGTCGCCGATGGGCTCGCTGAGGGGCTCCGGCTCCGTCACGACCGGGCTCGCACGGTGAGGATGTGCGCGGGCTCGACGGACGGGTCGAGCCGGACGTAGTTGTCCCGGCCCCACCGGAAGGTCTGCCCGGTGATCTCGTCGGTCACGTCGAAGGAGTCGTCCCAGCCGAGGCCGAGGGCGGGCATGTCGAGGCGCACCGTGGTCTCCCGCGTCTCGTGCGGGTCGAGGTTGACGATGACGAGCACGGTGTCAGCGCCGCCCGTCCCGCCCGGACCGGCTGGCCCGGCCGATCCGCCCGGGTCGTCCACCTCCGCCAGCCGCTTGGAGTAGACGATGAACTCGTCGCCGTCGGCGTGGTGCAGGTGCAGGTTGCGCAGCCAGTGCAGCGCCGGGTGGGCCCGGCGGATCTGGTTGAGCCGGGTCAGGTAGGGCGCCAGCGAGCGGCCCTCCCGCTCGGCCGCCGCCCAGTCCCGCGGCCGGTACTGGTACTTCTCCGAGTCGAGGTACTCCTCGCTGCCCGGCCGGACCGGGGTGTTCTCGTACAGTTCGTACCCGGCGTAGACGCCCCAGGTCGGCGACATCGTGGCCGCGAGCACCGCCCGGATCCGGAACGCCGCCGGCCCGCCCTCCTGCAGGTAGCCCGGCAGGATGTCCGGGGTGTTCACGAAGAAGTTCGGCCGCATGTAGTGGGCGGCATCGATCAGTTCGCGGGCGTACTCCTCCAGCTCCCACTTCTGGTTGCGCCAGGTGAAGTACGTGTACGACTGGGTGAAGCCGACCTTGGCGAGGGTGTGCATCATCGCCGGCCGGGTGAACGCCTCGGCGAGGAACAGCACGTCCGGCTCGGTCGCCTTCACCTGACCGATGAGCCACTCCCAGAACTCGACCGGCTTCGTGTGCGGGTTGTCCACCCGGAAGATTCGCACTCCGTGCGCGGTCCAGTGCCGGACGACCCGCAGGATCTCCTGGTAGAGCCCGGTCGGGTCGGTGTCGAAGTTCAGCGGATAGATGTCCTGGTACTTCTTCGGCGGATTCTCCGCGTAGGCGATCGAACCGTCGCTGCGCACGACGAACCACTCCGGGTGGTGCTTCGCCCACGGATGGTCCGGCGCGCACTGCAGGGCGAGATCCAGGGCGATCTCCATGCCCAGGGAACGGGCCCGCGCGACGAACAGGTCGAAGTCCTCGATCGTGCCCAGGTCCGGGTGCACGGCGTCGTGGCCACCGTGCTCACTGCCGATCGCCCAGGGCGAGCCGGGGTCGTCCGGGCCGGGAACGAGGGTGTTGTTCGGACCCTTGCGGTTGACCTCGCCGACCGGGTGGATCGGGGGCAGGTAGACCACGTCGAAGCCCATCGCCGCGATCGCCGGCAGGCGCTCAGCGGCGGTGAGGAAGGTCCCCGAGCGCGGCGGGTCGAGGGTCGCCCCCTCCGAGCGGGGGAACATCTCGTACCAGCTCCCGTACAGCGCCCGGGGCCGGTCGACCCAGACCCGGTACAAGGAGGAGCGGGTCACCAGCTCGCGCAGCGGGAAGGCGTCCAGCAGGCTCGTCAACCGAGGGTCCAGGGCGGCGGCGATCCGTTCGTGGGGATCATCGCGACTGTCGTCGCGCAGCGCGGCCACCGCCCGGGCGATCTCGGCGCGCCGGCCCTCCGGCACGCCCGGCAGCGCCCGCAGCAGCAGCCGCGCGCCGTCCTCGAAGTCGACCGCGAGCTCGTCGACGTCCTGTCCCGCACCGACCTTGAGCTCGATGCCGTGCCGCCAGGTGGCGACCGGATCGGACCACGCCTCGACGCGGTAACCCCACAGGCCCTCGTCGCCGGTAGTGATCTCCGCCTCGAGCCGGTCGGTGCCGGAGCCCGCGGACCGCATGCGGATGAACGGCGTGCCCTGGCCGTCGGGTCCCGACAGCACGACGTTGGCGCCGATGAGGTCGTGACCCTCCCGGAACACGGTCGCACCGACGGTGAGGTTCTCGCCCACGACCGCGCGCGCGGGCCACTGCCCACACGACACGACCGGGGTCACATCGGAGATGACAACCCGGCCTACTGAACGTCCGATCATCATGGCGACCTTATCCAGACGAACCACGCCTCAATAGTCCGCCCTGCACGTGGCGAATAGCGACACCTCTGCGTGAACTGCCTGCGGCCACCGGATGGGTGATTGTTGGCGTTGGGGTGGGTCTGACGGCCCCGTCCGGATGGTTCCCGCCGAAGCCGATGTTCCCCAGTTGCTGCGCCTACGAACGTCCGAACCTCGTCTGTTGTGCCGTCCGGCGTGCACATTCGCTGCCGCACCGGTGACAGTGTCGGGCCCGGAGCGGATCCGGCGGGGCCGCCCCGCGTTGTTGTTGCGTTGGGTGACCGGTCGGGTCGTGTTCCATCCGCGTTTCCGCCGGGTGAAGTGACCGCCTGATGGGGTCATCGCGGGGCTGGTCCTGGTCCTGTCGGCTGCGCGACGGCGAGCGGGCTGGCGGCCCGGTATACCGGATCGGGTCGCGCGGCCGTCCGCCGCCGGACCGGCGGCGGACCGGCGGCGGGAACCTCGCGCGTGACTCGTTCGTCCCGCAGAGCACACGTACTCCGGCACGTGGCCTCCGCGGGCGGAGAGTCACCGTGCCGAACGCGTCGGGCAGTAGGCTGCCGGCGCCCGGCCGCCGGGGTATCCGGGACACCCGGGGGCGTGCCGCGCTTCCGGACAGCGGCCGCCGCCCGGCTCGGGTGCGGCCCCCAGACAACGCAGTCGACGCACAGCAGGAGGAACACAGTGGGAGTCAGTCTCAGCAAGGGCGGCAACGTGTCGCTGTCCAAAGAGGCGCCCGGCCTGACCAACATCCTGGTCGGCCTCGGCTGGGACGTGCGCAGCACGACCGGCGCCGACTTCGACCTGGACGCCAGCGCCATCGCGTGCCGCGCCGACGGCAAGGTCGTCTCGGACGGGCACTTCGTCTTCTTCAACAACCTCAAGAGCCCCGAGGGCGCGATCGAGCACCAGGGCGACAACCTCACCGGTGAGGGCGAGGGTGACGACGAGGCCATCTCCGTGAACCTCACGTCGTTGCCCGCGGAGATCGACAAGATCGTGTTCCCGGTCTCCATCTACGACGCGGACTCGCGCCAGCAGAACTTCGGCCAGGTCCGCAACGCCTTCATCCGCATCGTCAACGGCGCCGGCGGCACCGAGATCGCCCGCTACGACCTCACCGAGGACGCCTCCACCGAGACGGCCATGGTGTTCGGCGAGGTCTACCGGCACGGATCGGACTGGAAGTTCCGCGCCGTCGGCCAAGGCTACGCCTCGGGCCTGGCCGGGATCGCCCGCGACTTCGGCGTCAACGTCTGACCCGGGTTCGCAGCACGTGCGGCACGCCGGGCCACGTGCCCGGCGGCGGGGACGGCCGGCGCCGGTCGCAGGACCGGCACCGGCCATCCCGGGGAAGCCGTTCACCGGCCCGGGACGGCCGGCGGCGGCCCGGCGGCCCGGTCACCCGGAGTGTGTGGAGGTAGTGCGCGGGTAGGGCGCGACCTATCCGGTGTAACCCATTTGTCAGGTCGCGCCCACCGGATGAACAGCTACGATGCCGACGACCGCCGCTCCGGGCCAACCGGCCGCGGGCCGACGCGGTCTCCGGCGAGTTCAGGCGACGCGGCGGGATCCGACGGACCGCGGATCCGCCCGCGCGGCGCGACCGGGGTCTGGCGATCGGTCCGGAAAGGTGTTGATGGGCGTGCACGCCTTGCGGATCTTCGGGTGGTCGTTGGCGATCACCGCGATCGGGGTGGCCGGAGCGGGGGTGATCGGCAGCCCCCGGGACGCGGCGATCGTCGCCATCCTCGCCGTGCTCGAGATCAGCCTTTCCTTCGACAACGCGGTCATCAACGCGACGATCCTGCGCCGGATGAACCCCTTCTGGCAGAAGCTCTTCCTGACGCTTGGCGTCGTCATCGCCGTGTTCGGCATGCGACTGCTCTTCCCGATCATCATCGTGGCGCTCACCGCGCACCTCGGTCCGATCAAGGTCTTCGACCTGGCGCTCAACGACAGCGCGCAGTACGCGGAGAAGCTCGGCGACGCGCACCCGGCGATCGCCGCCTTCGGCGGGATCTTCCTGTTCATGCTGTTCCTGGACTTCCTGTTCGACACGGAGCGGGACGTTCAGTGGATCAAGAAGCTGGAGGAGCCGCTGCGCCGCGCCGGCCAGCTTGACGTGATCCCGACCGTGATCGGCCTCGTCGCGCTGCTCGTCGTGGGCGAGGCGTTCTCCGGTGACCACACCCAGCAGGTGCTGACCGCGGGCGTCGCGGGCCTGGCGACCTACCTCGGCGTGCGGGGACTCGGCGAGTTCTTCGAGTCGCGCGGAGTCGGCGCCGACGCCGACGAGGACGAGGACGCCGACGACGACGCGGCCGCCGAGGGCGCCGGGAAGACCGCTGCCCCGCGGTCCTCCGGGCAGCCGAAGCTGGTGCTCGCCACCGGCCGGGCGGCCGCCTTCCTGTTCCTCTACCTGGAGGTCATCGACGCGTCGTTCTCGTTCGACGGCGTCGTCGGCGCGTTCGCGATCTCCCAGAACATCTTCGTCATCGCCACCGGCCTGGGCATCGGCGCGATGTACATCCGTTCGCTGACCGTGTACCTCGTCCGCCGCGGCACCCTGTCCGAGTACATCTACCTCGAGCACGGCGCGCACTACGCGATCGGCGCGCTGGCGATCATCCTCGCCATCTCGATCGAGACCGAGGTCCCGGAGATCGTCACCGGCCTGGTCGGGGTCGCCTTCATCGGCCTGGCGCTGGTGTCCTCCATCCGCCACCGCCGCCGGCACGCCGACGCCGACGCCGATGCCGACTCCACCGGCTCCACCAGGGGCGACGGAGGCGAGGGCGGCCAGGGCCAGCCGCGCGAGGCGGTGGGCGCGCCGCTGTAGCGCCGGCGCGACCGGCCGGGGCCGGCCGGCGGCGGACGGGTCGCCGACGGTCCCGCGCATCCGGCGGGTAGCTGCGGTCTGGAGTGGTCCACCGCCGATGTGACATCGTCGAGGCGACATCGGGCGCAGCCGGCGACGGTCCACCCACCGGTCGTGTCCGTCCACCGATGGCAGATCACCAATCCGGCAACCGCGAAGGAGCGGACCATGGGCATCGACTACACCAAGCGTCCCGCCACGCCACCGGCCGGCTCCGGACCGGTCTCGCTGAGCAAGGTGACGCTGACGAAGTCCGCGCCGTCCGTGTCGCTGAGCAAGCAGGGCGGCGGCGGCCGGCTGCACGTCAACCTCAACTGGAACCAGCACCCGTCCGGAGGCCAGCAGCAGAAGGGCGGCTTCCTCAAGCGGGTGCTCGGCGCCGCCGGCGGGGGCATCGACCTGGACCTCGCCGCGCTGTTCGAGCTCACCGACGGCCGTTCCGGCGTGGTGCAGGCGCTCGGCGACGCGTTCGGCTCGTTCGACGGGCCGCCCTACGTCAACCTCGACGCGGACGACCGGACCGGCGCCGCCGTGGGCGGCGAGAACCTCTACGTCAACCTCGCGCAGATCGGCCAGATCCGCCGGCTGCTCGTGTTCGCCTTCATCTACCAGGGCGTGGCGTCGTTCGACCAGGCCGACGCGGTGGTAACCCTGACGCCCGCCCAGGGTGCCCCGATCGAGGTACGCCTCGACGAGCAGGCCGGCGGCGCCCGGATGTGCGCGATCGCGCTGCTGACCAACACCGGCAACGACTTCACCGTCAGCCGTGAGGTCCGGTACGTCAGCGGTCACCGCGAGCTCGACCAGGCTTACGGCTGGGGGCTGAACTGGACTGCCGGCCGTAAGTGAGTAACGCCGGTACCTCGCGATGACCCCCCCGGTCCCGCCGCCCGGCGGCGAGGAGGATCGATACCCGATGTTCCAGTCACGTCGCGATCCCGCGTCCCGCGGCCGGGCAAGCTGGTTCCCGCCCGGCGGGCCGCGCTCCGGCCCGCCGGACCACCTGGTTCCCGATCCCCTGGTTCCCGATCCCCTGGATCCGGAGTCGCTGGATCCGGAGTCGCTGGAGCCCGACCCGTCGGACCCGGATCCGCTCGCGGCCCCCGGCGAGTCGGGCCGTGACCCGCGGGGGGCACGGGATGGGCTGGAGCCGTTCGGCGCGGACGACTACTCGGCCTGGCGGGGACCGGACCATCCTGCGGACCGGGCGGCCCACGACCGGGCGGTCCACGACCGGGCGGTCCACGACTGGGCGGTCCACGACCGGGCGGTCCACGACCGGGGGGCCTTCGAGCGGTCGGGGCGGGACCCCGGGTCGCGGCGCGACGACCTGCTCCGCGGCTGGGATCCGCGGCCGGCCGACCATGGTCCGAGAGACTACTTTGACCTGCCCGACCGCACCCACGGCTCCGGCGGGCGTCCCGAGGCGGGTGGAGAGGCCCCCCCTGGGGCCGGCGTGGGCTGGGACGAGTCCGTGCCGGTGGGGGTGCGCGGATTCGGGGTGCCGCCCCTGGGCTCCGCCCCGCCGATCAACTCGTACGAGCCCGCGGGACGCGACCGTGCCGGTACCGCGGACGTCCGCCACGCCGATGACACCCCAGGCCCCGCCGCCGACGCCGGTTCGTACGCCGACGCCGATTCGTATGCCGACGCCGGTTCGTATGCCGACAGCTCCCCTTATGTCGCCGGCGTCCCCTACGCCGACGCCGCGCCTCACGCCGGCGGCGCCCTGGACTCCGCGGCCGACGCCCTCGGCTCCTCCGCCGATGCCTTCGGGGGTGCGGCGGCGGATACAGCCGCCACCGACGCGGGGCCCGCGGACGACGGCTACGAGGGCGGGCACTGGCGCGACGAGCCGGCCGGCGGTCACCGCGGCGAGCCCTACCCGCCCGCCGTCCGGCGCTACGCCACCGATCCCCAGCACCTGGCCGAGCCTGCCCGTTGGGCTGACTCCGGTCGTCGAGCCGAGCCTGCCCACGAGGCCGACTTCGCGGATCCGGATCACTCGGGCCGCGCTGAGCCCACCTGGCCCGGCGGTGTCGAGCCGGTCCCCGAGTCGGACCCCGGCGGCCCGCGGCGGGCCGGCGGCCGGCGCCTGTACCCGCAGGAGCTGGAGCGTTCCCGCCGCCTGGACTACCCGGATCTGCTCGCGCCGGGGGAGCGCCACAACCCGGGCAAGTATCCCCACGGGGCGCGGCCCGACGACCCGATGGTGGCGGCGGCCGGCGGGTATGCCGATCTCGCCGGGCCGGCGCAGCGCCCTGGGCCGACCCTGGGTGTTGGATCGGCGCAGGATGTTGGGCCGGTGCAAGGTGCTGGGTCGGTGCACGGTGCTGGGCCGGTGCGGGATGTCGAGGCGGTGCAGGGCGATGCACCGGTAGCCGAGGCGTGGGGGACGGGCAGCGCGTGGGGCGCGGGCGAGGCCGGGGCGATCGCCCGCGGCGTCGACGACGACGCGCTGCGGGCGGCCGGTTTCGCCCTATCGCCGGCGACGGGCCCGCTGACAGCGCCCGGCGACTATGCGGATCCCGGCGACTATGCGGATCCCGGCGACTATGCGGATCCCGGCGGGCGTGACGCCGACCACGCCGCCGACGCCGGGTCCGGTGCGGGCGGGTCGAGTTCCGTCGAGGTGGGGGACATCGGGTCGCCAGCGGTCCGGGGCGGCGGCGACCACGACGACGTGGCGAGCCCGGCGGGCGAGAGGTACCACGACGAGGTGGACGATCCCGCGGAGGCGGACTACCACGGAGGACCGGATCATCCCGGCGACTCGGACTTCTCCGGTGACTCGGACTTCTCCGGTGACTCGGGCTACCCCGGCGACTCGGACTTCCCCGGTGACTCGGGCTACCTCGGAGACTCGGACTTCCCCGGTGACTCGGGCTACCTCGGTGACTCGGACTATCTCGGTGGATCGGATCATGCCGAGGGATCGGATCATGCCGGCGGTTCCCTGCCGGACGGCGGGACCCGTGGAGGTGCGGCGCGCGTCGGCGGGCTGCCGGGCCCGTCCGTTCCCGGCTTCGACGATGATGCGGACGGAATGTTGACGGCGCAGGTGGCGGGCGGTCGGAGCGGCGAAGTCGGTCGTCACCAGGATCTCAACCGCAGGGATACCGGCCGTGAGGACGCTGCCGGTCGTCATGAGGATGCCGGGTCGGCGGGAGACGGGGACCTGGCCGGGTCGATCGGCGCGATCCAGGCGGTGGCCCTCGAGCGCCTCGCCGGCCAGGTCGACGAGCTCGCCCGGCTGCGCCGCCACGATGCGGAGCTGGTGGACCGGCTGCATGCGGAGAACAGCCGCCTGCGGGCCGGGGAGCTCACCGAGGCGATGGCGCCGCTGCTGCGGGGCCTGATCCGGCTCCACGATCAGATGGGTAGCCTGGGGGCGGACGATCCGCAGAGCGTCGCCGGCATCCTGCGCAAGCAGCTCCTCCAGGTGCTGGACCTGGCCGTGGACGTGCGGCCGTACACAGCGGTACCGGGCGGGACCTTCGACCCGGCGCGGCATCTCGGTGTGCGGCGGGNGGCCACGGACGATCCGGGACGGGACGGGACTATCGCCCGCACCGTGCGCCCCGGCTTCGTCCGTGGCGAGACGACCGTCGTCCGGCCCGCGGAGACCGAGGTCTACCGCACGCGCTGAGTCGCGGTGGCGGCGAACGCTGACGAGACTTGCGAAGGGAAGAGTTCAGACGGTGGCGGGTACCAAGGTGTTCGGGATCGACCTGGGCACGACCTACTCCTGCATCGCCCAGGTCGACGAGTACGGCCGGCCGGACGTGATCCGCAACATCGAGTCCCAGCCCACGACGCCGTCGGTCGTGTTGTTCGACGGCGGTGGCGAGGGCGCCACGTCCTTCGTGGTGGGCACTCAGGCCAAGCGGCAGGCCCGCATCCGCCCCGACGACGTCGCGCGGCTGGTCAAGCGGCACATGGGCGCGTCCGACTGGCGCTTCGTCGCGCACGACGTGGAGTACAGCGCCTCCGCGGTGTCGAGCCTCGTGCTCAAGGCGCTCGCCGCCGACGCCGAGCGGGCGACCGGTACCCCGGTCACGGACGCGGTGATCACCGTGCCGGCGTACTTCGGTGACGAGGAGCGCAAGGCGACCAAGCTCGCCGGCGAGCTGGCCGGGCTGAACGTGGTCGACATCATCAACGAGCCCACGGCCGCGGCGTTCGCGTACGGCTTCGGCCAGGACGGCGCGGAGGAGTCGACCGTCCTGGTCTACGACCTCGGTGGCGGCACGTTCGACACCACGGTCATCCGGCTGAGTGAGGGTGCGATCACCGTGGTGGCCACCGACGGTGACCACGAACTCGGCGGTGCGGACTGGGACAACGAGCTCGTCCGCTACCTGGCGCAGAAGTTCACCGAGGCCCAGCCGGACGCGGGCGACCCCCTCGACGACGTCTACGACGAGCAGGAGCTGCTCACCGCGGCCGAGGACGCCAAGCTCGCGCTGTCCGGACGGGACAGCGTCGACGTCCTCGTCGTGCACAAGGGCAAGCGGGTGAGCGTGCCGGTGACCCGGGCGACGTTCGAGGAGATCACCGGGCCGCTGCTGCGCCGCACCCTGGACCTGACGGGTTCCGTGCTGGAGCGGGCCCGGGAGAAGGGCGTCGAGAAGATCGACCTGTGCCTGCTGGTGGGCGGCATGAGCAAGACCCCGGCGGTCGGCCGCCGGTTGCAGGAGTCCTTCGGGCTCACGTCCCGGCTCGTCGACCCGGATCTGGCGGTGGCCAAGGGCGCCGCCGTGTACGGGCAGAAGAAGGCCCTCGAACGCGAGGTCCACTCCGACCTGGTGGCCAGCGGGGCGCTGCGGCCCGATCAGGACCTCGCCGCGGCCGACGCCGCCGAGGTGGAGAAGGCGGCGGCGGCCAGCGCCGACGCCGCGGGGCTCGCGACCGCGGCCGTGGTCGACCTCGTCCGCACCAAGGTCACCAACGTCACCTCCCGCGGCTTCGGGATCTTCGCGGAGGACCGCGGTGTGCCGGTCGCGGCCTTCCTCGCCCACCAGAACGACCCGCTGCCGATCTCGGTGACCCGCACCTTCTACACCGTGACCGACGATCAGGCCGAGGTCGACATCCGGGTCTTCGAGCAGGGGACCACGGCCGAATCGACGGCGATCGACGACAACAAGGTGATCGTCGCCGGGGCGATCTCCGGAATTCCGCCGGGTCACCAGCGCGGCACGCCGGTCGAGGTCACCTTCGCGATGGCGGGGGACCAGACAATTCGGGTTACCGCGGCGCACGAGGGTGCCGCCACCGCGCTGGTCCTTCAGGTGCGTGCCGGGGTCGGTTCGGAGGAGATGCGCGCAACCGAGTCGGCGAAGGTCAGTCTGCTCAAGCAGCGGGACTGAGCCGGTCGATCCCGCGACCAGGGACTTCTCCCACGGCCCGGGAAAAAACCGCTCGAGAAGTGTTATGAGCTGCCAATTTCCCACGTACGCAGGCGCTTCCGGGTGTCGGCCCCGTAGTCGGTAGGGTCAGCCGGGACGCACGGTCAGGGCCCGCCAATCGTCGCCAGACGGCGATACCGGGCCGCCGATCCGCAAGGACCGGGCTGGGCGTCCGCGGCGTCCGGGACCCGGGGCGGGGCGCCGCTTCGTACTCTCGGGTGTGGGGCCTGTCGGGTGTGGGGCGGTAAACTGCCGCCCCGCGTTCGGCGCCCGAAGACGGGCCGGTTGCCGGTCCGTCCGGAGGGCACGGCGGTCACGTGGGACGAAGGTGGATCCTTGAGCGCGGCGTTCGACGGCAGCGGCTATCGCCAGCGGGTGCTCGCACCGCTGCGGGCGGGCTCCTTCCTGGACACCGCCGACCCCTTTCTCATCGCCGGTCTCGACCCCACCGTGCCGTATACCGACTCCGACATCGGAGCCCATCTCGTCCGCGTCCTCGCCTTTCTGCAGCGGGAGCGCAACTCGGCCAAGTACGCCACGCTCGCCACCGAGCTGGTGCGTCGCCGCGGGGAGTGGGAGGAGCCGCTGCGCGACGCGGAGTCCCGCGAGCGGGTCCGCGCCCACGTGCTCGCCGCCCGGCGCAGCGGTGACGCGGAGCGGCTGGCCAAGGTCGACGGCTACCTCGCCACCGTTCGGGAACGCTTCGGCGGCATCCCCGCCTCCCGCGTCGACGGCCTGCGTCGGCTCGCCGTCGCCGCCGGGGTGACCGTCGAGGAGTTCGACGCCCGGCTCAGCCGGGAGCAGATCATCGTCGACGGGGTCGGCGGCGGGGTGGAGCCGCTGCCCCCCGAGGTCCGCCGCCAGATCGCCGAGCGGTTGGCCGAACTGCGCGCCCTGCGCGGCGGCGACCGGGTGTCCAGCGCGTCGCTGTGGGCGTTCCTCGGGCTCGCCCCCGACGCCTCGCTGGAACGGCTGTCCGCCGCCTACGCCGCGGTGGCGGCCGCCAACAGCCGCCGCCCGCACGACCGGGAGAAGACGGTCACGGCCGACCTGCTGGCCCTCGTCTCGACCCGGTTGGTCGAGGGTGATCCGGCCGCCTACACGGTCGGCCTGATGGCGGACGCCGCCGACGAGTTGCGCCCCGCGGTCGAGGAACACGTCGTCCTCGACGGTGAGCTCACCGCCGTCGCCTTCGAGGGCCTCGTCCGCGCGGCGCTGGCCACCGGGCGCGGGCTCACCGCGGCACAGGCGAAGTCCGTGGTGCTCGGGGTGGCGCGGGAGCTCGGCGCCGCGGTCAACGTCGGCGGGGTCGTCGACTACGTCGTCTGCCCCGGCTGCGGGCGCCCGGAGGCGGCCGGCGCCGCCCGGCACTGCCGGTACTGCGACACCGACCTCTACACGACCTGCCCGTCCTGCGGCTCGATGACCGAGGCCGCCGCGGTGGTCTGCCGGCACTGCGGGCACAGCCTGCGCCAGGCCCGAGAGGCGGCCGAGGCGCTCGCCGCCGTGCGCCGCGCGCTCGAGGGCGGACGCCCCCGCGAGGCCGGTGAGCTGCTCGCCGCCGCCCGCCCCGTGCTGGTCGCCGTCGGTGGCCCCGTCGCCGGCGCCGCCGACGAGCTCGGCGCCCGGGTGTCCGCGGCGCTCGGCGCGGCCGACGCCGGCTGGCGGGCCCTGTCCGAGGCGCGCGCGGCCAACCGGGCCGACGCCGCCCTCGACGACGCCCGCTGGCTCGCCGCGCAGGCGGCGGACGTGCCCGGTCCGGACGGCCGCAGCCCGGCGGAGGTGCTGGCCGAGCTCATCGCCGCCCAGGCAGTGATCCGCCGGCGGGTGGAGGCCGCCCGGGCGCTGCCGCCCGAGGCCCAGGAGGCCGCCCTGGCCGCGGTGCTCGCCACCGCCGCGGACAACCGGGAGGCGCTCGCGGCGTTGGCGGCGCTGCCGCTGTCGCCGCCGTCGGACCTCGTCGCGGTCGCCGGCCCCGACGGTTCGGTGCAGGTGCGCTGGCGGGCGTCGCCGTCCGTCGGCGGCCCCGTCTCCTATCGGGTGGAGCGCGTCGTGCTCGTCGAGGGTGGCGGGGCGACGCTGGGCCGGCGCAGCCTGGGCACCACCCGCTCCACCGAGCTCTACGACGCCGGCGCGCCGGCGTGGACGCCGGTGCGGCACGAGGTCACCGCGATCTGCGGCGAGCGCCGCTCCGAGCCGGTCGCCTCCGCGCCCGTGGTCTGCACCCGTGACCTCGCCGAGCTGCGCGCCGAGCGGACCGCCGCCGGGATCCGGCTGGGCTGGCAGCTCGACGGCGCCCTGTCGGTCGTCACCGTCGAGCGGACCCTCGCGCCCGGCTCGCCCGTCAGCCAGCCGCCCCGGCGGGCCCGGGTCACCGGCGGCGTGTTCCACGACACGGACGTCGTCGTCGGCGTGACGTACCGTTACCACGTCTTCGTCGAGTACCACGACGCGGCCGGGCGCCCCGTCCGCACGCCCGGCGCCGAGGCCGAGGTCGAGGTGACCGCCCGGCCCCGGCCGGTGCAGGATCTCGCCGCCGTCACCACCAGCGGGCGCACCACGCTGCGCTGGACGCCCCCGCCCGGCTGGGAGGTGCGGATCTACGCGACGCCGGTCGCGTCGGGTCCCGCCGGCGGCACCGGGAACACCGGTCCGCGGCTGGTGCCGGGCTCGGGCTCCGGCCCGCTGCCGCTGCCCGGCGCCGGCTCGGGCCCCCTGGCGATGCCCGGCTCCGGCCCGCTGCCCCTCGGCGGCCTCGGCGGCGAGGGCGACGACGTGCAGCTCGCCGCCATCACCGGGCCCGTCCGCCTGGTCGGCGCCAGCCGCGCCGGGCAGGCCGCGGAGTCCGCCCCGGTCGGCGAGGTGATCTACACCCCGGTGACGGTGCACGGGGAGTCGGCCGTCGTCGGCCGGGCCGTGCGGCACGTGGTGATCGAGCCCGTGCGCGACCTGCGCGCCGATGACCGCGGCGAGTCGATCGTGCTGTCCTTCCAGATGCCGCCCGGGGTGACCGAGGCGCGGGTGCTCTGGCGGCGGGACCGGACGCCCACCGGCCCGGACGACCCGTACGCCGCCAGCGCCAAGGTCACCAACACCAGCCTGGAGATCAAGGGCGGCTGGCATCTCGCCGCCCCGGCGGACGGCTGGGCCTACCACGTGGCCGCCTATCCGATGTACCGGGCGGGTGGGATCGCCCGCGTCGCGACCGCGGGGGTGGCGGTGCTGGCCCGGCCCGCGACCCGCAGCGACCCGCCGCCGCCGCTTCCCACGGCATCCGGGCCCGCCACCGGCGGTCACGTCGTCGGTGGACCGGGGGGAGGGCCCGGGAGCATCCTCGGCGGTCCGTTCGCGGGGCGGCCCATCGCCGGGTCCGACCCGCCCGGCTCCGATCCGATCACCGCCGCGCACCCGCTCGGGGGCCCGGCCCAGCCGCGCACCGGCGCGGTCCCGATGCCCGTGCCGGTCGGCGCCCGCCATCCGGTGGCGGGGGTCCCCCAGCCGGGCGGGACCCGGGGGTCCGCGCATGGGGACAACCCGCCCACGACCCCGCTCGGCGGGCTGCCGCTGCCTCTGCTCCCGCCGGCCGGCCGGAGCATGCCGGCCGCGGGCGGCCCGGCGCAGGCGTGGCACGGGCGGTTCGCGCCCGGCGCGCCCGGCGCGCCCGGCCCGCTCGGCCCGCTCGGTCCCGGTGGCGCGGCACCGGGGGGACCCGGTCCCGGCGCGGGGCAGCCGGTCGTCCCCGACGGTCCCGGCGGGTCGGACGGCCGCGGTGCCCCCGGTGCCCCGGCGATGCCCGGTGCCCCGGCGATGCCCGGTGCTCCGGCGATGCCCGGGGCCCCGGCCGGTTCCGGGGCCTCGGCGGGCGCGGCGGGCGGTCCGGTAGTGACCGGACCGGTGCCGCTCGGGTCGGATGTCGGTGCGCTGATTCAGCCGACGGTTACCTACACGGTGAGCCGATCCGGTTGGCGGCGGCGGACCATGCGGGTTCAGGTGCGCACCTCCGGCCCGGTCGGCGAGCTGATCCTGTTCGCGCGGCCGGGCGCCGCGCCGCCGCGGGTGGCCGCCGAGGCCCACGAGCTGTCCCGCCTGGCCGCCGTCGATCAGGCCGTCACCCGCACCATCGACGTCACGCTGGATGGGGCGCAGTTGCCGTGGGGCGTCCGGCTGTTGCCGGCGCTGGTGGCCCCCACCGGCTGGACCGTCACGCATCCCGCCGACGAGGATCTGGTCGTCCGCTGAACGGCCGTTCCGCCCCGGTCAGATCACGTTTCTCCGTGCTGTGATTTGGGTAAGTGTTGTCTTCTGGCGGCGGCCGTGCGGAGATGTCACACCAGATCTGCAATGATGGCACTACCACGGAAAGTATTCGTCCTAGTGCTGTTCCTTGCAGGCGGTGTGCCCCTTACGATTGGGTCCATCACGCGTAGTTCCAGTACCGGCCAGGTGGGTGTTCGCCACCCGGTCGGAGCATCTGTCGAACCGTCCTGACCCCGAGGTCGGAGACGGTCGGCGTCACGGACGGGCCGCAGTGGCAGCCCGGTCGACGCGCCCGCCGCGGTTTCGTCGAACTCTGATGGCGCGCTGAGTGGCCGCGCAGGCGGCAACTCGGAGGGGACGCCCCATCAACGGTCGTGATCCGACCATGCTCCGTTGTCGGTGCGCGGCGCGCTCGGCGGGTGCGTCTCACGCCAACTCCGAAAGGCAGCGCGCGAGCATGGTCTCGACCTCTCGTCGCCGACCGTCCCCTCCGGTCGGCCGTTCGGTCTCCCCGCCCACTCGACCTCGTGGCGCGCCCGGCCGCCGCGGCCCCGGCCGCCGCCGGGCCCGCCGGCCGGTCCGTACCAGTGCCCGGCTGGGCCTGGTGTCGGTGTTCGTCCTCGGTCTGCTGGGGGCGGTCACCCCGCTGGCGCAGGCCGCGGGCGAGACGCCGAGTCCGCAGCCGTCCCCGACGCTGCCGAGCGCGGTGTCGCCGAGCGCCAGCCCGACGGCCTCGACCGAGCCCGCCGGCACCGTCCAGCCCGGGGTCCCGATCTCCACGATGACCCCGCAGGCCCGCAGCCGCATCACGCTGGTCCTGTTCGACGAGGACATCGTGCTCGTCGGCGGGCGTGACTTCGCCGCCGGAGACGACGTCACCGTCGCCGCCGAGACCACCAGCCTGGGCGGCAGCGCGCTGACCAAGGCGGACGCCGACGGCCGCTTCATCCTGGGCTTCCGGGTCCCGGCGGACTTCAAGGGCACGGTCAACGTCAAGGCGAGCCAGGGTGGCGCCACCGCCGCCGACGCCCTCGACGTGACCGGCCCCGAGGCGGCGGCGAAGGAGTTCAAGGAGGCGCCGGCCCTGCCCGACGTCCCCGTGCAGCGCTCCGACACCACCACCGCGACGGGCACCACCACCGCGACGGGCACCACCACTGCGACGGGCACCACGGGCACCGCCGCCTCGGCGAGCCCCGGCACCGCGTCGCCGAGTCCGGACGCCGCGGGATCGCCGACGCCGAGCGCCGCGCCGCAGCCGTCGCCCACTGCCGACGTGACCGCGTCGCCCAGCCCGACCGCGAGCCCGTTCGCCGCCGTGGGCAAGGGTGGCCGCCGGCAGTTCGGCGCCGCCTCGCCGTCGGCCTCGGCCGCCTCGCCGTCGGCCGCCGGGCTGCCGACGGTCCCGCCGGCAAGCCCGACCCCCACGACCGGCGCGGCCGCCCCGGCTGCCGGCGGCGCGCCGGAGATCGACGCCGGTGGGACCAAGTCGGGCCTGCCCTGGCTGTCCGGGTTCCAGTCGCACCAGCTCGCGCAGCTCACGGAGTTCGGCAACTGGCGCGGGCGGCCCAACGACCTCGTCCACGTCTACACCGACCGCACCTCGGGCTGGGGCGGGCTTGTGGAGCCGACCTGGCCGGTCGACCTGTTCAAGGGGTTCGCCGGCAAGCTGCTGATCAGCGAGCCGACCTACCCCAAGGGGCAGGGCGACAACGGAGCCTGCGCCCGCGGTGAGTACGACGGCCAGTGGAAGAAGCTGGGCAGCTTCCTGGTCCAGCACGGCCGGGGCGACTCCATCGTCCGGATCGGCTGGGAGTTCAACGGCACGTTCATGTACTGGCACACCGACGCCGACCCGGCGACGTTCCGCACCTGCTTCCAGAAGATCTCGGCGGCCATCAAGTCCACCGACCCGCAGGTGAAGATCGACTGGACGTTCAACGCGCACAACTCCCCGGTGCCCACCGGTAACAGCCCGTGGGGCGCCTACCCCGGCGACGAGTACGTTGACTACGTCGGCATCGACGCCTACGACCACTTCCCGCCGTCGAAGGACGACGCGACGTGGAACAAGCAGTGCGAGGACGTCAACGGCCTGTGCTACGTGATCCGGTTCGCCCGGGAGCACGGCAAGAAGGTCGGGGTCGGCGAATGGGGCGTGGCCTCCTGCAGCGGTGACGGTGGCGGCGACAACCCGTTCTACATCCAGAAGATGTTCGAGACGTTCAAGGCGGCTGGCGACGTGATGGGCTACGACGCCTACTTCAGCGATCCCACCCCCGGCAACGTCTGCTCGACGATCACGAACGGCGGCCAGAACCCGAAGTCCGCCGCCGAGTACAAGAAGCTGTTCGGCACCGGAGCAAGCTGACCGGACGCAGGGCGCGCCAACGGCAGATCGTCGGGCCGGGACGGAGGGATCCGTCCCGGCCCGACCCGTTGAGGGTTGCTCAGCCGCAGGTCGGCTGCTTGCTGATGACCCCAGGGTGACCGCCGAATGTCGGCTGACTGACGGTTGTCGTTGTCTGTTGTCAGACGCCCCCGGGCAGGTACCGTCACCCGAAAGGCGACGTTTGACGATCTTGCCAGTCCGGCCGGCGCACACCGAACCGGGGACCTTGGTCGAGCGACGCCGCCGCCTTTCACGAGGGGAACGTCGCTTGCGCCACTTCGCCTTCCTCGACAACGAGACGATCAAGATCCTGTTCCACCGTCCGCCGGAGGAGATCGCCGTCGATGGGGACCGCCGGCTGCTGGCCACCGCGCTCGGCGCGACGCTGTACGCGCCGGGCACCAGGCCCCACCTGGCGTTCGACGTGCGCCGGCAGAGCGCGGCCGGGGTGAACTCGATGGTGCTCTGCCTCGAGGACTCGATCGCCGACACCGAGGTGGCCGACGCCGAGGCCAACGTCGTCGCGGCGCTGCGCTCGCTCGCCGACGACCCGCCGCGCTCCGGCGACGGGCTGCCCCTGCTGTTCGTCCGGGTGCGCGCCGTCGGGCAGATCCCGGACCTGATCGCGCGGCTCGGTCCGGGCGGGGCCCGCTGCCTCGCCGGGTTCGTCCTGCCCAAGTTCGCCGAGGAGGGCGGCGAGGCGGGGTTGGAGGCGGTGCTGCGGGCCTCCGACATCGTCGGCCGGCCGCTGTGGGCGATGCCGGTGCTGGAAAGCCCACCGGTGATCAATCGGGAGACCCGGGTCGAGGCGCTCACGGCCGTGCGGCGACTGGTCGACAAACACGCCGAGCAGGTTCTCGCGATCCGGCTCGGCGCCACCGACCTGTGCGGGCTGTTCGGGCTGCGCCGGGACCGGGACCTGACGATCTACGACATCGCCGTGGTCCGCGACTGCATCGCCGACATCGTGAACATCTGCGCCCGCGGCGGCGATCACATCGTCACCGGCCCGGTGTGGGAGTACTTCGCCCAGCCGGAGCGCCTGTTCGTCAGCTCGCTGCGGGTGACTCCGTTCGAGCAGGCCGACCGGGTCGACGGCAGCCAGGAGGCGATCCGGATGCGCAGCGCGCTGGTCTCGGCCGACCTCGACCGGCTGATCCGGGAGGTCGTCCTGGACAGGGCCAACGGTCTGATCGGCAAGACCGTGATCCATCCCAGCCACGTCCCGGCCGTGCACGCGCTGCACGTCGTCAGCCAGGAGGAGTTCACCGATGCCGAGACGATCCTCGCCGGGGACTCCGGCGGGGTCCGCCCGAGCAGCTACGCGAACAAGATGAACGAGCTGCGCCCGCACCGGGCCTGGGCCGAGGCGGTGCTACGCCGGGCCAGGGCGTTCGGGGTCCTGCGCGAGGGGGACACCTTCGTCGAGGTGCTGGCGGCGACCCGCGGCCACAGCGGCGTGGGGACCGCCCGATGACCACGACGACGCCGGTGCCGGCGGACCCGGGCTGGCTGTGGGCGGAGCTGGGACTCGCCGTCGAGGTCAGCGCGGACGTGCGCGGCGGGGGCCTGGACGCGCTGGTCGGGCTGGCCCTGCGGCGCAACCCGCGCCGCGCCCACCTGCTGGTCAGCCGGGTGCTCGGCAAGCACCTGCCGGTCGCGCCGGGTGCGGGCCTGGCCGCCGGCGCGGACCTCGCGGCGCTGGTACGGGCTCTGCCCGACTTCCCCGCCGACGGCGCGGCCGCCGCCGCGGCCCGCCACGACGGTGGCGTGCGGACGGGGCCGCTCGTCATCGGCTACTGCGAGACGGCGACGGCGCTTGGCCACGCCGTCGCCGACGGCCTGGCGGGTAGCCATTACCTGCACACCACCCGGCGGGGCCTGTCCGGAGTGCCGCCGGTGCTGGAGTTCACCGAGTCGCACTCGCACGCCTCCCACCACTGGCTGGTCCCCGAGGACCCGGCGATCCTGCGCGGCGGCGAGCCGATCGTGCTCGTCGACGACGAGCTGTCCACCGGCCGGACCGCCCTCGGCACGATCCGCATCCTGCACGCCCACGCCCCTCGCGGGCGCTACGTGGTGGCGACCCTCGTCGACGCCCGGCCGGCCGCGGCGCGCACGGCGTTCGCCGAGCTCGCCACCGAGCTCGGCGTCCGGATCGAGGTCGTCGCCCTGATCGCGGCCACCGTCACGGTGCCGCCCGAGATCGCCGACCGGGCGGCGAGCATCCGCGCCCGCCTCGCCGGGGCCGCGCCGCCTACCCAGGTGTCGCCGCCCGCCCAGGTGTCGCCGCCCGTCCAGGTGTCGCCGTCCGTCCAGGTTTCCGCGCCCGCCCGGGTCTCCGCGTCCGTCCAGGCCGGCCATCCGGTTCGGTGGCTGGCCGCGGACTGGCCGGCGGACCTGCCCGAAGGCGGCCGGTACGGCTGGTCGCCGGCTCATCGGCGCCGGCTCGACGACGCCCTGGCACCGGTCGCCGCCGCCGTGCGCGCGGCGCTGACCCGGCCGGACGGCCGCACACTCGTCCTTGGGACGGAGGAACTGATGTACACCCCGATGCGGATCGCGGACACGCTGGCCGCCGCCGGCTTCGGCGAGGTCCGTTACCAGTCGACGACCCGCTCGCCGGTCCATCCGGTCGACGTCGAGGGCTACGCCATCCGGGCGGCGCTCACGTTCCCGGCGCCGGACGACCCGAGCCGGGTCAGCCACGTCTACAACGTCCGTCCCGGCGTCTACGACGACATCGTCCTGATCGTCGACTCCGGCGCGGACGCCGCCTCGCCCGCGCCGGTCGCCGACCCGGCGGGCCTCGTCGCCGAGCTGCGCCGCTGCGCCCCGGTCGCCGTGCTCACCCTGCCCGCCTACCGCCCGGCCCGGCCGGAGCAGGCCCGATGAGCGCCACCGGTTCCGGGCCGGCGACGCCGGTGGCCGGGCGGCCGGGCGACCCCGCGCTCGCGGGGACGATCGGCTCGGGCTCGTACGACCCGGCGGACGTCACCTTCCTGCTCACCGATCTGAGCGCCGTCGACCTCGAACGGCCCACCGAGGACCGCGAGGAGGCGATGCAGGCCGGCCGGCACTACTCCGAGGACCTGCCCGTCGAGTACCAGCCCGACGCCGGTTACCTCCGCCTCTACCATCAGGCACTGGAACGTTCGGCCCGGCGGGTGGCGCTGGCCACGGGGCTGGTCGCCGAACTCGTCCGGGTCACGAAGCCCGAGCCGGTCCTGGTCTCGATCGCCCGGGCCGGAACGCCGGTCGGGATCCTGATGCGCCGCTGGTACGGCTGGCGGCACGGCCTGGACACCCCGCACCACGCCATCTCCGTGATCAAGGATCGCGGGGTGGACATGAACGCCGTGCGCTACCTGACCGACCGGTTCGACCGCGAGGCGATCCAGTTCGTCGACGGCTGGACGGGCAAGGGTGTGATGACGCGGGTGCTCAGCGAGGCGGTCGCGGGTCTCGGCCTCGACGACACCCTCGCCGTGCTCGCCGATCCGGCGCGGTGCGTGCCGCTGTACGGCACCCGCGACGACTTCCTCATCCCGAGCGCCTGCCTGAACTCCACGGTCAGCGGGCTGGTCAGCCGGACCGTCCTCAACGCCGAGCACATCGGCCCGAACGACTTCCACGGCGCGAAGTACTACGGCGAGCTCGCGCCGCACGACCTGTCCCGGCACTTCATCGACACGGTCGTCGCGCAGTTCGACGCGGTCGCGGACGAGGTCGCCGAGACCTGGCCGCGGCTGTGGGCGGGCGACCGGCGGCCGACCTGGGCCGGCTGGGCGGCGGTGGAGCGCATCGCCGCCGCCTACGACATCCCGGATGTGATCATGGTGAAGCCCGGGGTCGGCGAGACCACCCGGGTGCTGCTGCGCCGGGTGCCGTGGCGCATCCTCGTCGCCCCGGACCGCGTCGACGAGCTGCCCCACGTCCTGGCGCTGGCCGCCGACCGCGGCGTCGAGGTCGAGGAGATGGCCGACCTGCCGTTCTCGTGCGTGGGGCTGGTGCGTCCGGTCGGCGCGGCGCCGGTGTTCCACACCCCGAACGCGCGCTGGCGCCCGGACGTCCCGGATATCTCGGACATCCCTGATGTCCCGGGCCCCTCGGACGCCTCGTGACGGCGGGAGGCGGCCACCTGGTGGCCCTCGACCTGGACAAGACACTGATCTTCTCCCGGCGCTCGCTGCTGCCGCCAGCCGGCACCGTCGAGCCCGCGCTGGTCGAGCCCGCGCTGGTCGAGCCCGCGCTGGTCGAGCCCGCGCTGGTCGAGGTCGAGCTGGTCGAGGTCGAGCGGCTCGACGGCGCCCCGCTGTCCTTCGCGACGGCGCGGGAGCTCGCACTGCTGGCCGAGCTGCATCGCCGCGCCGTCGTCGTTCCCGTCACCACCCGCACGCTCGCCCAGTACCGCCGCGTCGACCTGGGCATCCGGCCGCGGTACGCGATCGCGGCCAACGGCGGGCACCTGCTCGTCGATGGAGCACCCGACCCGGCGTGGGCGGCCGGGATCGCGGCGCAGCTGGCCGCCGCCGGCGCGCCGCTGGCCGAGATGCTGGCGCTCGCCGAACGGTTCGCCGCCGGCGGCTGGGCCCGGACGGTCCGCGCCGCCGACGACCTGTTCGTCTATCTCGTCGCCCACGACCGGCCCGCCATCCCGGACCTGACCGGCGTCACCGCGGCGGCACGGGCGGCCGGCTGGTCGGTGTCGGTACAGGGCCGCAAGGTGTACCTGGTGCCGACGGTGCTGACCAAGCAGCGGGCCGTCGACGAGGTGGTCCGCCGGGCCGGGACGGCGACGCTGCTGGCCGCTGGCGACTCGGTCCTGGACATCCCGATGCTGCTGGCCGCCGACGCCGCCGTCCGGCCTGCCCACGGTGAGCTGCACGAACTCGGCTGGTCGGCGCCGAACGTCGCCGTCACCGCCGACGCGGGGGCGGTCGCGGGCGAACAGGTGCTGGCGGCGCTGCTGGACCGGGTGCGCGCCGACCGGCCCGATCCGACTCCCGCCGTCCCGTGATGAGCCTGGGCGGCGGCCGGTCTTCGTGGTAGACCGGGGACGGTGTCCAAGCGCACACCGTTTCGTCCAGGAGGAACCGTGACCGATCCGGGCGTGAGCGCCACGACCGACCCGAGCGCCACGAACGATCTGGAGGCCACGCTGGAGGGCCTGCTGTCGGTGGAGAGCTTCGATCCACCGGCGGGGTTCACCCGACGCCGGCCCGTGGACGCCGACCGGGCCGCCGCCGCGGCGGACCCGCAGGCGTTCTGGGCCGCCGCGGCCCGCGAGCTGCTCACCTGGGACAAGCCGTTCACCCAGGTGCTCGACGACACGAACCCGCCCTTCTACACGTGGTTCGCCGACGGCGAGCTGAACCTGTCGGCCAACTGCCTGGACCGCCACGTCGAGGCCGGCCGGGGCGAGCGGGTCGCGTTCCACTGGCGCGGCGAGGAGGGCGAGCACCGCGACGTCACCTACGCCGACCTGCTCGCCGAGACCCAGCGGCTGGCGAACGGTCTGCTGTCCCTCGGCGTCCGGGCCGGGGACGTCGTCGGCATCTTCCTCCCGATGATCCCCGAGGTGGCCGCCGCGATGCTGGCCTGCGCCCGGATCGGCGCAGTCCACAACGTGGTCTTCGGCGGCTTCGCACCGTCAGCGGTCCGGGAGCGGATGGAGGTCTCCGACGCCAAGGTGCTCATCACCGTCGACGGGGCGCGGCGCAAGGGGCGCCGGTCGCCGGTGAAGGCCGCCGTCGACGTCGAGCTCGGCGATCTGCCCGCGCTGGAGCACATCGTGGTGGTCCGCGGCCCGGGGGAGAACGCCGCCGAGGTGCCGATGACCGCCGGCCGCGACGTCTGGTACGACGAGCTGCTCGCCGCCGCCGACCCGGTGTGCCCGGCGGTGGCGCTCCCGGCGGAGCATCCGTTGTTCATCCTGTACAGCTCCGGCTCGACGGCGAAGCCGAAGGGCATCCTGCACACCACCGCGGGCTACCTGCTCGGGGCGACCTACACCCTGCGGACGGTCTTCGACCTCGACCCGGAGACCGACGTCTACTGGTGCTCCGCCGACGTCGGCTGGATCACCGGCCACTCCTACATCGTGTACGGACCACTGTCCAACGGCGTCACCAGCGTGATGTTCGAGGGCGCCCCGGACTATCCGGACCACGACATCTGGTGGCGGATCATCGAGGAGTACAGGGTCACCGTCTTCTACACGGCACCGACGGCGATTCGCACCTGCATCAAGTGGGGCGCGCAGTACCCCGCCCGCCACGACCTGTCCTCGCTGCGGGTGCTCGGCACGGTCGGCGAGCCGATCAACCCGAAGGCGTGGCTGTGGTACCACCTGGTGATCGGGGGTGGCCGCTGCCCGATCGTCGACACCTGGTGGCAGACCGAGACCGGGTCGGTGCTCATCTCGCCCCTGGCGGGGGTTACCCCGACCAAGCCGGGATCGGCGACGAGGCCGCTGCCCGGGATCAGCCCGGCGCTGCTGGACGAGGACGGCCGGCCCGTCACCGAGGGCACCGGAATTCTGGTGATCACCCAGCCGTGGCCGTCGATGCTGCGCACCCTGTACAAGGACGACAAGCGCTTCGTCGAGACGTACTTCTCCCGCTTCGGCCCGAGGACGTACGTGGTCGGGGACGCGGCCCGGCTCGATGCCGACGGCTATTTCTGGATCATCGGCCGGATCGACGACGTCATCAACGTCTCCGGGCACCGCCTGTCCACCGCCGAGGTCGAGTCGGCGATCGTCGCCCACGAGGCCGTGGCCGAGGCCGCCGTCGTCGCGCAGGCCGACGAGCAGACCGGCCAGGCGATCGTCGCGTTCGTGACGCTGGCGGGCGAGCGGGTCGGCGACTCCGCCGTCGAGGCCGAGCTGCGTGAGCACGTCGCCCGGCGCATCGGCAAGCTGGCCAGGCCGCGGCGGATCGTCTGGGCCGACGACCTGCCGAAGACCCGGTCCGGCAAGATCATGCGCCGGTTGCTGCGGGACGTCGCCGAGGGGCGGGAGCTCGGCGACGTCACGACCCTGCGGGACCCCGCGGTCATGTCCGCCCTCGCCGCGAAGGTGGCCGCCGGGCCCGACGACGAGTAGCAAGACCGGTCGGTCTCAGGAGTGCAATTCCGGAGGATTCCGACTGGTCGTTCGGCCGGGCGGCGAGTTGTTCGGAGAACGTAACCCGCCGGTCGAACCCGGGTGCGCCCACGTCACCGGCACTCCTCTAAGCTCACGTCTTCGTGAGAGCCCTACGACGGTTCACCGTCCGTGCGCAGCTCCCCGAGCAGCTTGCTCCACTGGGGGAACTTGTCCTGAATCTTCGCTGGTCCTGGCACCCCGAGACGCTGGACCTGTTCGAGTCGGTCGATCCCGAGCTTTGGCGGGCCACCAAGGGTGACCCGGTACGTCTGCTCGGCGAGGTCGATCACGATCGGCTCGTCGCGCTCGCCGCGGACCGCCGCTTCGTGCGCCGGCTCACCGACATCGCGGACGATCTCCAGGACTACCTTTCCGCCGACCTGTGGTACCAGCGGCAGCAGCTGCCGGGCGCGCCGGCGGCGATCGCGTACTTCTCGCCGGAGTTCGGCATCACCGAGGTGCTGCCGCAGTACTCCGGCGGCCTGGGCATCCTCGCCGGCGACCACCTCAAGACCGCCAGCGACCTCGGCGTGCCGATCATCGGCGTGGGGCTGCTCTACCGGGCGGGCTACTTCGTCCAGTCCCTGTCGCGCGACGGCTGGCAGCAGGAGCGCTACCCGGGCATCGACCCGCACGGGCTGCCGCTGACCCAGCTCACCGACGCCGCCGGCGTGCCGGTGAAGGTGGCCGTCGGGCTGCCCGAGGGCCGCACCCTGCACGCGCAGATCTGGAAGGCGCAGGTCGGGCGGGTTCCGCTGCTGCTGCTCGACTCGGACGTCGAGGACAACCAGCCGGCCGAGCGGGGGGTGACCGACCGGCTCTACGGCGGCGGCACCGACCACCGACTGCTGCAGGAGATGCTGCTGGGCATCGGCGGTGTCCGGGCGCTGCGCGCCTACGCGGCCGTCACCGGCACGCCGACGCCGGAGGTCTACCACACCAACGAGGGCCACGCCGGCTTCCTCGGCCTGGAGCGGATCCGCGAGCTCGTCGAGACCGGGCTCAGCTTCGACGAGGCGCTGGAGGCCGCCCGCGCCGGCACGCTGTTCACCACGCACACCCCGGTGCCCGCCGGCATCGACCGCTTCCCCCGCGACCTCGTCGCCCGCCACTTCGGCGGGGACAACTCCTGGCCCGGCGTGCCGGTCGAACGGGTCCTGGAGCTGGGGGTCGAGTCCGACCCGAACGTGTTCAACATGGCGCACATGGGCCTGCGCCTCGCCCAGCGCTCGAACGGCGTCAGCAAGCTGCACGGCATCGTCAGCCGGGAGATGTTCGCGGGCCTGTGGTCCGGGTTCGACTCGGCCGAGGTGCCGATCGGCTCGGTGACCAACGGCGTGCACGCCCCGACCTGGGTGTCGCGGGCCGTCATCGAGCTGGCCGACCGCCAGCCCGGCCCCGGGCTGCTCGCCGACGACGCGGCCGGCTTCGCCAAGATCTCCGCCCTGCCCGACGAGGTCATCTGGGCCACCCGCCGCCAGTTGCGGGAGCGGCTCGTCGGCGAGGTCCGCCGCCGGGTGCGCGCCTCCTGGCTGGAGCGCGGCGCCGCCCCCGGCGAGCTCGACTGGGTCGAGTCCGTCTTCGACCCCGACGTGCTGACCATCGGCTTCGCCCGCCGGGTGCCGTCCTACAAGCGGCTCACGCTGATGCTGCGTGACTCCGACCGGCTGCGCCGGCTGCTGCTGCACCCGCAGCGGCCGATCCAGATGGTCATCGCCGGCAAGGCCCACCCCGCCGACGACGGCGGCAAGCAGCTCGTCCAGCAGATCGTCCAGTTCGCCGACGACCCGGCCGTGCGCGCGCGGATCGTGTTCCTGCCCGACTACGACATCGGCATGGCGCGGTTCCTGTACTCCGGTTCGGACGTCTGGCTGAACAACCCGCTGCGCCCGCTGGAGGCGTGCGGCACGTCCGGGATGAAGGCGGCGCTCAACGGCTGCCTCAACCTGTCCATCCGGGACGGCTGGTGGGACGAGATGTTCGACGGCCAGAACGGCTGGGCGATCCCGACCGCCGACGGCGTCGAGGACCCCGACCGGCGCGACGACATCGAGTCCGCAGCCCTGTACGACCTGCTGGAGAACACCGTCGCCCCGCGGTTCTACGACCGCGACGCCGGCGACGGCGCGCCGCGGCGCTGGACGGCGATGGTCAAGCACACCCTGTCCAGCCTCGGCCCCCAGGTGCTGGCCAGCCGGATGGTGCAGGAGTACGTCGAGCGGTACTACGTGCCGGCCGGCGTCTCCGCCCGGACCGTCGCCGCCGACGGCCTGGCTGGTGCCCGCGACCTCGCCGCCTGGAAGAGCCGGGTCCGCGCCGCCTGGCCGGGGGTGCGGGTGCTCAACGTCGACTCCGCCGGACTCGGCGACACCCCCCAGGTGGGCCAGTCGTTGGTGGTGCGGGCCACGATCGACCTCGGCGGGCTCGCCCCCGACGACGTCGACGTCCTCGCCTCCTACGGCCGGATCGACCAGACCGACCGGATCCTCGCCCCGGAGGTGCTGTCGTTGCAGCTCGCCGGCGAGGGCGAGGGCGGGCCTCGTTACGAGGGCACGATCCCGCTGGGCCGCACCGGCCCGTTCGGCTACACCGTGCGGGTGCTGCCCCGCCACCGCCTCACCGCGAGCGTCGCCGAGCTGGGTCTCGTCGCCAACCCGTAGCTCGCCGACTCGTCACCCGCCCGTCGCCCGTCGCCCGTCGCCCGGCCGCCGGCCTCCGGCCGCCGGCTCGGCGGGCGCCAACCCTGATGGCCCCGGCTGGCTGATCAGGCCGGAGGATGCGCCCGCAGCAGCAGGACGCTGCGGGCGCGGACGGGCACGACGGCGCCGGGCAGCAGGGTCCGGCGAGGGTCGGCCAGGGTCGCCGGGAAACCCGCGAGATCCTCGTCTGCGGTGTCGAGCAGCAGGTCGTAGCGCTGCGCCCACGGCGCCGCGGGCAGGGTGATGGTGGTGTCCGCGCCATCGGGGTGGATCACGCCCAGCACGCCCGGCGCGCACCCACCATCGCGCCCTGCCTCCTCGGTGGCGTCCGAGGTGGCGCTCGAGGGGGCGCCCGCCCGTGCGCTCGAGGGGGCACCCGCGGCGATGTGGGCGACCAGCGTGACGACCTTCGGCGCGTTCCAGTCCGCCGTGGACATCACCTGCCCGTCGGCGCGGAACCAGGTGATGTCCGCGAGCCGGCCGGGGCCTGACTCGCCGCCGTGGAAGAACACCTCGCGGCGTAGCGCCGGCTCGAGGCGACGCAGCGAGATCAGGCCGCTGACCAGGCGTAGCAGCGCCGGGTCCGGCCCGGCGGGGTCGCGCCCACCGGCCCCGGCACCGGCTGCGGCACCGGCTCCGGCCCTGGGCCTGGGTTCGGAGCCCGGCCAGGCCAGCCAGGACACGGGGTTGTCCTGACAGTAGGCGTTGTTGTTGCCGCCCTGAGACCGGCCGAACTCGTCGCCGGCCAGCAGCATCGGCACCCCGGCCGACAACAGCAGCGTGGCCAGCAGTCCGCGGCGCACCCGGCGGCGGGTGGACAGGATCGTCGGGTCGTCGGTCGGGCCCTCCGCACCGTAGTTCGACGAGCGGTTGTCCGACTCCCCGTCCCGGTTGCCCTCGCCGTTGGCCTCGTTGTGCTTCTCCGCGTAGGAGACCAGGTCGGCCAGGGGGAAGCCGTCGTGGGCGGTGACGAAGTTCACCGACGCCCACGGCCGCCGCCCACCGTGCTCGAACAGGTCGGACGAGCCCGTCACCCGGTAGCCGAGGTCGGCGACCCCGCTGGTCCGCCCGTTCCACACGTCCCGCACCGTGTCGCGGTAGCGTCCGTTCCACTCCGCCCACGGCGCCGGAAACGAGCCGACCTGGTAGCCGCCCCAGCCGACGTCCCACGGTTCGGCGATCAGCTTCACCGACGACAGCAGCGGGTCGGCGTGGATCGCCGTCAGCAGGCCGGCGGTGGGATCGAAGGCGTCGGGGTTGCGGGCGAGCGCGGTGGCCAGGTCGAAGCGGAAGCCGTCGACGCCCATCTCGCTCACCCAGTAGCGCAGGGAGTCGCAGATCAGCTTCACCACGTGCGGCGACGTCATGTTCAGGGTGTTGCCGCAGCCGGTCACGTCGCGGTAGCGCCGCGGGTCCGTGGGTTCCACCCGGTAGTAGGTCGCGTTGTCCAGGCCGCGCAGGGACAGCGTCGGGCCGCGTTCGCTGCCCTCGGCGCTGTGGTTGTAGACGACGTCGAGGATCACCTCGATGCCGGCGGCATGCAGCGTCGCCACCATCGTCTGGAACTCGCCGATCGGGTCGCCGGTCGCCGCGTACGCGGCGTGCGGGGCGAAGAACCCCAGGGTGTTGTAACCCCAGTAGTTGATTCTCGAACGTTCGAGCAGTGCCGGCTCGGAGACCGAGGCCTGCACCGGCAGCAGCTCGAGTGCGGTGACGCCCACCCGGTGCAGGTGGTCGACCACGGCGGGGTGGGCCAGCCCCGCGTAGGTGCCGCGCAGCCGGGCCGGCAGGCCCGGATGAAGGCGGGTGAAGCCACGCACGTGCGCCTCGTACAGCACGGTCTGCGACCACGGGATCCCGGGTCTGTTGTCCGCCGGATGCCGCCCCCGGCCCCGGCGCCGAGTGCCGTCCCGGCGCGCGGGGCCGGCGACGACGCAGCGGGGCACGAAGGGGGCGGAGTCCCGTGCGTCCGGCTCGTAGCCGTAGGGATCGCCGCCACCGAATCCGTAGATCGCCGGATCCGGCCGCAGCGCCCCGGTCAGCAGCCGGGCGTACGGGTCGACCAGCAGCTTCGCCGGGTTGTAGCGCTGGCCCCGGCCCGGGTCGTAAGGGCCGTGCGCGCGCAGGCCGTAGCGTTGCCCCGGTCCGACGCCGGGCAGGTAGCCGTGCCACACCTCGCCGTCGCGCTCCGGCAGGCGGTGGCGGGACTCCCGGTCGGCGTCGTCGAACAGGCAGAACTCGACCGCCTCGGCGCCGGGGGCGGCGACGGCGATGTTGACCCCGGCGCCGTCCCAGATCACCCCGAGCGGGCTGGGTCGGCCCGGGCGCGGGTCGCCGCTCGAGCGGGGTGACACGTGGGATGCGCGGGTGCTGCCGCCTGCGTCGGACACCTCGGTGACGTTAACGGACGCCCCCGCCCCCGGTGGGCCGATCGGGCGCCTCCGTCCCACCCCGCCCCCGCCGCCGCGATCGCAGGAAGATCAGCGTCGGTCGGCCTATCGTGACCTCCGACCACCCACCGATCCGCGCGATCCGACCCGGGCGGCCGACGCGACCCACCCCTGGAGCGACCGACGCCCAGGCCGGGTGGCGAGCGGCCCTGGCCCGCGAACGCCGCGGCCGGCCGGGTGTCGCCATGCCCCGCCTGCCCGGGCGCGGGCCAGAGCGGGAGGACCCTGGATGAGCGTCGTGCGGCTCGAGGTCGACGGTGGGATCGGCACCATCCGGCTGGATCGGCCGCCGATGAACGCGCTGGACTCCGGCGTCGCCGCCGATCTGCGGGCGGCCGCCGTCGAGGCGACCCGCAACCCGGCGATCCGGGCGGTGGTCATCTACGGGGGCGAGAAGGTCTTCGCCGCCGGCGCGGACATCAAGCAGATGGCGCCGATGGGGTACGCGGAGGCGTCGGCCTGGGTCGGCGACCTCAACTCCACCTTCGAGGTGGTCGCCCGCATCCCGAAGCCGGTGGTCGCGGCGGTCACCGGCTACGCCCTCGGCGGCGGGCTGGAGCTCGCGCTGTGCGCCGACGTGCGGGTGTTCGCCGACAACGCGAAGGTCGGTCAGCCGGAGATCCTCCTCGGGGTGATCCCGGGGGCCGGTGGGACGCAGCGCCTGCCGCGGCTGATCGGCCCGGGGCGGGCCAAGGACCTCATCTTCAGCGGCCGGCAGGTGCGTGCCGACGAGGCCGCCGAGATCGGGCTGGCCGACGTCATCGTTCCCGCGGCCGAGGTCTACGACCGGGCCCGGGAGATCGCCGGGCGGTACACGGCCGGCCCCGCGATGGCGCTGGCGGCGGCGAAGCAGGCCGTCGACGACGGTTCGGAGCTCGCCCTCGCCGAGGCCCTGCGCCTGGAGGCCGCCCTGTTCGCCGGCCTGTTCGCCACCGAGGACCGCCGGATCGGCATGGAGTCCTTCCTCGCCCACGGCCCCGGCAAGGCCGAGTTCATCGGCCGCTGATTCCGCTACCGCATCGCCAGGTCGGCGATGACGGGGAAGTGATCACTGCCGAAGTCGTGGCCGACCTGGAAGCCGGTGACCGCGAAGGCGGGCGAGGCCAGCACGTGGTCGATGCGCAGCACCGGCGGCAGCAGCACCGAGCGGGCGCTCCACGTCGGCTCCCATCCGCCGCCGACGACGTCGTGCGCGTCGCGGACCCCGGCGCTGACGAGCCTGCGCAGCGGCCGGTGGTCGCGGGTGGCGTTGAAGTCGCCGGCCATGACCACCGGCAGGGTGGCGTGCTGGGCCTCGTGGCGCAGCGCGGTGAGCTGGGTGCGCCACCGGTCGGTGTACGAGCCGGACGTCGGCGAGATGGTGTGCACCGCGTACATCACGAAGCGGCGGTTCTCGTCGACCTCGACGGTGGCCCGCAGCGACATCGACCCGCCGATGACCGGGGCGGCGGCGTCGCGCAGCGGGAAGCGGGAGTAGATCGCCGCGCCGAACGCGCCGTCGGTCGGGTGCACCTCCCGGTAGGGGAAGCCGGCCAGGGCGCCGGAGGCGTTCACCCGGGCCAGCGTCAGCGGCGAGAGCTCGACGAGGATGAGTACGTCGGGGTTGGCCGAGCGGATCTGCGCGCCGAGCCGGTCGGCGTGGGCGTTGTGGTACAGCAGGTTCGCCGACATGATCCGCAACCTGGCCGACCCCTGAGGCGCATTCTCGGCGCCGCCCGGGAGCACCTCGGGCACCGACCAGAACAGGTGGACGGCGACCAGCACGACCGACAGGATCAGCAGAAGGTTGCGGCGCAGGGCGAAGGCCACGGCGAGCGTGGCGTAGGCCGGCAGGTAGAGCAGCGGGGTGACGGCGTTGATCGCCGAGTAGGGCCAGTCGAGGCCGTCGTCGAGGTGCACCAGCCGGCCGAGGGCGAGCAGGGCGAGGCCCGCGGCGACCACCCAGGCGATCACCGTGATGACGGTGCCGACCGAGACGGCCGGGCGGGCCCTGGGCTCTGGGGCGGCGACCGGGATGTCGCCCGGTCCGGTGTCGGTCTTGGCGTCCGGCGCCGTGCGGCCGGACTCCTGCGCGGATGTCACCATCCCAGAGTGCCCGGCGCGCCGGGGCATCCGAGCGGTGGGTGACCCGCGTGACCTGGCGGGGACCCCCGCGCGGCCCGGCGGGAGCGCCGGGCCGCCACGAGGCAGACCTCGGGAGTGCGTCACGTGGGGGAGGGATCACACCGAGTGGCCGCCTCCGTCGGGAGGTCAGGCGGCGGAGGCGGACTGGAGCAGTGGGCGGGCCTGTTCGCGCCACTCCCGCACCGCGACGGTCGGGTGCTTGCTGAGGGCCCCGTCCAGCTCGGCCAGTTTCCGCGCGATCCGTTGCGAGGAGACCTGCCCGGCGACGGAGACGGCCCGGTAGCCCGCCTCCAGGGCGCCTTCCAGCTCCGCTACCGGCCCGCTCAGGTACGCGAGTGCCAGGTCGGCCTCGGCGTAGCTGCGGGTGCGTGCGCGGGCCGCGCCCTGCAACGCGCGCGCCTCGACCAGCCTGTCCACCGCCTCGCGCGGCCGCTCCAGCAGCCGCAGGCAGTGACCGCGGCACTCGGCGGCGTCGCCGGCGTTGTAATGGCCGGCCCAGGACGGCCCGGCCCCGTCGTCGCGGGCGATCGCCTCGTCCATCTTGTCCAGGGCGCGCCGGCATCCGGCCTCGTCGCCGTTGCGCGCCAGCGCCCAGGCGTTCTTGTCGTACAGCATGGCGCGCACCGCGCTGGTGGAGTGCGTCAGCGACCGGCGCAGCGCGGCCCGGGCCAGCGCCAGGCTCTGGCGCGGATGGCCGAGCTGGGCGGCCTGGTCGCTCATGCCGGACAGGATCCGTCCGGCGAGCATGGCGTCGTCGGCATGCTCGGCGAGACTGAGGGCCTGGATGTAGTAGCGCTGGGCGAGCGCCTCGCGCCTGCTGTCCTGGGCGAGCCAGCCGCAGAACTGGGTCAGCTCCGCCAGGGCGCTGAACAGGTCCGGGTTGGGGCGGTTGTCGCGGGCGGCCCGGGTCTGGTCGTGCAGGAAGCTGACCGCCTGGGCGCGGATCTCGCTGCCGCCGAACTTGGCGTCGAGCGTGCGGAAGGTCTCGGTCACGTCGCGGATCAGCGCGCCGCCGCCCGCGGCCGGTGGCGGCGCGCCGACGATCCGGTCGACGACGCCGGTGAGGCTGGAGAGCACCGGCTCGGCGAAGGCGGACGCGATGAAGGCGGTTCCGTCCTGGAGAAGATCACGTCGCCGCATGTCTCTCCCCGATAGTCCGGCGAGGGTGCGCAGGGTCTCGACAGGTGCGTTCGCTCCGCTCAGCCCCAGGTCGTCGTGGCGGTAGGACTCCCCGCGCCAGCCGAGGTCGGCTGGCAGGACGGGGTAGCCCAGCGCGGCCGACATCTCGGCGGCCGCCAGCTCGGCGACCATCGGGTCGCGCGGGCGCATGCCCCGTCGCCAGTGACCGACCGTCGTCCTTGCCAGGCCCAGCTCGATCTGGCGCTGCTGGCGGGCGCGGGCGTTCACCTGACAGGCGAACCTGGTGTCCGATACCCCGGCCTCGCGCAGCAGACGCGCGAAGGGGGAGGTGGGTGCGGGATTTTCCGGCGGCGTATTCGACATCTGTCCCCCGTCGAAGTTAGGTCGGCCTAAGTTGGCGGCGGCCCGACCGCGCACACCGCCTGAGGCAGAAAGTAGTGGAACGGTCACTGTCAAGGGAAGAGGGTGTGCATAACCCGGCCGCAATGCACGCACGGCCGGGACCGATGCCTCTGGTGTCCTGTCGGCGGGCGGGGATGGCTTCGCGACAAGGCCACGGAGCGTGGATGTCCAGTCATCTGCTCATCCATGTGCATGGAACTTATGCACGTGCATGATGGGGTGGATTGGACAAATGCCCCGCAAAGCGATGTCGGCGGGGGAGACCTTGTCCTGCTCTGGGGGGAACTGGCCGGGCGTGATGCGCCCACCGCGGGGTATGGCTGCAGCGGGGCGCACGGACTAGTCTTGGTGACGGCGTGTAGTCGATCCCCGTCCCGAGCCGGCTGTCCAGGTCAGGGGCACAGTGCGGTCCGCGTCACGCCGCCGATCATCGGGCGTGTGAGCGCCCCAGATGCGACGATGTCAAGAGCACTGACATCGGATGTTGGCTACGGAGGCCCCAAGGCGTGAACATCGTCGTTACCGTCAAGCAGGTTCCCGATACCTGGGCGGAGAAGAAGCTCGACGCCGCGGACAAGACTGTCGACCGCAAGAGCGTCGACAACGTCATGAACGAGATGGACGAGTACGGGGTCGAAGAGGCCCTGAAGATCAAGGAAGCGCACGGGGGTGAGGTCACCGTCGTCACGATGGGGCCCGCCAAGGCGGTCGAGACGATCCGCAAGGCCCTGTCGATGGGCGCGGACAAGGCCGTTCACCTCACGGACGACTCGCTGCACGGGTCGGACGCGCTGGCGACCTCCGCGGCGCTCGCAAAGGTGATCTCGACGCTGTCCCCGGACATCGTCATCACCTCCTCCGAGGCCTCGGACGCCCGTGGCGGCGTCATCGGTGCCCTGCTGGCGGAGCGCCTCGGGCTACCCCAGCTCACCCAGGCCCGCAAGGTCACGGTGGACCCGGGCGCGAGCAAGGTGACGATCGAGCGGCTCGCCGACAACGGCTACGCCCTCGTCGAGGCGAGCCTGCCGGTGGTCGTCGGTGTCGTCGAGAAGATCAACCAGCCGCGTTACCCCTCGTTCAAGGGCATCATGGCGGCCAAGAAGAAGCCGCTGACGACGCTGTCCGCCGCTGACGCCGGGCTCGACGGCGCCGCGGTCGGCCTCGCGGGCGCCGCTTCGGCGGTCGTCACGTCGCAGCCCGCCCCGCCGCGTTCGAGCGGGACGATCGTCAAGGACGAGGGCGACGGCGGAACGAAGGTCGCGGAGTTCCTCGCCGCGCAGAAGCTCATCTGAGGGGTTTGTTCGATGGCTGAAGTTCTCGTACTCGTCGAGCACGCCGACGGTGAACCCAAGAAGGTCACCGCCGAGCTGCTGACGCTCGCCCGCACGCTCGGTGAGCCGTCCGCGGTCTTCCTCGGTGCCCCGGGCACCTACGCGAAGGCCAAGGAGTACCTCGCCCAGTACGGCGCCGCCAAGGTGTACGTCGCGGAGTCGGACGACATCGCGAGCTACGTCGGCGGACCGGCGGCGGAGGTGCTGGCCAAGCTGGTTGGCGAGGCGTCACCGGCGGCCGTGCTGGTCGCGGCCACCGCGGACTCCCGAGAGGTCGCGGCCCGGGTCGCGGCCAAGACCGAGTCCGNCCTGATCTGGGACGCCACCGCGCTGTCCGCGGACCTGGTCGCCACCCAGGGGATCTTCGGTGGTTCGACGATCGTGACCTCGAAGGTCACCAAGGGCGTCGCCGTGGTCGTCGTCCGGCCGAACTCCACGGCCCCCGAGGCCGCGCCGTCGACGCCGGCCGAGCAGACCGTGGATGTCGCGATCTCCGACGCCGCCAAGGGCGCGAAGATCGTCGACCGGGTGGTCGAGGCCAAGTCCGGCCGGCCGGACCTCACCGAGGCCCAGGTCGTCGTCTCCGGCGGCCGCGGTCTCGGCGCCGCCGAGCACTTCGCGCTGGTGGAGAAGCTGGCCGACACCCTCGGTGCGGCCGTCGGCGCTTCGCGTGCCGCGACCGACGCCGGCTGGTACCCGCACCAGAACCAGGTCGGCCAGACCGGCAAGACGGTGTCGCCGCAGCTCTACATCGCGGTCGGCATCTCCGGTGCCATCCAGCACCGGGCCGGGATGCAGACGTCCAAGACGATCGTCGCCGTCAACAAGGACCCCGAGGCGCCGATCTTCGAGTTCGCGGACTACGGGCTGGTCGGCGACCTTTTCAACGTCGTCCCGCAGCTCACCGAGGCGATCGAGAAGCGCAAGGCTGGCTGATCGGTTCCCCTGGACCGGCACGGCCGGGCCTCCACCCGTCCCCGACGAGGCTGGAGCCCGGCCGTTGTTGTCTCCGTATCCTGTCCGGATGTCGTCGCAGTCACAGTCGTCGCTGTCGTCGCAGTCGCTGTCGTCGCAGGCACAGGGCGCATTCCGGGTCGAACCATCCGCGACGGCGGCCGGGCTCGGGGCGCCGGGCCGCGCCGGCGGGCCCGCGCTCGCCGTCGACATCGGCGGCACCAAGATCGCGGCCGCGATCGTCGACGCGGACGGCACGATCGTCGCGACCGCCCGCCGACCCATGCCCGTGCCCGTTTACGTGCACCGGCCGGCCGAGGATCACCCGGGCGGGTGTACGCCCGGCCGCGGCGCGGGCGGGTCCGCCGAGGAGGTCTTCGGTGCGCTGCGGGACTGCATCGGCGCGGTGCTGGCGGCCGCAGAGGTCACGGCGGACGCGGTCGCCGGGGTCGGCTGCGGGTGCGCGGGCCCGATGCAATGGCCGGCGGGTGAGGTGTCGCCGCTGAACATCCCGTCCTGGCAGGCGTTCCCGCTGCGCCCCCGACTGCGCGAGCTGTTCCCCGGGCGGCCCGTGCTGGTCCACAACGACGGCGTCGCGCTCGTCGCCGGCGAGCACTGGGCCGGGGCGGGGCGGGGCGTGCGCAACCTGCTCGCGGTGACCGTCTCGACCGGCGTCGGCGGTGGGTTGGTGCTGGGTGACCGGCTGTTCCACGGCACCTCCGGCAACGCGGGCCATATCGGTCACGTCCCGGTGGACGTGGACGGACCGGACTGCCCGTGCGGCGGTCGCGGCTGCGTCGAGGCCCTCGCGTCCGGTCCGCGCACGGTGCACCGGGCGCGGGCGGCCGGGTGGACTCCCGCCGACGGCCAGCCGGCCGACGGCCACACCCTCGCCGCCGCGGCCGCGGCCGGTGACGAGATCGCCCGCCGGGAGCTTGCCCGGGCCGGGACTGCCGTCGGCGCGGGGCTCGCCGCCAGTGCCAGCCTGCTCGACCTCGAGGCGGCCGTCGTGGCCGGCGGATTCGCGCAGTCCGGCCCGATCTTCTGGGATGCCCTGCTCGCCGGCTTCGAGCGCCATGCCGGTCTGGCCTTCGTCCGGCGGATGCGCATCGGGCGCAGCGACGATCCGGCCCGTGTCGCGCTGCGGGGAGCCGCCGCCTTCGTCCTGGCGCCGGAACGCTACGGCTGGCCCGACTGACAGCCGTCTCGCCGCACCCCCGTCGCGCCGCTGCCCCCGTCGCGCTGTGCCCTCGTTGCGCTGTGCCCTCGTCATGGGGCGCCCCCGTCAGGCGGGGTGCCGGGCTGGGCGCTCAGCCGGTGAACCCGCCGTCCGCGGCCAGCACGGAACCGGTCATCCCGCTCGCCGCGGGTGAGCACAGGAAGGCCACCGCGGCGGCGACCTCCTCGGGTTGCAGCAGTCGGCGCAGGTAGGCATGGCTGGCGAACTCTCCCGGGTCGGGCAGGTCGTAGATCTTCGCCGACTCGGCCAGCATCGTGGTGTCCATCGAGCCGGGGCAGACGACGTTCGCCGTCACCGCCGTCCCGGCGAGGTCCGCGGCAAGGCTGCGCACGAGCCCGACGACGCCGTGTTTGCCGGCGGAGTAGGCGGCCAGGCGGGCCAGCGGCCGCGTTCCCGCCGCGGAGGCGATCGCGACGAACCGGCCGGCGGGCGCCTCGAGCAACGCCGGGACCGCCGCCCGGATGACGTGGAACACACCCGTGAGGTTCACGGCGAGCAGCGTCTGCCAGGAGTCGTCGTCGGTCTGCCAGATCGGGGGCCCGCCGGCGATGATGCCGGCGGCGGCGACGGCGGTGTCGAGCCGGCCGTAGCGCTCCCGGGCGACGGCGACGGCCGCGTCGACGTCGGCCTGCCGGCGGACGTCCACCCGGACCGCCACCGCGTCGCGGCAGCGGGCGGCGACGGCGTCGAGTTCTCGCCCGGTCGCGTAAGGGTAGCCCGCCGTCGGCGGCTCCGGCACCGCCAGATCGGCAAGGACGAGGCGGTATCCGGCCGCGTCGAGCGTTTCGGCGACCGCAGCCCCGAGACCGCGCGCCGCCCCGGTGATCAGCGCGACGGGGGCCGGCGACGAGGCCGGGCCGCCGCTGCCGCGCGTCACGCGGACCGATCCACGGTTCGCGCCGCGGGGGGTGTGAGGCCCTGGCGCCGCGTCCAGCCCAGCAGCCGTTCGACGGCGTCGTCGACGTAGGCGTCGAGCAGGCGGGCGCCCTCGGCCGCCGACGCGCCCCCCGGGTCGCCCAGCACCCCGGAGGGGCTGAGCGCGGCGACGCCGTGGGCGAGGAGGTCGTCGAGCGACGGGCTGGGCCCGGCCACGGCCAGGTCCAGCCGGACCAGGTCGGGGGCCAGATGTAACAGCAGCGAGGTCTCCGAGCGACCGGCGTGCAGGTCGCGGTTCGCCGCCGGCACGCCGACGGCCGCGGCCAGGGCCGCCGTCGGGGCCCACAGGTGCACCGGGCGACCCTCGTCGGCCAGGATCCGCCGGGCCGAGCAGAGGGCTGCGGTGTTCCCACCATGACCGTTGACCAGTACGACGGCGCGAGCCGTGTCGTCGACCGAGCGGACGAGCTCGACGACCACCCGCTCGAGCACCTGCGTGCCCAGCGAGACCGTGCCGGGGAACCCGGCGTGCTCGCCACTGGCTCCGTACGGCAACGCCGCCCCGACGAGCAGGGGCTCCAACCGCTGCGCGAGACCGTGGGCGACGGCGGACGCGACCCGGGTGTCGGTGTCGAGCGGGAGGTGCGGTCCATGCTGCTCGGTGCTGCCCAGTGGCAGCACCAGCAGCGGGCGGTCGTCTCCGAGCTCCCGCCAGGTGGCTCGGCCGAGCATCGACACCTCGTCACTCCTCTCCCGGACAACCGTGCTGGTCTCTTCGGACAACCGTGCTGGTCTCCCGGCCGCCCGTGCGGTGCCGGGCCGGCGCAGGCGCCCGGCAGGGGTTCCGTTGCGCGCGACGACCACGCTTCCGCCTCTCTGCGCGGACTGGCGCCGGCGGCATCCGGTCGGGACGCGGCCCTGCGCCGTCCCGCCGCGCTCCGGGCCGGGACTCGGCTGGACGCGCCGGCTGTCGCGGGGAGAATCCGGCCTGGCGGCCGTAGTGCCCGGCCTGCGACGCCGACGAGTGCGGCTCGGCCGGGCCTGGCCGACGCCGGAATCCGGGGCGATCGCGGCATGGCACCCGCGTCGGATCCATCCCAGCATGTCGGGGGACCCACGGTCGACCGGTGCGCCCGAGGTCGGCCTCGGGGTGCGACCGATCCACCGTCCGAGAGCCCGTCGTCCTCGTCCGGCGCTCGGTCGACCCGTCGGAGGCGAGGCCTGCGGCCTTATGGAACAGCCGCGGGTCGGCAGACCCGTACGCCGGCGGCTTCCCCGTTCACCCCCGGACGGGGTGCCGATCAGCCTCGGTCCGCGAAGGAAGGTTTGGGTGGCGTGGGTACCGGGCATCAACCCGGCAGAGCGCACCGAGGGCTTGGGCGGGCGGGCCGGGAACCGGGTCGAGGAGTCGGACGTTGACCTGGGCAGACGGCAACGGACTGTGGTTCGACGCCAGTCGGTGGGTGTCCAGCAGGGTCGGAACCACCCGAACGTCCCGGCCGTCGGACCGGGACGAGGGCTAACGCACCGTCCGTCGGCGGTGCCAGAAAGTTATGCCCTCGGGGTCGCCCACGGCGCCCCTCCTCGTGTATAGTTCTCCTTCGTCGCCCACCGAGCTCCGCAAAGAGCTCGATGTCGCGCAGGACCACATCTCCTCCGAGGGGGCACAGACCCCCCGAGGAAACGGGCCGCGGACGGTGCGATACGGTGTGAAAGTGGCAATCGCCGGCAGGTCGGTGCGAAAACATCGAAAGCCGGAGCGATTTGACACAATCCAGCCAAAGCTCGTAACCTAGAAACATCGCAGGAGCCAATCACCGTAGGGCGGATTGTCTCAGGCGCGCATGAAAGCAAAACCTGTTCGAAACGGTTCATCTCGCACAAAACGAAGCGATTTGACACCGAACGAAGAGGCCGAGTAAGTTAAAAAAGCACCAACGCGAACCCCGCAAGGGTAAGTGAGAAAAAGCAAGACCTGTTCGAAAAAGGTTCATCTCGCACAAAACAGAGCGATTTGACACCGAACGAAGAGGCGAGTAACTTAAAGAAGCACCAGAACGAAGCCCGCAAGGGCAAAGAGCTGGTAGCGCCTGCTCCTTGAGAACTCAACAGCGTGCCGATTGTCAGTGCCAATTGTTTTACCCCGTTCATGGCCTGGCTGGTTGTTCTTCGCGCATCGTT
>NZ_JYFN01000034.1:31681-73714 GCF_000948395.1 Frankia torreyi | reverse complement strand
CGGCGCAATTTGCATCGGTAGGGACGCGGGACGTTCGCCAGCCTTGCCGCGTCCCGTACGAGTAGCGCGGATTTGGAGGGGGCGAGTAGGCCGACCGAGGGGATGCGTCTGGCTGCCGTGCCGGCGCCGGAGCGACGCTGGCTGGTGGATCAGGGCGTGGGGTCGTGCTCGGCGGCGAGAGCGTGGGCGACGCCGTCGAGCACCATGTCGAGGCCGGCGGCGAAGTCGGCGGCGGCGCGCTCGCGGGCCGGCTCGGACGCGGGCGTCAGCAGCGCGCCGGAGGTGTAGAAGAACAGCACGCGCAGCACCCGGTCGGCGCCGTCGGGGGTGAAGCCGGTCTGGGTGAGCGCCGCGTGCAACGGGTGGTAGAGGCGGGCGGNGATGGGGTCGTCGGCGTGCGCCGCGAGGTGGGCCGCGAGGCCCCGGCAGCTTCCAACCACCTCGTGCATCCGGAGCAGGAACGAGCGCAGCCGGGGGCGCCAGTCCGCGTCGGGCGTGTCGGCGTCGAGGACCCGCGTGTACAGCTCGGCGGTGACCAGGCGGAGCAGGTCGTCCTTGGTCGCGACGTGCTTGTAGGTCGCGCCGAGCGACACCCCGAGGGACTGGGAGAGGCGCCGCATCGTCAGCCCCTCGACGCCGTCCCGCTCGATGATCGACAGCGCGGTCGCGACGATCTCGGCCTCGCGCAGGACACTCTGGCGGGGGGCTCGGGGGTCGACGGTACGCGCGCCCCGCGCGCCGGGCGGGTCACGGTCCATCCGCTCAGCGTACGAGCCGCTTGCCAGGCCCGACCGGATCCACCCGGCCACCGTCGTCCCGCCACCGTCGTCCCGCCACCGGGTCCCGACGCGGATGCGGTCCGTACTGGACGTACGACGAAGCGCGTGGTCTTCTTCTACAAGACGTAGAAGCTGTGGCTCCGGACACAGGCTCCGGGCGCAGGATCCGGACACGCGGAAGGCGGCCGGCATGGCAGAGATCGAGCTGTCCACCGGAACGATCGACTACGAGGACACCGGCGGCCCCGGCCCCGTCCTGGTGCTGCTGCACGGACTGCTGATGGACGCCTCGCTGTGGACCGGCCCGGTCGCGGAGCTCGCCGCCGACCACCGGTGCGTGGTCCCGACCCTGCCCCTGGGGGCGCACAGCCATCCCATGCACCCCGACGCCGACCTCTCGCTACCCGGACTCGCCCGCCTCGTCGCGGAGCTGCTCGCCCGACTGGACCTGCACGACGTCACCCTGGTCGGCAACGACACCGGTGGCGCGTTGGTGCAGCTCGTCGTGCGGGACGGCGCCGCGCGGGTAGGCCGGATCGCGCTCGTCTCCTGCGAGGCGTTCGACAACATCCCGCCAGGTCTGACCGGGCGGACGCTGGCCCTGGCCGGTGCGCTGCCACCGGCGCTGTTCGGCCTGGTCATGCAGCAGATGCGGCTGCGGCCGATGCGCCGCGCGCCGATCGCCTTCGGCTGGCTGACGGCCCGTGGGGACGCCGCGACCGCCCGGTGGATGCAACCGCTGCTGCGCCGCGGCGAGAGTTGTGGGGGCATCCGCCGCGACACCGTGCGGGTGCTGCGCTCGCTGCGCCCGGCGCGGGAGCTCCTGCTCGACGCTCCCGCCTACCTGTCGAGCTTCACCGGCCCCGCCCTGGTGGTCTGGGCCGCCGAGGACCGGGTGATGCCGCCCGAGCACGGCCGCCGTCTCGCCGAACTCCTCCCCCGGGGACGGCTGGTCGAGGTGGCCGACACCCGCACCCTCATCCCTCTGGACCAGCCAGCCGAACTCGCCAAGATCCTTCGCAACTTTGCCACCGACCCCCGAGGATGATCCCCGCCCGTACGGGGACGACGAGTTCATCGCCGACGCGGCACGGACGGGTCCGGAAGACCCCCGCGCGTGCGGGGACGACCGCCGCTCGCCGGTCAGACGGCGGCGGCCTCGGCCTCGGGGGTGGTCAGGATCTGGCGGGTGGTGGCGAGCAGGACGGCCTGCGTCGCAGTTCAGGGAACCTGACGGCGATGCCACTGGGGTGTCGAGGGTCACAACCAGGGGGCCCACCGGTGTTCGGATCGCCCCCCGGCGACGCGGTCGATAGCATCGGGCGTCCCGAACCCCGTCCGACGAACCCCGTCCGACGAACGCCGACGCCCCCCAGCAGGAGGCAGGGCTGCCATGTCTCGTGCGCAGGACCTGACAGCGTCCGACGAGGGGTCGCAGTCCGACGCCCCCCGGCGCCGCATCGGCCGGCCGCTCGCCTACGCGCCCGAGGAAGAGCGCTCGATGATGATCCGGGCGGCCTACCGGGTGCTGGCGCGCGCGGATTCGGGCTCCGTCACCGTCAGCGAGATTCTCACCGAGGCGCAGCTTTCGACCCGGTCGTTCTACCGGCACTTCAAGTCGAAGGACCAGCTACTGCTGTCGATGTTCGAAGAGGAAAGCGAACGGGCGACGGCCCAGCTCACGGAGCGGTTGGCCAGCGCGCCCGATCCGTATACGGCAATCGGCGAATGGATTCGCTTCTACATCCAGCTCGCCTTCGAACCGCGGCGGCATCGCCGGACCCTCGTCATGCAGACGCTCGAGCTCCACCGCGTCGCCGGGTACGCCGAGACGCTCGCGCGGCATCAGGAGCTGAACAGGGCTCCACTCATCCAGGCCCTCGAGGCCGGCGCGGCGCAGGGGACCTTCCGACACACCCGGCCGGCGAGCGATGCAGTCATGATCCAGGACATTGCCAACAATGTCCTTCTGCGACGTCGCGACGGGATCGAACAGAACGACAGTGAAACCGTCATGGCCACGATCTGCGAATTCCTGAGCCGGGCCATCGGCGTGCAGCACTAACCCGGCTTCCGGAACGGTCACACCTGGTACGCGTCAATGCGCGGCGGCCGGACGAGAACGCCACGGGCAGCCGTGATCCTCCCCGTCCGGCGGCCCCACCTGGGCTGACGCTCGACTGCCGGGGCATCCGGACGCGGACCGGCATAAGCTGATCTGGTCCGCCGCGCAGCCACCCGACAATGGGGCCGCGCATTACCCGGACACCTGCCGAACGATGCAGGAAACAGCGTGACCAGGACGATCGAAAGGCAGACCCATGAAATTCGGCGTGCAACACGGCATCGGTGATCCGCAGTGGCGGCCCGAGGTGCTGGACCAGCGGAACATCACCCCGTGGGTGCGTGCGGCCGAGGAGAGCGGGTGGTCCGGCATTGCCTTCACGGATCACCCGGCGCCATCCACAAAATGGGCGAACGCCGGCGGCGAGGGCAGTTCCGAGCCTTTCTCGTCCCTGGCCTTCTGTGCCGCGCTGACCGAGGACATCACGTTAATCACCCTGGTGACCGTGCTGCCCTACCGTAATCCGTTATTCACCGCGCACCAGATCCGCACGCTGGACCGGCTGAGCGGGGGACGACTCGTCGTCGGCGTCGGCACCGGCTATCTGCGGGGCGAGTTCCGCGCCTCCGGTGCCGATTTCGACCGACGGCGCGAGCTGTTCGACGAGGCGCTGGAGATCCTCACCGCGGACACCGCCGTCGAGGAGATCGCCCACCGGGGAATCGGCTTCGAGACGTCCGGCACCGCGCTGCGACCGCCGTCGATCCAACGACCGCACCCGCCGCTGTGGGTACACGCGAACAGCAGATGGGGCCTGGATCGGGCGGCCCGCTTCGGCGGCGGCGCCCTGCTCACCCTCACCACCGAGACGCTGGCCGGCACCATCCGAACCGCCCACGTGCCCGATTCGGCCGCCGTCGGCGAGCGCATCGACCGGCTGCGCGACGCCACGAACGCCGCCGGGCGTGACCCGGCCGAGGTCACCGTCGCCCTCGGCGGGGTCCTGTCCCTGCTCGACGTCCGTCAGGGCTGGAACGTCGACCAGGTCCGCGCCGACATCGCCGAATACGAGAGCCTCGGCGTGGACTGGCTCATCTTCAACGTGATCGGCGACGATCCCGCCGCGTCCGAGGAGACGGTGCGCCGCTTCGGCGAGGAGATCATCCTCGCCAAGGACTAACCGCGCCCGGCCGGTTTTCCGTCCGCGTGGAAAACCGGCCCGCGCCGGCGCCGGCACCGCGGTGACGTCGTTTATCCGGTGACCCAGTAGTCGGCGTCGTCGGCGGAGCCGGCGACCACGTCCGACGACGGGCGGGGTCGGGGGGCCGCGCCGACCAGCCACATCCGGGCCGGCCGATGGCTGCGCCAGCCGCTTCCGGCCCCGGCCCCGGCGCCGGAACCGGGTCCCCAGGCCGGCACGGCCCGCAGGACACGCGGGGGGGCCGCGGCGACCACGGCGTCGGCGAACGCCGCGAGCTGCTCCGGGCGGCGCCGGGTCCCCGCCGTCGGCTGGGCGGCAGCGGCGGCCGGGTGGGCGGCAGCGGCGGCCGGGTGGGCGCCGGCGCGTCGGGGGCCGTCGAAGGTCACCATGCCCCGGGCTCCGATCAGCGTCGCGAGCTCGGCGACCTGCGCGGCCGGCTGCGACCCCACCGGCTCTCCTGCGCCGCTCCGCTCTCCCCCGCCGCGCGGGTCGCTGGTGACCAGCCACACCGGTAGCCGGGACAGCCCGGCGCGGCGCCGGCGCACGAGCCGACGGGCGTCGCAGGACCACCGTCCGGCAAACAGCGCACCGGTGACGATCACCGCGTCGTAGGATGCCACCTCCCGCACCTGCCGCGCCGGTAGCACGTCTGCCTCGAGACCGCGGGCGGTCAACGCCGCGCCGATCATCGCGGCCAGGTCGCCGGCCCCGCCACACCCGGTTCCGAACGCCACCAGAGCTCGCGTCATCGCACCCCTCCCAACCTTGCGTCCAGGGCCGTCGAGGTGGACCGCACGCGATCGACTCGAGCCCGTAACCCAGTGGACATCCGTGGCGGGGCACACACCACCTGTCGAACGTCACGTCCGGCGAGCCATCCGGACCTGATCCGACGGGCACGGTCGGACCCCGGCGGACCGCCGCGGACCGACCCGAGGGTCCGGATCGGCAGGCGGCAGACCGTGCGCACCGCCCCGCGATGTGCTCCCCGCGTGCCGATCAGCGGCGCAGCCAGCGACGCAGGCGGGGGCGCGCGGCCCGCGCCCAGGTGGCCTCGAAGGCGGCCCGGGTCGCGGCCGCGCGGGCCCGCTCGTCCCCGGCGAGCAGTCCGTAGGTGAAGGAGGATTCGCCCGCGAGGTTCGCGGCGACGGCGAACTCGCGCAGCCGGGCCTGCGCGACGACGCAGTCCTGGTGCTCGCCGAGCTCGTTCTGGATCCGCTTCGCCGCCTTCGCGAGCGTCGCCGCGTCGCCGCCGTGGACGGGCACCATCAGCTCGCTTGCATAACGCAGCCGCTTCGCGGCCTTGCGGGCACCGTGGTAGGCGACGTCGCGGTCGGCTCCGGCGGGGGCCCGCCGGGCGCGTTCGACCCGCCGGACGAGCGTGCGATCCACCTTGGCAACGAGCTTCGGCAGCACGGTGCCGGCCGGGCGCCGGGCCCGCTCGGTCTGCCCGACGTCGGCGACGAAGCCGAGCAGCGTCTCGATGAACCCGAAGTACCGCTCGCCGCGCAGGTAGGCCAGCGCCTCCTCGCGGCTGCGCAGCCGCTCACCGAGCAGCGCCTCCTGGACGCGGGCGGCCACCGGGCCGAGCACCAGTTCGCCGGGCTGCCCGGCGAGCTCGCCGGCGAAGCGGGCAAGCTGGACCTCGGCGTCGCGGGGCCGTCCGAGCACCTCGCCGATCTCGCGCAGGCCGGCTTCGATCTCGGCGGCCCGCTCGGCGTCGAACAGCGGCCGGAAGGTCTGGATGGTGCTGCGCAGCCGCCGGGCCGCGACCCGCATGTCGTGGACGGCCTCAGGCGCGTCGACACGCACCGCGGGGTCGCGGTCGAGCAGCGCCGCGGTGTGCTCGGCCAGGTAGGCGTGGACGACCCGGGCCGCGCTGTCGGAGGCGGCGAGCCGGGCCGGGCCGGGCTGCACGTCGGGACCGCCGAGCTCGACGGCGAGGGCGCGCTGCAGCTTCGACGGTGACGGCGCGGGCCTCGCGCCGGCCCGGTGCAGGGCCTTGCTGGCGGCGGGCAGCACGTTCACCCCGGACGGGTCGAGCGCCTCGAGCTCGACCTCCCGCCACCGCGACACGATGGTGCGCTCACCCATCGTCCGCGCGTTGACCCGGTCGTCGGCGACCTCGATGAGGTCGTGGCCGGCGGCGTCGCGCAGCCGCCGGGTGCGCCGGACGGTCGTGATCGACGCCACCGGTCGAAGCGAGGCACCCCGCAGCCGCACGGCGACGAGGTCCAGCAGCTCCGGCGGGATCTGCGACGGTTCGCCGAGCGGGCGGCCGATCTCGTCACGGGCCCCGTCGGCGGTGGGGATCTTCAGATGCCAGCCCTCGTCGGCGCCACCCTCCCGGCGGCGCAGCGTCAGGTGGTTGCGGGCCAGGCGCAGGTCGTCGGTGTCGTAGTAGACGGCGTCGAGGTGCCGCTCGTCCGGGTCGGCGACGGAGGCGACCCCCCGCACCCCGTCGAAGGCGGGGAGCGCGAACATCTCGTCCACCGCGAACTTCCGCTCGACCTCATGCGTCACTGCCACGACTGGCCTCCATCCGGTGCTATCAGCGCACCAATGCCCTGCCCACGGTCGAAAAACCCTGCCGGGACGAGATGGGATCGCGTGGCGACCCGCGGCGACCCGCGGCGACCCGCGGTGGTCAGGCCAGCGCGACCCGGTGGGCGCCGGTGTAGAGGTTCATCGAGTCCCCGCGGACGAAGCCGGCGAGCGTCATCCCCGCCTCCTCGGCGAGATCCACCGCCAGCGTCGAGGGCGCGGACACCGCGACGAGCATCGGCACACCGGCCATCAGCGCCTTCTGCACCAGTTCGAACGACGCCCGGCCGCTGACGACCAGCGCGTGGCCGGCCAGCGGCACCAGGCCGTCGCGCACCGCCGCGCCGATCACCTTGTCGACCGCGTTGTGCCGCCCGACGTCCTCCCGCACGGCCCGCAGCACGCCGTCGGCGTCGGCGAGCGCCGCCGCGTGCAGCCCGCCGGTGGTGGCGAACAGCCGCTGCCCCACCCGCAGGGCGTCGGGCAGGCCGGTCACGGTCGCCGCGTCGAGGCGCAGCGGGTCGTCGGCGACGGTGAACCGGCTGCGCAGCCGGACCGCGTCGATGCTGGCCTTCCCGCACAGGCCGCACGAGCTGGTGGTGTAGAAGTTGCGGGTCACGTCGACCTCGGGCGGGGCGACCCCGGGGGCCAGCGCCACGTCGAGCACGTTGTAGGTCGGGCGGCCATCGGCGTCGACCGCGCCGTCCCTCCCCGACGCACCGTCCCTCCCAGACGCACCGTCCCTCCCGACGCAGTAGCGCATCGATGCCACGTCGGCGGCACCGGCGATCATGCCCTCGCCGAGCAGGAACCCCAGCGCCAGATCCATGTCGTCGCCGGGGGTGCGCATCGTCACCGCCAGCGCCCGCCCGCCGACCCGGATCTCCAGCGGTTCCTCGCCGACCACCGTGTCCGGGCGGACCGTCGTGGCGACCCCGGCCCGGACCCGGGTCACCCTGCGTCGCGCCGTCGCCCGCCCCATCAGCGCGTCCCGCCCACCGGCTCGCGCGCCGGCTCCAGCCGGATGATCAGCGATTTGGAGGTCGGGGTGTTGCTGCGGGCGGCGGTGGAGTCCAGCGGGACCAGGACGTTGGTCTCGGGGAAGTAGGCGGCGGCGCAGCCCCGCGCGGTCGGGTACGCCACCGCCCGGAAGTTCTCCGCCCGCCGTTCCCCGTCCGTCCACACGCCGACGAGGTCGACGTGCACGCCGTCGACGAGGCCGAGCGCGGCGAGGTCGTCCGGGTGGACGAACACCACGCGGCGGCCCCGGCGGACCCCGCGGTAACGGTCGTCCATCCCGTAGATCGTCGTGTTGTACTGGTCATGCGAACGCACCGTCTGCAGCAGCAGATGCCCGGGCGGGACGCGCAGCACGTCGCAGACGTTCTCGGTGAACGCCGCCCGCCCGTCCGGCGTCGGGAAGGTGCGGCTGTCGCGCGGCGGATGCGGAAGCTGGAAGCCACCCGGCGCGGCGAGCCGGGCATCGAAATCCTCGAACCCCGGCACCACCCGGGCGATGTGACCGCGGATCCGTCGGTAATCGCCGGCCAATCCCGCCCAGTCCACCGAGTCGTCCGAGTCGTCCGCCCGGCCGGCGAGGGTGGCTTCGGCGAGGCCGCAGACGATCGCGACCTCCGAGCGCAGCTCCGCCCCGGCCGGGGGCAGCGTGCCACGGGAGGCGTGCACCATGCCCATCGAGTCCTCGACGCTGACCTGCTGCGGCCCGCCGGCCTGCACGTCGACCTCGGTACGCCCCAGCGTCGGCAGGATCAGCGCCGCACGGCCCGTCACCGCGTGCGAGCGGTTCAACGTCGTCGACACCTGCACCGTCAGCCGACACGCCCGCATCGCCGCCTCGGTCACCGCCGAATCCGGACCGGCCGCGACGAAATTCCCACCCAGGCCGAGGAACACCCGCACCCGACCGTCACGCATCGCCCGGATCGTCTCCACCACGTCATGCCCATGCGCACGCGGCGGAGCGAAGGAGAACTCGGCACCCAACGCGTCGAGAAACGCGTCGGGCATCTTCTCCCAGATTCCCATCGTGCGGTCACCCTGGACGTTGGAATGCCCACGCACCGGGCACACCCCCGCCCCCGGCCGGCCGATGTTCCCCCGCAGCAGCAGGAAGTTCACGACCTCCTGGATCGTCGCCACCGAGTTGGCGTGCTGGGTCAGTCCCATCGCCCAGCAGACCACGACCCGGTCGGCGGCCAGCACTCGACGGGCCAGCTCGTCGATCTCGGCGGCGGCGAGCCCCGTCGCCGCGGCGACGTCGGCGTCGGACAGGTGCCCACGAACATGGTGGGCGAACTCGGTGAATCCGCTGGTGTGCTCGGCGAGGAAGGCGTGGTCGAGCACCGTGCCGGGGGCCGCGTCCTCCGCGGCCAGCAGCCGGCGTGACAGTGCCTGGAACAGCGCCATGTCCCCGTTCAGCCGGATCTGCAGGAACTGGTCGGCCAGCGCCGTGCCGCGCCCGAGCNCCCCCCGCGCCTGCTGCGGATTGCGAAAGCGCAGCAGCCCCGCCTCCGGCAGCGGGTTCACCGCGACGATGCTGCCGCCGGCGCGCTTCACCCGTTCCAACGAACTGAGCATCCGCGGATGATTCGTCCCCGGATTCTGACCCACCACCAGCACCAGATCCGCGGACTCCAGATCGGCCAACGTCACCGACCCCTTACCCACCCCGATCGTCGAGGTCAACGCCGCCCCGGACGACTCGTGGCACATGTTCGAACAGTCCGGCAGGTTGTTCGTCCCGAACATCCGCGCGAACAACTGCCACACGAACGCCGCCTCGTTGCTGGTGCGACCGGAGGTGTAGAACGCGGCCTCGTCCGGGCTGTCGAGTGCCGCCAGTTCGGCGGCGACGATCCCGAACGCCTCGTCCCAGCCCACCGGGGCGTAGTGATCCGCGCCCGGCGCCTTGTACACCGGCTCCACGATCCGACCCCGGCTGCCCAACCAGTGACCGGAGCGGCCGGCGAGGTCGGACGCCGGCTGCGCGGCGAAGAACTCCCGCGTCACCCGGCTGCGCGTCGCCTCCTCCGCCACCGCCTTCGCGCCGTTCTCGCAGAACTCGACGACGGACCGCTCCCCCGGCGCCGGCTCCGGCCACGCACAGCCCGGACAGTCGAACCCGTGGTCCTGGTTGACCAGCCGCAGCGTCCGCACCGACCGGCCCGGCCCCATCCGCTCCCACGCCTGCGCCAGGGCGTGCCCCACCCCCGGCAGCCCCGCCGCCGACGACGCGGGCGCCCCCACCCGCAGCCGGGCATCGTCATCCCCGAGGTCCCCACCGCCGCTGCCCATGGTTTCCACCATCCTCGCGATCGACGCCGGACACCACCATCAGCGGCCAGGCCCGGCGGGCACCCCGAAGCCGCCAGCTTCCGCCGCCATGGCTGGCCGGGGGACGTACACTCGCGTCTACGTACAAGTTTCTGTACAACGGGAGGCACAGTGAAGACGATGAGCTACTCAGAGTCACGTGCACGCTATGCCGAAGTTCTGACCGCGGTGGCAGATGACCGGGAGGAGGTCGTCATCACCCGGGCCGGACATGAGCCGGTCGTCATCGTCTCCCTGGATGACTACCAGTCCCTCAAGGAGACGGCCTACCTTCTGCGCAGTCCCGAGAACGCCCGCCGGCTCCTGGCCGCCATCGACCGCCTCGAAAGCGGTGCCGGCACCGTACGCGATCTCGTCGAGTGAAGCTCGTCTGGGATGAGAACGCGTGGCAGGACTATCTCTGGTGGCGGACGGAGAACCGCAAGATCCTCAAGCGCATCAACGTCCTGATCCAGGACATAGCCCGGAATGGCAACGACGGCATCGGCAAACCCGAACCCCTCAAGCATGGCTTCCAGGGCTACTGGTCCCGCCGCATCAACGACGAACACCGACTGATCTACAAGATCAGCGACGATCAGATCCGCATCGCCCAGTGCCGGTACCACTACTGAGACGTCCGTAGGCATCGCTTCCCGTGGGGAGCGGCTTAGGTGGCTTATCGACCGGTCCAGGCGGGTGGGCGCTTCTCCAGGAAGGCGCGGACGCCCTCGGCGGCGTCGGCGGAGTCGCGGATCGCGTCGAGGGCGGTGGCAGTGGCCTGCCAGCCGGCGGCGTCGGCGGCCGGGGCGACGGCGTCGTCGACGGCCGCGAGGCAGGCCCGCACGGCGCTCGGCGCGTTGCGGCAGATCCGCTCGGCCAGCGCGAGGGCGGCGTCCAGCGCCCCGCCGGACTCGGCGAGCACGTTGACCAGGCCCGCCTCGTAGGCGCGCCGGGCGTCGAAGGGATCGCCGACGAGGATGAGCTCGCGGGCCAGGTTCAGCGGCAGCGCCCGCGGGCCGCGAAACAGCGCGCCACAGGTCGGGACCACCCCGATCGTCACCTCCGGCAGGCCGAACCGGGCGCCGGCACCCGCCACGACGAGGTCGCAGGCCAGCACGATCTCCAGGCCGCCGCCGAGCGCGGGGCCCTCGACCGCGGCGATGAGCGGCGTGCGGCGACGCCGGCGGACCACGCCGTACTCCCCGCCCCGCTCGGTGACGTAGTCGCCGCCGGCGGTCAGGTCGCTGCCGGCGCAGAACACCGTCGGGGTGCCGGTGAGCACGCCGACCCAGAGGTCGTCGTCGTCGTCGAGCAGGTTCAGCGCGGCGTCGAGGGCGTCGGCCATCGCGCGGTCGACCGCGTTGCGCCGGTTCTCGCGGCGCATCGACACGACCAGCACGTGGCCCTCGCGGCGGACGTCCACCCGTTGCGCGTCCCGGTCCGTCATCGCCCGCTCCACGCCCCGTCCCACCGTGCTTCCCGGCCCCGCCAAGCTTCCCGACCCGCCAAGCTTCCCGACCCGTCAGGCTCTCCGGCCCGTCAGGCTCTCCGGCCCGTCGCCGCCCGGATGACCAGCGCCGGCTGGAGACACAGAATAGCCTTCTGGGCTGGCAGGAACGATGTTTCCGATCCGGCCGCGGCCAGCGCGGTCCGCCCGAGGGGATGTGCGCATGCAGGAACAGCGACGCGGCCGGAAGATCGCCATGGAACGGGCGGAGATCGACGTCTTCCTCACCGAGGAGCGGGTCTGCCGGGTGGCGACGGCCGGCCCCGACGGCCCGCACCTGACGCCGCTGTGGTTCGTGTGGGACGACCAGGCGCTGTGGCTGTGGTCGATCGTGCGCAGCCAGCGGTGGACCGACCTCACCCGCGACCCGCGCGCCGCCGTGCTCGTCGATGCCGGGATCGGCTACGGCGAGCTGCGCGGGGTGGAGCTGCGCGGCCGCTTCGCCCCGGTCGGCGAGGCGCCACGCGCCGACGTGCCGCACCCCGAACTGGAGGTCCCGGAGCGCCTGTTCGCCGCCAAGTACGCCGGCGGCGGCACGACCGAGCCCGACGGCCGCCACGGCTGGCTTCGCCTCGCCCCCGAGAAGATCACCAGCTGGGACTTCCGGAAGCTTTAGCCGGAAGCTTTAGCGGCCGACTCGGGTCAGCAGGCGCGGCGCCAGGCGTCAAGGTCGCGGTTCTTGCGGATGGAGGAGAAACCGGGGACCGCGCAGCGGGCGTCCGTCGGCCCGGCGTCGGTGTACTCGACGTGCAGGACGGCCTTGCCGGCGTCGAGGAACGGACCGTAGGCGTCGCACTCCTCGTAGGTCAGACAGGACTCGACGACCGCGAAGTCGACGTCGCCGACCAGCGCCTCGACCTGGTCCGGGTCGTTCTTCAGCGCGACCCCCATGCCGCGGGCATGCACCTGCTCGGCGGTCCAGCGGTTGAACCGAAGCTGGTCGTCCTCGGTGAGCGGGAAGCCGCTGTCCGTGGAGTAGGCATCCACGTTGTCGGGTTCGACGGCGTCGAAGCCCTTGTCCCGGCAGGTGTCCAACCGGCGCCCGAGCGGCTCGGCCAGCCGCGCCGGCCGGCGAACGTCAAGCCAGGACTCCCCGGGCCAGCCGTCCACCGGCTTGCCGATCAACGTCGGGGGGAAGTCGCTCGCGTCCGGGCGGAAATCCTCCCAGGAACCGACGGAGACATAGCAGATGACGCGCCGGCCAGCCTGATGGAGCCGCGCGATCGCCGAGGCAGGGGTCGTCTCCCAGTCCAGGTCGTAGACGGGCACGTCGACGGACAGGTCCAGGCTGCCAGTCAGCTGCCACTGCCACGCCTGGCCCGGGCTTGGCCGCCAGGCCCCGTCAGCACCGCCACTCGCCGCGGACCCGGTTACGGGGCCGGGGCCGGGGCCGGCGGGGCCGGCGGAATCCCCTCCCGATGCGGCACAGCCCGTCGCGACGAACAGCACCAAGCCGACGAGCGCACGACCAAGGCGGGAGAACATCGCCGCAACCTGCACCGACCGGGGCAACGCATGACATCAACGTAGGGTTTCTGGCGATGGGACGCCCGGCGAAGGGTGGCCGAGGCGGGTGGCGAGCTCGATGACGGAACGGTGGGCGGCGTCGAGTTCCGCCTTCGCCGTGGTGCGCAGCTCGGCCATCGCCGGCACGCGGAAGGCCAGCGTCGCATCGGTCGACACGACCGTCACCGCCATCCCGAGGGAGCGGCCGAGGACCAGCTCGACGGGCGGGACCGCGTGGTCCCAGCCCGCCGTCGGGCTGCCGGGGCCGTACTGCGCGCCGCGGGCGGAGACGACGACGGCCGGGCGGCCGGCCAGCGGCTGCTCCCGGGTGTCGAACGGCGCGGTGACGCCGAGGACGTGCACCTGGTCGATCCACGCCTTGAGCGTGGACGGGATCGACCAGTTGTACATCGGCGCGCCGATGACCAGCACGTCGGCGGCGAGCAGCTCGGCGAGCAGGAGCTCCTGCGTCGCCGCGGCGGCCGGATCGGGTGTCTCCCCCGGACGGCGCAGCCGCGGCGCCCAGTGCAGTGCGGCGTCGCTGAGATGCGGCGGCGGATCGGCGTGCAGGTCGCGGTAGGTCACCGTGTGCTGCGGGCCGAGCCCTTGCCAGGTGTCGGCGAAGGTCCGGGTCAGCGCCCGCGTCGTCGAACCGGTGGGATCGGCGGAGGAGTCCAGGTGCAGCAGTCCGGGCATGCGCACTCCTTGCTGCTCGCGGGCGACGCAGCGCCGACTTTACGCCAGCGACCCGGCCCGAGGCAGGCGGTCTACGCGGCGCCGAGCAGCTTCACCAGCCGCTCGTTGACCGACGCCGCCGTCGCGGCCGGGTCGGCGCCGCCCAGCATCACGGCGCTCACGAGGTCGTCCTGGAGGATCTGCCGAGCCTGGTCGGCGTTCGGGCCGCGCAGCGGCTGGTACGGGGCGACGCTGGTGAACTGGCGGAAGGCGGGCAGGATCTCCGGGGAGGTCATCAGGTACTCGCCGAGGAACTGCCGGCCGTCGACCGTGGACTGCCGCAGCGGCAGGTAACCGATCTTCGCGGTGATGACGGTGAAGCCGGCATCACTGGTCAGGTACTTCAGGAACTGCCAGGCGGCCTGCTGCTTGCGGCGGTCCCTGGTCAGCACGTACAGCCCGGAGCCCGAGTAGGTCGGCCGGGCAGGCTGGTCGCCGAAGGCCGGCAGTCCGGCGGTGCGCAGCGTGAACGATCCCTTCGCCGACCGGTGCAGGCTGGCGAGCACCGCCGTACTCGTCACGAGCATGCCGAGCTTGCCGGCCTTGAACAGGCTCAGGGCGTCGGTCTCGACGATCCTCGGCTGCGCGCCCGAGTTCGTCAGGTCGCCGAGCATCGCCAGCGCGCCAACGGCCGGCGGGCTGGCGAGCTGCGGCCCGCCCGTCGCGGACAGCAGCGACCCGCCGTTGCTGTTGATGAGCGACTGGGTGAGGAAGTCCGACTTCGCGGGGTTGGCGGCGTCGACATACACGCCCTGAACCCCGTCGCCGAGCGTCGCCAGGGCCAGCGCAGCCCTGCGCACCTGCGCCCACGTGGCCGGCGGCCGCGCCGGATCCAGGTGCGCCCGCTCGAACAGCGTCGCGTTGTAGAACATCGTCGGCGTCGACAGCGTGTAGGGCATCACGGTGAGCCTGCCGTCGATGCTGCCGGCGGCCAGCGCCGGCGGCAGGATCCCGGCGGTGGCCGCCGCCACCTCGGCGGGCGGGGCCAGGTCGGCGACCGGCACGACCGGCAGGCTGGCCAGCGCCGCCGGCTGTTTGCTCCAGCCGATCTGCGCGATGTCCGGCGGGTCCCCCGCCGCGGTCCGCGCCTGCACCCTGGTCAGGACATCTCCGGAGGTGGCCCCCGAGGCGACGAGGCGAATGTCCGGGTGATCCGCCTCGAAGCCGTCGATGAGCTGCTGAGTGCCCTGCCCGCCCAGGTCCGGCGTGCCGTAGTTGTAGGACACGAAGCTCAGGCTGACGGGTGCGGGCGCCCCCTCGTCGCCATCGCCGCCGCAGCCGGCGATCAGCGCCCCGATCATCGCCCCGATCAGCGCCAGCGCGACGGCGGCCGCCGGGGCCCGCCGCCCATGCGGTCTCCCCCGGAACATCGTCCTCCCCCGGAACATCGTCGCAATCATGGCCGGGGAAACGCAGGGGCCGACCACGGGACGGTGACCGCCTCATGACCGAAAGGTGTCCGATTGCCCATGAATGCCTGACGGGAAGCAACGCCGCGGCCGGCGCACCGAGGGAATCCGCGGCGGCTTCGAGCCGCCGTCGACCCGATGCACCGTTCGGCCGGGTTCACCTGATGGTCCCGTTGTCGCCATGTGCCCGACCGCTCACCGTCCGCCGGACGCGACAGCATCACGGCCCATGGACGCGAACCCCACGACCGGGTCGGCCGGTCCGTCCCGCCGCACCCTGCTGCGCACGGCCGCGATCGGCGGCGGGCTGACCGTCGCCGCCGGTCCCACCCTGTGGCGGCAGCCGGCCTTCGCGGGCACCGGCCCGGACACCGCCCCCGAGCAGGTGCACCTGGGGTGGGGCGACGACCCGGCGACGGCCGTGACGGTGTCCTGGGTGTCACCGACCGCCGTGCGCCGGCCACGGGTGCGGCTCGGCACCGCAGCCGGCGGGTTCGGCCGGTTCGTCGACGCCGAGGAGCGGACCTACGTCGACGGCCTGGGCGGCCAGCGCGTCGTGACGTACCACGCGAAGCTGCGCGGCCTCGATCCGGGCACCGCCTACGTCTACCGGGTCGACACCGCCGACGGTCCGGTCGCGGCCGGGTCCTCCACGGGCGGCCCCGGCGGCCCCGGCGGGACGTTCACCACCGCCCGCCGTGGCCGGTTCCCGTTCCGCTTCACCAGCTACGGCGACCTGGCCACCGACAAGGCGTGGACCATCTCCTCCCCCAACGCGTTTCACGCCGTGGACGCGGTCGAACGCTTCGCGCCGCTGTTCCACCTGCTCAACGGCGACCTGTGCTACGCCAACCTCACGTTCGCCCAGCAGCCGGCGGTATGGCGCGACTTCGGCGTCAACGTGGCCCGCTCCGCGGCGAACCGGCCGTGGATGCCGGCGCTGGGCAACCACGAGATCGAGTTCGGCAACGGCCCGCACGGCTACGAGTCGTATCTGACCCGGTTCAGCCTGCCGTCGAACGGGATCCGCGGCCTGGCCGGCAACTTCTACAGCTACCGGGTCGGTTCGGCGCTGTTCATCTCCCTCGACGCCGACGACGTCATCTACCAGGACGGCGGCGCCTTCGCGGCGACCGACGTCGTCCCGCCGAACGGCGCGGCGACGATCCCCGCCGGTCACAGCCAGTACAACCGGCTCTACACCGGCCCGCTCGCCGCCGGCCCGAACGGCACGCTCACCCCTGGCGGGAACCTGCAGACCCGCTGGCTGGAACACACCCTCGCCGCCGCGCGGGCCGACCGCACCATCGACTGGATCATCGTCCAGACGCACCAGTGCCCGCTGTCGAGCTCCGCCACCGGCAACGGTTCGGACCTCGGCCTGCGCCAGGCGTGGCTGCCGCTGTTCGACCGCTATCGGGTCGACCTCGTCGTCTCCGGGCACGACCACGACTACGAGCGCACGTTCCCGGTCCGCGGCTTCGACCGCGACCGCGGGACCGAGGTCGCCGGCGGCGCGACCGTCGACACGCTGCGACCCCGGCCCGTCGTCACCGACCCGACCGCCGACACCTTCGACACCGACGCCGGCACCGTCTACCTGGTCCTCGGCGGCGGCGGGACCAGCGGCCCCACCGACAGCTACGGCGCCACCCCGACCGGCGCCCGGCAGGGCAAGGTCATCACGAGGCGGACGGAGATCACTCGGAACGCCTCCACCGGCGCCTACACCAAGTCGCCCGCCGACGCGGTCGAGGAAGCCGTGTGGTCGGCCCGACCGGACGCCAGCGGGCACCCGTACGGCATCGCCGTGTTCGACCTCGATCCCGGCAGCCGCCCCGGCGGCCCCACCACCATCACCGTGAGCTACCACCACGCTCCTCGCGTCCAGGCGGGCGCCCCCCCGCCCGCCTACACCCTGCTGGAACGCTTCACCCTGCGCCGCCGCCGCTCCGACTGACCGCCGACTGCGAGCCCCTCGGCCACCCACCGGCCCGGCTAGGCTCCCGGGCGTGGAGCTGCTTGAGGTGATGCGCACCGCCGGTGCCGTGCGGGAGTTCACCGGCGAGCCGGTGCCGGACGAGGTGCTCGAACAGGTTCTCGACGCCGCCCGGTTCGCCCCGAGCGGCGGCAACCAGCAGCCGTGGGTCGTGCTCGTCGTGCGCGACCCCGAGTTGCGCCGGCGGCTGCGCGACCTGGTCCGCGAGGGCTGGCGGGAGTACGTGGCGCAGCGACGCGCCGGGGTGCGGCCGTTCGCGCCCGGCCCGGACGGCCGCTGGCACGGGCCGGCGATCGACCTCGACGCCGCGGCCCGCACCCCGGCGCCGAGTGCCTTCGTCGACGCCTTCGACCAGGTGCCCGTCCTGCTCGTCCTCGCCGTGCGGCTCACCGCGCTCGCGGTGACCGACGTCGACCTCGACCGGCAGAGCGTCGTCGGCGGCGCGTCGATCTACCCGTTCGCGCAGAACATCCTGCTGGCGGCCCGGGACGCCGGCCTCGGCGGGACGCTGACCACCTTCGCCGCCCGGCGCGAGCCCGCGGCGGCCGCCCTGCTGCACATCCCGCCCGACCACGGCATCGCCGCCGTGCTGGCCCTCGGCTACCCGGCGCGGCGCACGACCCGGCTGACCCGCCAACCGGTCGGCGCCTTCACCCGCATCGACACCTTCGACGGCGCCGCCTTCGGTTCGGCGACCGCGGCGCCGCCGGGTGGGCGGCCGGATTCCCCGGCGGCCAGCTGAGATCCACGGTCGGTGGCCGGCACCGGCGGCCTGAACGAGGAGTGAACCCCGTCGCATCGGGGTATGGCCTTATTTTGTCGCGTCCCGCCCAACGACGTGCCGGGGCTGATCTCATCAGCGGATCACAAAGGTGGCGGGTATTATGACCGATATTGTCACGATGGTCGCCTCGATCAGCGAGTTTCCCACCGTCGAGGAAACAGACGCGATACTGAATGAATTGCGACGACTTTCTCGCGACGCGGCAACAACCAAACTGATCGATGATCTTCTGGAGCTCCGGTCACTACTCGGCGAGTCGAGTCGTGGCCACGCGCCGAGTAGTGAATCGACCAGAGTGCCGCAGCCCTATCCCACGGTCCCGGACGGGCCCCCCGCCGAGTGACCGGTCGGGCCGTCGCCCGCGCGCACGGGATCGTCCGACAGATCGGCCGGCCGGCGCCGCCTCCGCCTCTCCCGAGCCTTGTGGTCCGGTGAGCAGGGCAGCGGCCGCCGCGCCGGCATCCACGCGTCCCGACGCCGCAATCGCCTCAATGCGGGCGAGTTGCCCAGATGCCGCCAAACCCGTCCTCGTAATCACGGAGATGGCCACTGAAGGCTGGTGACGCGTACCGTAGGCGACATTTTCCGCGCCCATCCGCAGGCGGATCCTAAAGTAATTCTTGTCGAATCCCGACAACCCGCTCCCCGACTCGTCATGCGCGCCGACCAGGAGGGTTCGGGTCCGGGAAACATCGACGCGCAGGTCTCCACCGGTCGAGGAATCGATATTTCGACGGCTTTCGGTGAACGCCACCAGGCCGCCGGTGGCGAGTGCGCTGTAATGCCCGCAACGCGGGCAGAACCACACAGAGCGGAGCGGAAATGTCCAGTGAAATCGGGGGACGAGGCGGGAGCCAGGCGGACGACGGCCCGCGTCGCGGGCCGAGCCGGCGGGCCGCCGTCGGCCTCGCGGCTGTCGTCGCCGGGGCCGGCACCGCGGTCGTCGCCGGAGCGGGCGCCGCGGCGGCGGCCCCGGTCACGGCGGCGACGACGACCGGGACCGGCACGACCGGGACCGGCACGACCGAGGCCGGCACGGCCGATCACGCCCGAACCGGGGCGACCGGGCGGATCGACGTCCACCATCACGCGATGCCGGCCGAGGTGCGCGCCTGGCTCGTCGAACACGGCCAGCTACCGCCGGTGGGCGGACCGCCGTTCGCGAACTGGTCCCTGCCGGCCGCGCTCGACACGATGGACCGCGGCGGCATCGCGACGGCCGTGCTGTCCGCGGCGATCCCGAGCGAGTTCACGCCGACGCCCGCGCTCGCCGCGCAGCTCGCCCGGCTCGCCAACGACACGATCGCCGACGTGGTCCGCGGCCATCCCACCCGGTTCGGTCTGCTCGCCTACGTTCCCCGGGCCACCCCGCAGATCGCCGTCGCGGAGATCCGCCATGCCTACGACGACCTGCACGCCGACGGCGTCCTGCTCATGGCCCACGACGGCGTCACCTATCTCGGGGATCCCGGGCTGGAGCCGGTGATGGCCGAACTGAACGCGCGTGACGCGGTGGCCCTGGTGCATCCGTTCAACCTGCCCGGCGCGACCGGCATCGCCGTTCCGGCGTTCGTCGCCGACTTTCTGGCCGACACGACCCGTGCCGCCGTGCAGCTCGTCGTCAACGGGGTGCTGGAACGGTATCCACGGATACGGTGGATCCTCGCCCACGGTGGTGGCTACTTTCCGTACCAGGCGGCCCGGCTCGCCCTTACCCGCAGCCTCGGTTACGGCACCGACCTCGCCACCGTCGACCGGACGCTGCGCCGCTTCTTCGTCGACACCGCCGGGCCCATGTCCCCGTACAGCACGCCCTCCCTGCTGGCCGCCATCGGGGTCGACCGGATCCTGTACGGCTCGGACTACAACGCCGTACCCGCCGACACCGTGTTCGCGGGCCGCGACGCGTTCCTCGCCGACCCGGCGCTGAACCCGGCGGCCCGCCGCACGATCGCCCGGGACAACGCGCTGGCCCTGTTCCCGACGATCGCCGCCCGACTCGCCGCCGGCCGCCGCTGACCGCCGCCGACTCGCCACCGGCCGCAACCTGTCGGCTACCACCGACCGCGGTGGACTACCACTGTCCGCGGTGGACGACCTCGTCGTAGGGGCGGCGGTCGAGGCGTTCCACCGGCCGCAGCGGCCCGTCGTCGGGGTAGCCCAGGCCGATCATGTAGGCGACGCGGTGGGTGGCGGGCACGCCGAGAATCCGGCGGGCGGCCTCCTGGTCACCGACGGCCGAGTGCCCGCCACCGACGCCGAGGTCCGTCGCGGTCAGCAGCATCAGCATGGTCGCCTGGCCGAGGTCGTACTCGTCCATGAGCCGGTAGCGCTCCGACTCCGGCTCGGGAAGCACCAGCACGATCGTCGCCGCCGAACTCGCGATGTGACCGGCGCCGCGCCAGATCGTCGCCAGTTCGCCGAGCACCGCCCGGTCGGTGACGAGCACGAAGTCCCACCGCTGCCGGTTCGACGCCGACGGGGAACGCCACCCGGCCTCCAGGATCCGCTCTAGGTCCTCGGCCGGCACCGGCCGGTCCTGGTAGCTGCGGACGTTACGACGAGCACGGATCGCATCCCAGGTCTCCACGCCGTCGACCCTAGTGGAACCCGGGTGCTGTGCCGGCGGACCGTCCGCCGGCACCCATACTTGAGGCGGAGGGCGCCCCCGGCTCGATGCAGGGCCACCCTGCCGCCGACCCGGCCGGTGTCGGCGGTGCCCGGCAGGAGGAGGACGCGGTGGACGTGGTGGGCGCGTTGGCACCGTCCGGGCGGCAGATGGAGCTCGTGCACGGAGAGAGCAGCGTGACCATCACCGAGGTCGGCGGTGGGCTGCGCGAGTACCGGATCGGTGCCGCGCCGGTCCTCGACGGCTACGGCGCCGACGCGATGGCCAGCCGCGGGCGCGGGCAGTTGCTGCTCCCCTGGCCCAACCGGATCGCGAACGGCCGCTACACGTTCGGCGGCACCACCCACCAGCTCCCGGTGAACGAGGTGGCGCTCGGCAACGCCAGCCACGGGCTGACCCGCTGGTCGGCCTGGGAACTCGACCGCCTCGGCCCGGCCGCGGTCCGCGCCTCGTTCATCCTGCGCGCCCAGAGCGGCTACCCCTTCACCGTGAGCTTCACCGCGGAATACCACCTCGGCGACGACGGCCTGACCGTCACGATGACCGCCACCAACCTGGGCAGCCAGCCAGCGCCCGTCGGGATGGGCGCCCATCCCTACCTGACGACGGTCGGGGCGGACGGCGCCGCGGTGCGGGCCGACGACGTCGAACTCACCGTCCCGGCGGCGACGTGGCTGGAGACCGACGACCGTTCGATTCCCACCGGCGCGCGGGAGGTCGCCGGCGCGCCCGTCGACTTCCGCCTGCCCCGCCCCATCGGCTCCCTCGCCCTGGACACCTGTTACACGGGCCTCTCCCGCGATCCGGACGGGCGGGCACGCGTGCGGCTGGGCGCACCTGGCGGCGGTTCGGTGACGGTGTGGATGGACGAGACCTGGCCGTACGTGCAGGTCTTCACGGGGGACACGCTGAGCCCGCAGGAGCGGCGGCGCAGCATCGCGGTCGAACCGCTGACCTGCCCGGCGAACGCGTTCAACAGTGGGGACGGCCTGCGCGTCCTCGATCCCGCCGAGACCGTCGGCGGCACCTGGGGCATTCAGCCCACCGCCGGCTGACTCGCGCCCGGGGGTGGCAACACCCGGCGGCTGGGCCGTGCGGGTTGGCCGCAGGTGCGCCGCAGGGTGCGCGGGTGCGCCGCAGGCGCGGACGTGGGCCGCAGGCGCGGAGGTGAACGGCCCCGCCGGCCCGTGCGCGCGGACGAGCGGGCCCGCCGTCACCGGTGACCGTCTTGTCCTGGCCGGACGAGAACGGGATCGAACATATCCCGGGCCATCCCGCCGTGCACGTTACGTTCAGCGCACTCGGAAAAAACGAATTTGTTACGCGCCACCCGGCCGTCACACCGGGGACGACGGCCACGAGTCGGCCGCGAGACGCGAGATCTTCGGTCCATGGAGCTGATGACCGCACGTTATCTCCCCCTCGATCCGAATCCGAGAAATATTTCGCGCGATCCGGCCCGCCGCCGCCGATCGCCAGGACCGCCGCGGACCAGCACCGCAGCCACCCGAACCCCGCCTCCGCTCGGCAGCAGTCCGGCTAGTTCCGCAGATCAGGGTTCGCGTCCGCGTGACAGGCGCACATGCGGGGGCTATGGTGCATTTCAGCCGCTTCCGCGGAGTCCAGGTGCGCCGAAGCATCGCCCGCTCGTTCGCGGTTGACACCGTCGCACACACCGTCCGTGTGCAGGTAATTACCTTTTGTTTCCTTGCATCTATTCGCCCGGCGGGGGAAGAACGTGGTATCACGCTCGGCAGTGTTTTCGCGACGCATCATGATGGGTTTGCCGACCCATCGCAGCGGCCCCCACGGCTCGCCTCATCTCCCGTCCATCGAGCGTCGCCCGAGAAGCGGTCACCCGAGCACGCCCGGGCCGGAGACCCGCGCCTTGTTCCGGCCCGCCGCGTCCCGGCAGGCACTGGCCCTGGGAGTGGCGGCCGCGGTGGCGGCGCTGGCCGCCGGCTGCGGCAGCTCCTCCTCGGACGCGAGCCCGCCCGCACCCACCACCCAGGTGGTGACCAGCATGACCGGGGAGAAGACGACGGTTCCCCTGAAGATCGACCGCATCGCCGAGCAGTTCCCCGCCCACACCGTCACCGACATCATGCTCGGCGTCGGCGACAAGCTGGTGGCCATCCCCCAGAATGTCAAGACGATCCCGTTCCTGCGGAAGGTCTACCCGGGCGTCAACGACCTTCCGGAGCTCTTCCGGAACGGCGGCAAGGTGAACATGGAGGAGCTTCTCAAGCTCAAGCCGGACGTCGTCTCCACGATCAGCGGCGGCGATACCATGACGCCGTTCACGCAGGCCGGTCTACCCGCGGTCAACATGGCTTTCAACACCTTCCCGGAACTGGCTCCATCCATTCAGCTCGCCGGAAAGGTGTACGGCGGCGCCGCCGCCGCCAAGGCCAAGGAATTCAGCGACTACGTGAACGCCAAGCTGGCGATGGTCCAGTCGCGGCTGGCGAAGCTGCCGGCGACCGAGAAGCCGAGCGTCGTGCACATCGCCAGCTACCCACCCGTGGTCGTCGACGGCGGGAAGTCCCTCATCGACGGCTGGATCAACATCGCCGGCGGCACCGACTCCGCGAGTGGGGTCAAGGGCACGCACGTCACGGTGTCGATGGAGCAGCTCCTGCAGTGGAACCCGGACGTGCTGATCATCGAAACACCGGGTGGTGACCAGGGCCTGGCGGCCAACTCCGCCCAGTCCGTCGTCGACAACCTGGCGAAGTCGCCGGGATGGGCCGACCTGAAGGCGGTCAAGGCCGGTCGGGTCTACCTCAACCCGCAGGGTCTCTACCCGTGGGACCGGTTCGGTCCGGAGGAGGCCCTGCAGATCCAGTGGACGGCTAAGGTGCTGCACCCCGATCTGTTCACCGACGTCGACATCCGGTCCGAGACCCGGAACTTCTACCAGAAGTTCTTCAACTACCACACCACCGAGGCGGATCTCGATCAGATCCTCCAGGTCGGCAGCAAGTAACCGCACCACACTCGGTAACCGCACCACACTCGGTAACCGCACCACACTCGGTAACCGCACCACACTCGGACCGAAGGGACCGCGCCCGCCGGCGCAGTGATGACCATCTCCATGCGATTCGGCTTGCCCGGAGGGCGCGGCGATCTGGACGGGGCCGGTTCCACCTCCACGGTGGAACTGGCCCGCGTCGCCGAGACTCTCGGCTACGAAAGCCTGTGGTTCACCGACGGCCACCTCAGTTCCGTTGGTTCCCGGACGATGAGAGCCCGTTCCTCGCCGATCCCGTTGGCCGCCGCCGTCGCCGCGTCGACCAGCCGGATCCGGATCGGCTTCACCGCCCTGCACCTCACCCTGCACGACCCGATCCGGCTGGCCGCCGACCTCGCGACGCTCGACCGGCTCTCCGGCGGTCGGGTCACCCTCGGGGTCGGCTGGCCGATCGCCCCGTACACCAGGGCCTACCAGGACACCAGGGCCGACCAGGGCGCCAGCCCGCCCCAGGTCGACCTGCCCGACGCCCTCGACACGCTCGTCGGTTACTGGCGGGGCCGGACGCGCACGGCCGACGGCGCGCAGTTCCGGGTGGAGCCGACCCCCGCCCAGCANCCCCACCCGCCGATCGAGGTGGCCGCCCACACCGACGAGGCCATCGTCTGGGCGGCCAGCCGCGGCTACGGGCTGCTGCTGTCCGCCGTGCAGACCATCGCCTCCCTGGCCGCCTGTCTGGAGGTCTACACCTCGCATGGCGGGAAGGCCGGCGACGTCCGGGTGGAACGGTTCTGCCTCGTCGCCGAGTCGGATGCCGCCGCCCGGGAACGCGCCACCCCGATCGTCGTCCGGTTGACCCGGCGGCTGGCCGCGCTCGGCAGCGACGAGCACGGCCACCAGTCCGTCGGGACGTCCGACCTCGACCCGTTCCGCTTCCACGACGAGACGGCGGTCATCGGCGGGCCCACGACGGTCGCCCGCCGGTTCGCCGAGCTGCGCGACGAGCTCGGCGTGCAGCGGGTGAACCTGCGCCCGTCGTTCAGCGGCACCGCGTCGCTGGCCCTGCAGCAGAGCACCGTGCGGATGTTCGCCGCGAAGGTGGCACCCCTGCTGGCGCAGCCCGCGATCCGGAGGGTGACCTCATGACCCGCCCCGCGGTCCCGGCCAGCACGGATCCAGCCGGCGCTGATCCGCCCGGCACGGATCCAGCCGGCACGGATCCGGCCAGCACGGATCCGGCCGGCACAGGCTCGGCCGGCACAGGGCCGCTCACGGTGACCGAACAGGATGGTGTCGGCGAGGGCGGCGACACGGGTGGCGGCCTGACGACTCGGGGCCGCAGCGGGCCTGGTGCCCGGGCGACCGCACGGGTCCGCGCGACGCTCGGCGATCACCTGCGGGTCGTCCTGCTCGCCGTGGGCCTGCTCGTCCTGGTCGTGATCTCCTTCGGGCTGGGCCGGTACGCGCTGAGCCCGGCCACCGTCGTGCGCGTCCTCGCCCACGAGCTGTTCGGTATCGAGGGTTCCGTCGCCGGGCAGGACCGGGCCGTGGTGATGGACATCCGGATGCCCCGGATCCTCGCCGCGCTGCTCGTCGGGGCGGCGCTGGCCTCCTCCGGCGCCGCCTACCAGACGATGTTCCGCAACCCGCTGGTCTCCCCCGAGATCCTCGGGGTGGCGGCGGGGGCCGGCTTCGGCGCCTCCGTGTCGATCCTCATCGGCCTGGACACGACGCTGCTGCAGATCATCTCGTTCGGCTGCGGGTTGCTCGCCGCGGTGCTGTCGCTGATCATCGCCCGGGTGGTCGGGAAGGGATCGCTGATCATCCTGGTACTCGGGGGCATCATCATCGGCGCGATGTTCAACGCGCTCATCTCCAGCGTGCAGTACTTCGCCAACCCGGAGACGACCCTGCCGGAGATCACCTTCTGGCTGTTCGGCAGCCTGGCCCGGGCCAGCATGCACGGCCTCATCGTGCCCGCGATCATCGTCGCGGTGTGCCTCACCCTCCTGTACGCGGTGCGCTGGCAGCTCACGGTCCTCGCGACCGGCGACGACGAGGCCCGGTCGCTGGGGGTCAACCGCACGCGGATCTGGGCCCTGACGATCGGCGCGTCGACGCTCATGACGGCGACCGCGGTCAGCGTCGCCGGCATCATCGGCTGGGTCGGGCTCGTCGTCCCGCACCTGGCGCGGTTCACCGTCGGGCCGTCGTTCAACCGGCTGCTGCCGGTGACCGCCCTCATCGGCGCCGGCTACCTGCTCGCCGTCGACGACGTCGCCCGCACCGCCTCCTCGCTCGACCTTCCCCTGGGCATCCTCACCGCGCTCATCGGCGCCCCGTTCTTCGTGGCCCTGCTCGCAAAGGCGGGTCGTCAATGGCTGTGAGCGACCCGGCGGACGTCGAGGTCACGGGGCTGTCCTTCGGCTATGGACGCGGCGGCCACCGCATCACCGACGTCTCGCTGAGCGTGCGGTCGACCGAGGTCTGCTGCCTGCTCGGACCCAACGGTGCCGGCAAGACCACGCTGCTGCGCTGCCTTCTCGGCCTGCTCCGGCCCGAGCGCGGCACGGTGCGCATCACCGGCCGGGACATCGGCACGCTGGCGCCGCGGGAGCTCGCCCGGCGGGTGGCCTACGTCCCGCAGAGCACCTCCTCGCCGTTCCCGTTCACCGCGCTCGACATCGCCGTCATGGGGCGCACGCCCCACCTCGGCATGCTGGAGGCACCGGGTGCCGCCGACCGCCGCGGCGCCCTGGCCCAGCTCGACCGGCTGGGGATCGCGCACCTGGCCGACCGCTCGTTCGCCGCGCTGTCCGGTGGCGAACGCCAGCTCGTGCTGCTCGCCCGCGCACTCGTCCAGCAGGCGGCAATCCTCATCCTCGACGAGCCGACCGCCGCGCTGGACTACGGCAACGAGGTGCGCACCCTGCACGTCGTCGCCGAGCTGGCCCGGGAGGGGCATGCCGTGATCATGACCACTCACCAGCCGTCGCACGCACTGACCTACTCCAACCGGGCGGTGCTCATGCGCGGTGGCGTGGTCATCGCGGACGGGCATCCCGACGACGTCGTGACCGGCGAGCGCCTCAGCGACCTCTACGGCGTGCCCGTCCACGTCACCGGCGTGACCCTGCCACCCGGCCACGACCGCCGCGAGGTGCGGACCTGCGTCCCGATCCCCGCGCCCCGGTCGGCCCCTCTTCTCCGCCGCTGAACCCGCATCCCGACCCGCCCGACCCGCCCAACCCGCACGCCGTGCCCGTCCTCCCCGGGCCCGGATCACGCGGCCCTGCCCCCGCCGCCGGTGCTCCGCAATCCACCCAAGGACAATCCTGTGACCGGAGTAATCCGGCCACCCGCCAGGGAATTTCCCGGAAACATCTTCCCGCGCACCTACCAGCACGTTATAGTTTCACTCTGTCGGTCCGTTCCGGTCCACGGACCATAGCGGCAGGCGCGGCAATCCGTCCGGTCAACGGGTTGCGTCGGGCGCCGCCGCCCACGACATTCACCGTCACCGTGAAATATCGCTGGCACGGAACTCAGCGGACCAGCGCACCGTCTTCACGAGGCCTCCCGGGACCATTTCGGGACCATCCTCCGGCGCTCGAACCGGCCCGGCCTCGCCCGACATTCCACCGGCCCCGCGGCATCCAACGCCCAGGCCCGTGCGCGTCAGGAGGAGCACTAAGATGCCCGAGTCCGAGCTCGTCGTCGATCCCGCCAGGATTCGGCAGTTCGGGGATCCGACCGACACCGTGTTCTGCCTCGTCACGAACGCCTCCCTGCTGGACGACATCCGACTCGTCCGTACTGCTCCGTACCTGGACTACCGAATCCTGGAGTTCCGCGGCGGCGAGGACGAGTTCGCCCGGCTCATGCGGGAGGAAGTCCCGGAGCAGGCCCACGTGCTGGTCATGTCGCCCGACTGCTTCTTCCAGTCGCCGCCGGTGGACGTCCTCGGACCCCGCCGCAAGCTGCTCGGGATGGCCTGCAACTCGACCCCGACCGACCGGGCGACGCTGCGGCACTTCCTGCGCTGCATCGAGGCCACCGATCCGCAGGCCCAGGAGGACTTCTCCGACCGCTTCTTCGAGCTCGCCGAGCGCGGCGAGACGCTGGAGTACCGCGACGCGCGCCACGGCACGGTCGCGACCCTGCGCCTGTTCGACCGCGAGCTGGTGTGGAACCAGCAGGCCGGTCTCGTCGGCTGGGGCGAGCAGCAGATTGTGCCCGCCGGCGAGATCAGTGTGCTCCCCATCGAGATCCGGGAGTTCGAGGACTATCTCCGGCTACCCCTGGACGGCGAGATCGTGATCCAGGGCTACCCGATCCTGCATTCCGGCACGCCGTCATTCTCCCGGCGCGACCAGGAACGCATCCACAGCGAACTCTGGCCGCTGCACGAGTACGCGGTCGTGGCCCGGGTCGAAAACGGTCTCATCACCGAAATGACTTCCCCCGAGCCCGCCGGCCGTGCTATTGTGGAGATGTTCGAGGCGCTCTTCCAGGTTGATTCCCGGTACCGCATAGTCTGGGAGATCGGCCACGCGCTGAACACCACTCTCGACCTGCTTCCCGGTAATCACGCGATGAACGAGGTCTACGGGTCCACCCAGGGCTGTCTGCACTGGGGAATCGGGCTTACGCCGTTCACGCAGTACCATCTCGACATCATCTCGCCGGGAACGTTCGTCACGAACGACCAGGGTGATGTCCTACTCGGCACGCGGATCCCGTCCGCGATGCCCCTCAAGAGTCCGGTCGGCCTGGCCAACTGATCGGTCCGGACGAGGAACGTTCTCGTCTGTCCACCGCATTCCAACGGATTGACGGAAGGAGGTGATCACTGTGGAGAAGGTCGCGCAGAAGAAGATCCAGGTGAAGAAGAACGACCGCTACCTGGGCACCCTCCTCGGCTAATGCCGTTGAGAAGGGGTGGGTCGGCTGGACCGGGCCGACCCACCCCGACCAGGCCGCGCCCCCAGGCTGCTCTGCCGGCCGACGTTCGCACCACCACCGGTCGATCTCTTCGGTTGTCCCGCCAAACCAGTCCTCTCGCGCCGCGCCCCCTGGTGGTCCCCATGGCACAGTTCCTCGTGCGTCCCGACCTGCATCGGGAGTTCACCGGCCCACACTCGACGTTCTGCCTGCTGACCCAGGCCGACCGGGCCACGGACTTCACCCTCGCGCCCAGCAGCCGCTACGGCAGCGTCGTGCACCGCACCCTCGAGGCCGACGAGAGCCTCCAGGACGCCCTGGGCGACCAGCGCATTCCCGCCGACGCCGACGTGTTCGTCGTGTGCCCGGACCGCTTCCTCGTCTCCCCCGAGCCCGCGGTGGTCGGGCCGCAGCGGCGGATCGCGGTGATGCCCTGCGGCTCGACGCCCGTCACCGACGCCCAGGTCGCCTACTTCCTGTCGGTGGTCGAGCAGACCGACCCGGCCGATCTGGAGACCCGCGCCGACCGGCTGTTCGCCGCGCTCGGCGAGGCCGACCACGTCAAGCTGGCGGACCTCGCCGGGCACGCCTCGGCCCGCTTCGTCATCTCCGGCGACTACGAGTGGAACCAGCAGGCCGGCGCGCTGGCGGCGGGCGAGCAGCAGATCGCGCCGGCCGGCGAGGCCAGCGCCGTCCCCACGGACCTCTACCGGTTCGACACGAGCCGCCGGCTGGGGCTGGACGGGCAGATCGCCCTGCGCGGCGCCCCCATCGTGCACCGCGGTGACGACCCCGCGGTGCTCGCCGAACAGGCCCGGCTCTTCGACGACCTGGACGTCCTGCGCACGGCCACGGTGGTGCTCGACCTCGCCGACGGGATGGTCACCGACTGCCACGCGGTGGACGCCGCGGGCAAGCGCGCGGTCGACGCGCTGGGCGAGCTGTTCGCCGCCGACGACGCCTACCGGGTCGTGTGGGAGTTCGGCATCGGGCTCAACCCGGTGTTCGACCAGCAGCCGGGCAACTGCGGGATGAACGAGATGTACGGCGCGGCCGACGGGATCGTCCACCTCGGCTTCGGGCTGACCCCGACGACCCGCTACGCGCTCACCTTCACCTGCGCCGACACGGTCCTGTCCGACCCCGCCGGGACCCGGCTCGCCGGCCCCGCCGCGCGGCGGATGCGCCGGCGGCGCACCCCGACCTGCGGCTGCTGACCGGGCCGACGGCCACCCGCACCACGACGCCGCCCGCCGCGGGCATGCCGATGCCCCGGCGATCCGGCCGCACACCGCCAAACGGGAAGGAGCCCAACCATGACCGACGACCCGCGCACCTGGTACGGGGACCCGAGGGCGGCCGCCGCCGCCCGCACTGCCGACCTGACGGACCTGCGCACGCAGGTCGACACCATGCTCGACACGATGATCGAGAAGTTCTACGCCGAGATCCCGTACGCGGACCACCAGGCCCGCGGCGAAGAGATCAACATGGCGTACTACAAGCGGCACAACATCGAGACCATCCTCCGGCTGCGCCGCAAGCGCACCATCGACGCGCTCGCCATCGGCTACTTCACCAAGCGCGATCCGGTGCGCGGCGCGGCGTGGGCGCACTACGTCGAGGACGAGATGCTCCACGACGAGTGGTTCGCCGGGGACCTCGGCAAGGTCGGCGTGACCAAGGCGGAGATCTACGCCACCGAACCGTTCCAGGCCACGAAGCTGCTCACCGGTTATCTCCAGTACGGCATGGAGTTCGAGGGCACCCCCCTGGCCCTGCTCTGCAGCGTCTACTTCGTCGAGTACACGACGACGAAGACCCAGCCGTCGTGGGTGAAGAACCTCGAGGACCAGCTCGGCCGGGAGAAGCTCGCCGGCGCCCGGCGCCACGTCGGCACCGACATCGCCGACGAGCACGCCGACTTCGTCTGGGGGGTGCTGACCTCGCTGGTGGGCTCGCCCGACGACGAGGCCAAGGTCATCGCGCACGTCAAGACGGTGGCGAACCTGTGGGTGGCCTACTTCATCGAGCTGTACCAGGCGGTGGTGGCCCCCGCGAGCGGCGCACTCGAGGCGGCGGGCAGCATCGCCGCCCGGTTCGCCTGAGCCTGACGGCACCGTACGGAGGAGACGGGGGGGATCATGTCCGTACCGCCGTCGGCCGCGTCGCCCGGGGCCCCGGCCGGTTTGGCCCCGGCCGGGGCCCCGGCCGGCCATGCCGTCGTCCGGTTCTCCGGGGACTGCGAGCTCAGTCCGTCGGAGGACCGCTGGTTACAGGAGGGGCTCGCGGCGGCCCTGCCCGATCTGCGGATGGCGGAGCTGTTCGCCGCGCGCCCCGAGCTGTTCCGCGAGGCCGACCATCTCATCGTCGGCGTCGACCGGGCCAGCGGCCAGCCGGTGTCCGCCCTGGGCGCGAGCTGGACCGCGACCGCGGCCGGCGAGCGGTTCCTGCACATCGGCGTGCAGTTCGTCGACGCCCGGGTGCGCCGCGGCCCGGTGTTCAGCACGAGCTGGCTGGCGTTGCTCGAGGACGTCGTCGCCGCCGGCGGATTCCCGCTGCTGTCCGCGCTGCGTACCTACAACCCGGTCGCCTACTGCGCGATGCGGGCCTACGGCCGGCTGCCTGGCGCCGTGATGTACCCGGAGGTCGGTCCTGTCGACCAGGACCCCGACGTGACCCGGCTGGCCGGCGAGATCGCGGCGACGCTCGCCCCGGGGGCACCGTTCGACCCCGCCAGCGGCCGCATCGCCGGGATCGGCGTCCCGCGCGGGCTCTACCGCGGCCGTCCGCGCTGCGACGACGCGGCGGTCAACGAGCACTTCGAGCGGCACACCGTGCCCGGCGACCGCATCCTCTGCGTGGTGCACATCCGCGAGACGGCGACGGTGGACGCGATCGTCGACAACTTCGTCCGCCGCACGACACGGTCGGCGCCGGGCGCCGCCACCCCGGCCGATCCGGCCGCGCCGCCCCTCTCACCCGCCGACCACGGCGGACCCATCACGAGACCGAGGCTTCGGGAGCTGTAGATGCTGGAACTGACAGACAAGGTTGCGGCCGTCGTCGGCGCGGCGTCGGGCATTGGCCAGGCCATCGCGATCGCCCTGGCCGAACAGGGCGCCGTCGTCGAATGCGCTGACGTCGACACCACCGGCGTCGAGGAGACGGTGGCGGCCATCGTCGCCGCCGGCGGCACCGCGAAGGCGTCCACCGTCGACGTGCGTGTCTCCGCCGAGGTGGACGACCTGTTCGCCCGCGTGGTCGCGGACCGGGGCCGGCTCGACATCGCCGTCGGCACCCCCGGCATCAACATCCGCAAGCCCCTGATCGACTACACCGACGACGACTACACNGCGGTCACCGACGTCAACCTGCGGGGCAGCTTCCACGTCCTGCGCGGCGCCGGACGGATCATGGCGAAGCAGGGCGGCGGCAGCATCATCGTCATCTCGTCCATCAGCAGCCGGGCCGTCGAACCCGGCCAGGTCATCTACGCGGGCACGAAGGCGNCCCTGGCGCAGATGGTCCGCGTACTCGCCGCCGAGCTCGGGAAGTCCGGCGTGCGGGTCAACGCGATCGCTCCGGGCCCGGTCGAGACCGCGCTGACGGTGCCGATCCGCTCCAGCGCTGCCTGGGCGGACGCGTACGCGCAGAAGGTCGCCGTCGGCCGCTGGGCGCGGCCCGCCGAGATCGCCGGCCCCGCGGTCTTCCTGGCCTCGGACGCCGCGACCTACGTCAACGGCGAGGTCCTGTTCGTCGACGGCGGCTGGGTGGACCTCGACGCGCAGTTCGCGGACGAGAGCGCCGTCGGCTCCGGCTGAACCCGCGACGCGGTGGACCCGTGATGCCGGTGGACCCGTGACGCCGGTGGACCCGTGACGCACTGAACGAGGCAAGCGCACCCGATGAGGCAAGCGCAGTAGAGGGGGGAAGCGCAGTGGACATCGCCGTCATCGGCGCGACCGGTGTCGTCGGCCGGGAGTGCCTGGCCCTGCTCGACGGGGGGATCCTGCCCGACGTGGGCCGGGTCCTCCCCGTCGCGTCGGCCGGCTCGGCGGGCCGCGATCTCGGCGCCGAGCAGGGGCTGGACCTGAAGATCGAGCCGGTCGTCGCGCTGGAGGACGTCGATCCGGCGGGCGTCGACATCGCGATCTTCAGCGCCGGCGCGCCGATCAGCACCCGGCTGGCGCCGGTCTTCGCTGCGGCGGGCGCGCTCGTCGTGGACAACAGCTCCGCGTTCCGGATGGAGGACGACGTCCCGCTCGTCGTCCCCCAGGTCAACCCGCAGACGCTGGACTCGCGCCCGGCCCGGGGCATCGTGGCCAACCCGAACTGCTCCACGATCCAGCTCGTGCGGGCGCTGCACCCCCTGCGCGCGCTCGGCGAGATCGACCGGGTGATCGTGTCCAGCTACCAGTCCGCCTCCGGCGGCGGCCTGCGGGGACTCGAGGAGCTCGCCGACACCACCCGGGCGCTGCTCGACGGCGCCGACCCCGCCGCCGCCCGGCCCGGGAAGTTCGGCCAGCCGCTGGCGTTCAACCTGATTCCCGAAATCGGCCTGCGCGACGCCGACGGACACTCCCACGAGGAACGCAAGCTGCGCCGGGAACCCCGCAAGATCATGGGTATGCCGGAGCTGCGGGTCGCGGCGACTGCGGTTCGGGTCGCCGTCGTCAACGGCCACTCGGAGGCGGTGCACGTCAGCTTCACCGCCCCCGTCAGCCCCGACGACGCCCTTGCCGCGCTGCGGGCCACCCCTGGCCTGCGGGTGTACGGCAACGACCCCGCGGACGGTTACCCGATGCCGCAACCGGTCTGCGCGTCGCCGACCGAACGCCGGCTCGTGCACGTCGGGCGGGTACGGGCCGACGAGGACGACCCCTGCGCCCTGTGGCTGTGGGTCGTCGCCGACAACCTCACCGTCGGCGCGGCGCTCAACGCACTGGAGATCGTGAGCCTGGCCGCCGGGAAGTCCTGGCTCTGATGGGGCCAGGAGATGTGACGGTGACCGGGGCTTTGACGGGGCTCGGGGACGTCGTCGTTCTGAAGTTCGGCGGGGCGGCCTTCGCGGCGCCCCGCGCCCACCACACCATCGCCCGCCACGTCGCCGACCGGCTGCGCGCCGACGGGTCCGCCTCGCCCGGCGGCGCGCCGACCCGGGCCATCGTCGTCGTCAGCGCCGTGGCCGGCGAGACCGACCGGCTCGGGACGGCCCTGCGGGCGGTCAGCCCCGATCCCGACCGTGACCTGCTCGCTGCGGCGCTCATGACCGGCGAGACGGTCAACGTCGCGCTCATGACGGCGGCGCTGCGCGACGCCGGGCTCGCGGCGGTGGCGCTGACCGCGGCCGACACCGGCTTCGTCGGCGCCGGCGAGCCGCACTGCGCGGACCTTCGCAGCATCGACGGCAGCGTGCTGGCGAGCCTCGTCGAGCCCGCTGGGACGGTGCTCGTCATCCCCGGTGGGCAGGCCGTGGACGGCCACGGGCGGCCGATCATGCTGGGCCGCAACAGCTCGGACCTGTCGGCGATCGCCGCCGCGATCGCCGTCGGGGCCCCGGCCTGCGAGATCTTCTCCGACTCGCCGGGGATCTGCACCGCCGACCCACGCCTCGTGCCGGACGCGCGCACCCTGGCCACGGTCGACTATGACACGATGATCACAATGTCGCGGCACGGCGCGAAGGTGCTGCACCACTCGGCCGTCGCCTGGGCCCAGCGGCACGGCGTGGAGATCCGCTGCCGTTCCCTGCTACCGGACGGTCAGGTGTACTCGGTCGTCGCCGCCGGCCGTACAAGCTCCGCCGCGGTCCTGGTGCACGGCACGGGCACGGTCTGGGCCGGCGAGCCGGACCTGGTGCGGGCGACGCAGGCGGAGCTGGCCGAGCTCGGCTCGGACGCCGTCACCGTCCCCGAAACCGTCACCGTCCCCGAAACCGTCACCGTCCCCGAGACCGTCACCGTCCCCGAGACCGTCACCGTCCCCGAGACCGTCACCGTCCCCGAGACCGTCACCGTCCCGGAGACCATCACCGTCTCCGAGACCGGCGCCACCGCGGCAACCGGCGTCGTCGCGGCAGGGGGCGCCGTCGTCGAAGCGGCCGGCGGCCCCGTCGCCCATCTCGTGCTCGCCGACACGGCGCGTGATCTGCGTCCCCGGGGTCTGCGCCACCGGGCGGACCTCTGCCTGGTCACCACGCTGTTCCCGGACGGGCGGCTGCACCACCGCCTCGTTCCCGCCGCCGACGCGCCCGCCGTGGCCCGCGCCGAGCACGACCTGGTCGTGGCGTAGAGCGCCGCTCGAGAGTTGTATCGGTGGGAGTCGCCCTGGCGGGTCGCGATCGCCCCATGGCGGGCGGCGCGGTTCCGCGGAACATCAAGATCGATGCCGCGTAGCGGCCAGCAGATGCTGGAGACTCATTCCGGTCCGCCCGGTCTCCGACCGTCATCGGGCTCCAGCATTCCCGGCCGAAACCGCTGTCGGCGATCGAGTGGCGGGCGTCTCCTCCGACTTGGGCGAGCCCACCAGCCACCACACCCCCGTAGCTCCCCGTGATCAGAGATGAACGGAATCGAGCCGAGGGGTAGGTACGGTTTCAGGCCGAAAAACCGTACCGAAGCCTCGGCACGATCTGGCCGCAATCTGTCCGGAACCCAGGTTTGCGGGCAGGACGGCCGCGGCGGTGCGGCGGTGCGGCGCGGGCTGCCGGGGCAGCGCGCGCCGACCCGTCAGCCCCCGATCGACTCGGCGAGGACCCCGGCTGCCGCCTGGGCGATCACGGCCGTCCCCTGGTCGAGCACGTCGGTGCGCCACTGCGGGTCCGGCGGGTCGAACGCCTCACGCATGAGCAGCCCGATCCTGGCAACCTGCTCGGGATCCGGACCGCTCCGCTCCGGATCATCCTGATCCGCTGGGCCAGCCTGCTGCACCGAGCCAGCCTGCTGCACCGAGCCACCCTGCTGCCAGAGCCAGTTGTCCGCCTGCAGGGCGCGCAGCACGGTCAGGCCGTCCTGGGTACCGAACTCGCAGGTGATGGCCGTGATCTCCGCGTCGGCGAGGTCCTGGAGCAGGGCACGGGCGGAGTTGCCGCCGATCGGCGTCGAGCTCGACGTCCCCTCCTCGGAGTTCGTCAACGCGTCGCCATACCAGGCCCGGGCCCGCCGCGGGGCGCCCGGGTCCACGCCGCCGCGGAAGATCGGCTCGGCGGCGCCGCGGTCGCCGAGTCCGGTGTGCAGGTCGATGTAGGCGACCCGCTCGTATCCCGTCAGGTACTCGCCGATGATCGTGTGCCAGGTCCGGTGGGACCAGCACGGCGCCGATCCGCCGTAGAACAGGCCATCCGGGTGGGTGTACTGGCCGGACGTGACGATCTGCTGCACCTCCCGCACCCCCAGCCGGCCGGCGTGCGCCAGCAACGCGGCGTCGGCCTCGGCGTGGGCGGGCCCCTCCCAGTCGGCGGGCAGCAGCGTGGGGTGCAGCGCGCCATAGCCGCTGTCCGGCGGCAGCGCCGCGTGGTCGACGAAGTTGCGGTTGACGTCGATGTTGTCCTCGTTCACCCGGCGGCGGTGGGAGAAGCCGAAGGGATTGAGCGCGTGCACCAGGACGACCGACAGCCCCGTCCACGCGGCCTCGTGCAGGGCCCGAAGCTGGCAGGCCGACCCGGCGAATCCCTCCGCGCCGTGGGTGCCACTGACCAGGACGAGCACGGACCGCCCACGGCTGGCGCCGATGCGCGCCACGTCCGTGCTCAGGGGCTCGCCCCGGGCGCCCCGCAACTCCCCGAGCGGGAACGACTCGAGGTGCGCGCCACGATCGCGGGCCGCCGCGAGAAAGCGCTGCCGCGCCTCGCCGTAGTTCGCGGAGAAGTACATCCGTCCCCCTGCGCCGTGGTTGGTTCAGTGTTCCGATGGACTCGTGGCCGGCATCGCCGCCGCCTCGGCGCCGTGCTCGGGTGCGCGGGCCTCGGGTACGTCGCCGCCTGCCGGCCGGGATTCGGGCCGGGGCCGGCCGCGAACCTGGCCGAGCGCCATCACCACGCCTGTGATCACGATAAGCAGCACGAACAGCCCCCGGTAGCCGGAGGAGTGAACGACCGCGCCGGCGACGAGCGGAAAGACGAGGATCGCGACCTCGAACAGCAGGCCCGCCATCGGCAGCATCCGGATGCGTTCCGCGGGTCCGGCGAGGTTGACCGCGCGGGCCTGGAAGGCCGGCAGGCCCAGGCCATAGGTGCATCCGAGCAGCAGCGACGCCAGGCAGTACAGCACCGGGTTCGATCCGACGAACACGAACGCCACCGCCGCCGCGGTCATGCCGACGGTCGTCACGGCGACCACCCGGTCGGAGGCGCTGTCGGGCAGGATGCGGGCAAGCCCCAGGCGCACCGCGATGACCGCCACCGTGTAGGTCACGTAGAAGACGTCGAAGTCGAGATGCCGGCTGTCCGCGAAGGTGGTCTGGAAGCTGTTCATGGTGGTGAACACACACGCGCTCAGCAGCACCATCGCCAGCGGCACCACGCTGGGTGATCGCAGCGCGCCGCGCCAGCCGGTCTCCGCCGCGCGGCCAGGCCCACCCGGGCCACCTGGGCCACCTGGGCCACCTGGCTCAGACTCGGGCAGGGGCTCCTCGTCGGCGGGATCCCGCGGCGGGCCGGCCGACCCGCCGCCGGGCAGGCGCCGCAGCTCGACGGTGAGCGGGACGACCAGCACGGCTGCGGCGGCCGCGAGGGCGGCCCCGACGGCGAACACCTGCTGGTAGCTCAGCCCCGCGTCCCGCAGGGCGTTGCCGAGGACGGGGCCGATGCCGAAGCCGGCCTGGATGGTCCCGGTCGCGTAGCCGATGAGCGTGGCCCGGTTGCGGTCCGTGGCAAGATCGGAGGCGATCATCGGCGCCGCCGTGTAGGTGACCGCCCAGGCGGTGCCCAGCACGATTGCCGCGACCACGAGCGCGGCGTTGCGGGAATGCACCCCGGTCATCAGCACCGCGGCGCCCGCGTACACCAGGCACGACCCGGCCAGCAGCAGATGCGGCGGCACGGTGCGCGGGAACCGCAGGAGCAGGGCGAGCGCGACGGCGGTCGGCACGGCCGCCGCGGCGGTCAACGCGCCGTAGGTCGCCTCGCTGCCGCCGACCGTCTTCACGAACGGTCCGAGCAGCAGCAACACCCCGTAGGCCGAGGACGCCAGCAGGACGCAGGTCAGCAGCAGGCCGAGCACGGCCCGCTCGCCGTGGACGGATCGCCGGCGCTGCGACCGGAGGTCATTCGCGACGCCGTCGCCCTGTCCGCGTTCGATGACCCGCCCACCCTCCGGCCGCACCCACATTCGAATCTGCGGAGCCGATGAGGCACATTATTCCGCAGGTGCGGAAGAAAAGTAGCACGTAAGCCGAATGCTCGTGACGGGAACATCGCCACCGACGGAGCGGGGCGAGGGGTTGGCCACGGTCAGCGGGATCATCCGGGGACTGCCGGTTCGTCTGCCCGCTGGCTACGCTGCTGGGCATGACCGCCGAGATCCCCGATCCCCCGCCGACGCCGGACCTCCGGGTCTCCGACGCGGAACGGGAGGAGGTCGCGCAGCTCCTGCGCCAGGCGCTCGCCGAGGGCCGGCTGACCTTCACCGAGTACGACGAGCGGGTCGGTGCCGCCTACGCCGCCCGGACCCGCGCGGACTTCACCCCCCTGACGATCGACCTGCCAAGCCAGCCGAACCTGTTCGCCGCGGTGGCCCAGCCGTCGCCGCCCGCGGACCCGACCGCGGCCGTCGCCGCCGCGGTAAGCCCGGTCGGACTCGACGGGGCGCTCGATCCGCCCCGGCGCGAGCCGGCCGGCGTGGACTGGACGGTCGCCGTGATGAGCGGCAACGAGCGCACCGGGCGGTGGCGGCCGAGCCGGCACACCCGTGCCGTCGCCGTGATGGGCGGCTGCGAGCTGGACCTGCGGGAGATCGCGTTTCCCACCGACACACTGCTGATCACGGCGGTCGCGGTGATGGGCGGCATCGAGATCATCGTCCCCGAGGGGGTGGAGGTCGAGGTGACCGGCGTGTCGGTCATGGGCGGCCGCTCGGTCAAGGTCGCCGACACGCCGCGGCGGCCGGGGACGCCCGTCGTGCGCATCCGGGCGATCGCGGTGATGGGTGGCGTGGAGGTACGCAGCAAGCCGCAGCGGCCGACGACGACACCCGGGCACGTGACACCCGGGCACGCGGCAACCGGGCACGCGGCACCCGGGCACGCGGCACCCGGGCACACAGCGATCGGGCACCCGGGAACCGGGCACAAGGGCCTCGACCCGGGCCCCGGCGCCGGGCAGCCCGACGCCGACGCCGATGCCGACCGGGAACGACCGGGGGAAGGCGGATGAGCCGCCCGTTTCGTCAGGTGGACGTGTTCACCGCCACCCCTTATCAGGGCAATCCCGTTGCGGTGGTGCTGGACGGGACGGGGCTCGACGACGACGCGATGCGCCGGTTCGCCCGCTGGACGAACCTTTCGGAGACCACCTTTGTCCTGCCGCCGACCTCACCGGCGGCCGACTACCGGGTCCGCATCTTCACCCCGTCGTCCGAGCTGCCGTTCGCCGGGCATCCCACGCTCGGCACCTGCCACGCGTGGCTGGCCGAGCGGCCGGCGTCGGCTCGACCGACGGAGATCGTCCAGGAGTGCGGGGTGGGCCTCGTGCCCCTGCGGCGGACGGCGGACGGACTCGCCTTCGCAGCGCCGCCGCTGCGTCGCTCCGGGCCGGTCGAGGCCCCGCTTGTCGCGCGGATCAGCACGATGCTCGGTATCACCCCCGACGATGTCGTCGCGGCCGAATGGGTGGACAACGGCCCGGGCTGGGTCGCGGTCCTGCTCGCCGATGCCGAGTCGGTCCTGGCGCTGCGACCGCGCGGCGTCGACCTGCCCCTCGGGGTGGTCGGGCCGTGGCCGCCCGGCTCGGCGACGGCGTTCGAGGTGCGGGCGTTCGTGCCGATGGGCGACGCGGTGATCGAGGATCCGGTGACCGGCAGCCTGAACGCCTCGCTCGCGCAGTGGCTGCTGGGCACCGGACGGGCGAGCGCGCCCTACACGGCCAGCCAGGGCACCGTGCTGCACCGGGCCGGCCGGATCCACCTCTCGACGGACGCCGACGGCACGGTCTGGGTGGCCGGCGCAACGGTCACCTGCCTGTCAGGCACCGCCGAGCTGTGACGCCGGCGCACGCACCGGTCAGTTCTCCACCCAGCCGTACTTCTCGGCGATCCGGATGAGCTCACTCCTGATCCGGATGATCTGCGTCCCGGTAAGGGTGGGTTCGACCCGCAGCAGCGTCTCGGTCACCTCCTGCGTGAGTTCACCCACCGGAAGGACGTCACAGAGCCCGTCGGAATCATCGGCGTGCACGGCCACCCGCGGTGCGGCGGAGGGAGCCGGGGAAGCGGAACCGACGATACGCGCCGAACTGGCTTTCAGGCCACGCTCCCCCTCCTCCACCTCGAACTCCATGAAGGTTCCGGGAACGACGAGATTCTTCTCGACGAGCAGGTCGTTTGCGTGCAGAAAAATATCGTCGCCACCGTCACTGGGGGCAATGAAACCGTAACCCCGCACGTGATCGAACCGAAGGACCTTACCTGTACTCACGACTCACCTCAACAGCACCAGAAAGACCATCATCTCGACAATGACGCCCCCGTCCACCCAACCGCCACACGGCAGAACCGGGACCAGGCCGCCAATCATACCCGCCGCCGCACCAGGCGGACCCCGACCCACCGAGCCCGACACCAGGCGGCGAAAATCGGCCGCCAGCCCAGGTGGCGCCGCACGGGCTTCATCGCCGATCCGGCGACGCATTCTTCGCCGCCACAACCACTTCCTCGAGAAACAACCACCGGGCCACGTTTCCCCATCTCGACCGTCCGGGCCCTTTCCCGGTCGGCGTACCTCGCGATGCGCAACCGGCGCGGCCGCGGTGGCGTCTCAGCAGATACGCGGAAGCTCCGAGCCCATCGGCAGATCAATCACGCGGCTTCCGCCGAGCCCGGTCCTGGCGACCACCATCGGCGCGTTGTCCTCGGTGACGGTGCCGATCGCGGCGGCGTCCCGGCCGTGCGGATGCGCCCGCATCACCTCCAGTACCCGATCGGCGTCCGCCGCCGGAACGATGGCCACGAGTTTCCCCTCGTTGGCGATGGCGAACGGGTCGAGCCCGAGGACGCTGCAGGCATCCGCGACCGGCGCCGCCACCGGGACGGCCCGTTCGGTGACGGCGATGCCGACCTGCGCGCCGCGGGCGATCTCGTTGAGGGTCGCCGCGAGGCCGCCGCGGGTGGGGTCGCGCAGCGTGTGGATGTCCGCACCGGTGGCGAGCATGGCGGCGACGAGGCCGCTCAGCGGCGCGGTGTCGCTGCGGACCTGCGTGCCGAACTCCAGCCCCTCGCGGCAGCTCAGGACGGCGACCCCGTGCGCTCCGATCTCGCCGCTGACGAGGACGACGTCACCCGGGCGGGCCCGTCCCGGCCTGATGTCGACGCCGTCGGGAACCAGCCCGAGGCCGGTCGTGTTGATGTAGACCCCGTCGCCGTGACCGGCGTCGACGACCTTCGTGTCCCCGGTGACGAGCCGGACCCCGGCCACCCGGGCCGCCGCGCCCAGGGCCTCGGCGACCCTGGCGAGTTCGGCCAGCTCGGTGCCCTCCTCCAGGATGAAGGCGGTCGCCAGGTAGCACGGGGTCGCGCCCACCATGGCCAGGTCGTTCACGGTGCCGTTGACCGCGAGATCGCCGATGCAGCCGCCGGGGAAGAACAGCGGGCGGACGACGAAGGAGTCGGTGGTGAAGGCCACCCGCGCGCCGCCGAGCGCGACGACGGCGGCGTCGGCCAGCTCGGTCGCGGCGGCCGGGCCCCGGAAGGCCGGCAGGAACAGGTGCTCGACGAGTTCGGCGGACATCGCGCCGCCGCCGCCGTGCCCCATGACGATCGTGGGGGAATCCGCCAGCGGCGCGGGACAGGTCCAGGCGGCGAGGTCCACGGCATCCACGGCATCCTCCGCATCCACGGCGTCCACGGCGTCCACGGCGTCGGCAAGGTCAGACACGGGCCACCTCCCGCGCTGGCTGGTTGTCCGCCGGGGCCGTCGCGGCCGGCTGGCCGAGCCGCCGGTAGAGGTAGTAGGCCGCGCAGGCGCCCTCGGCGGACACCATCGTGGCGCCCAGCGGCGTCCGTGGCGTGCAGCGAGTCCCGAAGGCGGCACACTCATGCGGCTTGATCAGGCCCTGCAGCACCTCCCCCGAACGGCACACCGAGGACTCCGCGGTGTGGATGTCGCCGACGGCGAAGCGAGTCTCGGCGTCGAACTCCCGGTAGGCCGCCGACAGCCGCCAGCCGCTGTCCGGTATCACCCCGATGCCGCGCCAGGCACGGTCGGTCACCGTGAAGACGTCCCGCAGCATCGCGATGGCGGCCGGGTTGCCCGCCGCCGGCACGGCCCGCGGGTAGGCGTTGTCCAGCTCGTGGCGGCCTTCCTCCAGTTGCATCACGGTCCGGCGGATGCCCTCGAGGAGGTCGAGCGGCTCGAAGCCGGTGACCACGATCGGCACCCGGTACCGGCGGGCGAGATCCGGGNNNNG
>NZ_JYFN01000034.1:0-31675 GCF_000948395.1 Frankia torreyi | reverse complement strand
GCCCATCACGCTGCACACGTGGCCGGCGGCGAGGAACCCCTGAACCCGGCAGCTCGGCGATTCCATGATCGCCGCAATCGCCGGCGGGACCAGGACGTGCGAGACGAGCAGCGAGAAGTTGCGCACCCCGCACCGCTTCGCCTGGTAGACGGTCATCGCGTTGGCCGGAGCCGTGGTCTCGAACCCGATCCCGAAGAACACCACCTGCCGGTCCGGGTTCTGCCGGGCGATCGTCAACGCGTCCAGGGGCGAGTACACCACCCGCACGTCGGCGCCGGTGCTCTTCACCCGGAACAGGTCCCGGTCACTGCCGGGAACCCGCAGCATGTCACCGAACGAGCAGAAGATGACCCCCGGCCGGGAGGCGATCTCGAGCGCGCGATCGATGATCTCCAGTGGGGTGACGCAGACGGGGCAGCCGGGGCCGTGAATCATCTCGACGCCCGCGGGCAGCAACTGGTCGATCCCGTGCCGGATGAGCGAGTGGGTCTGGCCGCCGCAGACCTCCATGATCGCCCATGGCCTGGTCGTCACCGCATGGATCTGGTCCAGCAGCCGACCGGCCAGCTCGGGGTCGCTGAACTCCTCGAGGTATTTCACCGGTTCACCCCCTCAGGCTGGGCGTCGCGGGCGGACGTGGCCGGCCCACCGTCGAGTTCCTCGGCGAGCAGCCCCATCCGGGCGATGGTGGCCAGCGTTTCCAGCGCGGACTGTTCGTCGAGCCGCTGGATGGCGAACCCGACGTGGACGATCACGTACTCGCCGGCCGTGGTGTCCGGCAGGTACTGCAGGCACACGTCCTTGCGCACCCCCCCGAAATCCACCTCGGCCATGCGGGTGCCGTCCCGTTCCCCGATGGCGACGACCCGTCCCGGAACCGCGAGACACACGGCGCTCACCCCCTCGTTTCATGGTCATCCGCTCCCCCGCTCCCCCGCTCCCGCGCGCCGGCCGCGGCGACCACGAGCTGGCCCAGCGCGATGCCGCCGTCGTTCGGCGGCACCCGGCGGTGCCGCAGGACCGTGTAGCCCTCGGCTCGCAACGCCCGCGCGGCCGCCGTCGCGAGCAGCACGTTCTGGAACACCCCGCCGGTCAGCGCCACGACGTCGAGCCCCCGCTCGGACCGGGCCTGCCGGGCCAGGTCGACGACCAGGGCCACCACCGCTGCGTGCAGGCCGGCGCTCATCGCCTCGACGGCGAGCCCGCGCCGCAGGTCGCGGACGAGCCCGCGGATGACGGGCGCTGCGTCGGCGACCAGCGGACCGCCCGGCACCGGCCGGTCGATCCCGAAGGCGTACCGGTTGCGCCAGGCGTCGGGACCGCCCGGGCAGCGGCGGGCGCGCGCCTCCAGCTCGATCGCCGCCTGGGCCTCGAAGTCCGCGCGGTGGCGGACGCCGAGCAGGGAGCTCACCGCGTCGAACAGCCGTCCCATGCTGGCGGTGGGCACGCAGGCCAGCCCGGTGGCGAGCTGATGGGCCAGGGCGCGCCGCTCCCCCGCCGGGCAGGCCGCCACGGGTGGCAGGTCCGCGTCCCAGCCAACATCACCGTCCCAGCCAACACCGCCGTCCCAGCCAACACCGGCGGCCCACAGGTGCGCCAGCGCCATCCGGTAGGGGCGGCGCACGGCGGCGTCCCCACCGGGCAGCGGGACGTAGGCGAGGTGGGCGAACCGCTCGAAGCCGCGGTAGTCGGCGATCAGCGTCTCGCCGCCCCACACCGCCCCGTCGGTGCCGTAGCCGGTGCCGTCGAAGGCGAAGCCCACCACGGGACGGTCGCCGGTCAGGCCGTGCTCGGCCATCACCGCCGCCACGTGGGCGTGATGATGCTGCACCGAGCGCACGGGTCGCCCGGCCGCGTGCCGCCGCGCCCACTGCCGGGAGCGGTAGCCCGGATGGGCGTCGGTGGCCAGCGCGGTGGGGCGGATGCCGGTGAGCCGCTCGAGATGGTGTTCGGCGGCGGTGAACGCCCGCACCGTGTCGGCGTCGTCCATGTCCCCGATGTGACCGCTGAGCCAGGCGGAACGATCGGTGCCCAGCGCGCAGGTGTTCTTCAGGTCGGCGCCCACCGCCAGGGTCGGCGCCACCGCGAACGGCAGCGGCACCGGCAGGGGGGCGAAGCCCCGGGAGCGGCGCAGCGGCAGTGGGTCACCGTCGACGACGCGGACGACCGAGTCGTCGCAGGGCACGTGAATCGGGCGGTCGTGGCGCAGCCACGCGTCGGCGAGCGGTGCGAGCCGGCGACGGGCGTCGGCATCGTCGGCGGCGATGGGTTCGCCGCCGAGGTTGCCCGACGTCATCACCAGCGGCGCCGGCGAACCGCCGGCCGCCGCCACCGCGGCGAGCAGCAGGTGGTGCACCGGGGTGTAGGGCAGGAGCAGGCCGAGGTCGGGGCTGTTCGGCGCGACCGCGGCGGCGAGTGCGGGTCGGCCGTCGTCGCGCCGGGCGACCAGGACGATCGGGCGGGCGGGCCCGGCCAGCACCGCCGCCTCCGCGCGGTCGAGGTGGGCGAGGCGCCGAGCGGCGGTGAGGTCGGCGACCATGACGGCGAACGGCTTGTCTCCGCGCCGCTTGCGGCGCCGCAGCGTCGCCACGGCCGCCTGGTCCGTGGCGAGGCAGGCCAGGTGGTAGCCGCCGATGCCCTTCACCGCGACGACACCCCCGACGGTCAGCAGCCGGGCCGCCGCCGCCAGGGCATCCTCGCCGAGGACCGCCGGCCCCGTCCCGGGTGGAACGAACTCCAGCCGGGGCCCGCAGTCCGGGCAGGCGATCGGCTGCGCGTGGAAGCGGCGGTCCCGCGGGTCGCGGTACTCCCGCGCGCAGGCGGGGCACAGGGGGAACCCGGCCATCGTCGTCGCCGGCCGGTCGTACGGCAGCCCGGTGATGATCGTGAAGCGCGGCCCGCAGTTGGTGCACGTGATGAACGGGTGGCGGTGGCGGCGGTCGGCCGGATCGGCGAGTTCACGCAGGCAGTCCGGGCAGGTCGCCACGTCCGGGGACACCATCGTGTGCGGGGCGTCTCCCGCGCGGGAGCGGGCGATCGTGAACGCCGCGTCGCCGCGGGGCGCCAGGTCCGTCGCCGTGACCCGTTCGATCACGGCCAGCGGCGGGGCGTCGGCGGTCAGCCGCCGGCCGAACTCCGCCACCGCGCCGGGCGAGCCCTCGACCTCGACGATCACCCCATCGCTGTCGTTGCACACCCAGCCGGCCAGCGCCAGGTCGGTCGCGGCCGCGTGGACGAAGGGCCGGAAGCCGACGCCCTGCACGAGGCCGCGCACGGTGATCCGCCGTCGCCGCCGACCGTCGGACCCGGACTGCCCGGCACCGCGCCCGGCCGGCGTGGCCGGCGCGGGGGCGGGGGCGGGGCGGGTCGGGCTGCCCACCGTCACATCCGCCTGATGCGCAGGTACCGGACGAGGGACGGGTACTCCCGCCACATCATGCCGGCGATGCCGGCGCCGGTGGCGGCCAGGACCTTCTTGCGGTTGCTCATCGGTCTCCCCCTCGAATCGACTGGGACGACGCTGCGGTGCGCGACGCCCGCGCCGCGCGCCGGCTAGCCCGGTGGCAGGTTGGGCATGCTCGGCGAGATCGGATCGCGGTCACGCGGCCGGATGCCGGTCGAGCGGCGGGCGTCGGCGGTGCCGTCGCTGTGGTGACCCGGCTCCATCTCGTAGGAACCGACGGCGTTGCCTTCGCGGACCCCTTTGACGTGCGCGGTGGCGTCCGGACGGACGTCCGGCTCGCCGACTCGGATCGGTGCCATGGTGCCTTCCCTCCCTGGTCAGTCGCCCGCGGCGCCCGGGCTGCCGGCGCGGCCCAGCGGGGAGCCGCGGCGGGAACGGTCGGGCAGGGCGGCGAAGAAGTCGTCGACCGCAGGCCAGACCCGGCCGCCGCCCGACAACCCCGTCCACGTGTGCCGGACGATCGCGACGAGCCGGTAGCAGTCGTCGATCGGGACGATCCAGAACTCCCGGCGGCCCCGCGCGGTGTTCGCCAGCAGGGCCTCGACCCGGGGGGCCAGCCCGGCCAGCATTGGCGCCCTGGCGACGAGCCGGCGCCAGGCGGCCGGTTCCAGCTCCCAGCGGGTGGCGCCGATCGGGCTCGGGTACCGGGCCCGCACCTCGCCGCCGTCGCCGGGGATGACGAACGCCAACCCGACGGGAATACCCAGCGCGCGGGGATCGGACCCGTCCCGGTCCAGGTCGGCCACGCGCAGCCGGCGCTGCGGGACGAGGCGGTAATGGCCGCGCGCGGCGGCGTCCCGGTCGAACAGCAGCGCGCAGGCCCGGCACAGGCACAGCAGCGCGTCGTTCGACTCGTCGAGCAGGTGCCGGTGGTCGCTCGGCACGGGGGCGGCGCACAGGTCGCACCGTTCGCCGTCCGGCCCGGTCCGGACGAGGCCGGCCCGCACCACCCGGTCCAGGGCTCCGCCGGGGCCGGGCGCGGGACGCAGGTCGGCGCCGGGCACGGGACGAAGGTCGGTCGTCACGGCCGCGCGCTCCCGGCGAGCGGCGGGGNGAGCACCGCGTCGAGGGGGACGAAGGCGGTCTGGTGAGCGCCGCCCGAGGCAGCGGCCTGGCGCCGGACGTCGGACAGTTCGGGCGCGATCGCGAGCACGGCCTCGCGGACCGCCGCCAGGACCTCGCCCGCCGCCGAGCCGCAGCCGCCGAGGGTCAGGCTGATCTCCGCGACGCCCCGCTCGATGCCCACCAGTTCGATCTCGCCGCCCCGGTCGCGGACCGCCGGTCGCAGCCGCTCGATCGCCCGGGTCACCCGCCGGCCCACCGGCTCGGGGTGCACGTCGTGCAGGACGAGCAGGTGGCCGATCAGTTCGTCGGCGGTCAGCGCGGCGGTCACGTCGGCGGCGCCGGCGGCGTAGCCGGCGACCCGGGCGAGCGCCTCGCCGTACACCGACGCGAGCGTGGCCACCGCATCCAGGGCCAGTTCCCCGCTCGGCCCCGGGATCCGCTCCACCTCGGCGAGCGCCTCGTCAAGGTGGGCCAGCCGTTCGCGCACCGCCCGGTCGTCGAGGCGATGCCCGCCCTCGCTGCGCCGGCCGTCCTCGCTGGCTGGATCAGCCATGGCTTGCCCCGAACATCGGCGAGTGCACGGTGCGCAGCGTGCGGCCGTGACCCAGGTACATGTGCACCCCGCAGGGCAGGCAGGGATCGAAGCTGCGCACCGCGCGCATCACGTCGACGCCCTTGAAGGAGTCCGGGCCGTTCTCCTCGAAGATCGGCATGTTCTGGACCGCGTCCTCGTACGGGCCCGGCGTGCCGAACGAGTCCCGGGGGCTGCCGTTCCAGGGCGTCGGCGGGTAGGGGTGGTAGTTCGCGATCTTGCCGTCCCGGACGACCAGGTGGTGCGAGAGGACCCCGCGCACCGCCTCGTGGAAGCCGCAGCCGATCGTCTCGTCCGGCACCTCGAAGTCGGTGAAGGTCCGGGTGTCGCCGGAGCGCACCCGCGTCATCGCCCGCTCCAGGAAGTGCAGCGCCATCCCCGCCGCGTAGGCGACGAAGTACACCCGGGCCCGGTCCCGTTCGATCGCGTTCGACCAGGCGGGCGGGGACCACCGCAGGTCCATGGCGGGCAGCGTGCGGCTGCGGGGCAGCGAGATCTTCACCGCGCCGTCGCTCGCGGTCACGTACGGCGTGTCGACCAGGCCCGCGAGGGCCGTGACGTAGAGGCGGGCGAACGGGCCACCGCCGGTGTCGAGCGCGAGATGGTCGCCGGTGCCCTCGTCGAGCCAGCGCGGGCTCATCACCCAGGAATACTTCTCGCCGAAGTCACGCTTCTGCGGCTCCGGGAAGGTCGTCTGGTTCCACGGGTGGCGCATGTCGACGGGATTGCCCAGCGGATCCCGCTCGACGAAGGGTTCCTCGTTGACCCAGTCCTTGTAGAAGGAGCTGCCAAGCAGGATGCGGATACCCAGGTTGATTTTCACGAGGTCGGTGGTGAGTAGTTTTCCGTCGACGACGATGCCGGGGGTCACGAACATCGCGCGGCCCCAGTCCGTCATGTTCTCGTACCGGTAGTCGACGACGTTCGGGTCCTGGAAGGCCCCCCAGCAGCCCAGCAGGACACGTCGGCGGCCGACCTCCTCGTAGCCCGGCAGCGCGTCGTACCAGAAGTCGAACAGGTCGTCGTTGAGCGCCACGGCCTTCTTGACGAAGTCGAGGATCTCCATCAGCCGGGTGAGGTAGTCGGTGAAGACCGAGGGTTCCGGCATCGTGCCGACCCCACCCGGATACAGCGTCGAGGGATGGACGTGCCTGCCCTCCATCAGGCAGAACATCTCCCGAGTGACGCGGCTGACCCGCAGCGCCTCGTTGTAGACCTGGCCCTCGAACGGGTTGAGCGCCCGCATGATGTCGGCGATCGTGCGCAGGCCGTGCACCTCGGCGCGCGGCGACGCGGTGGCCTCGGCCCGCGCCAGCACGCCGGGGTTGGTCTCCTTGACCATCGCCTCGCAGAAGTCCACGAACACCAGGTTGTCCTGGAAGATCGTGTGGTCGAACAGGTACTCGGCGGCCTCCCCCAGATTGATGATCCATTCCGCCATCGGCGGGTTGGCGATGCCGTACGCCATGTTCTGGGCGTAGACCGAACAGGTGGTGTGGTTGTCCCCGCAGATGCCGCAGATCCGGCTGGTGATGAAGCCGGCGTCACGCGGATCCTTCCCCTTCATGAACACCGAATATCCACGGAACAGCGAGGATGTGCTGTGGCATTCGGTCACCCGCCGGTTGGCGAAATCGATTTTCGTGTAGATTCCGAGGTTGCCGATGATGCGCGTGATGGGATCCCACGCCATCTCGACGATCTGGCCGGGCTTCTCCGCGGCCCTCATCTGCTCGGTGGCCGTCATCACACCCGTCCCTTCGGCCGGTAACTCGGGTCGTAACCGGTGGTCAGCAGTTCCCGGTTGTGCCGCCACCGCGGCTCCCGGTTCACCGTGGCGTTGGTGATGCCCCGCAGGCGCCGGATGATCGACCCATACGGCTTCACCGCGAGCGAGGACAGGCTCGCCCCCGGCGGCATGTCCATGAACGGCATGAACTTGTCGGGGAACCCGGGCATCGTGCAGGCGATGCAGATGCCCCCGACGTTCGGGCAACCGCCCACGCCGCCCATCCAGCCCCGCTTGGGGACGTTGCAGTTCACCACCGGACCCCAGCAGCCGATCTTCACCTGGCACTTCGGCGAGTTGTAGTCCTTCGCGAAGTCGCCCTGCTCGTAGTAGCCCGCACGGTCGCAGCCCTCGTGCACCGTCCGCCCGAAGATCCACTGCGGTCGGTGCTGGTCGTCCAGCGGCGGCGGCGGGGCGGTGCCGGCCGCGTGGTACAGCAGCCAGGTCAGGGTCTCCATGAAGTCGTCCGGCTGCACCGGGCAGCCCGGGACGTTGACGATCGGCAGGTTGCCGGCCGAGGTGAAGTCGCGCCCCAGGTAGTCGAGCAGCCCCATCGAGCCGGTCGGGTTGCCCGCCATGGCATGGATGCCGCCGTAGGCGGCGCAGGTGCCGATGGCGATGACCGCCCAGGCCCGCGGCGCGAGCCGGTCGATCCACCAGTTGATGGTCAGCGGCTGGCCGGTGTCCGGGTCGTTGCCGAACGAGGTCCAGTAGCCTTCGCCGTTGATGTTCTCGTTGGGGATGGACCCCTCGATGACGAGGACGAACGGTTCCAGCTCGCCGCGGGCCGCGGCGCGGAAGGGGGCCAGGAACTCCTCGCCGCCCAACGTCGGCGAGAGCACCTTGTTGTGCAGATGGACCGTCGGCAGGCCCGGTATGACGCCGGTGACCACGTCCTCGATAGCCGGCTGCGAGGCCGCGGTCACCGAGACCGTGTCGCCATCGCAGCTCATCCCCTCGGAGATCCAGAGGATGTGCACCTCGTCGACGCCACCCGGCCGCGCCTGCGTGGCCGGCCGCTCGTCCGTGGCTGTCATCTCGGCCCCTCCTTTCCGTCACGTTCCGTGTCCGACCCCCACGAGTCGGGGGTCCCGGACGATGTCGCCGATGAGGTCGACCGCGTCGTCGACGGCAGCGCGCACCGCGCTGGACAGCTCCATCCGTTCCGCCACCACGGCGGGTCGACAGCCGACGACGACGACCTGGCCGATCTCGCCGCCGAGATCGCGCACCAGCCGCAGCACGACGTCGGGGGACATGCCGTGCGCGTCCACCACCGCCGGCGCGCCGACCAGCGGCGTGCCGACCAGCGGTGTGTCCGCCTGCCGCGCGTCCACCTGCCGCGCGTCCACCTGCGGCGCGTCACCGACGTCGGGCCGCAGGACCGTGAGGGTCCCCGGGGGTTCGTCGGACGGCAGCGCGTCGACGAGGATCACCGTGTCGTACCGGCCGTCGAGCAGCGCGAAGGCGAGGTGCAGGCCCCGGATGCCGTAGTCGGCGACGTCGACCCCACCGGGCAGGCTCGCCGGGTCGAGCCGGCGGACGACCTCGACGCCGAATCCGTCATCGCCGAGGAAGATGTTTCCGACACCGGCGACCAGCGTCCGTCCCGCGCGCGGGCGGGGGCGGGCGGCGCTCACGGCGCACCCGTCCGATCCGCGTCCGTCGGGTCGTCGAGCGGGTCGAGCTCGTCGGGAGCGAAGTAGAAGTAACGGCCGGCCGCCCGATGCAGGTCGCCGGTCTCGTCGCCGTCGAGTGTCACCGCGGCGTGCCGGTCGCCATCGACGTCCAGGAAGATCGCCTCAACCCGGGCGACGCGGCCGGCGAGGAACATGTCGTGGGCGTCGGAGCCCCGCGCACGCGGACGCAGCCGCACCCGGCTGCCGCGGGCGACGGTGACGCCGCCGACCTGCACGCTGTCCCGGTCGGGGTGGACCGACCGGTCGGCCTCCGGCTCCCACCATGCCGAATCCGGGCCGAATGCCGAATCCGGGCCGGATGCCGAATCCAGGCCGGATGCCGAATCCGGGCCGCCGGGCGGGACCGCGGTCGGCGGCTCTACCGGTTGCAGCGACCGCACGGCGCCGTGCAGACGGTCGAGCATGGCGCGCGGGATGCCGTCGACCCGGTCGATGATCTCGGCGGCCCGTGGGTCCGTCGCCCGCGCCTCCCGCTTCTCCTCGTCGGTCAGCGCGCGGGTGCGCAACGAGAGGATCTCGTCGATCTCGGTGGCGTCGAACAGATCCCCGGGGCTTTCCGGGGCCGTCCGGGGATCGTCGTAGAGGATGATCGGCGAACACAGCATGACGTCCCGGGCCCCGCCGGCCAGGACGGGGAACACCCGCAGGTTCTCGCACCCGCGGGCCGCGCTCGCCGCCCAGACGGGCGGGTCCAGCAGCGACAGGAAGCGCCCGCCGCGCACGCCGAGCAGGCTGTGCGCGGCGACGAGCGAGCGGCGCAGCGCCTCGGCCCGCGGCCGGCCAGCGCCCAGGTCGGCCACCGTGTTCTCGACCACCACCCGCAGCCGGTAGAGCCGGAACGGCGCCTCGGCCCGCGTCGCGGACAGGTGGACGGCCGCCGTCACCGGCCACCGGTGGCGGACCACCCGCGCCGCCTCCGGCCGCGGACCCAGCGGTTCGATGTCGACGCCGCCCGGGGCGAGCAGTGGGATCGACACCCGGCTGGATTGGCCGGTCAGGTCGGACAGCGGCACGGCGAGATCGAACTCGCGCGGACGCGCCTCGTCGAAGGTCAGCTCGCGGGTGCCGTCCACGTCGAGCTCGTCGACCGGCGAGAACCGTCCGTCCGCCGCTCGGCGCTCGACGCGACGCCGAATCACCTGGAGGAACCGCAGCCGCAGGAAGACCGTCGCGGGTCCCGTCGCCTCCACCAGGCATTCGGCCTGCTGGAACGACCCGTCGGCCGAGCCCGACACGCCTGGCGACCCCGACGAGGGCTGTTCGGAGATCCATCCCGGCGGTGCCAGTACCCCGAACTGCCAGCGCACTCGGTTCTTCCCGCAGGAGCGTCGGTAGGGGTAGAGCAGGTAGCCCTCGTAGAGCACCGCGTCGGCGACCGCCCGCGCCGCGTCGAACCCCGCGGGTACGCCGGGCCACCGCGGATCCGATCCGGTCGTCACGCCGGCCGCCGTCATCGCGGCCGTGGCCCGCAACAGGCTGGCTCCAGGCTGCCCATGACAGTGTCCCTCCCGGTGCGGTCGCGACGCGGCCGACCTGCGCACCTCCACCAACTACTAACTCGATCTAATAACTCGATGTGTCCTTCAAGGCACTCTTAGTCGTTCGCAGACGAGCTGCCCGGGACCGGTCGCGTCAAACCCGGCCCGCCGCACCGGCCCGCGGCCGAGCATCGGGCCGCGGGCGCCGCGCACGCAGCCAGGCGTACCAGGCGGCCAGGCCGGGCTCCGGCTCGGCGCCGGGAGCACCGGCCGGCAGGTGAAGTCCGGACAGGGTGAGGACGTCAACCGCGGGGTTGATCCGACGAATCAACCCCATGCAGTGATCGACATCCACAGCGAGATACGGCACCAGGTCACATTTGGTGAGCAGCACGAGATCGGCCTTGGCAAACATGTGCGGATATTTGAGCGGCTTATCCTCACCCTCGGTAACCGAGGTGAGCACCACCCGCACGCCTTCCCCCAGGTCGAACAGCGCCGGGCAGACCAGGTTGCCGACGTTCTCGACGAACACCACCGCCTCCGCGGGCGGGTCGAGGGCGCGCAGCGCGCGGTCGACCATGTCCGCGTCGAGATGGCAGCCACGCCCGGTGTTCACCTGCACGACCGGGACACCCTCGGCCCGGATCCGCTCGGCGTCCCGCACGCTTTCCTGATCACCCTCGACCACCGCGAGCGGCCACTGCCCGGCGAGATCGCGCACGGTCCGTTCCAGCAGGGTCGTCTTGCCGGAACCGGGCGAGCTCATGAGGTTGACCGCGAGCACGTTGCGCGCGGCCAGCCGCTGCCGGGTCTGCCCGGCCTGCTCGTCGTTCTTCGCCAGCACCCGCTGTTCCAGCAGCAGCTCACGTCCCGAGCGGCCCGCCGCCCCGGCGTCCGCCGGGAACGAGGTCAGCCGGGGCGCAGCCGCCGGGTCGTCGCAGCCGCAGGTCTCGCACATCGGTCAGTCCCCCTCCCCCACGCAGGCCCCTCCCCGCGCAGGCATCTCTCCCCCATGCAGGTCAGCCCGCCTCCGCGCAGGTCAGCTCGCCTCCGCCGCGGGCATCAGGCCCACCGAGGCGATCCGCAGGTCGTCACCGCCGTCCACCGCCACATCGGCGCAGCCGCAGCCGCAGAGCACGAGGACGTCGTCGGCCACGAACTCGGCGCCGCACCGCCGGCAGCGGGCCCGGCCCGCGGGTTCGTCGATCGTCAGGGCCGCACCGGCCAGCGGTGTGCCGGCGGTTACCACGTCGAAGCAGAACCGGACGGACTCCGGCACGACACCCGACAGCCGCCCGATGACCAGCCGCACCGTGGTCACCCGCGTCGGCCCGGTCCGCTCCACGATCGCGTCGACGACGCTCTGCGTGATGGCCAGTTCGTGCATGGAGGCTCCCCGACGGCGTTGGCGCGCCGGGCACGCGGCGGTGGCGCTCGGCGTGCGTCGAGGGGCCTTTACCCCGCGAGGACGCCGCGCAGTCGCGGCCGCCGCTGCGGCTTCCCCGACCCGCGGCACGGAGGCCCGGTCCCGCGGGGGCGAGTGGGGCTGCGTGGGCGCGGGGCCCCTCGGCCACCTGGCGGCGGGGTCGGCGGGGTCGGCGGGGAGAGGAATACCCTCGCGGTCAGCCGGGGTCGGATACGGGAACGTATTTCCACCGTACTCACTGTCACCACGCGACTATCCCGCGAGAAACCAGCCGGAAATCAAAAAGAAACCTTCGTCGGGCCGATCGACACGGAACAGCGGCCCGTAGGAGGGCGGACGGACGCCGTTGTCCGACCGTCCCGGTGGATCAGGCCGCGGCCGGCGACGCCGGCGCGGCCATCCAGGTCAGGTCTGCCACGGTGACGACCAGCCGCCGGGCGATGTCGTCGGCCGGCACGCCGGAATCCAACGCCGCCCGAAGCGCGATGCCACGCACTGTGCGTAGCTCAAGCCGCCGAGGATGGTCCGCCCACATCAGTTTGTCGGCGAGCGCTGCCCGCTCCACCGGATCAGAGATCGCCACCACGTCTTCATAGGACATCACGGGGCTCATGGTTACGGCTGGGCGGACGTTTCGCAACATTCGGATGGCGTCTTTTTTGCAGAACCCCCATGGGCCGGCCAGGTCATGGCCGAATCCTGTCAGGGCACTGTCCCGTTGGTCCCGTCAGCCCAGCTCGGGAGGGTGGGACCGCGAGCCCGGGGCGGCGCCGTCGCGAGCCCGCGGCGGGACCGATGCCGATCGCCGGCCAGGCAGCAGCGCCGCGGCGATCGCCGCGGCCACCACGAGCGTGATGGCGGCGTCGACCAGCAGGGCCAGCCGGATGCCGGCCAGGGTGGACCGGACCGCGGACAGGTGGTCGGCGACGGCCGACGAACGCGCCGTCGCGACCGTGCTGATGACCGGGATGCCGACGGTGAGCGCGACCTGCTGCGTCATGGTCGTCAGGGCGGTGGCCAGCCCCTGCTCGTGGTCGGGCAGGTCTCCGGTGGCCGTCGTCAGGTAGGCGACGATGCCGTGGACGTGCCCGAAGAAGCCGACCGCCGAGGCCGCGAGGACCAGGTAGACCCAGGCGCGGTCCGGCCCGACGAAGGCGAGGGCGACGTTGGACAGTCCCTGCACGGCGAGGCCCGCGACCAGGCTCACGGCGCTGCCGCGGCGGCTCATCAGCCGGGGCGCGACCAGTCCGGAGACGAACGCCGCCGCGCCGGGCACGCCGAAGACCAGTCCGGCCGTCGTCGCCGAGAAGCCGAGGACCTGCTGGAGGTAGAGGGTGAGCAGGAACACCACCGAGGACTCCAGCGCGAACACGGCGAAACCACCGGCGTTGCCCCAGCCGACGGTGCGCCGGCGCAGGATCGCCACCGAGGCCAGCGGGTGGGCGCTGGTCGTCTCGATCCGCCAGAACAGGGCGAGCAGGACCACACCGAGGGCGATGCAGCCCCACACGACCGGGTCGGCCCACCCGTCGTTGCCGCCGGTGGCGATGCCGTAGACCAACGCAAGCAACCCGCCGGTGACGGTGAGCGCGCCGGGCACGTCGAGGCGGACCGGGCCGGCCGCGCCCCCGGACGGCAGCAGCCGCGGCGCGGCGAGCAGGATCGCCGCGGCCACCGGCACGTTGACGAGGAAGGCCCAGCGCCAGCTCAGCAGGCCGGTCAGCAGTCCGCCGGCGAGCGCACCGGTGGTGAATCCCGCCGAGATCAACGCACCGTTCATGCCGAGCGCGCGCTGCCGCAGCCGTCCCGGCGGGAAGCTCGTCAGCAGCAGCGCGAGGGCGGCCGGAGTGGTCATGGCGGCGGCGAGCCCCTGGCCGACGCGGGCGCCCAGCAGCACGGCCGAACTGGTGGCAAGACCGCCGACCAGGGACGACACGACCAACAGCGCGAGTCCCGCGATCAACATCCGCCGCCGCCCGGCCAGGTCGGCCACCCGGCCGAACAGCAGGGTGAACCCGGCCGCCGGCAGCGCGAACGCCGTCGCCACCCACTGCAGGTGCGCGTCGGTGAGTCCGACGCCGGCGCCGATCGAGGGCAGGGCGACGTTGAGGATGGAGAAGTCGACCGCGAGCATGAACTGGCTGCCGAGCAGCAGGACGAGGATGATCCGCTGGCGGGCGGTCATCGCGTCGTCGCCCACCGGGTCGACCCGGGTCACGGCGGCGGCATCGATCGAAACACTCATGCCGGCCACGCTCGGCGAACATCTCCGAGCCGCCCACACCGCGGGTGTGCCACCCACCGCGTGGCTAGCACCGGCGAGGTGTGGTTCGCCGCGACGGCGCGGGCAACACTGGACGGATGACCGAACTGGGAGACTTTCTGCGTTCGCGCCGCGCCCAGCTCACCCCCGAGGACGTCGGGTTGTCCCGCTACGGCGAGCGGCGGCGGGTGCCGGGCCTGCGCCGCGAGGAGATCGCGCAGCTCGCCGGGGTCAGCGTCACCTACTACACGCGGTTGGAGCAAGGGCAGAGCCGCAATGCCTCCGACGCGGTACTCGACGCCCTCGCCCGGGTGCTGCGCCTCACCGACGAGGAGACCGCCTACCTGCACGGACTGACCCGGCCGGCGGCCGGCCGGCGCGCGAGCCGGCCCGAGCACGTGCGGCCGAGCATCCGCCTGCTGCTCGACGAGCTGAGCAGCATGCCCGCACTGGTGATCGGCCGGCGCAACGACGTCCTCGCCTGGAACCGGCTCGGGCACGCCCTGCTGTGTTCGCATCTGCCCGTCGACGCTCCGCAGCGTTGCCACGGCCGGCCGAACCTCGCCCGCGAGTTCGTCCTCGAGGCCCACGCCCGCGACCTGTTCGTCGACTGGCGGCGCAAGGTCGACGACGTGGTCGCCTACCTGCGGCTGTCCTCCGGCACGCACCCGGACGACACCAAGCTCAACGCCCTCATCGGCGAGCTGTGCGTGAAGAGCGAGCTGTTCGCGACGCTGTGGGCGCGTCACCCGGTCCGGGACTGCACGAACACCATCCGCGAGTTCCGGCACCCGCTGGTCGGCCGACTGACGCTGTTTGAGGAGGTCATGCGGCTGCCCGACGCCGGCCAGCGGATGGTGGTGATGACCGCGGAGCCCGGTTCGGCGTCGGCGGAGAACCTCCAGTTGCTGGCCAGTCTCGACCTCACGGCCGCGGCGGCGGGCCCGCAGCGTGTCCCCGCGGACCCGGCTCCCGGAGGCGGGCCAGGAACCGGCGGGTGCGCTCCTCGCGGGGGTCGTCGAGAACCCGTCGCGGCGCGCCCCGTTCGATGATCGCGCCACCGTCGAGGACGAGTACCTCATCGGCGATGTCCCGCGCGAACGCCATCTCGTGGGTGGCCAGCACCATCGGCATGCCCTCCCGTTTGAGCTCGCCGACGAGGTCGAGCACCTCCCCGACCAGTTCCGGATCGAGCGCCGAGGTGATCTCGTCGAGCAGCAGCAGCGACGGCCCGGTCGCCAACGCCCGCACGATCGCCAGCCGCTGCTGCTGGCCGCCGGAGAGCCGGTCCGGGTAGACGTCGACCTTGTCGGCGAGCCCGATGCGGGTGAGCAGCTCGCGGGCGCGGTCGCGGGCGGCCGCGCGGGGCACCCGGTGGACCAGGACCGGCGCGAGGGTGACGTTCTGCAGCACCGTCAGGTGCGGGAACAGGTTGTACGCCTGGAACACGACGCCGATCCGGCGGCGAACCCGATCCGCGTCCACGCGCGGATCGGTGATCTCCTCGCCGGCCAGGAGGATCTCACCGTCGTCCACGGTCTCCAGCAGGTTCAGGCAGCGCAGCAGGGTGGACTTGCCCGACCCGCTGCCGCCGACGAGCACGACGGCCTGACCGGGCCTGACGTCGAAGGTGACGTCGCGCAGCACGACAGCGTCCCCGTAGAGCTTCACCAGGCCGCGCACGCTCAGCACCGGCGCCGCGTCGCCGGCCGTCACCGCACACCCCCGGCCGTGGCGCCGGCGCCGCGGCGGCGGGCGGAGCGAGCGGCGAGATGGTCGGTGACCCGGGTCAGCGGCATGGTGATCGCGAGGAACATCAGCCCGGCCAGCACGTACGGCGAGTAGTTGAAGTTCGCGGACGTGGCGATCTGCGCCGCCCGGACCGCGTCGACGACCCCGAGCACGGAGACGAGACTGGAGTCCTTCTGCAGACTGATCGCGTCGTTCAGCAGCGGCGGCGTCACCCGCCGGACGGCCTGCGGCAGCACGACGCGGCGCATCGTCTGGGCGTGGGTGAGGCCCAGCGAACGGGCGGCGGCGACCTGGCTTGGATGCACCGACTCGATGCCCGCCCGGAACACCTCGGCCACGTACGCCGAGTAGGTGAGCACGAGCGCCGCGCCGCCGAGGACGAGCGGATCGGTGGGCAGGCCGCGCAGCCGCAGGGCGGGCACGCCGAACCCGACCAGGTACAGCACCAGGATGACGGGCAGGCCGCGGAACAGGTCGGTGTAGGCGGCGGCCAGCAGCCGCAGCGGCAGGAACACCGGGCCGGCCAGGGTCCGCGCCAGCGCCACCAGCAGCCCGAGGGCACCCGCCGCGGCCCCGCAGACGACGAACAGCTCGAGGTTGACGACCATCCCGGTGCGCGCGGCCGGCCAGGCCGCGGTGATCTCCGACCAGGAGAAGAACCGCTGGCGGACCCGCGGCCAGCCCGACGTGTGGGTGATCCCGACGCCCGCGGCGACGGCGACCGCGGCGGTGCTGGCGGCGGCGATCACCCCCGCCCGCAGCCGGGCGCGCCGCCGCAGCCGCCGCCGGTCCCGCTCGCGCTCGCTGGGCTCCCAGGCCACCGTCACCGCAGGACGGGTGCTCCCGCCTGGGAACCGAGCCACTGCTCGGTGAGCTGGCGCAGTTCCCCGCTGCTGGTGAGCTGGGCGAGGGCGTCGTTGACGTTGCGCACCAGCGGGTTGCCTTTCTCGAACAGCAGCCCGAACTGCTCCGGCGCCCCGACGGTGGGGAACTGCCCGACGATCAGCGAATCGGGGATCTCTGCGGACGTCAGTTGGAAGGCGGTCGGCAGGTCCACGACGATGCCGTCGATCGGGCCGTTCTCCATCGCGGTCTTCGCGTCGTTGAGGTCGTTGAAGACCGCGGGCTGCTGCACGGGCGCCACCTGCCTGGTGATGGCGTCGAGGCTGGTGGTGCCGACGGGGGCGCCGAACTTGGCGCCCTTCAGCCCGGCGAGGGTTTTCACGTCCGCGATCCGGGAGGACTTGAGCGCGACGACGGCCTGGCTCACGTCGTAGTAGCCCGTGCTGAAGTCGACGGCCTGCTGGCGCTGGGGCGTGATCGAGATCTCGTTGATGTCGAAGTCGAACTTCTTCGGCCCCGGCGCGAACGAGCTGTTGAACGGCTCGGTGACCCAGTGGACCTTGTCCGGGGCGAAACCGAGCTTGGCGGCCACCGCAAAGGCGACCGCGCTCTCGAAGCCCTTGCCGTTCGCCGGCTTGCCGTCGGAGAACCACGGCGCGTAGGCGGGCGAGTCGGTGGCCACTGTCAACTGGCCGGATTTGACCAGGTGCAGGCCGTCCGACGAGGAGCCGCCCGACGAACCGGCACAGGAGGCCAGCGCGAGCAGCGCCGCGGCGGCCAGGGCGAGGACGGTGAGACGCCGTGGGCGTGGCATCGGAGACCTCCGAGGGTGCCCCACCGACGCGGGTGGGGCGCGCTGAGCAGGCAAGAAGGCTGAGCGGTGGGGCTGGCACAGGCTACCGCCGAACCAGGACAAACCGATCACCGGGGGCCGGTCGCCGCCGGTGCCGACCGTGCGGCGGCCCGATGGGTCACTGGGCGTCGTCGAGGAGCCCGGCCGGTTTCCGGCCAGAATGCGGTCAGATTATGCCGAGGCTTCGGTACGGTTTTTTTGCCGAAAACTGTACCTACCCCTCGGCTCGATTCCGTGTACAAACAGCTACACGGAGATATGTGGGATGGCGTAGCTCGTGACACACCAAGTGCCGGGGTGCCGGGGTGCCGGGGTGCCGGGGTGCCAACGGATCATGCCTCGGGGCCGGTGACCGGCGGGCCGGCGTAGACGCCACGAGGGCGCAGGCGCAGCGGTGTCTCCTGGTACTCCTCCAGGGCATGGGCGAGCCAGCCGACCGTGCGGGCCACCGCGAAGATCACCTCGCCGGCCTCGGCGGCCATGCCCGCGGCCATGGTCAGCACCGCGAGCGCCAGGTCCACGTTGGGTCGCAGTGCGCGCTCCCGCCCGGCCACCCGGGCGATCTCGCCGGCGGCTGCCAGGAAGGTCTCGGCGGCGGGCAGCGCCGCGAGCGCCGCCAGCAACGCGCGGGCACGCGGGTCGCCGTCGGGGTACAACCCGTGCCCGAATCCGGGGATCCGCTGGTCGGCGCGCAGGTGCTCGGAGACGACGACCACCGCGTCCCCCCGGTCGACCACCTCGGCGAGCAGCCGGTACGCCAGCCGGCTGGCGCCGCCGTGCAGGGGGCCGTCCAAGGCGGCGAGCCCGGCGGAGACGACGGCATACGGGTCGGCCCGCGCCGAGGCCGCGACCCGGGCGGCGAACGTGGACACGGCGAGGTCGTGATCGGCCAGCAGCCCGAGGGCCCGGTCGAGACACGCGATCGCGGCCGTGTCGCCAGGCCCACCGGCCAGCCGGCCCCACAGCCGCGCGGCGATGCCCGCCCGCTCCCCGGCCGACTCCGCAGCCCCCGTCATCGCCGCAGACTCCGTCATCGCCGCAGCCCCGACCGACTCCGCAGCCCCGACCGACTCCGCAGCCCTGGCCGTCGCGCGGGCTCCGGCTGTCTGGGATGCCTCAGGCGGCGCCGGAAGAGCCTCGACGAGCGCCGCAACGAGAGTGCGGGCGGTGAGCAGGACGCTGTCCTCCCGCAGGTCGAAGCGCAGCGGGTCGCTCGCCGCGGCGACCGAGACGGCGACCCGCATCCGGTCGGTGAGCCTCGACCGGGCGGGCAGGATCCCACCCACTCGCTCCAGGGTGGCGGCGAGATCCGGCGGGACGGTGAACACCGGCGCCGGATCCGTCCGGCCGCGCCAGAGCCAGCCGGCCACGTCCTCGAAACGGTGACGGGCGACGAACTCGACGGCGTCGACGCCGCGGTAGTAGAGGCGTCCGTCCGCGACGAGGGTGAGCCGGGTGCGCACGGCCGGCAGGTCCCCGCCGCGCAGGGCACCGGCCCCTGCCACACCGACCGCGGGGGCAGCGACGGCGGGCCCGGTGGAACCGCTCGGGGTACCGGCGGCAGGAACCTCCCGCTCAGGGACGTCGGCTCCGGCGACGCCGTCGACGCCGTCGACTGCGACGGTCCCGTTGGCAGCCGCGGCGCGGGCTCGCGCGTGCCCCGCCGTGCGTAGCCGCTCGACCTCGGCGGGGTCGAAGGTGCTGCCTCGGCCGCCGGCGGCCCGCTGGCTGTGCAGCAGGCCCCGGCTGGCGTAGGCGTAGACCGTCTCAAGCTTCACCCCGAGCCGCTCGGCGACCTCGCGCGACGTCAGCCGCTCACCATGACCCATCCGCGCCCCCTTCCGCTCCGCCGAGTGTACTGATTCACGTTGATTGTAATCAACGTTGACATGCCATCCATAAAGGATCAACTATGGATGGCGAGGAGGCGAACCATGGTGATCACAACTGGCAGTACGGCCCGCATCGGCTCGGCGCAGGCGGCGCAGGCGACGGATGCCTCGCCCACCCCGCCGGCGGGCATGGGCGTCCCACGGGGACTGAAGGGGGTGGTCGTCACGCAGACGGCGCTCGGCGACGTGCGCGGGCGCGAGGGCTTCTTCCACTATCGGCAGTATTCGGCCGTGGAGCTGGCCGAACGCCGCTCGCTGGAGGACGTCTGGCATCTCATGGTGTTCGGCGAGCTGCCGGACACCGCGACGCGAGCAGCTTTCGCCGCCCGGGTGGCGCCGTTGCGGCGGCTCCCGGCGGGTCTCGACGAGCTGCTGCCGGGGCTGGCCCGGGCCGGCGTGTCCGGGGGTGCGCTCGACGGGCTGCGCACCGCGTTGTCGCTGGCCGGCGCCGCGCGCGGCACCGCCCCGCTGTACGACACCGACGAGGCGGCCCGCGTCGACGACGCCCTGTTCGTCGGCGCGGTCACCCCGACGCTCGTCGCCGCGCTGCACCGGCTGGCCCATGGGCTCGCACCGGTGGCACCCCGCGACGATCTGCCGTTCGCGGCCAACTACCTGTACATGGTCACCGGCGCGGAGCCGACCGCGGCACAGGTGCGCGCGATCGAGCGCTACCTGATCTGCACCGTCGACCATGGCTTCAACGCCTCGACGTTCACCGCCCGGGTGATCGCGTCGACCGGGGCGGACCTGGTGGCCTGCGTCGTCGGGGCGATCGGCGCGCTGTCCGGGCCGCTGCACGGCGGCGCGCCGAGCCGGGCGCTGGACACCCTCGACGAGATCGGCAGCCCCGAGCGGATCGACCCGTGGATCCGCGAGCACGTCCTCGCCGGCGATCGGATCATGGGCTTCGGCCACGCCGTCTACCGGACCGAGGACCCGCGGTCACGGTTGCTGCGCGGCGTCGCCGAGGACTTCGGCGGCGAGCTCGTCGCGTTCGCCGTCCAGGTCGAGCGGCGGGTGGTGGAGCTGCTGGCCGAGCTGAAGCCGGGCCGGGAGCTGCACACGAACGTCGAGTTCTACGCCGGGGTCGTGATGGNGCTCTGCGGGCTGCCGCGGGACATGTTCACCCCGACGTTCGCCGTCGCCCGCACGCTCGGCTGGACGGCGAACATCCTCGAACAGGCAACCGACAGCAAGATCATCCGCCCGTCGGCTCGCTACGTCGGCCCGCCCGCGCCGGAGCCGGTCCCGTCGCCGTAGCCCGAACCCACCGCCATGGCCGTGCGGCCGTAGGGGCCGTGCGGCCGTGCGGGCCGTCATGGAATCCCCATTCCGCTTTCCGGTGCACGCTTGCCGTCGTCTGGGCGACACCGCCGGTCGAATAGGCGGGACTGTTCATTCCGACGTTCATCCGGTTATGATCGGCACCGTCGACGGCTCGACCACAGCGGCGAGCGTCGTTCCTTGCCCGGCGGCAGGACGACAACCGGTCGGGGATTGCGCGGACGGGGGCGGCCTGGTGAGCGATCCGATGCTGATCTGGAAAGGCAAGAACGCCGACCAGCGGCTTTTCTGGTCCCGGGCCCATTCGGACGGCAGTTGGCGCGACCAGCAGCAGGTGCGGTATTTCGCCACCAACAGGGGCGGGATCGGGGCCGCCTCCGACGGCAGGCTGACGGCCCGGGCCGCATGGCGGGGCGCCGACGACGACAGCCGGATCTGGACGGCGGGCTGGTATGGCGACGGCTGGTCCGACCAGCAGACCCCGGTGGACGCTCCCCGCACCGAGGACCGGCCCGCGCTGGCCTTCCACGACGATCGCACGGTCATGGCGTGGCGCGGGGTCGGTCCCGACCAGACGATCTGGTTCTCCGAGAACCTCGGGCCGCAGCGGGTCGCCGGCGGGCAGGCCTCGTCCACCCACGGCCCGGCGCTCGCGTCGTACGGCGGGCTGCTGTACATGGCGTGGAAGGGTTCCGGCGGCGATCAGGGGCTTTACTGGACGACATACGACGGGCACACCTGGGCGCAACCCCGCCCGTTTCCCGGCGGGTCCACGCACGGCCCGGCGCTCGCCGCCTCACCGCAGGCCCTTTTCCTGGTCTGGAAGGGCTCGGGAAACGACGCGGGAATCTGGCATGCGGAGTTCCAGAACGGCCGCTGGTCGGCCCAGCGCCCCGCCCCCGGCGGAACGAGCACCGGACCGTCGGCGGCCTACGTCGGTAACACCGTCATCACGGCGTGGAAAGGTGTCGGCGCCGACGCGCGGATGTGGACCTGCCGGAATTTCCGCGAACCCCAGATTGCCGTCGCGAACGGCGCCTTCGGCACCAGTGACACCCCGGCAGTTGTGAGCACCTTCGTCACGGAGCTCTGACCGCCCGGGTCGGGCGGGGGCGCGCTTCCGCGTCCGACTCCCCCACCCGCCGCCGCGGCGCGGACGGCAGGGCGCCGCCCGTCCGCGGCGGGAGTGAGGACGGCGGCCTGCCGGCGCGGGCCGCCCTGGGCTGCCCGGCACCGGCGCCCGGCAGCTCCCGCCCGGCGCCCCACCACCGACCTCCCTCCCATCGAGGCAGTCTCCTTCCCATGGTGAAGCGACGCGATATGCGTTCGGGTACCCGAGGCCGGGTCGGATTGATGCCGCACCGGTTGCCTACCGCCGATCGAATTCATGCCGGTGAGCCAGGAAAGCCGCGGTCACCGTCCGCGGAACCACTCACCGGCGATGCGCAACGGAAACAGACAGCGCAACGACACCGCGACAGGGACCACATCCATCGCACCAACTCCGATCCGGTGGGAAAACGAAGAACCCTGAGTGGCATAGGCGCGGCCCCCGAGGGGAACGGGGACCATGCCGGGTCACCCAAAATGGCTGGCGCCGGCGCGGAAGGCAACCATCACGCCCCATTGGCAACCCGTTGCCATAACGCACCGTAACGGAACGTGCCGCAGTCGAGACGCACCGCCTAGGACTACCGCCTCGACGGATGGGATAGTTCCCCATAAAACATGACATTTGAGCTAGATCGCCTCAAGATGGGTTACTCTGCGCAAGAAATGTGAAGCGCGACACACAGTGGGGCGTTACCTGTGTGAAACATTCTTATGGACGCGGCACACAGACCCACGGATTGACACGAAGCGTCATCACGTAGAAGCGGAGAGTCTCCACGAAGAGGCATGCAAGGTGCCTTTTTAGGCGACTTGACCGATTTGCTGGCAGTAGACGCTGGCCAGCTCCGGGTGGCGGCCAGGACGTCCGCACACTGAACGAGCCCTGACGGCGCCCCTCCGGGTCCCCTTCTTCCGGCCACGGCTCACCCAAACGGCGCCCGATCGCGATGGGCAGCGAGGACTTCTTTCTGCGAACCGGATGACAACCGGGCCTCCGTTCTGGCACAGTCCAGCCCGGACCCGAGCGCAACCGGGTCCACCAACATCACCGAATCGGTGCGGCGTGCCGAGTTCGAGCACGTCTTTTTCTCCTCACCAAGGCCTTCTTCCAGCGTCCCGGTTGACGCATTCCCAGGACTCCTGAGAACGCTCGCCATCCGCGCGGAAAAGGCCGGGGAAGGTGGCTCACATCATGGGGGGTGATTCGCCGTGAGTCGACATCGTCGGCTTCCTGGACACACCGGCCGGCATCGGACCGCCGAGTCACCCGGCAGGCACCGGGCCGTCTCGACGGACACCGCGCTCCGGCGCACCTCTCGACGGCCGGCGCCGCTGTGGCCGAAGGCGGCCGGCGGGCTCACCGCCCTGCCCATGATCGGCCTGCTCGTCGCCCTCTGCCTCAGCCCGGGACCCGCCATCCCCGCGCAGAACGTCGACCCCGCCCCGGCCGTTCATCCGCCGACCGCCACCCGCACCTACCCGTTGCCCCTCGTCCTCCCGCCGCTCATTCCCGCCAGCTCCACCAACCCCACCGCGACACCGACCACCACCGCGACACCACCCCCGGACCTCCCCGACGATCACACCCTCGCTGACGCCGCGGCGGGCCGATCCACCACCCCGACCGTCGTCCTGACCGCCCGCGATCGAGCCATCCCCGCTCGCGTCCTGGCGGCGTACCGCAGCGCCGCAACCCGCATGGCCACCGAGCGCCCCGGCTGTCACCTGCCCTGGCAGCTTCTCGCCGGCATCGGCAAGATCGAGTCCGGCCACGCGGTCGGCCGCCCCATCACCCCCGACGGCACCATCACCTCGCTCATCCTCGGCCCACAGCTGGACGGCCGCCACGGCCACGCCCTCGTACGCGACACCGACCACGGTGCCCTCGACCACGACACCACCTACGACCGCGCCGTCGGCCCCATGCAGTTCATCCCCACCACCTGGCGCACGGCCGGCCGCGACAACTCCGGCGACCAGCACGCCGACCCCCACAACATCGACGACGCCACGCTCGCCGCCGCCGGCTATCTCTGCCGCTCCCACCGGGACCTGGCCGACCCCGCCGACCTCCGCACGGCCATCTACAGCTACAACCCGTCCACCAGCTACGTGCACGCCGTCCTCGCCTGGACGGCCGGATACACCGCCGACGGCGCCACCCCCACCCCCGCGCCGGCCACCACGCCCCGCCCCACGACAGTCCCCCGCCCCTCGACGGCCTCGCCACCCGCCGTCGCCCCGGCGCCGACCGCCCCGACACCGACCCCCGCGACGACACCGACCCCCGCGACGACACCGCCACCAACCCCGCGGGCGTCGCTGTCCCCGTCCGTTCCCGCCTCGTCGAGCCCGCCCGCCCGCACCATCCCCACCCTGACCGGATCCGCTTCCCCCAGCCGGCCGTCCGGTGCCGGTCCCAGCGCCGTCGCCCCGGCGCCGAGGCCTGGTCCGGCGCTCCCCGCCCCGCCCCGGGCCACTCCTGCCCCGACGCCCGGGGCGGCGACCGACGGTGATGCGGATCATCCCGCGGACGTCCCCACCGTCGCGCCCAGCAGCTCACTGCTCGTCGTCTCGCTCCTGCCGAGGAACGAGCCGACCGACCCGGGCCCCGTCACCCCGTCCACCCCACCCCCCTGAGCCCGCCCACCAGGCTCCGAGGGCCGATCCGCAAAAGCGAGCCTGTCATGCCACGCCCCACCCGCTACCCGCCCCATTTCCGGGCCGACGCCATCGCCCGCGTTCGGCGCGTTCAGCCCGATCACTCGTCCGAGTGGTCCGCGATCCAGGCCGTCGCGAGTTCCCTCGCCATCAGCGCCGAGACGCTTCGGACCTGGGTACGCCAGGCCGAGTCGCTCAGCGACGGGCAACGGACGACCGCCCGCCGACAACAGGCCGAGATCCGCCGCCTGATCCGAGAGAATGCCGAGCTGCGCCGCGCGCTCGACATTCTGCGCGGGCCGGAGCCGTCGAGACCTCCGACGCGCCCGGCCGTCAACCGATCCGTGCCGAAGGCGACCGGCGGCTCGGTGACCCCTACGTGAGCCTTTCCGGGAATTCCGGCCGGCGGATCGACGCCCGTTCTTTCTGCCCACCGGCGGATACCACTCCGGCGACAGCCGTCTCGGACCATTCGGACGGCTCTGCCGCACCACCGAACACGTGTTTCCTACAGGTAACACACTGCTGCGTGACCCAGATAACATCGGCGCTCTTCTGCGGTATTGACGCCACCGGCAGATCCGAGCTCCGGTAACCCAAAGTCACCAAACCCTGCGGCTGACGGCTCCCGGACGGGTTCGGTGCAACACCGAGTGCTCGCCACCCCTCAGACAGGGCGAGCAAGGACCCCTCCCACTCAAGCAACGAACACACAATCGATCTTGATTCTCTAGTGCTGCCATCGAGGTTCTGTCATTTTCGGTGATCCGGCGCGCCCCCCGTTTCCCTCGGGACAGGGAGGGTGACGCGCCTTTCCTTGCCTGCGCCGGAGAATCGGAGTTGACATGATGCGGGCATCCCCCGTACATCGTCGAAGGCACACTGCTCGAGCTATCTGCGTTCTTCTCGCCGCCGTTCTGGTGGGGACGATCGCCACATTTCTTCCGGCGGGGCGAGATGCGGCCTGGGCCGCCCCCACCGGCTCCGCCGACAAGGCGATACCCGCGCCGACCGGGCCGGCCGAACGGCCGGACTTCGTGTCCGCGCAGGTCGCCGCGCACGCGGAGAAGCGGCGGATCGAGGTGACGGACCGGCGGACCGAGACGACGTCGACGTTCGTGAACCCGAACGGCACGATCACCGTCGACTCGTTCGCCGGGATCCACCGGGTTCGCCGCGGGGACGGCTGGGTGAACGTCGATCCCACCCTCGTCCTCGCGGGCGGGAAGGTCACCCCGAAGGCCGCGAAGGCGGCGATCGTCCTCTCCGCGGGCGGCAAGGCCGGTGACCCGGTCGCGACGCTGGTCGACGGGACGCGACAGGTCGCGTTCGCCTGGCCGAACGCCCTGCCCGCCCCGACCCTCACCGAGAACGTCGCCACCTACCCAGCGGTCGCGAAGGACACCGACCTGCGGGTCAAGGTGACCCCGACCGGCTACGACGTGCAGATCGTCGCCCACACCCCGGCCGCGGCGCAGGCCGCGCTGACGTTGCCGATGCGCCTGACGGGCCTGACCGCGACCCGAACCGCGGGCGGCGAGACCCGCCTGTCGGCCGGCGGGAAGGTTACCGCCCGCTCGCCGACCCCGGTGATGTGGGACGCCCACCTGGACCCGGCGACGAAGCTGCCCGACCGGACCCGCGCGGTCGACGCGGCGCTCACCGGGGCGAGCACCGCCACGCCGACGCTGGAGCTGAAGCCGGACAAGGCGTGGTTGACGGACCGCGCCCGCCAGTACCCGGTCACCATCGACCCGGCGGCGGTGCTGGCCGACAACCTCGACACCGACGTCAACGACACGAACCCGACCACGAACTACGACAGCTACGAGTACCTGCGGGTCGGCAACTACCTCGGCGGCGCGGTCAACCGGTCGTTCCTGCGGTTCGACACGACCGCGATCGAGAGCCGGCACGTCACCTCGGCCTACCTCCAGCTCTGGCAGGCCGGTTCCCAGACCTGCACCGCGCAGCCCATGGTCGTGCAGGGCTCGGCGGCCCTGTCCGCCGGGACGACGTGGAACACCCAGCCGGCCGCCGACGGCACGAACTGGTCGAACACCAGCTTCAACGCCGGCACGGTGAACAGCTGCGGGTCCGGCGGCGTCTCCCTCGACATCACCGGCCTGGCGCAGGCCTGGGCCACCAACGGCCAGCCGTCGCCGGAGACCCTGACGCTGCGCGCGCCGGACGAGACCAGCTGGGACCAGTACAAGTACTTCTACTCCGGGGACACCGGCCTCAAGCCGCAGGTGTCCACCACCTACAACTCCTACCCGGGCACCGTCGCCAACCGCTCCACCAGCCCCTGCTCCGCACAGTGCGGCGGCAGCCCGGCGACCGTCCTGACGAACTCGACGCGCCCGGTCCTGTCCGGCGCGGCCACCGACGCCGACGGCGCCCCGCTGCGGCTCGACTTCGAGGTGTGGAACTCCGCCGGCACCACGAAGATCACCGACGGGTCGGTCTCCAACATCTCGCCGAACGCCACGGGTTCCTGGACCGTACCGGCGGGTGTGCTGACCAACGGCACCTCCTACGAGTGGCGGGTCCGCGCCTACGACGGCACCGACTACTCCCAGGCGTGGTCGTCGTGGATCCCGTTCACCGTGGACACCACCGCCCCGGCCGCACCGACCTCGCTCGCCTCCGCGGCCTGGCCGTCCGGCGGCTGGGGCACCGCGACGTCGGGCACGTTCACCTGGACCTCGCCGGGTGGGGACACGCAGTCGTTCCTCTACGGCCTCGACCAGCCCTCGCCGGCGACCGAGACCACCGGCACGGCCAGCGCGACCCTGACCCCGACCGCCGGACTGCACACGTTCTACGTCCGGACGAAGGACAAGGCGGGCAACCTGTCGTCGGTCGTGTCCTACGGCTTCGGCCTCGGGACGGGGGCCCTGGCAAGTCCGGCGGAGAACGCCCGGGTCCAGCGGTTCGTCGTCCTGGAGGGGCAGGCCCCGAGCACGCAGGTGTCGGTGACCTACCAGTACCACCTGGGCACGAGCACGGGCGCGACCTGGAGCGACGTTCCCGTCGGGGACACGACGATTGAGGGCACCTCGACGAACCCCACGTGGCCGGCACCGCGCAACGGCTCGGGCCTGTTCGACCGGCAGAACTGGAACGTCGGCTTCACCCTGCAGGGCGGCGCCGACGGGCCCATCCAGCTCCGCGCCTGCTTCCGCGACTCCGGCGGCACCGTCTCCTGCACGGCCGCCCGCACGGTGCAGTACGCCCGTAACGCCTTCGGCGCCACGAACGCCACCTCCGAGGTGGGCCCGGGTTCGCTGGCCCTGCTCACCGGCGACTACTCCGTGTCGGCGACGGACGTCACGCTGGCGAGCTACACCGGCAGCCTCACGGTCGGCCGGTCCCTGACGACGCTGACGCCGCCCCCGGCGACCAGCGACCCGTCCGGGATCTTCGGCCCCGGCTGGACGTCGAACCTGCAGGGGCCGGCGTCCGGCACCGCGGCCAGCACGCTGACGGACGCCACCGCGACCACGAACACGGTCACCTTGACCTCCAGTGAGGGCGCGGCGTCCGTCTACACCCGGACCGGCTCCGGCAGCTACCCGTACAGCTACGCCGGGGTCGCCGACACCGCCGTGGACGGGTCGAAACTCGTCAAGGACTCCGCCACCCAGTTCACCCACACCGGCGTCGACGGCACGAAGACCGTGTTCGTGTCGAAGACCGTCGGCTCGGCCACCATCTGGGTCGTCGACCGGGTGGAGCAGCCCGGTTCCGCCACCACCTCCACCTACACCACCGACAGCGCCGGGCGGGTGACCCGCATCCTCGCCCCGGTCCCGGCCGGCGTCACCTGCACCACCCTGGTCGCGGGCTGCCGGGCGCTGACGTTCACCTACGCCACCTCCACCACCGCGACCGCCTCCGGNACCGACCCGGCGACGTGGGGCGACTACAACGGTCAGCTCGCGTCGATCTCGATGGCGGTCAACGGGGCCACCGCGGTCGTCGTCGCGCAGTACAAGTACGACTCGACCGGCCACCTGCGCCTGGAGTACGACCCGCGCGTCGACAACACCGACGGCTCGCACATCGGCACGACGTACCAGTACAACGCCGGTGGCCGCCTGAGCACCCTCACCCCGCCCGGGCAGGACGCCTGGACGTTCGGCTACGACACCTACAACCGGGTGATCAGCGTCGCCCGGCCGCGGCCCGCCGGTGCCGGCACCGCGACCCGCACGATCGTCTACGGCGTCGCGCTGACCGGCTCGGGCGCGCCGATCGACCTGGCCTCCGGCGTCGTCGCCGGCTGGGGCCAGCGGGACCTGCCCGCCTGGGCGACCGCGGTCTTCCCGGCCAGCCGGGTGCCGTCCAACCCGCCCGTCGCCGCCGACTGGCCCTACGCCGATCTCAGCTATCTCAACGCCGACGGCCGCCAGGTGAACGCCGCCTCCTACGGCAACGGCGCCTGGCAGATCACCACGACCGAGCACGACCCCAACGGCAGCGTCATCCGTGAGCTGACCGCGGAGAACCGCAACCAGGCCCTCACCCCGACCGCCGACACCGACCCGACCGTCGCCGCCCTCACCGACTCCGCGGCCCGGGCGCAGGTGCTGGACACCGACACCGTGTACTCCGCGGACGGGGTGTCGGTCACCGACACGTTCGGGCCGACGCACCGGATCGTCGACAACAGCGGGGCGCCGTACTCCGCCCGCCAGCACGTCCACACCGACTACGACGAGAACGCCCCGTCCTCGCCCGACCCCTACCGGCTGCCCACCACCATCACCACCACCATCCGCCAGGCCGGCGGGGCGGACGTCGAACCGCGTAAGACCATCAACGGCTACGAGGCGAAGAGCGGCGATCCCGCCACCACCTCCGGCTGGGCCCTGCGCAAGCCCACGACGGTGACCACCTGGATGGGCGGCGGCGGTGCCACCGACATCGTCCGCACCACGTACTACAACGCGGCCGGAAACCCGGTCGAGGTCCGCCAGCCGAAGGCGAACGCTGGCGGCACGGACGCCTTCACCACCGTCACCTCGTACTTCACCGCCACCGGCTCCGGCGGCTGCGTGAACGCCTCCTGGACGGGCCTGCCCTGCTCCACCGGCCCCGCCGCGCAGCCCAGCTCCGGCAACCCGCTGCCGGTGACGACCTACACCTACAACAACCTCAACCAGCCCCTGACCAAGGTCGAGACCGTCACCTCCGGATCGACCACCACCCGCACCACGACCTACACCTACGACGCGGCCGGCCGGAAGACCTCCGAGGCGCTCGCCGTCAGCCCCGCCGCCGACGGTGGCACCGCCGTGCCCACCGCCACCTACGGCTACAGCACCACCACCGGACTACCCACCACCACGACCGCATCGTCGATCACTCTGACCACCGGCTATGACACGTGGGGACAGGTCACCAGCCAGACCGACGCCGACGGCAACACCACCACCACCGGCTACGACGTCGACGGCCAGGTCAGCTCGGTCAACGACGGCAAGGGCACCTCCACCTATCTCTACGACACCGCGACCGAACACCGCGGCCTCGTGACCTCGCTCGGCGTCGGCGCCGGTAGTGCCCCCTCCACCTTCACCGCGACCTACAACGGCGACGGCACCCTGACGTCGCAGACCTATCCCAGCGGCCTCGTCTCGACGACTCGCTACGACAACAACGCCGAACCCACCAGCCTCGTCTATGGGAAGTCCGGAACTCCCTGGCTGACCTTCTCCCAGGCAAACTCGATCTACGGCCAGGTCCGGCTCGACGCCACCGCGCCCGCGACAAAGACCCTGGGCTACGACCCCGCGGGCCGGCTGAATTCGGTGGTGGACTCCGTCAGCTACGGGGGCCCCCGAATCTGCACCACCCGCACCTACACCTACGACCTCGACTCCAACCGCACCGCCCTCACCAGCTACCCCGACGCCGGCGGCCAGCCTGACACCGGCAACTGCTCCACCAGCACCACACCGGCCGTTTACAGTCACACCTATGACCAGGCTGACCGGATCACCGACACCGGTTACGTCTACGACAAGTTCGGCCGCACCACCGTGGTTCCGGCGGCCGATGCCGGCGGCGTCGCGCAGACCGTCGGCTTCAATGCCAACGACCTGGTCGCCTCCCAGTCCGCAGGCTCCACCTCACGCACCTACACCCTCGACCCCGCCCGCCGGCTCCGATCCTGGACCGACGGCTCCACCACCAGCACCAACCACTACCCCAGCGCCACCGGCGACAGCCCCACCTGGATCGGCGTCACCGGCGGCACCTGGACCCGGAACATCACCGGAATCGGCGGCGACCTCGTCGCGCTCCAAACCGACACCGGCACCGTCACCCTCCAACTCACCAACCTCCACGGCGACATCGTCGCCGCCGCCGACGACTCCACCACCGCCACCTCCATCGCCACCTACGCCGAATCAGGCGAGTTCGGTATCCCCTATGCCACTAGCACCGCCTATCCCCGCTACGGCTGGCTCGGCGCAAAACAACGCTCCCACGACACCCTCGCCGGCCTCACCCTCATGGGCGTCCGCCTCTACAACCCCTACACCGCCCGATTCCTCTCCACCGACCCCGTCCTCGGCGGCAGTGCCAACCCCTACGACTACACCAACCAGGACCCCTACAACACCTTCGACCTCGACGGCAGGTGGTTCTGGAGCAAGTGGTCTGGTTGGCGAAGGGCCGAAACCATCGCGCTCGGCGTCACTCTGGGAGTAGCAATTTTCACCCCGAGCCCCCTAAACATTGGCTTCGCCATATTCGGACTCGCATCTTACTATCATTACTATCTAGTCAGGCGCGACATTCGAGGAAGGTATTGCAATTACAGCTACGTCAATCAATGCTACAGAATGTGATGAGACGATCGCGACCATATCTATTCATATCGCTAGGTATATCAATTGCAGTTTACGGCTGCATCGTACTTGCGGTGCGGCACGAGATCCTTTCAGGTTTCTTCCACTGCACGTTCGGACTCTACCTACTCTTTCAGGGGGTAAGAGCCAAGAGAGAGGAATGAACCCTCGAAGTCTGACATCGCACGCGCCAGTGGTATGGCCCAGGTCTGCCGGGAACGCACATCTCCAACCCGCCGCCCGGGCTATCCGGTGAACCTGTGAATGAACTGCCCCGGTTTCCGGGTCTTCGAAGTTGACCGGGGTGAGGTGTGGGGCTCGCGTCCGGCTTGGTGGCTGTGCGTGATGCTGGTCTGGTGTGGCCTGGGTGTAGGACGCTGGCGTGTCGTGGCGTGAAAAGACCCGCAACCCCTGGTGATCTTGGTTGTTCTGACGCAATCAGGACACCGTGGGGTTACGGGCTTGGACGATCATACGAGTGACGCGACGTTGTTGCTGGACCTCGACGGGATGGCGGTGGAGCGGGTCGAGCGGTTGGCCGACGGGTCGCGGGTGGCGTGGCTGGTGACCGCAGACGAGGCGGCGCGGGCGTGTCCGGGCTGCGGGGTGTTCTCGGGGCGGGTGAAGGG
>NZ_JYFN01000033.1 GCF_000948395.1 Frankia torreyi | reverse complement strand
GCTGTCGGACGGGGAACTGGCAGGACTGATCGAGGGGATGTGCCGGCTGACCGGCCGGGTCGCCGCGGCGCGGGGCCTGCTGTTCGTGGAAGCCCAGGACCGTGGGTTCGCCGTCCGCCACGGCGCCACCGATCTCGCCGGCTGGCTACGGGACCGGCTGCGACTGACCACCCGCGACGCCCGCCGGCAGGTCACCCTCGCCCACGACACCACCACCATGTGCACCGCCACCGGCACGGCCCTGGCCGAGGGAACGATCACCGTGGAGCAGGCGGTGGTCATCTGCGACGCGATACGCACCCTGCCCACCGACGTCACCGGCGAGCAGCGGGCCGCCGCCGAACAGGCACTGCTGCGCTTCGCCGACCAGTTCGACCCCTACCACCTGGTGAAACTCGCCGCCCGCCTCCGCGAAACGTTGACCACCATCGACACCTCCCCCGGCGGCGACGACCCCCACACCGACAGCCACACCGGCGAACACCCCAACCCCCGCAGCGGCACCGGCAAGACCGACGCCGGCAGCAGCACGACCGGCAACGCCGGCAACGCCGGCACCGGCGGTGGCAGCGGTGGCCTCGGCGGCCGGGAGAAACCGAGCCCGGACCCGGCGGACATCCGCCGGCTCACCCTCACCGACACCCCGACCGGCACCACCCTGATCAACGGGGAACTCGACGCCGAAGGCGCCGCCCTGCTACGCACCGCCCTGGACAGCCTCGCCGCCCCCCAGCCCGCCAACGACGCCACCCCCGACCGGCGCAGCCCCGCCCGCCGCCGCGCCGACGCCCTCCTCGACCTGATCNCCCGCGCGCTGAGCGCCGCGGCCGTCCCCGCCAGCGGCGGCGTACGCCCACACCTGACCGTCACCATCGACGGGAACACCCTGCTCGCCAGCGGTACCAACCCCGCCCTGACCAGCTGGGGGCTTCCGCTCCCNCACAGCACCCTCACCCGACTGTCCTGCGACGCCGAAATCAGCCGCATCATCCTCGACCCCGCCNGCGTCCCCCTCGACATCGGACGATCAACCCGCGTNGTCCCCCCACACCTACGCCGCGCCCTCGCCGCCCGCGACCGAGGCTGCACCTTCCCCGGCTGCGACCGCCCACCCTCCTGGTGCGAAGCACACCACGTCATCCACTGGACACACGGCGGGGTCACCGCCCTGCACAACCTCGTCCTGCTCTGCGGCCACCACCACCGCCAGGTCCACCACGACGGCTGGACCATCCTCTTCACCGACGACGGACACCCCGCCTACATCCCACCCTGGCGCATCGACCCGGCGCAACGCCCACGCCGCAACCCCTACACCCACCCACCCGACCTTCTCGCCAGCGTCACCTGACCGGCGGTCCGGCCGCCCAGGCGGTTGGTCGAAGGCTCGGAAGGCCACCCGGTCACCGTGATCCTGGGAGGTGAGGCCGGCTAGGACCGGCGGGCCATCTTGATGGTCTTCTCCAGCTGGTCGCGATCCACCTCGGCGACCCGCCCGTTCGTCGGCACGGTCGGGATGTGGCCGCCGCCGAGCACCAGGTCGGTGGTGTGGCGCAGGCCCATGTCCTTCTGCTCGACGTCGAGGATGGCCTCCTCGACCCGGTAGAGCTTCTCGATCTGCGACACCTTCGCCTCGACCTGGGCGGCGACGATGCGTAGTCGGCGCTCGGCCTTGGCCAGGCGCCGCTCCAGCCGCCGGTCGACGATGTTCGGCATCGGCTCGTCGCGTTCCGTCGGGTCGTGCAGGTACAGCTCGACCGCCACGGCGACCAGCGGGATCAGCGCCTGGAACAGGATCACCGCGCCGCCGGTGCTCGTGCCGGCCGTGCCCTGCGTGCGCACGAGCACCCCGGCGATCGACAGCAGCAGGAAGATCGCCGTAGTCAGGCTCAGCGCCAGCGGGGACGACTTCGACTCGACGAGCTGCTCGCGGATGTCCAGATCGATCTTGAAGCGGCCGGCGTCGGCATCGGCGAGCATCTGCTTCTGGGCGCGGGCGAGGATGGACGCCTTGATCCCGTGCGCGAGCGCCACCCCGGCGATGAAGACGGCGACGCCGAGCAGGCCGCCGAGCCACCATTCCGGGCCGTAGCCGCCGACGTCGGCGAGCACCGCGTAGGACTGTGCGAACACGTAGAAGTCCAGCGCCGCGAGCAACGTCAGGACGACCGTGCGGGCCGGCCCCGCCAACGCCATCTGCGGGATGCGCTCCTGCACCCCGACGCTGCGCCACAACCGGCCCTGCTCGACCTTGTTCTTGATCAGCTCGGTTCGCCGCTCGCGGCGCTCGGCCCGAGAGTCAATCTCCATCCGGAGCTCGGCGATCAGCTCCTCAAGGGTCCGGCCGTCGGCCCGGACGGCGGCCCGGACCTCCTGGACCTCCGCGTCCTCCAGGCTCTTGAGGACCTTGGGGCGGGTCTCCGCACCCGCCAGCGCGATGTCGGCGTCTCCCACCCGGCGGATGAGCTGCTTGGCCAGACGCCCTGGCTGGTTTCCCCTGCGCAGCACCGTTTCAGGCTCCTACTTTTCCGATGTCGGTCCCGATGGGCGGTTTAGTCAATGGGGATGAGCGGTCAGTCAATGGGGCGAGCGAAGGTGCCGCCGACGAAGCAGAGCATGGCGCAGACGATGCCGAGCACCGAGGCGACCATGGCCTCGCGCGCCCCCTGCTGTTCGTCACCGGAGAAGACCATGGTCAGCACGAGGGTGCCGACGCCGACCACGGCGCCGACGGCGCCGAGCATGAAGCGGCGGGCGATCGTCTCCCGCGGCGGCAGGGTGGACAGCGCGTCGATCGGGGCGATCCGGCCGGCCCGAGCACGGTTGCCCACCCGGCGCCGGATGTCGCGCAGCCGGAAGGTGTTGCCGGTGATGAAGAAGCTGAGCGCCGTCACGATCATTGATCCGGTGACGGAGACCTTCGCGAACGGGGACGACAGAGTCAGCCAGACCCAGATCTCCAGCACCGCGAGCATGACCAGGCAACCGGTGATCACAACCGTCGAGCGCATCAGCGCCGGGCTGAAGTGCTGGTCCTCGGGCTCGTGCAGAACGCCCATCGGTCGTCTCCTCGGCTTGAGTTCCACCGGCGCCGTCGTGGCCAGCAGCGGTTCGGATGGATCGGCGTGGTGTGTGCCGCGGTGGTTGCGGACGGGGTGCTCCGGGAGCTCGGGGGCTGCCGCGACGGGCGCGGACGGACGAGCGGCTGGGACGGGCGGGTCGGTCGGGATGGTCGGGTCAGTCTGGATGGTCGGGATGGTGGAGCTAGCTGCAGTCACTGCTGATCCGTCGACACAGCTCGCCCTTGAGGTAACGGGCGAGATCCTGCTGCGGCCGATCCGCCGCGCCCTCGTTGACCCCGAGGAACCGGACCTTGTCGTTGCCCACCGCGGTGATCTGCTGGGTTTCGAAGCACCGTTTTACCAGCGCCTCGGCGATGGGCGCGGACGCCTTCTTGCCGTCGACGTTGAGGCAGTCGGAGTCCTGACCGGTGCCGAGCAGGTCGCTCCAGACGAGGACGGTCACATCGGTGACTTTTACGTCGGGTGTGGATCGGACGGTGTTGAGCTCGTCGTTGATGCCGGCGAGCAGACCTGTGGCGCTGCCCTTCGCGCTGACCCGCTCGGTCTGGACGACGTGGTCGATCTCCGTGCCGAGGGCCTTGGCGGCGGCGACCCGGTCCTTCTCCTCGCGCCGGTTGTTGTTCCGTTTGATCTGGAACATCCGATCGCCGTGGAAGCAGTCCGAGTACGTCATAGCCGTGCCGCCGCTGGCGACGAGCCGGATGTAGGCGCCGTTCTTCAGTGCTGTGTCGAGGTAGGGCTGGACCCGGGTCGCGACGCGCTGCGCGGTAGCGGCCGAGTTGTCGGTCACGTCGAGCAGTACCAGCAGCAGCGGTGCGCCGGCCGCGGGCGTGGACTCCTGGTACTTGGAGCAGTCGAGCGGGCCGTCCGCCTTGGACGTGCCGAGCAGGCCGCCGTCGCAGGCGGCGAGCATCGGCGTCGCCAGCATGGCCGCCGCCACCAGCCCGGCCAGCCGGCCGCGCAGACGCCGGCTTCGGCCCCGGGGCCGGGCTGCGGCTTCACCCGTCCCGGCCGCGCCCGGGGTCACCGGCGGACCGGCGGAAACGTCGCACGTCATCGAAGCACGATCTCCACTCGGCGTCGGCTCGCGTCGGCGACGCCGTCCTGCGCGCCTTGTTCGCCCCTGCCCTCGACATCCAGCACGGAGCTGGGGATGTTCTGCGTCGCCAGCCACGCCTCGACGGACTTCGCCCGTTCCAGCGACAGCTTCTGGTTGTCCTCGGTCCGCCCCAGCCCGTCGCTGTAGCCGATCACCGAGATGGGGCCGGGATGCTCCCGGATCGCCGGCAGGACCTGCTGCAACGCGGTCATCGCCTCCCCCCGCAGCTCGCTGCTGTTCGAGTCGAACAGGTAGTCGGCGCTGACCGTCGTCACCTGGCTGCCATCCGGCTGGGTGATGAACTTGCTCAGCGGCGGCAACGGGTCGGCCTCGACGGTGGGCGCGACCCGCGTCGCGTGCGGCGCAGGGGTGAACGAGACGGTGTCGCTGGCGGAGCACCCGGCCGCGAGGCCGACCAGCGCCAGCGCGAGCGCCACCCCCGTGCACGCGCGAACCCCCGGAATGCCGCGCCTGAACGTGGCATCTCCGGGTGCGGAGTGAGCGTGATACACGGTCTGCCCCCAACGGCGAATGCGGGGCTCACCATAACGGGGGCGATCGGGGTACCTCCCCGCGCCCTAGGGCGTTGTGTGCACCGTGGGACAAAGCGGCGTCGCGTTGAGCGGAGCGTTCCTCGCTCGCCGCATCCGAGCCGACCGCCGTTCGTGTTCGCCGGCTGCGGCGGTTCGCCGGTGGGAGACCTTCAGACAGCAGACGACCCCGGGGTTCTGGGCGGGCGCCCGCCCAGAACCCCGGGGTCGCCCGGGTTCGTCGCCGCTACTGCGATCGGCAGGGAGTGCCGATCAGCAGAGAGTGCCGATCAGCAGGGGATGCCGATCAGTAGCGGGTGCCGGTGGTCGTGGTGGTGGAGGCGGTCCGGCTGCGCCGGCGGCGTAGGCGGCGCAGCCCGCGGGCGGCGGAACGGTCCGCCTGATTGACGTCGTGCCGAACCTCGTGCCGCATGCGACGCAGAATCTTCATAGTGATGCCTCCCTTTCGTCGGTTTCCGGGCCGGTCTTCGTGTCATTTCCGGCCTATCCGGTGACGCCTGGGGAGGGTTTGCCCGGCATCGATGCCCTCACACCTGCCGGGTGGCGAAAACTAGCGGGCCGGCGGCCGGCTCGTGACGAAGATGGAGGTCGAGGGCACGTACCCGCCGCGCACCGGCCCCCACTGCCCCCAGGTTCGCTCCTGGCCGGCCGGCCATTCCGGCTCGATGATGTCGTGCAGGATCAGCCCGGCCGCGACGATCTCACGGACCCGGTCGCCGATCGTGCGATGCGTCTCCGTGTAAATCGCCTGGCCCTGCTCGTCGTGCTCGGTGTAGGCGCGCCGGTCGAAGTAGCTGTGGAATACCCGCAGCCCGTTTTCGTCCGGATCGTCCGGCAGGCACCACACGAACGGATGGGTCGTCGAGAACACCCAGCGCCCGCCGGGTCGCAGGACCCGGGCGACCTCCCGCATCACCGCCCCGCTGTCGGCCACGAACGGGACCGCGCCGAACGCCGAGCAGGCCACGTCGACGCTCTCGTCCGCGAACGGGAGCGCGACCGCGTCGGCCTGGACCAGCGCCACCTCGATGCCGGTGCGGGCCGCGTAGGTGCGGGCCTGGGCGAGCTGGCCGCCGGACAGGTCGAAGCCGACCACCCGGGCACCCTGGCGCCGCAGCCACCGCGCGCACTGGGCGCCGCCGCAACCGACCTCCAGGACGGTGCGGCCGGCCACGTCCCCGAGCAGCCGGAGCTCGGACTCGCGCAGCCCCTCGGGGCTCCAGCAGAAGTCGCTGTCACCGAGGAAGGCGCCGTGTTCGGCCTGGTAGTCCGCGGCCGCGTCGTCCCAGTAGATGCGGCTGGCCCGCCGGGCTGTCTCGGGATCTATGTCGAGGTATCCGTAGGCGGGTGGCTGCTCACCGCCGCCGGTGCCGTCGATCGTGCCCACGCTGTTGTTCGTGTCTGCGCTGTCGATCATGTCTGCGCTGTCGATCGTGCCGCTGGTCGCGGCGTCGTTTTCTGGACTGCCCACGGTGGTTCATGCTGGCATCCGGCCGCGCGGTGGCGCCCGCCGGGGCGGCCGCCACCGGCGTGACCCCCCGCCGCGGGGCGGCCCGCGTGCGCCCGGACGCCCCGCGGTGGCTGGCCCGACTGGCACGGTCGGGGGATGATCCCGGTCATCCCGCAACATCACTGACGATGGGGAGGTCCGCTGGTGGCGGTCGAGGTCGGAGCGGCCGAGGTCGGAACGGTCGAGGTCGGAACGATGGCGGTGGGCGGAGAGGCTGGCGGAAAGGCTGTAGGCGGGGTGGCTGTGGGTCGGGCGCGTACGGGTGGGGCGCGTACGGGTGGGGTGGCCGTGGCTGCCGGCGTCGCGGTGGTGAGGTCGGCACGGTGGCGGTGAAGCCGTCCGGGTCCGCCGTCCGGGTCGGCCGCCTGCTGAGTTTCCTCGGCGGCCACGGCGAGTCCGGTTACTCGCTCTCGGAGCTGGCCCGGGCCGTCGGCATGGACAAGAGCACCTGCCAGGCGATGCTGCTCGCCCTGGTCGAGCAGGGGTTCGTCCACCGCGACGACGGGCACCGCACGTACGCCCTGGGCCCCTCGGCGCTGGCGGTCGCCGCCGCCGACGGGGACCGGGCGCGGCTGGCGCGGCTGGCCCGTGCGGAGCTGGAGTCACTGACCGCGGACCTCGACCTCGAGACGTTCGCGACCACGACCTTCGCCGGCAACCTGCTCGTCCTGGCCCGTGTCCCCCGCTCCACCCTGTTCGGGCTGTCCATGCGGGTCGGCCAGACGCTGCCGTTACGCCCGCCGGTCGGCGCCGTGCACCTGGCCTGGGCGCCCCCTGCCGCCGTCGACGCCTGGCTCGCCGCCGCAGGCCCCACCTGCGCCCCCGCCGCGTGCACGGACACCGCCTCGGTGAACGTCGCGCCGGTGAACGTCGCGCCGGTGGACCCCACCCGGGCGGGGGAGCCGGCGTGCCGGCATCGGCGGGTAATCGATGTGGTGCGGGAACGGGGCTACTCGGTGACGGCGGACGACGCGTTGCGCTGGCGGCTGCGCGACGTGGTCGACCAGGTCGCGGACGCGCCGACCGACCCGGGCCCGCGCCGGGAGCGGGACGAGCTGCTGCGGACCCTCGCCGAGCGGGACTACGAGGTCCTGGACCCGGACGAGGCGAAGTCGTGGCCCGTGGGGGAGATCTGCGCGCCCGTGTTCGGCCGGGACGGTCGAGTCACCGTGGCCCTCGGCCTGGTTGCCGCCCAGACCCTGGACACGGCCCGGCGCGCGGCCATGGTCGACCGACTGCTGTTCGCGACGACCCGGCTCACGGCGCTGACCGGCGGCCGCCCGCCTGACTGACGTCGGCCTCGGTGGCGGTCAGACCTCGCGGTGACTGACCGCCGCGCCGATCACGGCCCGGTCCTCGGCGATCGTGATCGGCGTGTAGACGACCGTGCCGATCGCCTGCCGGTCGACGAGGCGTCCGCGGCGGCTTTCTCCGACCAAGCGGGCCCGGCCCTCCAGCGAGCCCACGCCGACCTCGTGGTCGGCTGGTCCGAACGGGCCGGTTCCGGCCAGTCCGGCCTGCTCGGGAGCCTCCGTCGCGTAGATCCGGACGATGGCGCCGGGCACGGTCGTCCACCCCAGCACGGTCCCGCCGAGCGTGGCGCGCGCCTCCAGGTCCAGCACTGGCCGCGGGCGGGCGACGACCCGGACCACCACTTCAGCCACCCCGGAGGGGGCCAGCGCATCCGAGCCGTCCGGCCCGGCCGCCCAGACCCGGTAGCGGTAGATCGCGCCGGGCGCGGTGTCCTCGTCGAGGAAGTAGCCGCCGGCGCCGCGGAAGCGGCGCTTCGCCCCCGACAGCGGCGAGGTCTCGGCGAACGTCCGCTCGATCATCACCTCGTCGCGTTCCGGCATGGGCCGCCAGGACAGCGCGACCGCGTCATTGGTCATGCTGGCCCGCAGCGCGGTGACCGGCGGCAGCAGCGTGCGGGTCGGCGTGCGGACCGGCGTCGAGCGCAGTCGGCCCGAGGCGCCGCCGACCATCGCGACCACCTCGTGCCAGTGCGGGACGCCTCTGGGTGCCCCGGCGTCGAACAGCTCGGTGCCGGTGGTGATGCCCAGGCTGCGTTCGCGGCGGCCGTTGGGCGCGGACGGGTCCGCCAGCACCCGTGACACCCGGTAGGACGCCCCCGGGGTGACCGACGGCGCCCAGCGCAGCAGCACCGCGCCGTCCTGCTCCACCGCGGTGAGCTCCGCCGGTGCCGCCGGGCGATCCGCCATCGCCGGCTCGGCACCGGGGGTGGCATCCGGTGGCTCGGGGAACCGCGTCGGCGGCAGGTCGGGGGGCGGCTGGTGGCTGGTGCGGCCCGCCACCCGCGTCGCCTCGTCGCAGTCGTCGAGACCGCCGCCCGGCCCGCCCGCGCTGGTGGGGTTTGCGGCGCGGAGCGAGCCGGGAGCCGCGGAGACCTCCGGCAGCGAACCGGTGAACCGGCCCGGCGCGTCGCCGTTCCCGCCGGGCGGCACGGAATACCGCAGGTGCCAGGACAGGGCGTCCCCGCCGCTCACCCCGGGCTGCGGCCAGGAGCGGGCGGCCTGCTCGAGCAGTTCCCGGGCCCGGGCCGGAGTCGGCCGCTGGGCGGGGTCCTTCGCCAGCAGGCCGTCGAGCACCGGGCCGAGGGCGCCGGCCCGCCGAGTCGGGGCGGGCGGGTGAAGCAGGATGGCGGCCAGCATCGCGCCGAAGCTGTCCCGCTCGAACGGCGGGTGCCCCTCCACGGCGTAGTACAGCGTGCCCCCGAGGCTGAACAGGTCCGCCTCGAAGGTCGCCGGCCGGTTGTCGAGCCGTTCCGGGGCCATGTAAAGGGGGGTTCCCAGCACGCCGGTGACCGTGAGCGTTGGATCGCCGTCGCCGGTGGCGATGCCGAAGTCGGTGAGCACGACCCGGCCGTCCGTCCCGATCAGCACGTTGGACGGCTTGACGTCGCGGTGGACGATGCCGTGATCGCGGGCGGCGACGAGCGCGTCGAGCATCGCGATCCCGATCCGGGCGACCTCGGCGGTGGGCAACGGGCCGTCGTCGCGCACGACCTCGAACAGGGACCGGGACGGCACGAGCTCCATCACGATCCAGGGCAGGCCGTGTTCGAGGACGACATCGAGGATCGTGACGACGTGGGGGTGGCCGCGCAGCTTGGCGGCGTGCCGCGCCTCGCGCAACGCCCGCTCGACCCGGTCCGCCCGCTCGGCGCCCGCGACGCCGCCGGCGAACTCGATCTCCTTGAGCGCCGCCTCGGTTTCCAGGACGGAATCGAAGGCGCGCCAGACTGTCCCCATCGCACCCGCACCCAGACGCGCGACGAGTCGGTATCGGCCCGCCACCACGCGGTTGCCTACCGGAACGGCAGCCACGACACCCCCTTGGCTTCGTTCATTGTCGCAGGCCAGCTTCCCAGGTGAACCGAAATATCACGACCGGCGCCGGACCGCCGCCTTGCGCCGATCGGCATGCCCATGCTGATCTGCGTCTTCATCGTGTCGCCATGGTGTTGGTCACCCGCGGCGCGGTCGCCGCCGGCGGCGACCGTCCCCAGCGCCCGTCCCGGCCGGTCGCCGCCGGTCAGGGCGCCGGGCGCAGCAGGGAGCGCCCGGCGTCGTCGGTGTCCTGCCCCGACGCCCTCGGGTCCTGCCCCGACGCCCTCGGGTCGGGCGCCGGACCCGCGGCGGCAGGGTTTGCGGCCACCCCCGGCCGGGCGCCGGTGGTGGCCGGCCGGGGCGGCAGCATGGCGAACGCGCCGGCCGCAGCCACGACCAGGGCAACCGCTACGGACAGCAGCACCCGGCCGGGCTCGTCGACATCCAGGGCTCGGGCCAGCAGCACCCCACCGCCGGACCCGGCGACGGCGGCCAGGACCGTGACCGCGGCACCGATCGCCCGGTTGCTCAGGAACAGCATCTGGGCGCAGATCGCCCCGGTAACGGTGGCCGCCGCGGGGCCGAAGACCGCGTGGCCCGCCCGGGCGGTACCCGCCGCCCAGATCCCGAACGCGCCGACGAGCCCGCCGGCGGCGAGCAGCGCGACCAGCATCCCGCTCGGCACGGCCGGCAGCCGGACCACCGTGGGCGCGGCCGGCCGGACGGGAAGATCACCGCCCGCCTGGTTGGCGGCGGGGGATCGGACGGGGGCCGGCGAGGGGGCCGGTGGTGGCAACGGGATGGGTGGCGGCGGGGTGGGTGGTGGGGTTGGCGGCGGCCCGGGTTGCGCCAACCGGGTCTCGTCGTGATCCGCGCCGCGGTCCTCGGCGCCTCGCGGGCCGGGTGTCGGGGGGCCGGGCGTCGGCGAGTCGGGCGTCCGGGGATCGGGCGTCGGCGGGTCGGGCGTCGGCGGAGTGGTCGGCGAGGGAGTGGTCGGCGTTCCGTGGTCGGCGGTCGCGGGCCGGGAGAGCCGGCGGGTGAGCAACCGGACGAGCTCGCCGGCCGGGGGGCGCTGCGCGGGATCCTTCGCCAGGCAGCGGGATACCGCGTCGAGCAACCGATCGGGGGTGCCGTCGAGATCCGGGTCGGCCGCCCCGATCCGCAGCGCGACGATCTCCTGGGTCTCGCCGCGGAACGGGCGACGCCCGGTCGCGGCGAACACCACGCAGCAGGCCCACGCGAAGATGTCCGCGGCGGGGCTCGCGGTCTGCCCGTCGAGCTGCTCGGGGGACATCCACGCGATCGTGCCGACCAGCTCGCCGGCCTGGGTGTAGCCGGTGTACTCGGCCGAGCGGGCGACACCGAAGTCGATGACCTTCGGTCCGGCCCAGGACATGACGATGTTCGCCGGTTTCAGGTCGCGGTGCACCACCCCGGCGTCGTGGATGGCCTCCAGGGCGGCAGCGAGCCCGATCGTGAGGTTGTCGAGATGCCGGTCGACGAGCGGGCCGTGCTCCAGCACGGCGGCGTGCAGCGTCGGGCCCGGCACGTACTCCGTCGCCAGCCAGGGACGCGAGCCCTCCACCTCGGCGTTGATCACCCTGGCGACGGTGCTGGCCTGGACGTGCCGCGCGGCCGTGACCTCCGAGCGGAACCGCGCGCGGAACTCCGGATCGCTGGCGTACGCCTCGTGCGGCACCTTCACCGCGACCGGCCGATCCTCGTCCGCGAACCCGAGGTAGACGACGCCCATGCCGCCGGCGCCGATGCGGTTGTGCAGGCGGTACGGCCCCATCATCCGGGGGTCGGTGTCGGTCAGTGGTCTCAGCACGGTGTGTCCTCTAGCCCCAGTCTCCGGCGGTCCCGCCTTCGGGCACCATGCTTTTGCGGGTTCCGGTCACGTCAGGTCGTCCCGCAGCTCGGTACCCGCCGGAATTCCCTAAGGTAGTATTCCGCGGCTGCCGGATGCAGCGGTATATAGCAGAAAAGTGGCCCTTCGTAAATGGACAGGGCATCCGGGATACGCCGGTGCGTGGGGTTGGTGCCCCAGAGCGCCGCCTCGTAGTCGCCCTGGTCCCGGTACAGCTCGGCGGTCGCCCGGCGGACCAGCGCCGGGTCGGTGTCGGTGCGGGCGATCAGGCCGTTGGGAATCGTGACGGTCTGGATCTGGCGGATCCCCGCGTAGTCCGTGGGGCCCAGGCTGCCGGCGCCGAACACCTCGCCGGCGTAGAAGTGCTGCCGGTTGCCGTAGAACGTGTTCCAGTCCTTCGTGATCGGGGCCCGGAACTCGGAAAGATCGAGCAGGCGCAGCCGGGCACCGGCGGCGATGGCGGTCCTGATCTGTCGGGTGCCCGCGCCGCCGGCCCAGATGACCGCGTCCACCGTGCCCCCCGACAGCCGCCGCAGTGCGTCGTCGATGGACGAGTCGTCGAGGTCGGGGTGGCAGTCGGGCAACCCGACCCGCAGCAGGACGTCGCCGATCTGGCGGACGCCCGAGCCCGGCCGGCCCGCCGCGATGGTCCGGTGGCACAGGTCGGCCAGTTGGTCGACCCGCCGGTCGTCGGGGCCGAGCGGGCGGTCCCGGACGATCACGTGCAGCAGGTCCCGGTGCACCGGCCCCAGGGTGCGCAGGCCCGCCACCGGGTGACCGCCGCGGGTCGGGTCGAACTGGTTCACCCCCTCGGTGGCGTCCACGGTGGTGTTGAGCTGGGCGATGGCCAGCCCGCAGCGGGGCGGCTCGGGGGATTCCAGGTCGTAGATGTTTTCCGTCGAACCGGCCGTCTCCACCACGTCCACGTCGAAGTGTTCCGGCGCCGCCGCCAGCCGGGCACGGAGCACCCGGGCAAACTGGTTGTACGGGGAACCGACGCTGCCGGTGAAGATCTGCACGGATCTGCATGCAGAGTGGCCGGCGGGCGGCCAGCTGTCCACCGCCGAGGAACGCGCGGATGTCGCGGCGAGGACGGCGGCGACGGCGACGGCGAGCACGACGACGCTGCCCGCGGCGCCGCGTTGGCGTCGGGTCAGCCGTTCCGGCCGATGGCCCGCCGGTTGCTCCGTCGACACCACGCGTCCTCCGCTCTGGACTGTTGGCCGCCGACAACCGTGGTCGCGGAATGCGGAAATCGTAGAGGAATCGTCGTCGCAGGTTCCCGGCCGGGCGGCGCGATTGTCCGTCCTTCGGTCAGCTTCTCGCCAAAACCTTCCGGGCGGCGATTCTTCCCGGCGGCTCGGCTTGTCCGCTGGGCGACATCGGCGCGGTCGACATCGGCGCGGTCGACATCGGCGCGGGTGGCGTCGGTGCGGGGCGCCGGTGCGGGTGGTGCCCGCGGCAGGTCACCCCGCGGGCAACCACAGGTCGACCCCGCCGACGTGCCGTGGCGGGTGGCCGACGAGGCTGCCCAGCAGCGCACGCAGCTCGGCCGGCTGGCGGGCCGGTCCCAGCACGACCGCGTCCGGGGACAGCCGCTCGTACGCATCGCGGACCTGGGGCGATCCGGAGACGGCCGCCGCCGTCGTCGTGCCGTTGTCGATGTCGATGAGGGCGGAGGTCAGGGCGTCGCCGGGGCCGTGGAACGAGGCCCGGCCGGTCGGCCCCGGCACGGTGCAGTAGCAGCCGGGCATGACGAAGCGGAAGTCCGCCTCGGCCTGCCACAGCATCGCCTGCGCCTGCTGGGGATGCGGGTAGGGGACGACGAGGGCGGTGGCGTCCGCCGGTATCTGCCGCACCCCGTCGCCGGTGAAGAACGCGGGAGTATGGGCCGGCGTGGTGAGCAACGGGGCGGGCACGAGCGTGGCCAGCGCCCCGGCGGTCACCAGGGCGGTGCCCGATCGGGCGAGCCGGACGCGCCATCCAGCCGCCCTCCCGGCCTGCCCCGCCTTCTCGGCCGGCCTCGATCCGCCGGCCTGCCCCAGCCGGCCGGCCGCCTGATGCCGACCGCGACCGGCGATGGGGCTGTACAGGTCCGGGAACGTGCCGTCCACCGGCGGGACACCCGCCGCGTCGGTGGCGCGCCGGCCCCGCTCGGCCATCTGGTCCAGGCCGACGGCCGTCAGGGCGGCCGCGCACATCATCACGTACAGCGCGAACCGTGAGGGCAGGGCGTTGTGGAGCACGGGCACCCGTTCGAGCACCAGCCAGGGCAGCGGGATCGCCGTGGCGCGGCCATCGACGTGCAGGTGATCGCCCAGCGAGAGGACCGCCATCACCAGACCGACGGGGGCGAGGACGCCGACGAGCGGGTGGCGGCGCGCGCGGACCGCCGCGGCCAGCGCCAGCAGGATCAGGGGAATCCCCAGGTAGCCGCCCACCTCGACGGCGTTGCCGGTGAAGCGCAGGCTGTGCCGCAGGGCGAGGTCCGGGGCGATCTCCTGCAGCGGCGTCGGCGTGACGAAGCTCCACAGGTCGGTCACGGCGATGCCGGACGGTTGGATCGAGCCATGGACCCGCTGCCCGCCGAAGAACTGCACGCCCAGTGGCCAGGCGAGCAGGGCGGCGGCCACCAGCGCGGCCGTCGCGAGACCGCGCAGCACGGGGCCCAGCCGCTCGCGGGCCACCGCACGGTTGCGGACGGTGAGGACCACGAGCCCGACCGCCGCCGTCAGCGCCGAGGTCGCGAGGATCTCCTCGCCGATGAGGGCCTGGGCGGCCGCCGCGAGCCCCAGCAGGATCCCCGTGCGCCGCGGGCTGCGGCCGCGGACGACCAGGTCGTCAAGCAGCAGCAGCACCAGCGGCGGGAACGGGGCGAACGCCAGGTGCAGGTGGCCGTAGGAGCTGCCGATCAGGTACGGCCCGAAACCGTAGAGCAGGCCGGCGAGGGCGGCGGGGCCGTCGCGGACCCAGCGGCGCAGCACCCAGAACAGGGCGAGGCCGCTGACCACGGGGGCGAGCGTGAGCAGCACCGTCAGCGTGGTCACGGGACCGCCGAGCAGGGTGATCGGCGCCGCGAGCAGGCCGAGCAGCAGCACCGGCGTGCTCCAGAGGATGTTCGCGCCGGCGGGGGAGTTGATGCGGTGGGTCAGGAACGGGTCGAGCCCGCTGCCGAACGCATGCGGCGTCCAACCGAGGAACCACGAGAACAGGTAGGCGTCATTGCCGCCGTAGGTGACCTCCCCGAGATGTCGCCAACTCGCGCGGAAGATCCAGACGGACAGGATCAGGTAGCCGAGCGCCACCGCGAGCGGCACCAGCCGCCCCCGGTCGCGGGCGTCCGCTGTGGAGAGTTGCCGCTGCCCGGCGGGCGTGACCATCGGATACGCGCCGGCAGCCGCGGTCCGCGGGCTGCTGGTCTTCGGAGCTCCCCTTCGCGGGGTTCCGGTACTGCTGATCTCGGAGCTGGTCACGACGGTCCCCCCCTCGCGTGCCCCGCGGCCCGACGTGCTGCCCGCACTCGTCGGGATGCGTGACGTTGCCGACGATATCCGCCCCGGCTACCTCCATTAGGAGCAAAACGCACTGGATTAGGTGCGCAGTGTGACCGGCGTTGGTGGGAGTGGTCCCGCAGGAGATACCCGTTCCTGGGAGCGTCCCGACCGGCTGGCGGCACATCGGCCGCGGTGGCGCGTTATTTGGCCGGATTCATCCGGCGATTCGATCGATGCCCGTCGCCTCGGGCCCGGATGGCGTCCACTCGGCGACGAGGGCGGAAAAAGTGCGATATCTCGCGATGGCGTAGCCGGTGGACACGACGCCGTGGCGGTCGAGCACGGCGACGGGATAGCCGCGTTCCGCGCGGTAACCCCGCTCGCCGATGATGATCCGCCCGCCCAACCGGACCACGCCGACCACGCAGGGCAGCGCGGTCCAACGAGGCCGGCGCGCCGCGGCGAGGATCTCCGGGGTGCGCCAGGCGTACAGGCCGCACAGGCAGTGCTCGTCCGGCACCCGGTGCTCGTCCGGCACCCGGTCGTGCCCCGGCCAAGGTTCGCTGGCGGTGGTTGAGTCGAGCCGCTTCGTTCGCAGACAGCGCGCCTGCGTGATGCCGTCGGCCCGCCACAGCAGCATGCCCGGAGGGAACGGCGACCACGGCGTCCAGGCCGGGCGTAGCTGCCCCTGGCCGTCCACCGCCCACTGGCGCCAGCCGAGCAGGCTCACCCGGGCACCGGCTCCGGTTCTGGTTCCGGCGCGGGGGCGGCCGGGACGGCCGGGATCGTCAACGGCTCGGCATCAGGGAAGCTGATCGGCTCGTCCTCGACGATCCGTTCGGGTTTGCCCACATCACCCACGTCTCCACGGTGAACGCCGAGGCCCGCTGGCGTCAATGGCAACTCGGGACCGGGCGGCCCGCCGCACCGCGGCGCGGGGGCCGGCCTGACCGCCCGGGACCGGGTCGCCTGCTGGTCGCGGGGGTCGCGGAGGCCGGTCGCGCACGGTGGCGCGGCGCAGGGAACGCCGCCGCACCGGACGGCACCGACGGGTGTGTCGGGCTAGTCCGGCATTGGTGTTCAATGTGGCCTTCGCATAGTCCTGTGGGGTGATGTCGTTGCTGGGCACGTCCGCGGCCGATCGGCTGCCCGATTCCTCGTCACCGAGTCCGGACCGCGCCGATGTCGGCACGGCGCTCGTGGACGTCCCGGCTTCCGAGGTCGTCCCGGCTTCTGGGGACGTCCCGGCGTCCGCACGGTCCACCGGCCCCGTCCCGGCCGCCGACCCGGCGGGGGACGGCCCGTACGAGATGGCCGCGACGCTGCTGTGGGCCCGCGTGCTCGGGGTCGCCGCCACCGGCCCGCACGAGGACGTCGTGGGCACCCCGGGCGGGGAGGCGGCCGCGGGCGAGCTCGCGGCGATCCTGCGCGACGAGTTCGGGGTGGCGCTGGACGTGTCGGAGATCGTGGCGGCCCGTACGCCGGCCGGGTTCGCCGCCGTCTGGGCCGCCCAGCAGGGCGAGGCGGACCGCCATCCCACCGTGGTGTCACTGACCGCCGCCGCGCCCGGCACCCCGCTGTTCTGCTTCCCCGAGGCCGGCGCACCCGCCATCGCCCTGCTGCCGTTCGCCCGGCACTTCGCCGCCGAACGCCGCGTTTACGGCCTGCAGGCGCACGCTCTCGAACAGCGCGGCATCCCGGACTGGTCGGTGGCGGCCGCGGCCCGCCGGCATGTGGCCGAGCTCCGGCTGCTGCAGCCGGTCGGCCCGTATCTGCTGGTGGGGCACTCGTTCGGCGGCCTGATCGCGCTCGAGGTCGCCCGGCTGCTGCGGCGGGCGGGCCACGAGGTCGGCCTGCTGGCGTTGATCGACACCTACCTGCCGGGCACCGCCCGGCTGACCCGCACCGGCGCGATCATCCCGACAAGCCAGTTGGAGGGCCGGCATCCGGACCGGCAGGCCGACATCCCGAGCTCGGCCGGCCCCGGGCCGCTCGCCGCCGACGACGGCCCCGCGCTGAGCCCGCGGGTGGTGGCCGACCGGCTGCGGCAGCTCGTCGAGCTCCCGCTCGCCGGGGTCGTCCGCTTCCGCGGGACGCACCGCTACGACATCTTCCACAACCAGGGCCGCATCCTCACGATGGCCTACCGCCCGCATACCTATGAGGGGCGCACGGTCGTCTGGCTCGCCGACGACCACGACGAGATCGAGGCCTGGCGCGGGGTACTCACCGGTCCCGCATCGATCCGACGCATCCTCGGTGACCACCGGGCGGTCCTGCGCCAGCCCCTGATCACCGAGGTGGTCGCCGGTCTGCGCGCGGATCTCGCCGCCGTGCCGGGCATCGACACCGCCGCTCGCTGAGCGCCTGCTGTCCGACACGAAGCGTGCGGGCAGCGGGACCGTGACCGCTCGGTGCCGCCGGGCGCCCATCGTCGGGCGGACTCGGGGCCCGCGCAGTGCCCGCGGCGGTGACCCGCGCCCGCAAAGGTGACCCACGTCGCTCGTTCAGCGCCCACTATGGGGCGAGGGCTCGGGCGTCGACGGATCCCGGGCCGGGATGGAGAACCGATGAAGGTCCGGATCGGCATTGGCTTCGGCAGCGTCGCGCCGGCCGGGTTCGCGGCCCTGGTGGACCGGCTCGAGAAGCTCGAGATCGACTCGCTGTGGCTGTCCGAGCAGCTCTCCACGCCCGCCGTGGACCCGCTCGCCGGGATGGCCTTCGCCCTGGGCCGCACCAGCCGGCTGAAGATCGGTACCGGGGTGGCGGTGCTGCCGGGTCGCAATCCGGTGCTGCTCGCCAAGCAGCTGGCGTCGCTGGCGCTGCTCGCCCCGCGTCGGGTGCTGCCGGTGCTCGGCCTCGCCCCGGGCCGGCCGGCCGACCGGCCCGCCTACCCGCTTCCCCCGGGGCGGACCGGGGCCCAGGCCGCGCCGACGGCGGGCCGCCGAGGCGAGGTGTTCGACGAGGCCCTGGATGTCCTGCGCCGGCTGCTGCGCGAGCCGCGGGTGACCTTCCACGGCGAGTTCTTCGACTTCACCGACGTCGGTATCGGGGAGCTGCCCACCCGACCGCTGGACATCTGGCTCGGCGGCGCGGCCCCGGCCGCCCTGCGTCGGATCGGCCGCTTCGGCGACGGCTGGCTGGCGAGCATGGTCAGCCCCGAGCAGGCGGCGGCCGGCATCGCCGAGATCAACGCGGCCGCTGCGGCGGCCGGCCGGCGGATCGACGACGACCACTTCGGGCTGAGCCTGCGCGTCGCCTTCGCGCCGCCGGCCGCCGACTCGCTGGCGGCGCTGCGGGGGCGCTACCCCGATGTCGATCCGGCGCGGCTCATGCCGGTCGGGTGGGCCGCGGCGCGAGAGCTGATCGGCGAGTACCTCGCCGCCGGGGTGAGCAAGTTCGTCGTCCACCCGATGACGACGCCGGACGGCTGGCCGAGCTTCCTCGATTCCTTCGCGGCCGAACTGATGCCACTTGAGAACTGACGCCATCCGGAACCGCGACGCCATCCGGAACCGCGACGCCATCCGGAAAACGCGACTCAGTCCGGAGAACGGACTCCGTGTCAAGAACGCGAGGCCGTCCGGGATGACGATGACCCGGAGAACCTTGCCTACGGACGATCCGGGCTTGCCGGACAACCCGGACGGCTCCTGGCCCGGTTGGCGGTTACCGATCCGGACTCCGATCGGCGGTACACGGATGGTTTGACGGACGCGCTCCTCGCCGCGGCGCATCACGTGATGCTGAAACCGCCGTCCACCACGAGCGTCTGCCCGGTGACAAAACTGCCGGCGTCCGAGGCCAGGAAGAGCAGCGCGGCGGTCAGTTCCGCCGGCTCCCCGAAGCGACCGTCCAGGACCCGCGTCAACTGCGTCTCGACGTAGCCGGGCTGGTACTCGTCCGTCATCTCGCTGCGGAAGAAGCCGGGGGCGAGCGCATTCACCCGGATGCCCTGGCGGCCGGTCCACTGCTGGGCCAGATCCCGGGTGAGCCCGAACAGCCCGGCCTTGCTGGCCGTGTAGGCGGCCTGCGGCAGCCCGGCGGTCGTCAGGCCCAGCACGCTGGAGATGTTGACGATGCTGCTGCCCGGCCGCATCACTCGGGCGGCGGCCTGCGCCATCCAGTAGCAGCCGCTGAGGTTGACGTCCAGGACGGAGCGGAACTGTTCGGGCGTCTCCTTCAGGGCCGGCACGGCCGTCCCGATCCCGGCGTTGTTGACCAGGACGTCCACCCGGCCGAAGGCCTCCATCGCAGCCGCCGTGATCCGCTCGGCGCTGGCCGGGTCGGCCACGTCGGCGGCGACGGCGAGGGCCCGCCGGCCGGCCGCCTCCACCAGCTTCGCGGTGTCCTCGAGCCGCTCGACCCGCCGGGCGCCGAGGACCACGTCCGCGCCGGCCTCGGCGAGGCCGCGGGCAAAGTCCACCCCGAGACCGGAGGACGCCCCGGTGACGATCGCGACCCGACCGTCCAGCCGGAACCGGTCCAACACCGACATCTGCTGCTCCTTCGCGCCGAGGGTGCCACCGTCGTGCCGGCGGCGGTCGTCACGCGACCCGTGGGCCGCCGGTGCGGACCCGCCGCGAACCGCCGGCGGACCCGGTCTCGCCATGGTGGAAGCGTCGCAGGTGAGGCCCATCGACGCGCCGGGAGTACCGGAGGTGATCGCCTGCGTCTCCTGGGTCACGGCCGGTCGGTTCGGCCCACTGGTGGGAGCACTCCAGGGCCCATCGGTACCGCCAAGGTCTTCCCCTTTCCGGTCTCGCCCGCCACAATCAACCGGGAACGGTGAGCGGCTGACGGGCGGTGCGGATCCGGCATCTGGCGGTATTACCCCGCCGGGGCTGCCGGCATCGCGCCCAAACGCGATCCGGAACAGATGATCTGCGGGTAGAGGGGGTACTGACGATGAGTCGGTTACCCCTACATCGCAGGCCGTGAAGCGAGACAATCCCGTTCACACCGACAGTCGATCGACGACGCTGGGGAAAGCCTCGCGGGAGGAAACGTGGAACGGGCAGAGCGAACGGAAGTCACTCCCCGGGTTCGGACCGAACGTCATGTGGTGGTCGGCGTTCGCTTCGGGGATGTGTCGGATATGGCTGATGTATTGCTGGCCGCTGACCTCGCCGCGCGGCTCGACGCCCATCTCGTGCTCATCGCGACGATGGATCGCTGGTCCCGCTGGGCAAGGTGGACCGCGGGGGTGTACTGCGCCTTCGGCGTCGAGACTGTCATGTGCGCCGCTCGGATCGCCGAGGAGGAGACCCGCGAGGAGCTCGAACGCCGGCTGCGTTCGCTGCTCGACCTCGTCGGCGTCGACTGGAGCGTCCAGTGGGCCACCGGCTCCCCCCGCCGGGCCGCCGTGCGTTACACCCGCCGCCACCCCGACGCGATGGTGATCCTGCGCCCCGAGCGCGCCCGCTGAGCCCACCGCGGTGCCGGCGGCCCGGTCACCGTCCACCGCTCACGTCCAGCACGGCCCCGGTCACGTAGGACGCCTGCGCCGTGCAGAGCCAGGCCACCGCGGCCGCCACCTCCTCGGCCCGGCCCGGCCGGCCCAGTGGCACGGTCGCGCCCAGCCGCCGCGCCCGATCCGGATCCCCGCCCGAGGCGTGGATCTCGGTGTCGATGTATCCCGGGCGAACGCCGTTCACCCTGATGCCCTCCGTGGCGACCTCCTGGGCGAGCCCCAGCGTCATCGTGTCGAGGGCTCCCTTGCTCGCCGCGTAGTCGACGTACGTCCCCGGGCTGCCGAGTCGCGCGGCCGCGGAGGAGACGTTCACGATCGAGCCGCCCGGCCCGCCGTGGCGCGTCGACATCCGGCGCACTGCGGCCCCCGCGCACAGGAAGGCGGCGGTGACGTTGACGGTGAACATCATGTGCAGCCGCGCGTGGTCCATCTCGTCGATCCTGGCCGCGGGGGCGACCACCCCCGCGTTGTTGACCAGAACCGTCACCGGGCCGAGCCGGTCCGCGGCGGCGAACAGGTCGGTGACGGCGGTGGGGTGCGCGAGGTCGGCGGCGGCCGCCGCGGCGGTGACGCCGCGCTCCCGGCACGCCCGCACCACCCGGTCGGCGGCGGCGGAGTCGCTCCGGTAGCCCACGCAGACGTCCCAGCCGAGCCGGGCGAGCGCGACCGAGCAGGCCGCGCCGATCCCACGGCCACCACCCGTGACGACTGCCACTCCGCGCGTACGCGGCTCCGACATAACCATCACTCCTCGTGCTTGTCGAATGACTTACAGGCTCCAGGCCCCAGGCCGCCTGCGCGCCGCCCGGCGAAGCGGTGGGGATGTCCGAAGTGTCGTGGTCCGGTAGTCCCCCCGGCGGCCAGAGGAGCTACCACTACTGTGGCCGAGCGTTGAACATCCGACGCTGACAGTGTCAAATCGCGGTGGAGCCGTCACAGTGCCTCCCTCCGATGCGTCCCTCAGGTGCGTCGGTGTCGTGACGCGACCGTCTCTGTCGTGGCTCGACCGTTCATGTGGCGGATGTCTGACAGCGCATATCGCGTGGCGTGACGGCGGTTCGGAGGAGCACAGTCGTCATCGACACGGTGACCGGTGGGCTCGCGTCGGCTGATGGTCTGCCCGTAGGTCCAGGGCATACCAGGCGGTTCGCGATGGTTGTCGGTCTCGTGCGGGTGGCGGGACCGGTGCGGCCGGGGGTTGGGCCCACCATCCACCGCGGATCGATCGGCGTGGCGCGTCGTGGTGGCCGCGAGACGTTGGGAGGAACACCGATGAGCTGGGCCCCATCCACGGACTCGGCCGATGGCCGCCGCGCGGCGGTGAGCTCGCCCCTGGTCCGGCACGGACTGGGGACGCTGGGCTGCCCGCTGCCGCGAACCTCCAGCGCGCCGCCCGATCAGCTTGGCGGGATCGGCCCGGGCGCCGCCCCGTCGGCGGGGTCGCTCGCCCGGGCGCGCCGGGTGGCCGGGGCGGTGGCGTACGCCGTCAGCCAGCTCCTGCTCATCGCCGTGCTCTACGGGACATACAGCTTCAGCCGCCACCTGGCCAGCGGCCGGGAACCGGCGGCGCTGGCCGCCGCGAAGGACGTCTGGCGGCTCGAACGATTCCTGCACCTGCCCAGCGAGGTCGCCGTCCAGCGGCTGGCGCTGCACTCGCACCTGCTGATCCGGGCCGCGGACTGGTTCTACATCCTCGTCCACTTCCCGTCGGTCATCATACTATTGCTGTGGGTGTTCATCCGGCATCGTCGGCACTGGACGCGCATCCGCAACGTTCTGATCATGACCACGGGCCTGGCGCTGATCATCCATCTGTTGTACCCGTTGGCGCCGCCCCGCTTCCTGCCGTCGGTGCTGCACGTGCCGCTCGTCGACACCGGCGCGGTCTACGGCCCCTCTCCCTACGGGGAGGGCAGCGGCGGGATCGCCAACGAGTACGCGGCGATGCCAAGCCTGCACGTCGGGTGGTCGTTGCTCGAGGCCTGGGCGGTCATCACGATCCTGCACCACCGCGCCCGGTGGCTGATGGTGCTGCACCCGATCCTCACCATCATGGTCGTGGTCGTCACCGCCAACCACTACTGGCTCGACGGCATCGTGGGCTCCTCGCTGGTGGTGCTCTCGATCGTCGTGCTCGACCAGGCCAACCGCAGGTGGGCCCGGCGCGGGCTGAACCGGCACGAGACACCCCTGCGGATCCCGGCACCGGCACCGGGATCGGACGTGCCGGCGTCGACCGTGCCGGCGTCGACCGTGCCGGCATCGACCGTGATGGCATCGGACGTGCCGCCGAACCAGCCGGCATCGTCGCCGGAGGCGGGGGCTGTGCCGGTGGCTGTGCCGGTACCGCGTCCGGAGTCCGGCGGCGGGATAGGGCCGTAGCCAGGGGTACGTAGAGCGGCGGGAGCAACCGCGACCGCGGGCGCACGGACACGGGGTGGTGGCCATGCAGACGGCCGATGTGGCGATCGTGGGAGCGGGGCTCGCCGGGCTTTCGGCCGCCACGCTGCTCGCCGACCAGGGTCTCGGCGTGGTGGTCTGGGAGGCGGCCGACGATGTCGGCGGGCGCGTCCGCACCGACGAGGNGGACGGGNTCCGCCTGGACCGCGGCTTTCAGGTGCTGCTGCCCTCCTACCCCGAGGTCCGGCGTCAGATCGACCTGCCGGCGCTGCGCCCGCGGCCGTTCCTGCGCGGGCTGGTGCTGCGTGACGGCGTCCGGTCGGTGGTGCTCGGCGATCCGATCGGCGGCGCGGACGCGCTCGCGGGCCTGATCCCGGGCCGGGCACTGCGGGCTGCGGACCTGGCCCGGCTGGCGGCCCTCACGGCGCGCGACCGCCTGCGGCCGCCGTCGACGCTGGTCGCGGGACCCGAGCGCAGCACCCGAGAGGATCTGCGGGCCCGCGGTCTGTCCGCCCACGCGATCGACGGGGTGCTCGCGCCGCTGCTGCGCGGCATCTTCCTGGAGGAGGATCTCGCGACCTCGGCCCGGTTCTTCCACCTCGTCTGGCGCAGCTTCGCCAGCCAGGCGCCGGTGCTGCCGGCCGAGGGCATGGCTGCGCTGCCCCGCCAGCTCGCGGCCCGGCTGCGGCCGGGCACGGTGCGGCTGAACTGCCCCGCCGACATCGTCACCCGCGGCGGAGTGCGTTCCCGCGACGGGGAGTCGCTGCGGGCCAGGGCGGTGATCGTCGCCACCGACGGCACCACCGCCGCCCGGCTGGTGCCGGGGATCGCCGAACCGGCCTGGCACGGCGTGACCACCTACTACTTCCGGGCGGACGAACCGCCGCTGCGCCGCGGCGCGCTCGTCGTCGAGGGGGCCGTCGACGCCCGGCGCCCGGCGCGCTCGTCCCGGACCGGACCGGTGATCAACACGGTGGTTCTCAGTGAGGTGGCGCCCTCGTACGCGCCGCCGGGGTCCGCGCTGATCGCCGCCTCGGTGCTGGGCGTGCCCGAGGACGCCCCGGCCGCCGCGGTGCCGCCCGGTCCACTCGACCTCACCGACCCGTTGCGGGCGACGGGTCCGCTCGACCTGACCGACCCGAGCGCGGCGGCCGCGCCGGCCTCGGCGCCGTCCGGCAGCGAACGGGCCGTGCGTGCCCACCTCGGTGCCCTCTACGGCGCCGACACCGCCGGGTGGACGCTGCTGGCCACCTACCCGGTGGCGCGGGCGCTGCCCGACATGACCAGCCCGCGCGTGCTGCGCCGGCCGGTGCGCACCCCGTCCGGCGTCTACGTGTGCGGCGACCATCGGGACACCAGCTCGATCCAGGGCGCCCTGTACTCCGGCCGGCGCGCCGCCGAGGCCGTCCTGGCCGATCTCGGCGTCGCCCGTCCCGACCCCTCCGCGGACAGCGCCAGCAGATGGACCGAGGCCAGCGACGCCGACGCGGGCGTCTACGCCGCCGTCGCCCGGAAACGATGACGGCCGGCCCTCGACCGCTCCCCCTCACCAAAGCGGTCTAGCTGCACCTTTGGTGTAAACCGGCCCGAGGTCTACCCGCGTGGGTGATGATGAAATCCGGCGTCGGCGCTACGATCTGTCCGTCTGTAGCACGATGTTCACCCCGTGGGGTGGTTCACCTGGATGAGAACACGAGTTCCCTGGCCCGCGGCCTGCTGGACGCCGCGCCGGACGCGATCGTGGGCGTCCGGGCGGATGGCCGGATCGCGCTGGTCAACGCCCAGGCCGAGCGCCTGTTCGGCTACACCCGAGAGGAACTGCACGGCGAGCCCGTCGAGATCCTGATCCCCGAGTCCGGCCGCCGCCTCCACCCGCACCACCGCGATTCCTACCTGCACGACCCGCAGCCGCGGCCGATGGGCGCGGGGATGGAGCTCGCCGGCCGTCGCCGCGACGGCAGCGAGTTCCCGGCGGAGATCTCCCTGTCGGCCATCGAGAGCGAGGACGGGCTCCTCATCACGGCAGCGGTCCGGGACGTCACCGACCGCAAACGGACGGAGGCCAAGTTTCGCGGCCTGCTGGACTCGGCGCCGGACGCCATCGTCGCCGTCCTGTCCGACGGCCGGATCGCGCTGGTCAACGCCCAGGCCGAGCGCCTGTTCGGCTACAGCCGCGACGAGCTGCACGGCCAGTCGGTGGAGATCCTCGTGCCGGAGGCCGGCCGGAGTCGCCATCCGCAGCACCGCGAACGCTACTTCCACGATCCGCGGCCGCGGCCGATGGGCGCCCAGATGCAGCTCGCCGCCCGCCGCCGCGACGGCAGTGAGTTCCCGGCGGAGATCTCGCTGTCCGCCCTGGAGACCGAGGACGGCCTGCTCGTCTCGGCGGCGATCCGGGACGTGACCGACCGGCTGGAGGCGCAGGCGGAGCGGGAACGCCTGCGCGCGCAGGCCGAACGCAAGCGGATCGAGGCCCAGCTCCATCAGTCGCAGCGGCTGGAGAGCCTCGGCCAGCTCGCCGGCGGCGTCGCGCACGATTTCAACAACCTGCTTGGTGTGATCATCAACTACACCGCCTTCGTCGGCGAGGTGGTGGCGACGGCGGCCGAACGCGACGGCGGCCAGTGGGAGGCGGCCCGCCGCGACATCGAACAGGTCCAGCGGGCCGCCGAACGGGCCACTCAGCTCACCCACCAGCTCCTCGCCTTCGGCCGCCGGGAGGTCGTCCAACCGCGGGTGCTCAACCTCAACGACGTCGTGTGGGACATCGAGGAGATGCTGCGGCGCACCCTCGGTGAACACGTCGAGCTGATCACCCTGCCGGCCGCCGATCCCTGGCCGGTCTTCGCCGACGCCGGTCAGCTCGAACAGGTGCTGGTCAACCTGGCCGTCAACGCGCGCGACGCGATGCCCGGCGGCGGCAAGCTCACGATCGACACCTCGAACATCCTCGTCCACGAGGACATCGCCGGCGACCGGCCCGGCCTGAAGGCCGGCCGGCACGTCAACCTGCGCATCAGCGACAGCGGCAGCGGCATGGCCCCGGAGACGGTCAGCCGCGCCTTCGAACCGTTCTTCACCACCAAGCGCAAGGGGGAGGGCTCCGGCCTCGGCCTGGCCACCGTGTACGGCATCATCACCCAGGCCGGTGGCCACGCGGAGATCTTCTCCGACGTGGGCCTGGGGACCACGGTGAGCATTCTGCTGCCGGCGGTGGACAGCGTCGCCGCGACTCCCGAACCGATCTTCGACGGGGCCATCCTCACCGGCGGCGAGACCATTCTCGTCGTCGAGGACGAGCGGGCGATGCGCGAGGTCACCCGGCGTCTGCTGGCCCGCAACGGCTACCAGGTCATCACCGCCGCCGACGGGCACCGCGCCGTCGAACTCGCCGTGAGTCACCCCACCGAGATCCATCTGCTGCTGACCGACGTCGTCATGCCGCAGGTCCTCGGCCGGACCGTGGCCACGCTCGTCCGCCGGCACCGGCCGGGCATCCGCGTGCTGTTCATGTCCGGGTACGCCTACCCGGTGCTGGCGCACAACGGGACCCTCGATCCGGGACTGACGCTGCTGGGCAAACCGTTCTCCGAGCAGATGCTGCTGGCGAAGGTGCGGGACGTCCTCGACAACCCGGTCGAGAACTGATCGAGGCGGGGCTGGGTGCCGAAGCTAGGTGCTGGGGCGGTCGAGGCGGAGCGCGGCGCTCCAGCCGCCGTTGGCGGGGTCGTGGCGCAGCTCGACGCCGAGCAGGTCGGCGACCGGGCGCAGCCGTGCGGCCCGCGCCGCGTCCGCGGGCGGCTCGTACCCGCCCGGCCGGACCCGCAGCCGCAGGTCGACCGCGGCCGGCGCGGAGCGCACCGCGAGCCAGGCATGCTCGCCGGTCCCCACCGGGTCGCTCGCCATCAGCAGCAACTGCGCGGCGGCCAGCACCACCGAGATCTCCGCGCGGGTGGGCGGGTGGTCGTCGACCTGGAGATCGGTGTCCAGGCGGTGGACGAGCAGACCGGCGATCCGCAGGGCGAACCCCGCCGCAAGGGACCGGCGCGCGTCGTAGCCGAGGCGGAAGGCGCCCGGCGGTAGCTGTAACGCGCTCGTCGTGGACCGCAGATGGTGCTCGATCCCGGCGACGCGGTCCGCGAGGTCGCCGGCCAGCCGCCGCCGGACGCTGGCCAGTTCGAGCAGGACGGCGGTGAATTCCTGCATAGGGCCGTCGTGCAGTCGTTCGGCCAGCGCCCGGTGCCCGCGCTCCTGCAGGGCGACCATCAGGTGGAGCAGGTCGAGCGCCGGTGCGGGCGGGGAGCCGTCCGGTCCCGGCGGGCGGGGGACGGGGCAGGGCGGGGTCCGCGCCGGAGCGGTCTGCGTCGCGGTCGCCGGTTCGTCGCCGTTGGTCTGTGCCGTCACCCGCCGTCGGCTCCGTGTTCCTGGTCGGCTCCGCGTGCCCGGTCGGCTCCGCGTGCCCGGTCGGCTCCGCGTGCCCGGTCGGCTCCGTGTGCCCGGTCCGCTGGGAGGACCTCGCCAACTGCGGCGACCAGCTCGTCGGCGAGGACCTCGCGAACTGCGGCGATCAGCTCGTCGGCGGTGAACGGTTTGGTCACCACCGGCAGACCAGCCGGCACCGGATCCAGCCCGGCGGCACCCGTCAGGACCAGGCAGCGCGCCGTGACGGCCGGGTCGATCCGGCGCAGCTCGTCGATGAGATCCGCGCCCGAGCGGCCACCGAGCCGCAGATCGATGAGCAGCACGTCGTGGGCGGCGGCGTCGAGCAGCAACGCCTCCTCGACGGAGCCCGCGGCACTCACCCGGAACCCCTCCGCGCACAGGATCCGGCCCAGCAGCGCGCGCAGCATCTCGTTGTCATCGACGACGAGCGCCGTCGGAGCGTCCATTTCCCCACCAGCCTCAGCCGCCGCATCCGCCCAGCACACGTCCCCTCCGCCGCAACGGTACCGGTAACCGGTCGGGCACCAGGGGCTCCCGCCGACTCTCGCCGGCAGTGGGGCCGGCCGGCTGCGCCGTAGCCGCGGCCGCGGGCGGCGGGTGAGCCGCATCACCCCTGCACCGGCCGGTCCTTATGGGCCGCCGCCGCCGGTCAACAGGTCGTCGAGCTCCGCCCAGGTCGGCATCGCGGGGCCGGCGCCCGGACGCTGCACGGCGATGGTGGCGGCGAGGTTGGCGTGGAACAGGGCGGTGGCGGCGGGCAGACCACCGGCGAGGCCGGCGCCGAACGCCCCGCAGAAGCAGTCGTCGGCCCCGGCTGTGTCGACGACCGGGACGCGCCGCGCGGCGAGGGTGACGACCGTCCCGGCGATCCGCGCGCACACCCCGGCGCCGCCGAGGGTGACGACGATGTTGTCGTTCGGTCCGGCGCCGTCGGCGAGCAGGCCGCGCACCTCGACCAGGGCCCGCGGTCCGGGCAACGAGCCGACGCCGACGGCGGCCGGGACCAGGCTCGCGAACTCGTGCTCGTTGACCAGGACCACGTCGGCGGCGGCGAGCAGGTCGGCCTCGGTGACCAGGTCGGCCTCGGTGACCAGGTCGGCCTCGGTGACCAGGTTGGCTGCGGGGGGCCGGTGCGGGGCCGCGTTCAGCAGTGTTCGGGCGCCCGCGGCGCGGGCGCGGTCGAGTGCGGCCGCATTCACCGACGCGGGGATCTCGTTCTGCAACAGCACCACGTCACCCGGGCCTAGCCGCAGCGCATCCAGGCCGCGCGCCGACACGGTGGCGTTGGCGCCCGGCACGATGACGATCACACTCTCGCCGGTCTCGTCGACCGTCGTCACGGCCGTGCCGCTGGGCCCGGCGACGACCGCCAGCGGGGTGACGTCGACCGCCTCGCCGCGCAGGAACTCCCGCAGCGCCGAGCCGAAACCGTCGGAGCCGACAGCGCCCACCATGACCGTCTCGGCGCCCAGCCGGCGGGCCGCCACGGCCTGGTTGGCGCCCCTGCCGCCGGGGGACAGCGTCACGGAGCTCCCGATCACCGTCTCGCCCGGCCCGGGGATGCGATCCGCGCGGGCCGTCACGTCCATGCTGGTCGAGCCGACCACCACGACCCGTCCCACCGCGCGCCTCCCGCGACCTGGTCACCGGCGTGCCGCCTGGATGTCGCCGACGGCCGGGCCTGTCCATCGTGGCAGAGCCGGGCCGCGGCCGGGGGCCGGACGGCCGGGTACCGCCCAGACCTGGGCACGGGGCCGATTCGTGGTCGGTCGATTCGTGGTCGGCCGATCAGTGGTCGGCCGATCAGTGGGTGGCAGGGAACATCTCCCGCTGGGCCCGGGCGGCGCGCTTCGCCGCGTACATGTCTGCGTCGGCGTGGCGGACGACGAGGTCGGGATCGCGCGGTTCGGCCCCGCCACCGACGGCGCGCGAGGACGCCAGCCCCACGGTCGCCCCGACGACGATGGCGTGGCCGGCCGAGAGGATCGGGGCCGCGACGGTCTCGCGTACCCGCTGGGCGATGTGCCGCAGGGCATCGGCGTCGACGTCGGGCAGCACCATGACGAACTCGTCGCCGCCGAGACGGAACACCGTGCCGTCCGGCGGTTGGGCCCGCAGCACCTCGGTCAGCCGGGCCGCGATGATGCGCAGCACGTCGTCGCCCGTCTGGTGGCCGAAGGTGTCGTTCACGGGCTTGAAGCGGTCGAGGTCGACGAGCAGGATCGCGAAGGGCGACCGCTGCTCGGTGAGGTGGTCGAGCAGCTCGGTGAGTGCTACCCGGTTCGCCAGTCCCGTCAACGGGTCGCGGGTCGCCCGTTGCCGCAGTTGCTCCTGGAGCTGGCGCCGCTCCCCGACCTCGTGGCAGGTCAGCAGCAGGCCGCCGTCCAGGTAGCCCGGCCCGGAGGCGGCCCGCCAGGCGGTGGCCTCGATGTCGAACCACCGGTACCCCCCGTCGGCCGTGCACAGTCGGACGTCCAGCAACGACGCCGGGTTACCTCGAAGCCGTTCGTCGAGGAAGCCCCGCATCCAGTCCCGGTCCTCGGGATGGACGAGCTCGAGCAGGGGCAGCCCGATCCTGGTCTGGACCGGGTAACCCAGCAGGCTCTCGATCGCGGAGCTGATGAATGTCGGGAAACCGGCCCGGTTGAGGTTGATGATGATGTCGTGCGACTCGTGCAGCAGGGTCTGCAGCCGCGCGCCGTCGCGCCGAATCGCCTGGTCCTCCCGCAGGATCGCGCGCATCAGCCCCGCCACGGTGACGACGACGATCGCGACGAGCAGCAGGTCGCTGAGGGCATGGTTGGGCCGCGGCCCCTCCGCCGCTCCTCGGCCGTCGCGCCGCACGACGAGGTACGCCGGCATGGGACTCGCGGGGATCCTGGTGGCCACCGCGACGCGACCGCCGCCGCGGCTGTCCCGCACCGTCACGCGCCGGCTGTGCCCGGGCGTGATCGGGCGCAGCTCGCCGGGGTCGACGACGGTCCGTCCGACCGTGGCGGCGTCGTTCGACATCGCCACCCGGCCGTGCTCGTCGACGACACTGATCGTCATGCCGAGGTCCAGGGCGGCCGCGCCGGCGGCCGCCGCGGTTGTTCCCCGCCCGAGGGTGCGGGCCATCTCCGCAGCCGGCGACCCGTGCAGCGTCCGGCCCAGCACCAGGAACGCGGCGCTGCGACCGGCGCGCCGGACGGGCACGATGCTGTAGATCCGGGCCCCGCCGGCCTCGTCGAGGACCGGGAAGCTCAGTCCGCCGTCGCGGACGGACGCCCAGATCCGGCTGTGCGCCGGGAACGGCACCGCCGCCCCGGGCGGCTGGACCGCCCGGGGGTGGCCGTCGAGGTCGACGAGGGCGAGCAGGGTGCCCGGCATGGACAGGCTCGGCCCGGCGACGGCGGCCAGCGTTCGGGCGTCGGCCGTGGGGTCCGTCAGCGACCAGGGCAGCCGGGAGACCGGGTCGATGAGATGCCGGGGCCGGCTCAGGTCGGCCGCGAACCCGGCGAGGCGGAGGGAGAGGGCATCGCTGTCGGCCACCCGCTGGGCCTCGGCTCGCCGCCGGTTGGCGTTCTCGATCTCCAGGGTGACCATGGTGGTGGTCAGGATCACCGCGCCCAGGACCAGCAGCGGGAACGCCCGGGAAAGGTGGGCGCGGACGTTGGTCCGCCGCTGCCGGGACAGCCGCCCCGGGTTCAACCGACCCCGCGGCCCGAGCTGGGACGCCGCCGCCGCGCCGTCGGCCATCTCCCCGGGCTCGGTTCCGGGGCGGGGTCCGGCCGGCTCGGCCGGGACCGGGGCCACGGCGGACGCCGGCCCCGCCGGCGCGGGATCGAGGTCGTCCGCGGTGCCGTCGAGGAGCTCGACCACGAGCGGCTCGGAGATCGCGAACTCCGCGGCGTCCGCCCCGACCAGTCCGGGCTCTTCGACGGCCCCGGGCTCTTCGACGGCCCCGGGCTCTCCGACCGAGCCGGGCGGGCCCGGTAGCGCCACCGCATATCGCCCAGGGCCGACCTGCTTCGCCCGGTACATCGCCTGATCGGCAGCCCACAGCAGCCGCTCGGGTCGGCACGGGCCGGCACCCGCCAGGGCCAGCCCCACGCTCGCGCCGACCCGCACCTCGTCCCCGTCGACGAGGATCGGCTGACCCACCGCCCGGATGATCCGGGCGGCGACCGCCCGGGCGGCGGACTCGTCGGTGTCGCGTAGCAGGATGCCGAACTCGTCGCCGCCGAAGCGTCCACCGGCGTCCGTCGGGCCGAGCTCGGAACGTAGCCGCATGCCCACCGTCTGCAGCACCTGGTCGCCGGCGGCATGCCCGAAGGTGTCGTTGACCTGCTTGAACCGGTCGAGGTCGACGAACAGGACCGCGATCGAACCGGCCGGGCGTGCGGACGCGGCAGAGGCGGCGGACGCGGCAGAGGTGGCGGACGCGGCAGAGGTGGCAGATGGAGCAGAGGTGGCAGATGGGACAGAGGTGGCAGATGGGGCAGAGGTGGCAGAACCTGCGGTGGCGGTGGCGAGCTCCTCCTCGAAGGTCGACCGGTTGAGCAGCCCGGTCAGCACGTCGTGGCCGGCCTGGTAGCCGAGCTGGTCGAGCAGCCGCTTGCGTCTGCCGACGGCGTGGCAGGTGATGAGGACCTCGGGCGCGCCGGCGCGCTGCGGTAGCCGGCGCGCGGCGACGTCGAACCAGCGGTCGGTGCCGGCGGCCCGGGTGAGCCGGACGTCGAGCAGTGATCCCGCGGTCGGATTCTCGACCAGGCGCAGCAACCGTGCGGCATCGTCGGGATGGGCCAGTTCGGTCACCAGCCGTCCCAACCAGGGTTCGTCCGGGTGGCCGAGCAGGGGGACGATGGCCGGGCTGACGAAGGTGAGCCGGCCGGCCGGGTCGGTGACGAGGACGATGTCGTGCGCCGCCGCGAACAGCGCCCGCAGCCCCGTCCGGCTTCGCTGGGCGGCGGCCTCGCGCAGCAGCCCGAGGAAGACGATGCACAGCACGCCGGTCAGTGCGACCGCCAGCAGCGTCAGGTTGCGCCGGTCGCCTCTGGCCCGCAGGTCGGCGTAGAGCGACTCGGTGGGCTGTTGGAAGTAGGTGAGATACCCGGTCGCCGGCTGCGGCGCGGTGATGTGGATGATCGTCCCGCCGGGGCCGGATGTGCGCCAGATCCGCGGACCGCCGCCGGGGGCATGGGAGGGGCGCAGCTCCGCGGCCGACAGGATCCGCCGGCCGGGCAGCGCCGAGTCGGTGGAGGCGATCGGGACGCCGTTCTGGTCGATCGTCGACACACTGCCGCTGCCGGCTCCGAGCATGGTCGCGATGCCGCTCGAGAGCCGAAGGTTGATCTCCTGGGTGGAGACGGCCACCAGGACGGCCCAGGGCCGCGGCGATCCGATCGGCACCACGGTGGCGCGGACCGGCGCGCCTGCGAGCGTGAAGACGGGGGAGACGGCGCCCCGGCCGGCCCACGCCGACGACAGGGCCGGGCCGAGGTCGCGGGGGGCCACGGCGCTGCCCCACGGGTACGCGGCGGTGACGGTGCCGGCCCGGTCGAGCAGGGCCAGCAGCCGGGCGACGTCGCCTGACGGTGAGAGCTGCAGGCCGGGGAGGAGACTCGCGTTGGTAGCGCGGTCGTCCGGCCGGAAGGGGACGCGCGCGACCGCGGCCGACAGCCCCGTGGGGGCGTCGGCGTCGGACTCCCACTGCGCGAGGCGTTCGACGAGCCCTGCCCGGGCCGCCAGCCGCGACGCCTCCTCCCGGTGCAGCAGGTTGGCGCCCACATGGAGGGCCAGGGTTCCGAGCACCAGGATGGCCAGCAGGATGGCCAGCGGCGAGAGGAATCGCCGCCGGGGAGCCGGCCTGCGGCGGGCCGGCCTGCGGCGGGCCGCGATCACGGCCATGACGCGGCCGAGTGATCGTCGCCCTCCGATCCGGCCACCTCTGATCATCTTTCGCGCCCCGCCCGACAACGCTGCCCGGACTCGACGGATCTCACCGTGAGTAAACGTATTCTGATTTCCGGGAGACGAATCCTCCCGGTTGTGGGTGAGCATACGAGTATCCGCGCCGCGAGTTTCATCGGCCGCCGCGCATCCGGTATCGGCCGGGCCCGCGCGTGTGCGGCGCGCAGCAATGGGACGCGTGTCCGCGCATGCCGGTCCGCCGGTTCGGATTCTCTGCCGGCGGAATGGTGGATACGGACAGTTGTCTAACAGATACTTTCCGTCGATCACGACGAGAGTTGGTCCTGGTAGCGTCAACCTTGGGTGTTCGACCGTGACGTAAAGTATTGCGCTGGCGGCGAATTGTTGTCGTGATGCTGCCACCGCTCGCGATCGTGCTGGCAGGGTCGCTGTTACTTTCGGTGTTCCTTGGGACTCTCCGTAGCACCCGGGAGGTCTAGCCCGTTCGAGCATCGCACAGCATGATCACAGGATCACGGCGTGCATTGAGCCTCCGTCGAGGATCCTTTCGGGCCCGACGCCCTCGCTCCGCGGCGGGCCCGTGCAGGCGGCCCCGTGCCGGCGGGCGGGNGCCCTGGTCCGCCCGCCCCGTGCGGGCGACGCCGGAGTGGATCGCCCGCCCGCCCGCGTCCGTTCCCGGTGCTTCGATCCATCGCGGTCCGGCCGTCCTGTAAATGCGCGATCCGGCCTCCGAAGATGGGCCGCGAATTGTCCGGAAGGCGGTTATATCCCGCCGGGAGGGCGGTTTCTCTGGTGGCCGTCGGGTGGCGGCAGCCAATATGTTGTTCTCGTTTACGGGATCGGGTAGACCCGCCGCCGGAGGGCGTGCCGGCCGCCGGGTCTCCCGTCGCCGCTCTCCCGCCGCCGAGGGGGCCCGCAGCGGTGTGCGAGATGAGGAGTGGCGATGAGCTCGTCGATCGAGGCGCAGCGGCCCACCGTGGCCCCGCGGTCGTCTCCCGGCCGGACGCATGAGGTGACGAACCAGCCGCCGCCGCTGGTCGGCCACGACGCGTCCGCGGATCCGGCGCTGCTGGCGGCGCTGGTCCGGGAGGGCGCCGGCTGGCACGCGGACGCCCTGCGCCGCCTGGGCCGGCTGGCGGGCACCGAACAGGCTCGGCGGTGGGCGGAGGAGGCCGACCGGTTCCCGCCCGAGCTGCGCACGCACGACCGCTACGGCAACCGCGTCGACGAGGTCGACTTCCACCCGTCCTGGCACGCGTTGCTCGAGGTGGCCGTGCGGGAGGGGCTGACCGGGGCGCCATGGACGGACCCGCGCCCGGGCGCGCACGTCGCGCGGGCGGCGAACATCCTCGTCTGGGGCACCGTCGAGCAGGGCCACCTGTGCCCCGTGTCGATGACCTACGCTGCGGTCCCGGCGCTGCGGGCCGCGCCCGATCTCGCGGCCAGATACGAGCCGTTGCTCGCCAGCCGGATCTACGACCCGGGGCTGCGTCCGCCGGAGGGTAAGGCGGGGCTGCTCGCGGGCATGGGCATGACCGAGAAGCAGGGCGGCTCCGACGTCCGGGCGAACACGACGACGGCGACGCCGGCCGTCGATGGCACCTACCGGCTACGGGGCCACAAGTGGTTCACCAGCGCGCCGATGAACGACGTCTTTCTGGTCCTGGCGCAGGCGCCCGGCGGATTGTCCTGTTTCTGGGTTCCGCGGGTGCTTCCCGATGGCAGCCGTAACACGTTTCGCATTCAACGACTGAAGGACAAGCTCGGCAACCGCAGCAATGCCAGCAGCGAACCGGAGTTCGACGACACCGTCGCCTGGCTGGTCGGTGCGGAGGGGCGTGGGGTTCGCGTCATCATCGAAATGGTGGCCATGACCCGGCTCGACGCCAGCCTCGGGTCCGCGGCCGGGATGCGGGCCGCGGTCACGGCGGCCGCGCATCACGTGCGCCACCGGCGGGCCTTCGGAACCCGGCTGATCGACGCCCCGCTGATGCGCAATGTGCTGGCCGATCTGGCCTTGGAATCCGAGGCGGCGACCACCTTGGTGTTGCGGGTCGCGGGAGCCGTCGACCGGGCGGCTCGCGGCGACCGCGACGAACAGGCGTTCAAACGCCTCGCGACGGCCGTGACGAAGTACTGGGTGTGCAAGCGGGCGCCGGGCGTGGCCGCGGAGGCCCTCGAATGCCTCGGCGGAAACGGCTACGTGGAGGAGTCGGGCATGCCTCGGCTCTACCGGGAGGCGCCCCTCAACGGGATCTGGGAGGGCTCCGGCAACGTCAATGCGCTCGACGTGCTCCGGGCGTTCGACCGTGAACCGGACGGCCTCGACGCGCTGTCCGTGCAGATCGAGGCGGCCCGCGGCGCGGACGCCCGGCTCGATCGGGCCTGGGACCGGCTGCGCGCGGAATTGCCGAGAGCGGCGGCCGATCCCTTCGCCGCGCGCCGTGTGGTCGAGCGGTTGGCGCTCGTTATGCAGGGTTCTCTGCTTGTTCGGCATGCGCCGCCCGCCGTTGCGGATGCGTTCTGTGCGAGCCGGATGGCCGGTGACGGGGGTCTCGCTTTCGGCACGTTGCCGTCGGGGGTTGATGTCGCAGGTATCCTCGACCGGATTGCTTCGGTGGATACCACTACCGATTCGGTCGGTGATATCCGTCACGGGCAGGATGATAGCGGAATCTCTTTGTAATTCCCTTGCGACGAATAGCGATGGATCGCCCCTAGCCTGGTAGGCGACTGCGCCCGGGGGGTTTCCATGATGTACTTCTGCCTGGCGGTTGCCGGGCTGATACTGATTGCAGGAGTTCTCGGTCTGCTCCGCGGACAGGCCGAGTGGGCATGGATCCCCGATCGCCGTCGGGCCGGGATTGTCACCGGCGCCGGATCGGTGGCTCTCGTTGCGTTCGGGCTGCTCGCGACGCACGGCGTCGGGACCGGCGACGGCAGCGATCACGATCCGGCCTCGAACAGCGTCTTCCTGGTCCCGCCCCGGTCCGGCTCGGCCTCGGCCACGCCCGGCCGCGGCGGCCAGCCGGACGCCCAGGTGCAGTCGGACGCCCAGGTGCAGCCGGACGCGATGAGGGGTGACAAGGCCTATGCCCAGCCCACCGATGACGTGACGACCGGCCGCGCGCCGGGCGGCTCGAACTACCCGCGGACCACCCCGTCCAGCCGGGCGCGGACCGGAACCCCGGGCCTGGTGGCGGGCGTGCCCCGCGCGCCCGCCGAGCCCCAGCGCGCCGGCGGCGCGAGCACGCCGCCGCGAGGGACCACCCGCCAGCCCCCGAAGACGGATCGGCCGCCGGCCGCCTCCCCCGCACGCCCCGGAGGCACGGTCGTCCGGACCAGCTCGCCCCCGCGCGGCGGCGGGTCGGGCACCGCACCCTCGACGCCCACCGGGCCCAGGGGCGGCCAGACCCCGACCGGCAACGGCAACACCGCCGGATCCGGCGGTTCCGGTTCCGGTTCCGGTGGTTCCGGGGGCTCCGGAAGCGGTGGTTCCGGTGGTTCCGGTTCGGGCGGATCGGGTGGGTCCGGTGGCTCGGGCGGTTCCGGATCCGGCGGCGGTTCGGGTGGGTCCGACGGGTCCGGCGGGGCGGGTGAGTCCGAGGGCCCCGGCAAACCCGTGCCGGGCAGACCTACGCCGAGAAGGCCCGTAACGAGCAGACCTGCGCCGAGTAAGCCCGTGAGCAAGCCCGCGCCGAGTAAGCCCGTGAGCAGACCTGCGCCGAGTAAGCCCGTGAGCAAGCCCGCACCGAGCAAGCCCGCACGGAGTAAGCCTGCACCGAGCAAGCCTGCTGCACCGAGCAAGCCCGCACCGAGCAAGCCTGCTGCACCGAGTAAGCCCACGACGGGGAGACCTGCAGCAGGACGGCCCGTGACGGCAAAGCCTGCGACGGGCAATTCCGAGGCGGGCAATTCCGAGGCGGGCAAGCCCGTGACGGAATCCTCCGGCGGGACGCGTCGCCCCACCGCCAGCTCGTCAGTGCCACGCGCCTCGGCGCGTCCCCAGCCGATTCCGCCGAGCAGCAACGGCTCCCCGCCCGGCGGGTTCGATGACGAGACCGACGGTCCGTCCACCACGAGGTCCTCGGGCGGAACCTCCCGTCGCGACGGCAACCGCCCCACCTACACCGCCCGCCCGACGCCCCCACCTGCGCCGACCGACGCGGGGAGCGACGGCGAAAGCGGGTCCGGCTGGTCAGGTGGCGCAAGTGGCGCAGGTGGGTCGGGTGGCGCAGGTGAGTCCGGTGGTGTTGGCGGTGGCTCCGATACAGGCACCGGAGGTTCCTCCGGCGGGGAAATCGGCACGGCCGCCGGCGCATCCGCCGGTTCCGAACGCGCGGGCTTGATCGTGCGACGTTAGGGTGCGTATCTACTTGTGATCAAGGACTGGCGTACGGGAGCACCGTGTTGGCCGGTGCCTGCCTCGGGCCGATCTTCATATCTGCACGTGATCGGTGAGGTACGGCATGCTCGGCCCGAGCCCGACATTGTTGATCATGGTGTTCCGCGGAACCGCACCACGCCGCCGACCCCGGCTCCGACTCCAGCTCCGCCGATCAAGGTGTTCCCTGACCGCGGAACCGCGCCACGCATCCTGCGGCCTGGCGGGTGCGGATCGCGCCGCGTCGCGTCCATAGGACGTCGGCTGGTGCCCCGGCACACCGACACGACGCTCATGGTATCGGTAGTACTACTCTAGGTGAGTTACGGTTCGGGCTCTCGTGGAGACGATGCGACCTGGGGGCCTGATGTCGGTGTTCGCCATGGCCATGGCGCTGCTCGCTGTCGCGGTGATGCTCGTCGGCATCGCCGGCACCCTACGCGGGCGGGTGGGCTGGGCCCGCATCTCCGGCCGGCGTCGCGGGTTGACCGTCGCGGCCAGCGGCTTCACGGTCGCCGTCACCGCCTTCGGCTTCTCCGCCCCCGCCGGTTCGGGCGGGGACGACGTCCGGCTCCAGACGACCAGCGCCACCGACACCCGGCTCGGTCTCGGCCACCAGCCGCAGCGCGACAACCCGCTCTGGCAGCCGGGCGGTGCGCCGGTCTCCCCCCTGCCGACGCTGCCATCGTTCCCCGCGTCGATCTACGGTTCACCCGACACCGCGGGCGGTGCCGCCGTCGCGGACGGCTCCGGACGGGCCGCACCGACGTATCCCGCCTTGTCTCGGGATGGTGCGCCCGACGGGAACGGCCTGGCCGCCGGCGATCCCGCCCGCGTTGGCCGGGGCGGGTACGCCGACCAGGACGAGGACGGGGAGCGCTTCGCCGCGGGCCTGGACGGCGAGTACCCCGGCACGGGCGGGTATTCGGAGGTTGGTGGGTATTCGGGAACGGGCGGGTACGCGGGAACGGGCGGGTATTCGGGAGCCGGCGGGTATCCGGGCGCCGCGGCCTATCCGGTCGGTGTCGGCGCCCCCGCCGGCACCGCGGCGCAGGGAGCCGCGCCGCGCGCCGGGTCTCGGGGCCCGGCCATGACTGGGGGAGCGTCGGCGGCGGGCGCGGGCACCGCATCGAGCGATCCGGCCGGCGTCACCCCGCGCACGCGGGGGCAGGGCCGGCCCACCGCGGGTCCCGGGTCGACATCCGCCGCGAGGTCCGGCTCAGTCTCCGACAGCCCTGCTGTTCTCGACAACCCTGCTGTTCTCGATGGGAGTGGTGTTCTCGATGGGAGTGGTGTTCCCGATGGGAGTGGTGTTCCCGATGGGCGGGGCGCAGCGGGCTCCCGCGGGGGCTCCGCCGGGAGCGGTGCCGGAGNGCGGCCCGCGGGTCCGGCGGCGTCGGGTGCCGGTCGGGCGTCGGCGCAGCCCGGCGAGGTGATCGGGCCGCTGCCGCAGGTGCGGGTCGACCCCGAGGTCCCGGGAGTCGGTGCGGGCTGCTCCGCGGACGTTTCCGCGTCGCTGGTCATGATCGGCGCCGCAGGGTGCTGATCGACGGCCCGGCCGGGACCGGTGGTCAGGCGGACGGCGCCGCCACCGCGCGTCGGGCCGCAACGAGGGCGCTCACCGCCGGGAGGTTCACCGAGCCCCAGGCGTCGAGCTGCGCGGGGAGCTCGGCGAGCGCCGAGTCGAGAACGAACAGCCCGGTGGTCGGGCAGGCCGCGCCGATCTCGACGAGCACGGGGCGCAGATGCACCTCCACGGCCAGGGCATGCTGCGGCGCGGCGGCCACCTGGACCGGGATGGCCGGCAGGCCGGCGAGCTCACCGCCGCCGATCTGGTCGAGGAGCAGCTTGAGCAGCCCGGTGTAGGTCGCCTTGTAGGTGGGCGTGGCGATGACGAGGACGTCGGCCGCCCGGATGGTGGCCAGAGCCGCCCCGACGGTCGGGTCGCCCCAGCCGAGCAGGCCGGCACCCAGCTCGCCGACCTCGATGACCTCCGCGGACGTCTCGAAGCCGCTCGCGGCCAGCGAGGTGGCGACGCGGCCGGCCACCGCCTCCGCGACCTGCCTGGTCCGGGAGGCCGCCTTCGGGTTCCCCACGACGCTGACGATCCGGCACGGTTCCATCGGGCTGCCTCCCTGTCCGATTGCGGGCCTGCCCGCGAGTCGCTGGAACCGACGGCGGCTGTGCCCGGTGTCGGCCGGCCGCAGTCTATCCGCGATTCATCGGTACACGGCAACAGTCGGGCCTGCATCAACCCGGACAGTTACTCGATGATGGCCGCTTTGTTGCGTCACTCGTGGCGCCCTCGGGCCACCCGGCGGACCGGCCGGATCGGGCCGCGCGGCGGGCATGCCGATCCGGCCCGGGCATCGGTGCCGGGGCCGGATGTGGCGGGGGTAAGGAAATGCCTGGTTTGGCGCTGGTTGAAGGCGGGAAGAGCGCGTCCGCCTCCCTCGAATGCCGCGCGGCGGTCAGCGGGTGTGGAGGGCGAAAGTGTAGAAGATGGCGAGCGGCCACAGCAGGGTCGCGACGAGGGCGGTGAAGAAACTGCTCAACGCGTGGCCGTCCCAGTCCGTGAAGTTCCAGTAGTCCTGGCTCGCGGTGATGACCACTCCAACGATGAGATAGAGAAGCGTACCGAGGCTGATGCTGCTGGTTCGGGTCCCAACCCGGGTGGCCATGACTGCTCCTTCAACGGGGGTGATACCTGACTGTCGCAGGATTACCCGCTATCAGCCCACCTACACGCACCTGTCCGGTTAGGCTTTATGCCGGAATACCCCTTCGGGGGTCAGGGGAGCGGGCCGGCCGGCGCCCGTCCGGGCGGACCGGCGAGGCGGGGCAGCGCATCGAGCGCGCCCCGGTGGCGGACCGTCCAGGCCGCCGCGGCGAGGCCCGCCTCGACGGCGGCCTCGACGAGGCCGGGTGGCCGGGTGGCCGAGGCGGGCGCGCGGGGCTGGGTTGCGTCGGCGTCGGTGTCCGCGGCGTCGGTGTCCGCGGCGTCGGTGTCCGCGGCGTCGGTGTCCGCGGCGTCGGTGTCCGTGGAGCGGGCGTCGGTGTCCGCGGCGTCGCCGGCGAACAGGACGTGGGTGAGCGCGGCGGTGAACGCGTCCGAGGCGGCGGTGGTGTCGACGACGGTCGTCGGATGGGCCGGGCGGGCCCATCCCCGGGTGCCGTCCCACACGGCGACCCCGTGTTCCGCCCGGGTGACGCACACCAGCGGCGTCGCGAACCGACGGCCGAACGCGGCCGCCAGCTCCGCCCCTGGGCCGGTGGCCGCCGGATCGCCGGCCGCTGCCAGCAGCAGCCTGGCCTCCTGCTCGTTCGGGGTGACGGCACTCACCCGGTCCCAGGGCAGGTCGACGAGGGCAGCCGCGGCGGACCGCTCGGGCGGCGCGGGATGGACGACCAGCGCCGTGCCGGCCGCCAGGGCGTGGTCGACGGCCGCCCGCACGGTCGCGGGCGGCGGGTCGAAGGTCACGATGACCGCGCGGGCGGAGCGGATGGCCTCCCGGGCGGGGGCCAGGTCGCCGGGGGTGAGCTCGACCGCCTCCGCCCAGCGGCAGAGGAACGCGGTGCGGCCGTCCGGGTGGGCGAGCACCACGCAGACCGGTGTCGCCGCGGCGGGACGGACCGCCATCATGGCCGGGTCGACCCCCTCGGCCCGCAGCGCCGCGAGCAGCTCACGGCCGGTCGTGTCCCCGCCGACGACGCCGACGGCGCGGACCGGCACGCCGCGGCGGGCGAGCGCCACCGCCTGGTTCAGGCCCTTGCCGCCCGGCCGGGTCCGCACGGCGTCGACCCGAAGATCGTCCCCCCAGGCCGGCAGCGTGTCCGTGGTGACGATGCAGTCGAGGCAGAACCCGCCGACGACCACCACGCCCGTCCCGCTCACCGGGCTCACGTTAGCCGGCCGGCCCCGGCTACGGCGTGCAGATGCCGTGCAGTCGGTGCGAAAGCCCCCGGGAGTAGAGGCTACTCAGACCGCGGATGAGCCCGGCGTCCCGAGCTGGGGTGTAACCCGGGTGTGGGCTGGTACGGCCTTCTTCGTGGCCCTCTCCTGTCCCGGTCGGACCCTTTTGTGAGTATGCGCAGGACCGCTCGGAACTTTTGTCGTGCCCCGACCTGCACGTCATTGTCGGCCACCCGATAACGTACCGCCGTGCCTATTCCCTATCCTGTCGCCGCGCGGGCGACCCCGCCACCGTTGCCGATCGTCCCGAACATTGCACCATCAAAATCCGTGCACCTCGGTCCGTCGAACGTCATGCTTCATTCCGACATATTTCCGTTCCTGGTCGTTCTGGTCGTCGTCCTGGCCGGCCTGGTCGTCGCCCGTGGACTGCGAACCGGCCTGGCCCGGCGGCGGCCCGGTCGGCCCGTCGGCGGTCAGACCGGCGACCATTCCGCTGCCTGCGCGACCAGTCCGGACCAGTCCGCTCCCTGGCCTCTGGCCCGCTTCGCGAGCGAAAGAATTCCGTTCGACAACCAACTGCTCGGCCGGACCGCCGAGGCGGCCAGCGCCCTCGTCGCCAGAATCTCCGCCTCGTCCAGATCGCGTGACCGCATCGCCGCCGACGCCTGGTAGAGGCACACGGCGGCGAGCGCGCCGGACGCCCGGGAGCGACCGAACAGATCGGCGGCCTCACCCAGCCGCTGTTGGCCCTCGTCCACAGCGCCCGCGGCGACAAGCGCCGCACCCCCGAATGTCGGCAGATAACCCGGATGAATGCCGTCGAGGCTGTAGCCCAACGAACCCTGAGGCAGCTTCGCGGCGATGGAGTCCGCCGAGCGCAGCACGGCCACGATGCCGTCCGTCGGCATGTGCCGGGCGGCCATGATGTGCGCCTCAGTGGTGATCGCGAGGATCGCGGTGTGCGCGTGCGGCGCCGCGGCCCGGGCGGTCCGGGCGAGCCGCAGGCCGTCGGAGGTGCTCTCGAAGGAGTAGGCCGCCAGTTCGGCCAGCACGACTCCGGCGTGGGCGGCGGTGGTGGTGTCCCCGACGTGTTTCGCGAGGACCAGCGCCGCCCGCGCCGCGATCGTCGCCCGGCTCGGTTGTCCGCTGTCGCCCTGGGCCACCGAGGTCATCAGGAGGATCCGGCCGTGCGCCCGCAGCCAGTCCTGGCGCAGGGCCGAGCCCAGCCGCCAGCGCCCGATGGTGCGGGCGTGGTGCTCGAGGGTGCCGAGCCGTTCGACGAGCTCCGCCGGCGGGGTGGTCTCCCAGCGGCGAGCGAGGGTCTCCAGCGTGGACTCGACCCGCTCCAGGGCCCCCCGGCTGTCCGCCGCCGAGGAGCTCATGTCGGCCGCACCGACACCGATGAGTGCACCGACGACGAGCGCGCTCGAGGTGACGAGCGTCCGGCGGTCCGTCGAGGCGTCCATGCGGCACTCCTGACGGTCGCGACCTGGCGGACCCGGCACGTGTACGGCATACCTGCACGTGCAGCCATGATGTTCTCCGCCCGAGGATCTCAACTCAGTAAGCCAACGATAACCGTTTAAGGTTCGCTATGTCGGCTCGGCGCTCACTTCGGGACTTTCGTCAGCCGTTTTCCCCCACCGTGGTGCTGTTGTGCACCGGATTTGCCGCCCGCCTGCCCGCGGTGGAGCTAAGTGGAACGGGCCGAAAGTCCGTCCAGGGCCTGCCGCAGATCGGCCGCGAGGTCGTCGGCCGATTCGATGCCGACCGAGAGCCGCACGAGCTCCGCCGGCACGGCGAGCGGCGAGTCCACGACCGACGCATGGGTCATGCTGGCCGGATGCTCGATCAGGGATTCCACCCCGCCGAGTGACTCGGCAAGTGTGAACAGTCGAGTCCGCCCGCACAGCTCGACCGCAGCCCGCTGGCCGTCCCGCAGCGTGAACGAGACCATCCCGCCGAAGTCGCGCATCTGTTTGGCGGCGATGCCGTGCCCGATATGACCGGGCAGGCCCGGGTAGTACACCGTGGCGACGGCCGGATGCGCCGCCAGCAGGGTGGCGATAAGGCGGGCGTTGGCGCAGTGCCGGTCCATCCGCACGGGAAGCGTCTTGATGCCGCGCAGTACGAGCCAGCAGTCGAACGGTCCGGGGACGGCGCCGGCCGCGTTCTGGAGGAAACGTAGCCGCGTGCCGAGTTCCGGATCGCTCACCACGATGGCGCCGCCCACGACGTCGCTGTGGCCACCGAGGTACTTCGTGGTGGAGTGCACCACGGCGTCGGCGCCGAGGGCCAGCGGCTGCTGAAGGTAGGGCGAGGCGAACGTGTTGTCCACGGCGAGCAGTGCGCCGGCGTCGTGGGCGAGCGCCGCGAGCGCCGCGATGTCTGCGATCGTCAGCATTGGGTTCGTCGGCGTCTCGCACCACACCAGCCGGGTCACGCCCGGGCGGACCGCGGCCCGGGTCGCCTCCAGATCGGTGAGGTCGACGCTGCTGTGCTCGACGCCCCACTCGCCGAGGACGCGGGCGATCAGCCGATAGGTCCCGCCGTAGGCGTCGGCCGGGATGATCACATGGTCGCCGGGACGGCACACCGTCCGTAGCAGCGTGTCGGTCGCCGCCATGCCGGCGGAGAAGGCGAGGCCCACGCGGCCGCCTTCCAGCGCGGCGAGGCAGGTTTCCAGGGCCGTGCGGGTCGGGTTCCCGGAGCGGGCGTACTCGTAGCCGCCGCGTAGGCCGCCCACACCGTCCTGGGCGAACGTCGAGGAGAGGTGGATCGGGGGGGCCACCGCGCCGGTGCCCGGATCGGGCTCCTGACCGGCGTGGATCGCGATCGTCTCGAACCCGTCGGCGAACCCGTCGGCGAACTCGTCGGTGTTCATGACGCCACGCTACGGCGCCACGGCCAGGAAACTGAGCAGGTCGGCGCGAGTGAGGATGCCGACCGGGCTGCCCTCGTCGTGCACCAGGACCGCCGGGTCGTCGCCGAGGACCGCGACGATCCTGGACAGCGGCTCGCCGACCCCCACCATCGGCAGCGGCGGGGACAGGTGATCGCTCACGGGAGAGTCGACGGCGGACCGGTCGGCGAAGACCGCGGCGAGCAGGTGACGCTCGATCACCGAGCCCGCCACCTCGGCCGCGCGCAGCGGCGGCTCGTGACGAACCACCGGCATCTGCGAGACGTTGTACTCGCGCAGGTAGGAGATGGCCGCGCCGACCGTCTCGTCCGGATGGACGTGCACCAGGTCGGGCGGGCCGCCGGCCTGCCCGCTCCGGTGGCTCTGCTCGCTTTTGTACCGCAGGGCGTCGGCGACGGTCGGGCCGTTCGACGGCGGCTCCAGAAAGCCGTACTCGTACATCCACTCGTCGTTGAAGATCTTCGACAGGTAGCCGCGGCCCGAGTCGGGGAGCAGGACGACGACGAGGTCGTCGGGGCCGAGACCGGCGGCGACGCGCAGGGCCGCCACCACGGCCAGCCCGCAGGACCCGCCGACCAGCAGCCCGCACCGCCGGGCGAGCTCCCGGGTCATCAGGAACGAGTCGCGGTCGCTGACCGCCTCCACCCGGTCGACGACCGTCTTGTCGTAGGTCGTCGGCCAGATGTCCTCGCCGACCCCCTCGACCAGGTAGGGCCGCCCGCTGCCGCCGGAGTAGACCGACCCCTCCGGATCCGCACCGATGATCTGCACGGCGCCGCCGGACACCTCCTTGAGGTAGCGCCCCACGCCGCTGATCGTGCCCCCCGTGCCGATCCCGGCGACGAAGTGCGTGACGCGGCCGTCGGTCGCCCGCCAGATCTCCGGCCCGGTGGTGGCCTGGTGCGCGGCCGGGTTGTGGGGGTTGGAGTACTGGTCCGGGCTCCACCCCCCCGGGGTCTCCCGGACCAGTCGACGGGCCACCTCGTAGTAGGAGCGGGGATCGTCGGGAGACACCGCCGTCGGGCAGACGACGACCTCCGCGCCGTACGCGCGCAGGACCGCCCGTTTCTCCTCGCTGATCTTGTCCGGCATCGTGAACACGCACCGGTAGCCCCGCCGCGCCGCCACCAGCGCCAGACCGACCCCGGTGTTACCACTGGTCGGTTCGATGATGGTGCCGCCCGGACGCAACTGACCCGCCTCCTCGGCGGCGGCGACCATCGTCAGCGCCACCCGGTCCTTCACCGAGCCGCCCGGATTGAGATATTCGAGCTTGCCCAGCACCGGCGCCGGGGTCTCGGCGATCCCCGGCGTCAACCGGACCAGGGGCGTGTCACCGACGAGGTCGACGACGTGGTCGTACACCTGCATACCGGTCATCCACCTATCGCTGCGGTCGGGAACGCGGGCCGGTCGTGTGTTGCGCGGGCCGGTCGTGTGTTGCCCGGGCCGGTCGGGCGATGCCCGGACCCTGCCGTGCCCGGGCCACTGCCGTCGACGGTAGCGAGTCGGACCCGCCGCCGCCCGCCACCCGCCGGATCCGCCGGGGTCTGCTGGTGAACTCGTGCCACGTGGGGTAAAGGTCGGCATCCCGTGGGTAAAGTTCCCCAGGCGACATCCGCCCGCGTTGCGGCCGACGCCCGCGGGCCTCGGCGACGACCGGTCCCGATTCCGGGAGAGAGTGCGGGTGGGCGAATGCGTGTCCTGCTCAACGTCATCTGGCTTGTGCTCTGCGGTATCTGGCTGGCCATCGGTTATGCCCTGGCGGCGCTGATCTGCTTCATTCTCATCATCACCATTCCGTTCGGCATCGCGTCGCTGCGGATGGCCAACTACGCGTTGTGGCCGTTCGGTCGGCGGGTCGTCGACCGTCCGGACGCCGGCGGGGCGTCCCTGGTGGGCAACGTTCTGTGGATCATTTTCGCCGGCTGGTGGCTGGCCCTCGGGCATCTCACCACCGGGATCGCGCTGTGTCTGACCGTGATCGGGATTCCACTCGGCCTGGCGAACTTCAAGCTGATCCCGGTGTCGCTGATGCCGCTGGGCAAGGAGATCGTGGACGTGGACAGCCCGGTCCCCGTCTGAGCGGCACGGCGGGGCGCGGCGCGGCGGGGCGTGGCGGTGGCCCGGCGGCGGGGCGGGGCACCGGGCCGGTGCGTGCGTCGGCCCGGTGCCGCCGGCTCGGTCGCCGCGGCCGTCCCGCTCAGCGGCCCAGCGCCGCCTGCAGGTCGCGGACGTGCTCCTGGGTCTGTTCGAGCAGGGGACGTAGCGCCTCGGCGACGTCGGCCAGCCCCAGTTCGTTGGCCTGGCCGAAACGCTCGCGGTAGCGGTCGAGCTGCTCGGACTCCAACCGGAGATCGTCCCGCAGCGCCTCCTGGGCCCCGCTCGACGGGTGGACCTGGGACACCTCGACGGTCGGCGTCCCGCCGAGGAAGGAGATCTGCTCGGCGAGGATCTGGGCGTGGCTGAGCTCCTGCGGCAGGTGCCGCTTGATCTCGTCGGCGACGTTCAGGTACTCGGCGCCCGTGATGACCGCGCCGTGCTGGATGTACTGGACGATCGACTGGTACTCGGAGCTGAGGTCGTCGTTGAGCAGCTTGACGAAGGTCTCCCGATCCATGCCCTGTGGCCTCCCCTGTCTGAAGTACTCCGCCGGGACGACGCGTCCGGGCGGTCTGAGCGGGATGCCCGTTCTCGGGTCGGTCATGCCTCCACGGCACCTCGTGGCCGGTCCGGAACCCCGACGGGTCCGGTCCGGGCCGGTCCGGGCCGGCCCGCCGGTAGCCGGCGCACCGTCACCGGCCGCGGCCGCGGCGCTTGCGTTCCGGCCCGGCGAGGATGTCGGGCTCGGCGCCGGACGCCTTGGCGACCCGGCGCCCGCGGGCATTGTCCGCGGCGGCGGCGCGCGTGGCCTCCGGGGCTCGTCGCTGGCGCGCCTCGATCACGGGGGTGGGGCCGGTCGGGGCCGAGTGCAGGGCGTTCTCCGCCGGGTAGGGCAGCGGGCCCGGCGCGCTCCAGCCGGCGGGGCTCGGCTGCTCGGCGACGAGGTCGCTGAACGCGACGATCGGCCGGTCCCGGCGGTGGTGATGACCTCCGCGGTGGCCCTGCCGCCGCTGGATCGGCGCCGTGGCCGGATCCCCGGACTCGGTCGACGCCCCCGGCATCCGCTCGGACTCCTCGGCCGGCCCACGGGTCTGGAACCAGCCGAAGTGCGCGTTCTTCCCGCGGAGCACCGCGTTCTCGGAACGGACGATCACCAGGAGCGCGGTGGCGAAGGCGGCTCGCATGCGGGCCTCGACGAGCTGCCGTTCGAGGTCGGCGACGTAGGCCGGATCGACGGCCCCGTCCGACACCCGGTCGGCGTCCGAGTCGCCCGGCGGCCCGAACGCCTGAAGATGCAGCGGCCGGCACCGCTCGAGCTGCGCCGTCCGCTGCGACTGATCCTCCGGATACAGCAGCTCCACGTAGTTCTCGATGACGTTCCAGTCGATCTGCTTCTCGCCCCGGAACTGGCGGCTGAGATCGCGTGCCCGCGCGCGCCGGATCTTGATGTCCTCGCTGTCGGACCAGACTTTCCGCACCACCATCTCGTAACTCACCCGGTAAGGGTGGTTGAGTTCATGAAGATGGTGCAGCAGTGTGAGCTGACTGCTGTTCTCGAGTTCGGGTCTTGGTCCTCGAGGGCGAGCACCGGAAAGAGTCATCGACAGTCCATCCGATTGTAGTGACGGTGCGCCTGCGAGCGAACTGGCGTCGGCCTCCATTCCCCCTGCGACGTCACTACGGGTCATCGGTGTCCGGTCCCCCGGGGGGCGGCGCCCCGGGCATCGGTCGACGCGCAGCTCGCCCTGACACTATCGGTTCCTTTCCGCCATGGACCGGTGGTTGCGCACCTACGACTACGCGCGCCCATGCTCCGGTGTCAACTGTCCTGGTCCGGTGCTCCCGGGCCGGAATAATATGGCTCGTTGAGCCACTTCGCCGAAATCTGTTGCATCGACAACTCTGCCGGCGGAGTCGGGGGGCATGGGGCGAAGTCGCGTATCGGCGGCCGGCGTCGGACCCGGTGCGCTACCGTCGGGCCTGCCTGCCGTGGGCATGCGGAGGATCCGGCTCCGGCAGCGATCATCATCGCTCTTCCGGGGCGGTTGGGTGGACTCGGGGTATCGCCGGCCGTCAAAGCGGCCCCGGGAAGCACCTTCCGCCCAAGAATTCCGGTCCGGAATGAAATCCGCCCGGCGGCCGGCGGTAATTCGGTGGGCCCTGGTCGCGGCCGGGCGTGGCACGCGGGGCCGGCAGTCGGCCGGCGGGCCGCCGGCCGGTGATCGCGAGGCGGTCGCGCTCGATCGGAAACGCCTTGACCTGACGTTGGGTTGAGGCCGTAAGGTCGCCACGCGTCCATGACGCGTCACCTGCCGTCAGGCGGAGCGTGCGACCGCTGTCCCGTCACCCAGGCACCCGGCGGTGGATCATGGGGGTCGCCGCCCGCCGTGGCCGTCATGACGGTGGGAGGCCTGCTCGGCGTCTCCGTGACGGCTGCGGGACGCCATGGTCTACCGGGTATCGCCGCCGCACGAGAGGGACCGCATGCTCATCCGACTTCTGCGGGCGCATCTGGCCCGCTACCGGCGGCCCATCGCGATCCTCGTGACCCTGCAACTGGTCTCGACGATCGGCATGCTGTACCTGCCGACCCTGAACGCCGACATCATCGATCACGGGGTGGTGGTCGGCGACACGGGTTACATCCTGCGCATCGGCGCACTCATGCTCGGCGTCAGCATCGTGCAGCTCGTCTGCGCGGCCGCGGCGGTCTTCTTCGGCGCGCGCACGGCGATGGCGATCGGGCGGGACCTGCGGGGGGCGGTGTTCGACCGGGTGCAGGCGTTCTCGGCCCGCGAGGTCGGCCGCTTCGGTGCTCCCTCGCTCATCACCCGGGCGACCAACGACGTCCAGCAGGTGCAGATGCTGGTGCTGCTCAGCTTCACGCTGATGGTCTCCGCGCCGATCATGTGCATCGGCGGGATCATCCTCGCGGTGAACCAGGACGCCGGGCTGTCCCTGCTCCTGGTCGTGATCGTCCCGATCCTCGCGGTCATCATCACGCTGATCGTGCGGCGGATGCGCCCGCTCGGACGGGCCATGCAGGAACGTCTGGACACGGTCAACCGGATCCTGCGCGAGCAGATCACGGGGCTGCGGGTCATCCGGGCCTTCGTCCGCGACGACCACGAACGGCAGCGGTTCGGGGTGGCCAACGCCGAGCTGACCGACGTCTCGCTGCGTTTCGGCCGCCTGATGGCACTGATGTTCCCGCTCGTGCTCACGATCGTGAACTTCTCCAGCGTGGCCGTGCTCTGGTTCGGGGCGCACCGCATCGACGCGGGCCACATGCAGATCGGCGCGCTGACCGCGTTCCTCAGCTATCTCATGCAGATCCTCATGTCGGTCATGATGGCGACGTTCATGTTCATGATGATCCCGCGCGCGGAGGTCTGCGCCGAGCGCATCCAGGAGGTCCTGGCGACGGACTCCTCGCTGCGGCCGCCGGACAACCCGGTGCGCGAGCTGCGCGCCCACGGGCTGCTGGAGCTGCGGGGGGTGGGCTTCCACTACCCGGGGGCGGAGGATCCGGTGCTGCGCGGCGTCAGCCTCACCGCCCGCCCCGGCCAGACCACCGCCGTCATCGGCAGCACGGGCAGCGGGAAGACGACCCTGCTCGGCCTCGTCCCGCGGCTCGCCGAGGCGACCGAGGGCGCCGTGGTGGTCGACGGTGTCGACGTGCGCGACATCGATCCCGCCGTGCTCGCGCGCACCGTCGGCGTCGTGCCGCAGCGGCCCTACCTGTTCTCCGGGACCATCGCGTCGAACCTGCGCTACGGCAAGCCCGACGCCACCGACGACGAGCTCTGGCGGGCCCTGGAGACGGCGCAGGCGAAGGAGTTCGTCGAGGCGATGCCGGACGGGCTCGACGCCCCGATCGCGCAGGGCGGCACGAACGTCTCCGGCGGGCAGCGCCAGCGGCTCTGCATCGCCCGGCTGCTGGTCCACCGCCCCGAGATCTACCTGTTCGACGACTCGTTCTCGGCCCTCGACTACGCCACCGACGCCCGCCTGCGCGCGGCACTCGCCCGGGAGACGGCCGACGCCACCGTCGTGATCGTCGCCCAGCGGGTGGCCACCATCCGCGACGCCGACCAGATCGTCGTGCTGGAAGGCGGCGAGGTGGTCGGGGTGGGCACCCATCACCAGCTCATGGCCGACAACCCGACCTACCGCGAGATCGTGCTCTCGCAGCTCACCGAACAGGAGGCGGCGTGAGCGGGACCGCTCCGACCCCGGCACCGCGCCGCGGCCCGGCCCCGATGGCCGGGCCGGCGCGTTTCCTCGGCGGTCAGGGTGCCGCCGAGAAGTCCGCGGACTTCGCCGGTTCGAGCCGGCGGCTGCTGCGCCTGCTGCGGCCGCAGCGGCTGCTGCTGACGGTCGCGGTCGGGTTGGCGACGGTGAGCGTCGGGCTCACCGTGACCGGACCCCGGCTGCTCGGCCATGCCACCGACCTGGTGTTCGCGGGGATCTTCAGCCGGCGGCTGCCCGCCGGGACGACGAAGGAGCAGAACGTCGCCGCGCTGCGGGCCGCCGGGCACGGCACCCAGGCCGACCTGCTCGCCTCGCTGGACGTCACCCCCGGCCGCGGGATGGACTTCGGCGCGATCGGCACGGTGCTGCTGTGGGTCGCCATCATCTACGCCCTCGCCGGGATCTGCGGCGTGCTGCAGGCCCGCCTGACCAACCTGGCGATCCAGCGGGTGATCGGCGAGCTGCGCGAGGACGTGCAGCGGAAGATCTCGCGGCTGCCCACCCGCTACTTCGACAGCCAGCCGCGCGGGGAGGTGCTCAGCCGGGTCACCAACGACATCGACAACCTCGGTCAGAGCCTCCAGCAGAGCGTGTCGCAGATCGTCGTCTCGGGGCTGACCATCCTCGGCGTGCTGGCGATGATGTTCTGGATCTCCTGGCTGCTCGCCCTGATCGCGCTGGTGACGGTGCCGCTGTCGGTCGTGGTGGCCACGCGAGTCGGCAAGCTCGCCCAGCCGCAGTTCGTCGCCCAGTGGAAGATCACCGGCCGGCTCAACGCCCACGTCGAGGAGATGTACACCGGGCACACCCTCGTCCGCGCGTTCGGCCGTCAGGAGGAATCGGCGCGGACCTTCCAGGAATACAACGAGCAGCTGTACACCGCCAGTTGGCGGGCCCAGTCCATCTCCGGGTTCATGCAGCCGGCCATGATGTTCATCGGCAACCTCAACTATGTCCTGGTCGCCGTGATCGGCGGGCTTCGGGTGGCCTCGGGGGCGCTGTCGATCGGCGGCGTCCAGGCGTTCATCCAGTACTCGCGCCAGTTCAGCCAGCCGCTGTCGCAGGCCGCCAGCATGGCGAATCTCGTCCAGTCCGGGGTGGCCTCCGCCGAGCGGGTGTTCGACCTGCTGGACACCGCCGAGCAGGAGCCCGACCCGCAGGCGCCGGCACGGCCCGAGCGGCTGCGCGGCCGGGTCACGTTCGAGCACGTCGCGTTCCGCTACAAGCCGGACAAGCCGCTGATCGAGGATCTGTCCCTGATCGCCGAGCCGGGCCACACGATCGCGATCGTGGGCCCCACCGGAGCGGGTAAGACGACGCTGATCAACCTGCTGATGCGCTTCTACGACGTGACCGCGGGGCGGATCACCCTCGACGGCGTCGACATCGCGGCCATGACCCGCGACGAGCTGCGCGCCCAGATCGGCATGGTGCTGCAGGACACCTGGCTGTTCGGCGGCACCATCGCCGAGAACATCGCCTACGGCGCCGAGGGTGTCACCCGTGAGCAGGTCGTGGCGGCGGCCCGGGCCGCCCACGTCGACCGGTTCGTCCGCACCCTGCCGGCCGGTTACGACACGGTGCTCGACGACGAGGGGACCGGTGTCAGCGGCGGCGAGAAGCAGCTCATCACCATCGCCCGCGCGTTCCTGGTCGAACCACTGATCCTGGTCCTCGACGAGGCCACGAGCTCGGTGGACACCCGCACGGAGGTCCTCATCCAGCAGGCGATGTCGACGCTGCGGGCGGGCCGGACCGCCTTCGTCATCGCCCACCGGCTGTCGACCATCCGCGACGCCGACACGATCCTCGTGATGGAGAACGGGGCGATCGTCGAACAGGGCGATCACACCGGCCTGCTCGCCGCGGGCGGCGCGTACGCCCGGCTCTACCAGTCGCAGTTCGCCGAGGCCGCCGTGGAGATCTAGGGCGCGGGAGATCTAGAGCGCGGGAGATCCAGCGCGCGGGAGGACTAGCGCGCGGGAGAAGCGAGCGCGCGGGAGAGCTAGCGCGCGGACGCCGGCAGGCCGGCCCGCGACCGGCAGGTCTCCAGATGCGCCTTGAGGCTGGACAGCGTCGAGGGCCACCCGCTGTAGAGGTCGTGGTCGGCGCCGTCGCGGATCTGGTCGTGCACGACGGTGAGCCGGCAGGCATCGCCCACGGTCTCGATGGCCCAGGTCACGCGGGTGATGCCCGCGTCGCGCACGTCGTCACTCCACAGCGCGACCGTGCGCTGGACCAGCCGCCGGGGCGGTACGACCTCCAGGTTGACGCCGGAACCGAGCCGCGCCCCGGTTCCCGGGTGGCGCAGCTCGAAGCCGGAACCGGGGGTCCAGTCCGAGGTCATCCGCGCGCCCAGGTCACGGGTGACGCTCGTGTCGGGCGCCGTGATCGCGGCCCAGAGACGGCACGCCGTGGTGCGGATGTAGATCTCGAACACCTTCTCCATCGGTCTCTCCCGACTGCGTGCGCGCTCGCTGTGCGTAACGGACTGGAGCGGCGTCCGCTCCCATCCTCCGGAGATGGCCGGGCGGCGGCAAGGGGCCGACGGGGGTCACCTTCGGGCCATTCGGGGCCCGATCGGCGGCACGACGGTGTACGGGCCGAAGCAGGGGAATGACGCCTGCGCGCCGAATGTCGGTCTCCGGTCGATTACCGCAGGTCAGGAGGATTCATGGGCCGCCTTCAGGGTTCGTACCGACCATCGTTGGGGACGCCCGTCGGGCCGGTTCCCGACGATCAGCCGATCGACGTCACGGTCGTGCTGCGCCCCGCCACCGCGGACGACTTCCGCGCCGCCCCGGACGACGTCGCCGCGGTGCGCGCGTTCGCCGGGCGGGCCGGGCTGGACGTCGCCGAGGTCGACGAGCCCGCACGCACCGTCCGCCTGCGGGGCCCGGCCGCCCGCGCGCGCACGGCCTTCGACACCCCGTTGGCCCTCTACGACTCCGGCGGTCGGACCATCCGCGGCCGGGAGGGCGACCTCGGCCTGCCCGACGAGCTCGACGACCGGGTCGTGGCCGTGCTCGGCCTGGACGAGCGTCCCGCCGCCCGGCCACGCTTCCAGCCCGCGGCCTCCCCCCGGCAGGGCCTGACCGCCCTGCAGGTCGCGCGGGCCTACGACTTCCCCGCCGCGACCGGCGAGGGCCAGACCATCGCGGTCATCGAGCTCGGCGGCGGGTTCGGCCAGGCCGACCTCGACACCTACTTCGGCGGGCTGGGCCTGCGGACCCCGACGGTGTCCGCCGTCGGCGTGCAGGGCGCCGCCAACGTCCCCGGCGGCGATCCGGACGGCGCCGACGGCGAGGTGCTGCTCGACATCGAGGTCGCCGGGGCCGTCGCCCCCGGCGCCGNCCAGGTGGTCTACTTCGCGCCGAACACCGACGCCGGCTTCCTCGCGGCGATCAACGCGGCCGCCGCCGCCACCCCCCGCCCGGCGGCGATCAGCATTAGCTGGGGCGGCCCCGAGTCGTCCTGGACCGCGCAGGCGATGCGCGCCTACGACCAGGCGTTCGCCGCCGCCCGCGCCGCCGGCATCACCGTCCTCGCGGCCGCCGGGGACGCCGGCGCCGACGACGCCACCGACCGGCTCGTCGCCGACTTTCCGGCCGGCTCGCCGAACGTGATCGCCTGCGGCGGCACGAAGCTGACCATCGACGCCGCCGGCGCCCGGGCCAGCGAGGTGGTGTGGAACGAGGGCGCCGACTCGGCGACCGGCGGCGGCTACTCGGCGACGTTCACCCGGCCGGCCTGGCAGCCCGCCGCCGTCGGCCGCTACCGCGGCCTGCCCGACATCAGCGGCAACGCCGATCCGCAGACGGGCTACCGCATCGTCGTGGACGGCCAGCCGGCGGTCGTCGGCGGCACCTCCGCCGTCGCGCCGCTGCTCGCCGGACTCGTCGCCCGGCTCGCGCAGCTTACCGGCGCCCCCGTCGCGGACCTCGCCGCCGTGGCCTACGCCAATCCCGCCGCGTTCACCGACGTCACCGCCGGCGACAACCAGGGCTACCAGGCGCGCTCCGGGTGGGACCCGGCATCGGGCCTCGGCAGCCCGGTCGGCACGAAGCTGCTCACCGCGGTCGGCGGCCCGACGCCCCCGCCGCCGACGACCCCGCCCCCGACGACTCCGCCCCCGCCCCCGACGACTCCGCCCCCGCCGCCGACGACCCCGCCGACGCAGGCGGTGGACGCTGCGGACAGGGCGCTGTGGTCCGCCGTCGCCACCTGGGCGGGCGGCACCCACACGGGCGCGAACGCCAGGGCCGCGAAGGCGGTCCGGGCCTGGGCCCAGGCCAAGAGCCTCGCCTGACCGCGCCCTTTCCGCGAGTCGCCAGGCCCGGCATCAGGGGAACTGCCCAGAGATGCCGAGCCTGGCGGGTAATTGCATGGAGGTTGTCAGCCGTTCGGCTGCCCGAATCCGTCCACAACCTCCTGCAATTCGGTCATCTCCGACCCTGAGCGGCGGGGCGGTCAGTTGATCAGGGTGATGAGCTGGCGGCCGTCCTGCCAGGTTCCGGTCACGTCGGAGAAGGAGTTGTCCTTCCAACGCAGCAGCCGTATGCCCGTGTTGCAGATGGCCGGGAAAATGTCGATCTGCTTGTTGTCGCAGGTGTACGGGTGGGCCATGACGTTGGGCTGGTCGTGGGTGGCGCGCAGCGCGGTGAGCAGGCCGTCCGAGGTCGGCTGCGGGGTCTTCGCCAGCAGTACCCGCAGGTCGAGCACGGCCGAGAAGGCGCCCTGTGACGCCGAGGTACGGTCCGCCTCCGGCACGGCCTTGCGGTAGGCCACCGTGTCGGCGTCCCCGCCGCTGGATCCGACGGGGAGGTAGCTGGAGGCGAAGTAGAGGTGGTCGGTGCGGCCACCCGCGGCCCGCGGCACCGCGGGTGTGGCGCAGGCGCCGACGAAGTAGATGTCGCTGCGGATGTTCAGTGCCGCCGCGGCCTGGACGATCCGGGCGCACGCCGCCGCCTGGAACACGACGATGATGGCGTCCGGGTTGCCGGCGGCGGCCTGGGTGAGCGCCGGCGCGAAGTCCGCCGCGTCAGATTTCTCGGTGATCAGTCGGACGTCGGTCACACCCTTCTTGCGCAGAACGTTCTGGGATCCCTTGATGGCGGCGGTGAGCAGCCCGGGAAGGTCCACGTACAACGCGTGGGCGCTGCGGATGTGCCGGGTGGCGGTGAGGTAGTCGGTGAGGCCGAGCAGTTCCGCGACCGAGCCACCGGAAAGCGCGAACGCGTTCTTGGAATCGAGTTCCCCGCTGAGCTGCGGGGAACCGGTGACATAGGGGATGTGGGCCGCCTCGTATATCGGCATCGCGGCCTGCGTGCCGAAATCGACGCCGCCGACCACCGCGATCGGCTTTTCCGCGACCAGCCGGTTGGCGCAGTTCTGAGAGGATTCCGGGGAACCATCGGTGGCGCAGGTCGCCAGCCGCAGCGGACGCCCGCCGACGCCGCCGAGCGCGGCATTCGCATAGTTCACGGCGGCCTGCGCCGCCCGCCGTGGCTCCGGGTATGACCCAAGAGTGCTGTTCTCGATGGTGACGAAGCCCAGGGTCACCGGTGGCCCGGTCAGGTGGGTCGCCGAGGCGCCGGCTGCTGCGCCACCCGACGAGCCACCGCGCTGGCTCGTGCAGCCGGCGCCGGCGATGGCGACGGACAGGGCGACGGAGAACGCGAGCAGGACGCGGGAAGCTTGTCTCACGGGCGTTCAAGCTACACTCCAACTCACCCGGTTCCTGGGTGAGACCGCCGGCCGGCGGGACGGGAGTGATTCGGTGACCGCTCGCCCACACTTCCGACCTGCCGCCCGTCCGTCGGCTTCGACGTTGGACATGTGCTCGGGAGCCCCGTGACCACCTATGTAGCTGCAATGCTGCTGGGCCTCGGCCCGGGTGCGGTGTACGCGGCGCTCGGACTCGGACTCGTGCTCACCTACCGAGCCTCCGGCGTCATCAACATCGCGCACGGCGCCTTCGCCATGTACGCCACTTATCAGTATGCCGAGCTGCGCGAGGTCGGTGATCTCGTCCTGCCTGTCGTCGGATTGCCGCCGCGAATTCATCTTACCGACACCCCCACGTTCGGGTTGGCATTGTCGGTTTCTCTTGCGATGGCTGCCCTGCTGGCATTGGCGTCCTATCTGCTGGTCTTCCGGCCGTTGCGGCGGGCCCAGCCGACGATGACCGTCGTCGCCGCGGTCGGCCTCACCATCGCGTTGCAGGCCGTCGCCGTCGTTCAGTTCGGCTCGGACAACCGTTTCCTCGACCCCGTGCTGCCCCAGTCGCCGCTGCACCTGCTCGGCGTCACCGTGCCGAGTGACCGGCTGCTGCTGGCGGGCCTCGTCGTCGTGGCCGCCGCCGGCCTGTGGGCGATGTCGCGCTGGACCATGTTCGGCCTCGCGACCCGGGCCGTCGCCGACGATGCGGAGACCACCGCGCTGCTCGGCCGCCGGCCGGGCTGGATCGCCGCGGCGAACTGGATGCTGGCGGCGGTGCTCGCCGCGCTGGCCGGCATCCTGGTCGCCCCCATCAGCGCGTTGAACCCGACGAGCTACTCGCTGTTCGTCGTGCCCGCGCTCGCCGCGGCCCTGCTCGGCGGGCTGTCCTCGTTCGGCCTGACCGTCGCCGGTGCGCTCGGCCTCGGCGTCGCACAGGGGTTCCTGCTCCCGCTGCAGCAGGACGTGGGCTGGCTCAACCAGCCGGGGCTGCGGGCGCTGCTGCCGATGATCCTCGTCCTCGCCGTGGCGGGCCGGCGCGGGACGCTGATCCCTGGGCGCGCGGCCGGGGCCGTCGGGTCGGTGCCGCTGCCCGTGGTCGAGCCCGCTCGGCGCCCGCTCGGCGGGCTGCTGCTCGGCGTGCCCGTCGGAGTGGTCGCGCTGCTCCTGCTCACCGGCTCCTGGCGGCTCGGGCTCGAACGCAGCCTCGCCGGCGCCGTGGTGTGCCTGTCCTTCGTAGTGCTGACCGGCTACGTCGGCCAGCTCTCGTTGGCGCAGATGTCGCTGGCCGGCGTCGCCGGCTTCCTGCTGGCCCGGCTGGAGGGCGAGCTCGGCGTGCCCTTCCCGATCGCCCCCCTGATCGCCACGTTCGCGGCCGCGGTCGCGGGGCTGTTCCTCGGGGTGGTGTCGCGCCGGCTGCGCGGCGTGGATCTGGCCCTGATCACGCTGGTCGCCGGGGTCGCGATCCAGGAGGCGGTGTTCGGCAACCCGCTGATCACGGGCGGGCTCGCCGGCTCGTCCGTGCCCAATCCGAAGATCTTCGGTCTGGACCTCGGACTGTCCGGGGCCGGCTTTCCCCGGGTCCAGTACGGACTGCTGGCGCTGGCCGTGCTCGCCGCCGGCGGCTACGGTGTGGCCCGCCTGCGCACCGCCGACCTCGGGCGGCGGATGCTCGCGGTGCGGGCCAACGAGCGGTCGGCGGCCGCGGCCGGGATCGATGTACGCCGGACGAAGGTGCTGGCATTCACGCTGTCCGCAGCGCTTGCCGGCCTCGGCGGCTGCCTCATCGGGTACGGCCAGGGCCGGCTGTCCTTCGACTCGTTCGGGGTCACCGCCTCGCTGTTCTTCCTTGCCATCGCGGCCGTCGGCGGGGTGACCAGCGTCGGCGGGGCGTTGGCCGGCGGGCTGCTCGCCCCCGGCGGGCTGGCCTTCACGGCGCTGGACCGCGTTGCCGGGCTCGGCGAATACCAGCAGGTGCTGTGCGGTCTCGCGGTGGTGGTGCTGGCCGTCCTGCGGCCGGCGGGGCTCGTCTACCGGCCCGGCCGCGCCGGCCGGCGGGTCGGCCCGAGCCAGCCCCGGCGCACCGGCTGGCCCGGCGGGAAACTGCGGCCCGGCAGGACCGAGCGGCCTGGCGGGGATGGGCGGCTCGGCGGGGATGAGCGGCTCGGCGGGGATGAGCGGCTCGGCGGGGATGAACGGCCTGGCGGGGATGGGCGGCTCGGTGGGGGTGGGGGACCCGGTGCGGATGTGCCCGAGGGTGTCGACGGCGGGCCACCGCGTCTCGCGGAGGGCAACCGGCCCGGCCTGACCGCGTTCCCGCTCAACCCCGGCGGTGTGTCGTGACGGCGTTGTTGTCCGTCGACATGCTCGCGGCCGGGCAGGGCGGTACCCGCATCGTCGAGGGTGTCTCCTTCGGCCTCGAGGCGGGCAGCGTCACCGGCCTCATCGGGCCGAACGGGGCTGGCAAGACGACGCTGATCGACGCGCTCACCGGCTTCGCGACGATCTTCGCCGGCAGCGTGACCCTGGACGGCACCGCGCTGACCGAGCTGCCGGCGCACGAGCGGCAGCGGCTCGGGCTCGCCCGCACCTTCCAGGCCCTGGAGCTGTTCGACAGCCTGGCGGTGGCGGAGAACATCGCCGTGGTGGCGCGCCCGGTGGCCGGGTCGATGGAGGCCGGTCGGCTGGGACTCGCGGCGATTGCCGACCGCCTGCCCGCGACGCTCAGCCATGACGAGCGAGCCGCGGTCGCCCTCGGCCGCGCACTCGCGGCCATGCCGAAGGTCCTGCTGCTCGACGAGCCGGCCGCGGGGCTCGACCCCGGAGATCGGCGCGAGCTGGCCGCGCGCATCCGGCGCATCGCCGGCCGCGGCGTCGCCGTCCTGCTCGTCGATCACGATGTCCAGCTCGTCTTCGACGTCTGCGACCGGGTTCTCGTCCTGGACGGCGGTCGGATCGTCGCCCGCGGGCTCCCCGCGCAGGTCCGGGCGGATCCGGCCGTTCGCGCGGCCTACCTGGGCGGCTCCGACGGCCCCGAGCCCGCCTTGCCGTCCGAGCCCGCCTTGCCGTCCGAGCCCGCCTTGCCGTCCGAGCCGACCGCCACGGCGGTGCCGGCCGTGCCGGCCGCTGCGACCTCGCCGGTCGTCTCCCCATCGCCCCGGCGGCCGCCGACCGCGTCCACGGTGCCGACGGCAGGCACCGAGCTGCTCGAGTTCGAGCGGGTGAGCAGCGGCTACCACGAGGGACCGGTGCTGCGGGAGGTGTCGCTGGTCGTCCGTGCCGGCGAGATCGTGGCGCTGTTGGGGGCGAACGGGGCCGGCAAGACGACCCTGATCCGCACGGCCGCCGGCCTGTTGCCGGCGAGTGCGGGCCGGGTCGGGGTGTTCGGCGAGTGGTTCCGGCGTCCGGCGCCGAGCACGCTTGCCCGGCGAGGGCTGGCCGTCGTCCCGCAGGGGCGGGGGGCGTTGGGCCGGCTGACCGTCCGGGAGAACCTGCGCCTGGCAGCCGGCCGCAGCCACCGCGGCGAGATCGAGCGGGTCCTGGGCTGGTTCCCGGCGCTGGGCGGCCTGCTCGACCGGCCGGCCGGGGAGCTGTCCGGCGGCGAGCGCCAGCGGCTCGCGTTGGCCGTCGCCCTCGTGCGCCGGCCGCGGTTGCTGCTGGTGGACGAGCTGTCGTTCGGCCTGGCGCCCGGCGTCGCGCCGCGGCTGCTCGAGCTGCTGCGCGGAATCGCGGCCGAGACGTCGACCGGTGTGCTGCTCGTCGAGCAGTTCGCTGCCCTCGCGCTGCGGGTGGCCGACCGCGGCTACGTGCTCGACCGCGGTCGGGTCGCGCTCGCCGCGCCCGCCGCGCAGCTCGCTGCCCGCCCCGACCTCATCGAGGCGAGCTACCTCGGCGAGGCACCGGCCGTTCCCCCCGGGCCGCACCCAGGCCCGCCGCCCTGCCTCGGGACGGCAGCCTCCTGACAGATCGCGCCCTGACGGATTGGGCCGGCGTGATGGACGCGATCGACTGACGGCCGCTAGCCGAGTGGTTTATGGTGACCATGCGCGAATTGATCGCGGGAGCTCCACCGAGGGGCTGAGAGGGTGGCTAGGGCCGCCGACCGCAGAACCTGTCCGGGTAATGCCGGCGTAGGGAGTTCATATGATGTCGCCAATCGACCGTTCTTTCTCGTCTCCTTCTTCCGAGAATTTTCCCGGCCTCGGCGAGGCGGATTCCCGGCCGGAATCCGAGGCCATCCCGGGGGACATTCCGAACGGTTTTCCGGCGGCCTCGCCGGGCCGGACGCCGGCCCGGCCTGCGTCCGAAGGGTCACCTGCCGCGTCCCAGGAGTCGCCGGCCGCGCCCCGGGCGACGGCCGTCTCGACCGGGCCGCTGGCGGGCAGCCGCAAGACCTGGCTCGTCGGCGCGGACCCCGACCTGCGGGTGCCGATGCGGGAGGTCGTCCTCACCACCGGGGACAGCGTCGTGCTCTACGACACCTCCGGCCCGTACACGGATCCGGCGACGGACGTCGACGTGCGCCGGGGCCTGCCGCCGCTGCGGGCACGGTGGATCGCCGAGCGCGGGAACACCGCTCCGGCCGGCGGGCGGGGCGCGCTACGGGCCCGGCCCGGCGGGGGAGCCGTCACCCAGCTCGCCCACGCGCGCCGGGGAGAGATCACCCGGGAGATGGAGTTCGCCGCCCTGCGCGAGGGGCTGCCCGTCGAGACCGTGCGGGCCGAGATCGCCGCCGGGCGCGCCGTCCTGCCGGCGAACGTGAACCATCCCGAGTCCGAGCCGATGGTGATCGGCCGGTCCTTCCTGGTGAAGATCAACGCGAACCTCGGCAACTCGGCCGTGACCTCCTCGATCGAGGAGGAGGTCGAGAAGATGGTCTGGGCGACCCGGTGGGGCGCCGACACCGTCATGGACCTGTCCACCGGTGCGGACATCCACCGGACCCGCGAGTGGATCCTGCGCAACTCCCCGGTCCCGGTCGGCACGGTGCCCATCTACGAGGCGTTGGAGCAGGTCGGCGGCCGGCCCGAGGCGCTGACCTGGGAGGCCTACCGGGACACCGTCATCCGCCAGTGCGAGCAGGGGGTGGACTACATGACGGTCCACGCCGGGGTGCTGCTGCGCTACGTGCCGCTGACCGCGCGGCGCCGGACCGGGATCGTCTCGCGCGGCGGTTCGATCCTGGCCTCCTGGTGCCTCGCCCACCACGAGGAGAACTTCCTCTACACCCACTTCGCCGAGCTGTGCGAGATCCTCGCCGCCTACGACGTGACGTTCTCGCTCGGCGACGGCCTGCGGCCCGGCTCGATCTCCGACGCCAACGACGACGCCCAGCTCGCCGAGCTCGCCACCCTGGGCGAGCTGACCCGCGTCGCGTGGGAGCACGACGTGCAGGTGATGGTGGAGGGGCCCGGCCACGTCCCGCTGCACCGGGTCGAGGAGAACGTCCGGCTGCAGCGGGAGATCTGCCACGACGCGCCGTTCTACACGCTCGGGCCGCTCACCACCGACGTCGCCCCCGGCTACGACCACATCACCTCGGCGATCGGCGCCGCGGTGATCGGCTGGCACGGCACCGCGATGCTCTGCTACGTCACCCCGAAGGAGCATCTCGGTCTGCCCGACCGAGACGACGTCAAGGCCGGCGTCATCGCCTACAAGATCGCGGCCCATGCGGCGGACCTCGCCAAGGGGCATCCCGGCGCCCGGGCCTGGGACGACGCGCTGTCGGACGCCAGGTTCGAGTTCCGCTGGGCCGACCAGTTCCACCTGGCGATGGACCCGGACACCGCCCGGTCGTACCACGACGAGACCCTGCCGGCCCCCGCCGCGAAGACGGCCCACTTCTGCTCGATGTGCGGACCGCACTTCTGCTCGATGAAGATCTCCCACCAGGTGCGGGCCGCCGGAGACGGTACCGCCGCGACCGACCCGGCCGCCCCGGCCCTGACCTCAACCCCGGGCGCGGGGGACGAGGCGGTCGCCGCGGGGCTGCGGGCCAAGGCCGCGGAGTTCGCCGCCGCCGGCAACCGGATCCACCTCCCGATCGCCGGCCCCTGAGCATCGCGGCTGCGAGCCAGGCCCGCGGGCTGTCGCCGCGGGTCAGGTCCGCGGGGGAGAGCCGGGGAAGGGCGGCGCCTCGCTCGGCCGGTATCGGCCCTCGATCGCCCGGCGGATCCCGTCGACGAAGGTGCGCCGCGCCTCGTCGCCATCCAGGTCGACGAGGTCGATGGAGTTGATGCCCTGCAGCAGCCCCTCGGCCTTCGAGCGGTTCGCGGCGACCCGCACCGGGATCAGGCGCCGTTTCATCCCGGTCGGGTCCGACCTCCAGGCCGTCTGCCACTCGGCCTGCACCTTTTCCGAGGCCAGGTAGTGCTCGGAGAGGATCACGAGGGTCCGCTTCGAGCGGGACACCGCCTCGTCGAGGCGCCCCACCAGGTGATCCCCGGCGACGACGTCCCAGGTGTCGAGATGCACCTGGAAGCCCTGTTGCTCGAGCTGCCAGGCACACCACTCACCCCAATCGCTGTCCTCCTCCGCGGCGGAGACGAGAAAGTCCCACCCGGCCGCGGTGCGCGGCTCCTCGGCGACGATCGACGCCACCGGCGGCGGAACCGACCGCTGATCCGCCGCGGGCACCCGCGGGCCGTCGGCCGGCCCCTCGCCCCCCGCGGGCACCTGGACCCAGGCGGGGCCGGCGAGGCCGGGGACGCCCGTCTCGACCCGCCGGAACGAGCCGGGATCCAGATCGCGCCGCCGTCGATCGACGGTGGCCGCGAACAGCGTGCCCGAGATGATGACGGCCATCTCCGTGGTGGGGAACTCCCCGAGCAGGCGGCTGAGGGCGGGCGTGTCGACGAGGCGCGAGGCCGCCTGGGCGGCGTCACTTCGGGCGGCGTCACCTCGGGCGGCAGCGCTGTCGTCGGCGACGGCCCGCCCCTGGTGCAGCGCGACCCGCAGCCGGACCCGACCGCTCTCGCCCCGCGGCCGGTTGTAGGTGTGCAGCACTCCCCGCAGCTCCCGCACGAGATCCGCGACCACGAGCTCCGCCGGCACGTCGTCGCGGACCGCGCCGAGCAGCCCGCCGCCCCGGTCCTGGACACTCACCGCGTCGGCCGGCAGGTCGCAGTGCTGCGCGGCGAGGCCCACGAGCTGGCACAGTCCGTCCCGCCAGGCCACCGGCACCCCCGCCGGGCCGAATCGAACCGGATCGATGGCGAACAGGACACCGCCGGCCGGCGCGTGCACCTCCCCGGAGCCCGTCCCGGGCGGGCCCGCCGTCGGTGCCGCACCGTCGGCCGGGGGACCCGCGGCCGGTGCCGACCCGGCCGGCTCGACGACCGCGGCGAAGACCTTGTTGGCGGGGTAGAGAGCCGCCGCCACCGCCAGGATGTTGGCCCGGCCGTCCGCCAGCACCCCCTGGCGAAGCTGGTGATTGACGTCATCCCAGAACTCCAGGGGGGTCTGGGACGTCCAGGACGGCTGCCGCCGCCGTTCCAGACCGGCCCGTTCGAGCATCGCCATGGCGGTGGACGGGCGGTGGAAGGCGTTCGCGAGCGTCTCCACCTCGATGTCGGTCAGCCGTTCCGTCACCGCTCCCCCCGAACCGTCCCGCCGCACCGGCAGCCAGACCTGGCGAGCGCCGCACCGCCGCCGTCCGCGCCGGGTTCCGCGACTCCCGCCGGATGCTGCTGGCCGATCTTACGTTGCGACCGACTCGGGCGCGCATAGCGTGCATTCACCGGCACAATCGGTCAGACATCCGGTGGCGGGCAATGCCGCACGCGGGCCGCCGGGGGCATCCACCCACCGGCGCCCGGGGCCGGGTGAATCGGCCGTTCGTGGCGGCTTGACCGGGCAGCCGGGCCGCTCCATACTCCAACGAATCTGTCGCTTCGAGCGTATGAACCATGACGGAGAGTAGCCCGAGGGCCTGCTCGTTCCGGCGGGGGATGTTCGCTGCCGGCGCCGTGTCGGGGGGCACCTTATTTTCACTGTCCGTCCTGTGCGTATCGACGCGCGCGGCGCCGTGCCGCGCGCCGCGGACGCCGTCCTCCGGGCTCGGGGAGCGCGGCTGTGACGGCGCCGGCGGGGCAGCCGACGCAGCTCGCCCGCATCGGTCTGTGGGGCGCCCCGCAGAGCGGGAAGACGACCTTCCTCGCCGCGCTCAACATCGCCGCGATCAGCCAACCCACCACCCCGGGCGGCCCATCCTGGATCGTCATCGGCGGCGACGACGACGCGGGGGCGTTCCTGTCCGAGAACACCGACCTGTTGCAGAGCCGGCACGTCTTCCCCTCCGCGACCCCGGGCCTGACGGCGCTGAGCTGGCGGTTCATCGGTCCGGCGCGGGGCGGCCGGCGTGCGGGCCGCCCCCTGCGCCGCGGCCCACGGCCGGAGAACACGGTCTTCGCCGTCGAGTTACTGGACGCGCCCGACGAGTGGGAGCTGCTGCTCGACCACCTGAGCAGGTGCGACGGGCTGGTCTATCTGTTCGATCCGGTCCGGGAAGAACGCAACAGCGACGCCTACGAGTTCTTCCAGCGCACCCTGGAGCAGGTCACCCGGCGGTGTTTCGAGGCCAACCGCCTGCGCGGCGGAAAACTGCCGCACTTCCTGGCGGTGTGCGTCACGAAGTTCGACGAGCCCGCGGTGTTCCGCCAGGCGTTCCGGACGGGTGTGGTACTCACCGGCGACGAGCCGGAGCGCATCCCCCGGGTGCCCGACAACCTCGCGAAGACCTTCTTCGACCGGCTGTGCGACGAGGGTCATGAGGGTTCGGCCCGGCTGGTCCGCGGGAGCATCAACACCTTCTTCCATCCCGACCGGATCTCCTATTTCGTCAGCTCGTCCGTGGGCTTCCACATCGGGCCGTCGGGGTACTTCCGCGCACACGACTTCGCCAACGTCGTCAAGACCAGCGGGGAGGCGCGCATCCGCGGCGCGATCCGGCCGATCAACGTGCTGGAGCCGTTCCTCTGGCTGGAGGAGAGCACGCGGTCGGCCCCCCGCAGGAGGTGAGCGCGCCGGTGGCCGGGAACGCCGTGCGCCTGCCCGGCGGACGGCGGCATCGGCGTCGCGCGGCCGTCGGTCAGGTGGCGCCCCGCACCGCTCACGCCTGTCATGCCCGCCGCCGGTCGTCGTCGCTCGGGAGGGGCAGGGTGTCGCGGCGCGGCAGCGGCGGGTCGTAGCGGGTGGTCAGCGGCTCGTGGTCCGGGGTGACCGTGGGCTCGTCCCCGTCGTAGGTGAGGTCGTCGTCGTAGGTGAGGTCGTCGTAGGGGAGGTCGTCGGGGGTGCGGCTGGCGAGATCGGACCGCGTGGGCGGCGCCGGCGGCCGGTTCGGCGGCACGGGTCGGCCAGGCCGGGCGGCCGGCCTTTCGACCGGCGTCTCCCAGCCCCGGTTGCGCCCGGACGGGCCTGGCGGACCGCCCGGTACCTGGAGGCTGCCCGTCCCTGGCGGCGGTGCCGTGGCGACATAGTCGTCGAAGGAGTTGTGGATCCGGCCGAGCTCGCGGTCGCGCCAGGCGTCCAACGCCGCGTTCGCGACCTCCTCCTGGACCGCGACCGTCCGCCGGGCCAGCCGCTCGATCGCCGGATCCTTCTGCTCCCGTGTCACCTGGGCCTCGAGGTAGGCGTCCTGGCCGTCGAGGAGCACGGTCGCCCGCCGCCGCGCCGACATCTCCTCCTCCGCGATGAGCTGGTTGCGCTCCTCGATCGCGACGACCTTCTCGTAGGTGGTCAGCTTGCCGAAGGACATCAGGAACTTGACCAGGATCGGCAGGCATTCGATCGCGGTGATGAACAGCAGCAGCACCAGGTGCGCGTTGGCGAGGGTGCGGTGGTCGGGATCGCTGGTGATGCGGTCCAGCGCCTCCATCCGGATGAGCAGCCCGGTGTTGTCGCCGTTCTGGCGGTTGAACGCCGCCCGGTCGTTGCGCTGCCCGGTCTCCAGGGCGGCGATCTGGGCGTTGAGCGCGGGAAGCTGGTTGTTCGCGTTCTGCGTCGCGCTGGACCGGCCGGCCTGCTGGCGGGACCGCGCGGCGTCGACGGCGGCGGTCAGCTTCGGCTGCAGCTCGTTGATCTGCGCCTGGATGCCGTCGCGCAGCGAGACCTTGAGCCGGTAGTTCGAGCCCTGCCCCGCCTTGTTCGGCTGGCCCGGGCAGGTGCCGAGGCTCTCGCAGAGCACGTCGGCGTTCGCCTGGGCCAGCCGGGTCTGCAGGCCGTCCATCTGCCGCTGCAGGGGGGCGACCTCCGGGTCGGTGCTCACGTCCACCCCGGTGGTGCCGACCTTGACCAGGGCGTCGCGCTGGGCGCGCAGCCGGGTCAGCTCCTGGTCGCGCGGGTCGGTGGTGATCCGCTGCTCGAACGCGGCCGCGTCCTCGGCGTGCATCTGGGTGATCTCGGTGTCGATCTCCGGCTGGAAGATCCGCAGGACCAGGGGGGTCGAGATGACCAGCCCGATGAGGATCGCCAGCACCAGCCGCGGCAGCATGAGCAGCGCGTTGAGGTACCAGTGGTCCTGGCGCTGCACGGACGCGACCAGCCATCGGTCCAGCGCCATGATCGCCAGACCCCAGCCGAGCCCGACGAGCAGGCAGACCGGGATCGGCAGCTTCAGCGCCATCCGCAACGCGAACGTGGACGAGAGGGTGGCCATCGCCGCCGTCGTGAGCACCGCGCTGCCCACGCCCACGTACTTGGCCCGGTCGTGCCGCAGCCGGCCGAGGATCTCCCGGTCGGCGCCGGACAGCCAGAGCAGGAACCGGCTCACCGCACGTCCACCTTCCGCCACGACGGCCGGGCCGACCACCACGGCCGGGCCGACCATGGGGCCGTGGGCCCGGCGCCGGCCGGCCTGGGTGCGCCGGCCGCCCTCGGTGGGGCCGCCGGCCTGCTGGGCAGGGCAGCCGTCGCCCAGGGTCGGCGGGGTTCAAGGCGGTGCAGGGCATCAGCGGCGGGCAACCGTGGCTGGAGATCGTCTGCGCGCAGCCCGGCCATCCTCGATCCGTCCGCAAGGGGCCAACAAGATCACTGCCCGCGAGGATGAAGCCCGGAGTCCAGCACGCCCGAACGTCCTGGTTCATGCGGGACGTCGAAGCCTCTCTCCCCCGAGAGCCCCTCATGGTACGCGGAACACGTGCACGTAGCGACCACACCGATGCGTGTTGTGGTAGCCGCGTCATGCTGCCAAGCTGTGCCGTCGCTCGCCGGCCGGCCCCGCCGCCCGCGTGCCCGCCTTCCTCCCGTCTCATCGGCACCTTCCCGGTGAGCCGCGCGGACGGCACGGGAGCGACCCGCGACTCCGTCGCGGGCACTGGCCAGGCGGGATGCCCCACGTCCGCCACTCACCACGAGCATCGGACAAACTACAGATGGCCCCACGTCGACGCGGTCCCTGAGTCGCTCCCGCGGTGCTGTAAGCTGGCACCGCCGGCCACCACGGTGGCGGGCGCGCGCTCGTAGCTCAACGGACAGAGCATCTGACTACGGATCAGAAGGTTGGGGGTTCGATTCCCTCCGAGCGCACGCACGGTTGAGACAGGCCAGAGCCCCGCACCCCCATCCAAGGTGCGGGGCTCTGCCGCTTTCGAACCCATGTGTGCTGCAGTCTGTGCTGCCTTCGGCGGGCGCCGTCGCGATGGTCATCGTGCGAGATCTCGTCTCCGCGCCGCTTCGTAGCGGTCGCGGGGTCGCGAGGCGTTCGGCGCTCCCACCCTACCTGGAGATCACATCTGTGACCGGGCCGCGCTGGGCCCGGAGGCGCTTGGCTCTGAGTACCTGTCCTGAATCTTGATGGTCATTGACTCTCGGTGGTCTTCCTGGGGGCCCAGCGTGGGACGGGGGTGCCGTGGGCGAGCCGGCGGGCCATCGTGCGGATCATGGCCCAGTAGACGAAGGCGGCAGAGCTGGCCGGGTCGCGTTCGTAGTCTCGAGCGAGGCGACGGTGCGCGGTGATCCACGCCAGCGTGCGTTCTACAACCCAGCGTTTCGGGAGCGGCCGGAAGCCTTGCTGGCCTTCTTCCTTCCGGACGATCTCAACGGTGGTCCTCACGACGTCCGCCGCCCAGGCGACGAACCGGCCGGCGAACCCTGCATCGGCGACCAGGAAACGGCAGGTCGGGGTGGTGAAGTAGTGGTCGACCAGCAGTTGGCGGGCGCCGTCGCGGTCCTGACGGCCGGCGGGGACGACACGCACGGCCAGCAGCAGACCGAGGGTGTCCACGACGATGAACCGCTTGCGGCCGTTGACCTTCTTTCCCGCATCATAGCCGCGGGTCGGGGCGGCCACCGTGGCAGCGCCCTTCACCGACCGGGAGTCGATCACCCCGGCGGTCGGTGTGGCGCTACGGCCCTCGGCCTGGCGGACCTCACCGCGCAGCCCGTCGTGGACCGTGATGGTGACGCCCGTTTTCTTCCACCGCTCGAAGAACCCGTAGACCGTCTTCCAGGGCGGGAAGTCCGCCGGCAGCGCCCGCCACACGACGCCGTTATGGGTCACATAGAGGATCGCGTCCACGATGTCACGCCGGTCGTGCTTCTCGGGCCGGCCGTCCTTCGACGCCACCGGCAGCAGCGGCTGCACGTAGGCCCACTCCGCGTCCGTGAGATCCGAGGGATACCGAACAGAACGTGCCATCTCCACGACCTACCAGCCCCACCGGCAGCCCGAAACCTCCCACCCCTACGGCACTCTCCGCACCTCAAACCAAGATTTAGGACAGGCACTGAGGCCGGAGGTGGCGGATGAAGCCGACGACGCCTCGGTTGATCACGCATGATCGGCCACCCAAGCTTCCTCGTCCGGCGAACGCAACAGTCCCACTGCGCGATGCTGGGCTGCGGGGGCCGGTCCGACGCTGGACGGTCCCGCAGCCGTTTATTCGGCAGATCTACCGTCCCCGATCTCTGATACTGGAGACATGGCGGACGACCACGACCTGAACCGCGTAGTCGGGCGGGATGATGAGCGCGGGCCGGCCGAGGTGATGGTCCATCGGCCCGGGACGGACGGCGGCGTCTCGGCGCGGGTAGACGGCCCACCGGGTCAACGGATTCTGCGGGCTGACGTATGGCGCGCCGACGGTGTGATGGCCGGCGACGAAAACATTCAGAGGAACGTCTCTTACCTGCGGCTGGACGAACCTCGAGTGACGTGCGATTCGGCGATCGTGGGCGCGGCGTCGATGCGGGCGTTCCACGCCTTGACGGAGAATCCGGGCAGCTCGCTGCGGCGAATGGAGTTCCAGCGGGCGCTTACACGCCAGCGTAATATCGGCGCTGCGGCGTCAGGGCGGGTGGCTTATGGGGCGGCGCGCGGTCCGGCCCGGGTGATGTCCTACTCGGTCCGGGTACGCTCCTCGTGCGGCGTCGTCGTAGGAGACAGGAACGTCCAGAGCAATCGTTTTAATTATACGATGAAGACGCCTACTCTCTCAATTCACGAGATCGCGGCATTCCGTCCCAAAGTCGCCAGTATGGTGGTTCGGTTGGTTGCCCGACCCGACGACGAGCAGCGAATTCGGGCTCTCGGCAAGGAAATCGACCGTGCGGTACATGGCCTTGGAGATCGGCTTTGGCTCACCCCAGCCGTTCAGTCGGCGCCCGGATTGGGCCGCTGCGCCGGAATCGTCATCGGCCGAGACAACAAGCAGGTCAACACCTCGCAGGTGCGGGTGCGCTCGGTTGACGTTGATGGCGTCGTAGCGTCATTGCGCGAGCAGGCTTCCGATGCTGCCGAGATTCGACGTCTGGACGCCGAATACGCCAGGCTCGCCGCCCTGCTCGACGGGCCGGCCGCCGGCGTCCCGGTCGACCTTGCGGCCGTCGGCGAGGAGGCGATCGCAAACCGGAATCGTTACCTGGAGATCCAGGAGCGCCAGCTGGCCCGGTTCGACGACGAGGCCGTCATCACGCGCGGAGACCGGGCCGAGGTGGCCCAGCTGCTCGACGCGGCGCGGGTCGCGGTCGCGGTCCATGCAGCGAGCGTGGAGGTCTGGCTGGCTGAGGCCGCCGACCCGCCGTCAGTGCCCGAGCCATCAAAGGGCATCCTTCTCCGCATCGCCGAGGCCCTCGGGCTGATCCGCCCCCGCGAGCCGGATGCTGATATCGCAGACATATCGACCCTGGACGGGATCGACTTCACGGCGACGCCAGTTTGGCCGGACGGGCCTGAGCCCTCAGTGCCGCGGGAGCCGGTTCGGCCGGGGGAGCCGGAGCGGTGGGGGGAGCCGAGCGAAGCGTCACCTCCGGAGGAACCGGACCCGTTGGATCTACGGGATGTGACTCTCCCGGACGAGCCCGGGCTATTGGTGCCGGCGGAGTCAAGTGAAACGCCACTCCTGGACGGGCCGGATCAGGTAGATCTATGGAACGTGGGGCTTACGGATGCGCTTGAGACGTCGGTTCCGGGGGGGCTCAGCGAGATGTCACTCCCGGAGGGACTGAGTCCATTCGACTCATTGGGCGTCACGTTTCCGGGCGGAACGGAGCCGATTTCTTCGTGGCATTCGGTGGTGGAGGCCGCCGCCGCGCCGGGTTCATCGGATGACTGGATAAGATCAACTCCGCCATCGTCGTGGGACCTCTGGCCGCCAGCGCTCCTTGATACTGCCAGGCACGACGACATCCACGGGCCCGGGAGGATCGTCGACATGAATGGCAGGGACGACGTCGACGATATTGATTACATTGACGACATCGGGAGCATGGGCTGGTTCTAGGTAGAAGGTGAGGGATCGGCCGCGCTCCGCGGCGGCCGTCTGCGTAGTTCCCGTTCGAGATCACGCCGCACCATCGGGGTCAGTTCCGCGCGCAGCTCGGTTTTGATGCGCTCGATCTCCTCCGCTCCGACCTCTGCCCGCAGTTCATCGCCCATTGCTTGGCGTAGCTCTTCTTTCAGCCGCTCGCGAGCCAGCGCCAGTTCGGCGGCTGACCGCTCGGCGTCCCGTCGGGAGCGGAGCCACGGCCCGAGCTCGATCGCCTTGGCCGCCCCGGCGGTCAGGGTGGCGGTGTCAGGACCGGGTCCTCCGACGCCGATCAGCCCGCGCAACTGCTCGGATCTCAGTAGATGAACGTGGGTGCCGTCCCCGTCGGTCACGCACAGAAGCGGCCCGAGTAGGACCGAGGCCCGGGTCGCGGTCGCGGCGGCGAGCAGGAGTCCGGCCAGGGCATCGTCGGGCGACGGACCGCTGTCCGTGTCCAGAAGCGCGACGCGTTCCTCGATGCGCGCGGCGAGTCTGCCGATCGCGGCCTGTCCCGGGGCGGAGGTCATACGCAGCGCGATGGCCCGTCGACCGCCGTCGAGCCGCGGCTCGGAGACGTGGACGATCTCCAGGTCCAGCTCGGTCGCGGCGCTGGCATACAGGCTGAGGATTGTTTCGCCGTCGGCGTCCGGAGATAGCAGCAGATGGCCCGGCAACCAGGGCAGCGTGGGAGGCACCCCGAAGGTCTGGGCGGCGCCGATCTCCCAGGTCGTGCGGGCGAGCTGGGACTGGTTGCCCGCCAGGCGGGGGAGCGCCTCCCGTTCGACGGCAGTCAGCCGGTCGGCCAGGTCGCCGACCCGGCGCTGTACCTCACCGAGCAGCTCGGATAGTCCGACGACGCGGGTGCCGACGGTCACCTGCTGGCCTGCGAGCTCCGCGTGGTTCTTCTGGAGCTGGTCGAATCGCGCCGCCGATCCGTCAATCCGCTTACCAAGCTCGTCGAACCAGGCCGAGATCTTGTCGAAGCGGCCGTCAAACGTGTTCAGTCGGCTGACCGTCACGTCGGGCTGGCCGGCACGCTTGTCAACGGCGGACAGCTGCGAGCGCAGGGTCGCCAGCTCGGCCCGGACGTCGGAAAGCCGCTGTTGGTCGTCCCGCAGCCTCGTCTGGAGTTCCCGGACGATCTGCAGGGCCCAGGCCGCGCCGACGACGATGGCGATCAGGACCAGCAGGTAGACGACGAACAGAGCGGTGTTCACGGCGGAGAATCACTCCTGGCACGGTCGGCTCGGTCAGGCCCTGGGATTGCGTCGGTCACGTGGACGCCCCGAGCCCGCGCGAGGCCGGCATCCAGTTGGCAGCGGCGGTCAGGGACCCGGTATGGCAGGTCCCCCCCGACCGGGCAGATCGTCGAGATCCCGGCGCTGGGGGGCCGTCGGCCAGGCCAGTCGGTCGGGATTGATTTCGCTGGGTGGCTGCCTACGAACCGGCTCGATATCCGGCCAGCGCGGTATCGCGGCCGCCCGCGGTTCCAGCCTGGACAGGCGGCCCAGCGTCGTCGGGTCGGCGAGCCGGCGGGTCCGGGCGGCGCGCAGGACCGCAAGAGGGCCGTGTTTGCCTCGTTCGCTCTTGATGTCATCGATCCGCTTGCGCAACGAATCGAGCTCGGCCTTGATCGCCGGTTTCCGGTCAGCGTGCGGCGACTCCGGTCGTTGCGCCCGTTGCAGCCGTTCGGTCTGCAGGACCAGGCACTGTTCGGCCCGCTCGATCCGCGTCAGTTCCAGCTCGTCCCGGCGTCGTGCCACTCCGGTGTCCAACGAGCCGGCCGTGCCAATTTTCCTCAGTTCGTCGTGGTCGCGCCGGTCCTCCGCGTCGAGGAGCGCCAGCTTCGCCCGAGCCCCCGACTCAAGCGCCTCGAACCGAACCCGGACGATGACCGCCTTGACATCGACGTCCCGGATCCGACTCTTCGTGATGGTCGTCTGCCGATTAGCTGTCCCGATCATGACGCCCCCGGTCCGCCCGGATCCAGCCGCGATCATCCGGGTCAGCTCCTGGGACCGTTCCAGGATGCGGCTCATCGCATTGACAAGGCGGTGTTCCAAGACCGGGTTGTCAGGCGCGGCGACGAAATCGGCCAACCGGTAAGCGAGGGCCGGCTCGTCCCGGAGAAGAGACTCGACGGCGATCACGGAACGGGTGAGTCGGTACCGGAGATGATTGGTCTGATGATTCCCGTCTCCGATGACCACGCCGCGGGATCCCCGGACCCGGACCGCACACGCGCGCACCCGCGCCCGTCCGGGAAGGCCTGTCCGGCTGTCGGTGAAAACGACCTGGCCCCGTCGGTGCGCCGGCGGGACGGCCACCGCTTGGCGGAACTGTTCCCGACGTACCCAGCTGGTCGGCCGTTCCAGCAGCGCTTCGAACCGGCGGGTGAACGCGGCACCCCGGACCGCCGGGTCGAACGACACGATCGGATGATCCACCTGGTAGTGGAGATAGTTCCTCTGGACGTTGCGCACGCCGACCATGACGCCGTCGGCCTGAACCTGCACCGACATGTCGATGTCATCTCGTTGTCCGGTCGTCCGGACGCAGAGGCCACCAGCGGCTCCCACGTGCGCGATCTTGATCATTCCGTTGTCTCGGTCGGCCGCCACCGCCACCTCCGTCGTCCGCCCAGTCACCACTATTCCAGGTCAACGGTCTCCCCACGGCGTATTCGCGGGGAGAATGGAACGGAACGGGCCGCGCGCAGCGCGGGCATCTCCAGGACCCGGAGGATGGACAGATGACCGAGCGGCTCACGGACGGCGAGGTTCAGGCGCTAGCGGGCGCCTTCGCGAATTCCCTCTCGGCGCGCCAGGTCCTGGAGGCGGCGGGCCTGGCCGTCGCGCGGCAGCCCAACTGGGGGGACACGACCTCCCTGAGGTTCTGGCGAGAGGTCAACTCCCTGCTCGGCAACGGCATTCTGCCCGAGGGCCGCCGGCAGGTGCTTGCCGCAGCGGCGGCCGAGTTCCCCGCGAATCCGGTCTTCGCCCAACCGGATCTGGACGGCGCCTCTGAAGTGCCGGCGCCAGGCGGCCCGGACCGGCCTCGTCACCCGGACGCCGAGGTATGGGACGGTTCGCCCACGTTCCCGGTCAGCATCACCGACTCGATCGGCGTCATGGTCGGGTCCGGCAACGTGCAGACCCTGAACTTCGGTCCGATGCCGGACGACGCCGATCGCCCCTGATCACGGCCCGGATCCTACGTCAGTCCATCTCGCCGGCCACGCTGGTCGAGGACACCTCTCTCCGCTCCGCTGGCGAACCTGTGCGGTGCCAGAACTCGCTAGCTTTGACCTGGAGTCCTGGCTGCTCGTTCGTATTCGTTGATCAGGCCACCAAGGATGGGCCGGCGCTTGATCCGTTCCTGGGGCGGGCCGGCAACGATGTAATCGGGCCAGGTCGAGGTAGGTCTGAATCGGAGCGGACCGTTGATGCGCCTACAGCATCGTGACCGATAGCATCCAGTGTAAATGTGTGCGCGATGCGTAGCATCATCGGCAGGGCCGGTTGGGGATGTTTGGGTGCGTTGCCGAGCACACGCACGGTTGAGGCAGGCCAGAGCCCCGCACCCCCATCCAAGGTGCGGGGCTCTGCCGCTTGAAGATCTCTTGTACTGCAATTGTCTCCTGGGTCGGCATGTACGGGCGGTACTGGCCGCCAGCGCGGCCGTACGGTCCTGCATTCGGCTCGCCGCGGGGTCGCCCACAGCTCCCCAGCCCGGCCGCACCGCGGGGGCCAGGCCGCGCAGCAGCCCCCACAGTACCGAGCCCTTGCCCGGCCCCGGTCGCCCCCGAGATCAGGACATGGGAGCCGCGCACGGGCGGCGTCCAGGGGGTCCGTCCGCGCAGCGGCCGACCGGCATCGCCGCCGACAGGTCCGCCACCAGCTCAGCCGTTCCGGCGAACCTGGCGCGTGCGTATATCGATCGAGGCCTCGCGAAATATCATTATCGCTCAATTCGGTCGGAATAGGTACTGGCCCTTGGGGACCTGGTACCGCGCTACTTTCGAGCGGATCCGACCGGCTGGCGGATGATCGTGCGCAGCCGGCTCGGGTCCGTCCGGCGGGCATCAGACAGATAGATCTCATGGTGACGCCCCCGGAGGACGAGACCTTCAGTCGGCATGAACTCGTCGTGCATCCGGGAGATGGTCGGGCCCTCTTCGTCGTACGGTCCAACGTAGAGAGTCTGAACGCACTTGCCCTCGAGAAACTCCTCGAACCGCACCTTCTTCACTGCACTAAGGTTCTTCTTCTCGTGGACCCGTTCCAGCGCCGCATCAAAGATCTCCAAGGTGATCCAGTCGGGTTGAAAGATCATGAGGGTCCAGTCCCACCGGTCCTTGTCTTGAGTGTGGAAGACCTGCAGGTCCTTCGCGGACCACAGGCCCTCCAGCGGAGCGACGGTGTGCGTCCGCTTCAGCTTGTCCTTGGCGACGGCACGCACAGCGTAGGAGGTCGTGTAGAGAGCGGTGACCACCTCCGCGTACTCCGGCGAGGTATTGGGATCGCCGTGGCCGTCCACCATGAGGAAGTTCGCCCGCGCTACGTCGACGATCTCGAACTTGTTCCGCTTCGACGAATAGAGCCTGGGACGTTCCTTCTTGACGTCGAAGTTGCTGTGCATCAGCGAGTCCCTCCCAGCGCGTCGAGCAGTTTCGCTGTCATCAAGCCTAGTGCTGCAGTCAGGCCGTCGTAAGTTATCGGGTGGGTGTGTCGCGCGTCAGACTTTCTGGCACCCGCACCACCCAAATCCGCTCACCGGTTTCTTGGTCTCGCGCCTGCACATCCCGGCAGGCTCGCCTTCACCTTGTCGTAGTCGTTCGATGCCTCCATTCCGTGCGGGGTGCCAGAACTCGGCCACCGGCCTTGACCTGGAGTTTTGGGCGGCTCGTTCGTATTCGCTGAGCAGGCCGCCGAGGACGGGCCGGCGTTTGACCCGTTCGTGGGTGAGGTCGGCGATGGGGTGGTCGGGCCGGGGCGGATGAAGGCCACGGCCGCGATGGGGTCGTCGTCCGTTGCAGTGGGCCGCGTACTCGGTCAGGACGGTGCGCAGGTGCCGCTCACCGACGATCAGTATCCGGTCGGTGACCTCGGTCCGGACGGTGCGGACGAATCGTTCGGCGTAGGCGTTCGCGCGGGGTGTTCGGGGTGGGGTCTTGGGGGTGGTGATGCCGGCGTCGGCGAGGGCCGTGTCGAACGAGGCGGTGAACTGCCCGGCCCGGTCACGGACCAGGACCTGGAAGTCGGCTGCCCGGTCGCCGAGGTTCATCAGGAGGTTCCGGATCTGCTGGGTGGTCCAGGGCCCGTCTGGATGGGCGGTGACCCCGAGGATGTGGATGTAGCGGGTATCGACTTCCAGGACGAAGAAGCAGTCCGGGCTCGGGCCCAGGCCGGTCCGGGCGGGTCGGGATCACAACCTCGGCCCGACCCGGCCGACCTGCCCGACCCGCCCGGGAGGGCCGACTCTTCCCGCGGAACGGCCCGCGGCCCTGATACCTTGCGCGGCGATGAGCCGGTGGAGCAACCCGTCGAGTCGACGCGGATTCCTCGGGCGGACAGGCGGGCTCGCCGCCACCGCCGGGCTCGCCGCTGCTCTGGGGGACGGTCTCACCTGCCGCGACGGCTCGGCCGGCAGGCCGCCGGCCGGCAGAACCCAGTCCGACGGCACGACGCTGTCCGACGGCACGACGCCCCGCGGCGCTGCCACCGGCTATCCGGCGCCCGGGACAATCACGGCGGACGACCTCGTCGACGCCGGGACGCTCTGGTCCTGGACCGAACGGATGGCCGGCCACGGCCCCCGCCTGCCGGGCTCGGACGCGCACCGGCGCCACATCGACGACCTCGCCGAGCGGCTGGCCGGCTACGGCCTCACGGTGACCCGCCATCCCACCCGGCTGTCCGCGTGGCTCGCCGACTCCTGGTCCCTGCGCGTCGTCGACGGCGACGGCCGGTCGCACACCGTGCCGGTCGCCGCCTACCGTCCGCATTCCGGCGAGACGCCGGCCCGGGGGGTGACCGCGGCCGTCGTCGACGTCGGCGCGGGCGACGAGCCCGACTACCGGCGCACGCCGGTGGCGGGCGCGATCGTGCTCGCCGACGGTGCCGTCGCCCGGCTGTCCGCCTCGGTGCTCGGCGACCTCGCCGACCACGTGCATCCACCCGAGGCCCGTTCCGGCCTCGCGAACGAGGACTACTCGCGGGTCTGGCTGGGCGTCCCGCCGCAACCGAGCCTGGAGACCGCCCGACGGCACGGCGCCGTCGCGATGATCGAGATCCTGCACCTGTCACCGGCCCTTGCCGCCGGCCAGTACACGCCGCACCAGCAGGAGCACGCCGCGCTGCCGACGCTGCACGTCGATGCCGAACAGGGCGCCCGGCTGCGGTCCCTGCTCGCCCGCGGACCGCTCACCGCGACCCTGACCCTGACCGCGTCGCGGCGGGAGACCACCGTCGACTACCTGACCGCCCTGCTGCCGGGCTCGGGAGCACCTCCGCCGGCACCGGCACGAACACGGGCACCGGTACCCGCACCGACCCCAGCGGGGCCCACTCGGGCGACCGGTGCGGCGGAACCCCGCCTGACGCCCGGCGCCGTGCTGGTCGCCACCCACACGGACGGTCAGAACGCGGTCGAGGAGAACGGCGGCCCGGCGCTGCTGGCGCTGGCCGAGTACTTCAGCCGGTTCCCCGCCCGCGACCGGCCCCGCGACCTGCTGTTCCTGTTCTCGCCGAACCACATGGTGTCCGAGGCGGCGACGGTGAAGCCGGACGCCTGGCTGCGCGGGCATCCGGAGATCATGAACAACGTCGCGATGGCACTCGCCGCCGAGCATCTCGGGACCATGGCATGGGACGACCGGGGCGGGACGGCGGCCTACCGGCCCACCGGCCGGTCGGAGCTGGTCACCGTTCCGGTGGGCCACAGCGACACGCTGCGCGAGCTGGCCATCGACGAGGTGAAGGCCAGCGACCTCACCCGCTCCGCCGTCCTGCGGCCCTTCCAGAACGGTCTGTACGGGGAGGGCACGTTTCCCTACCGGCTTGGCATCCCGACCATCGCGTTCATCAGCGGTCCGGCCTACCTGGTGCAGGTCGCGCCCGGGGACAACCTCGACAAGCTCGACCGTGCGCTGCTACACCGGCACACCCTGTTCCTCGCCCGGCTGCTGTCCCGGATGCTCGCCCTGCCCACCGCCAAGCCCTGACGTCCCACAAGCCCTGACGTCCCACGACCAAGTACGGCCCCACCGCGTGATTGCCGTCGACACGCAGTCGACCGCATCTCTCGAACTCCCTGATCCGTTGTGGTCCGTGGACGACCTGTACCCGAGAACGCCTGGTCGACACGGGCCGTGCTAGCCAACCCACTTGTCCTGGGTAGACCGGGCCTTATCGGTGGTGACGTCGACCGGTCGACGCCCATGGGCCAATGCCTGGGNGAAGAACCTGCGGGCGGCGGCCTGGCCGCGACGGGTGCTGGCGAGGACGTCGATGAGCTGTCCGTGCTGGTCGACGGCCCGGTGTAGGTGGGGCGCCGGTCGCGGTGCGTGGCCTGGACCGCCCGCGGACCCCACGATGTCGGGGCCTGCGGACGGTCCGGCGCGACGGCTCAGAAACCCTGACTGCGCATGGCGGCGTCCACGTTGGCGGCGTCGGCCGCCGCATATTCCGGGGTGTTCGCCACGACAACCTCGGTGGTGAGGAACAGGCCGGCGATCGACGCGGCGTTCTGCAGCGCGGAGCGGGTGACCTTGGCGGGGTCGATGATGCCGGTGGCGATCAGGTCGACGTACTCGCCGGTGGCCGCGTTGAGGCCGTGGCCGGTCGGGAGGTTGCGGACCTTGTCGACCACGACGCCGCCCTCGAGACCGCTGTTGAAGGCGATCTGCTTGATGGGTGCCTCGAGCGCGAGCCGGACGATGTTCGCGCCGGTGGCCTCGTCGCCGGACAGGTCGAGCTTCTCGAAGGCGGTGATCGACGCCTGGAGCAGCGCGACGCCACCACCGGCGACGATGCCCTCCTCGACCGCGGCCTTCGCGTTCGACACCGCGTCCTCGATGCGGTGCTTCTTCTCCTTCAGCTCCACCTCGGTGGCCGCACCGACCTTGATGACCGCGACCCCACCGGCGAGCTTCGCCAGACGCTCCTGGAGCTTCTCACGGTCGTAGTCCGAGTCCGACTTCTCGATCTCGTTACGGATCTGGCTGACCCGACCGGCGATCTGGTCCGGGTC
>NZ_JYFN01000032.1:13056-81764 GCF_000948395.1 Frankia torreyi | reverse complement strand
GTTCCCGCTGCCTGCGCCCGACCGTGGCCCAGATGTCGCCGCTGGTCTCGGCGAACCGCTTGGCGACCAGCCGCAGCGTCTCACCCGAGACACCCAGCCGTGCCGCGATCACCTCGACAGGATCAACCTCGCCGGTCGAGGTGTCCAACGCGAGCAGCACCTGCGCCCGCCTGATCATCGAGGCCGGATGCACACCCGTGGTGGTGACCCGAACCAACGCTTCACGATCGGCCGCGGTCAAGGTGACCGGCCGCTTCTTCTGTGACGGCATGACTTGTCCTGACCGGCAGAGGGGACGAGGAAGATCTGCCAACACCAGCCTGCCACACCCCAGAACTAAACAGCGACGGTCTACTAGTGGGTGGCCGGCGCGACGTTCAGGGTTCGGGTGTGCTCGGTGCGGACGGCGCTCAGCTCGTTCGGGTTGAGCCCGAGCAGCGTGAGAATGGTCGGGGCGATCGAGGTGGTCTCGACCGGAGCCGGGTCGATCCGACCCGCGTGGGCGCCGGCACCGGAGACGACGAGCGGGACGTTGCGGTCCTGCGGGTCGGCGCCGCCGTGCTCGGCGATCTTGCTCGTGCCGCCGGTGTAGACCACGCCGTGCGCGACGATGCCGACGACATCGGGATGGCGGGCGTCACTCGCCGGGACACCGAAGAAGCGGGCGGCGCCGGCGCCGGCGTACGCCGTGGTGAGCCCGGAGGCGGGCAGCGTGCGGCTGGCGCCGCTGATCGTGTTGCCGGTGGCGTCGTGGGAGAGCAGGAAGGCCCGGGCGAAGTCGGCGGCGGCCTGCGACCGGTCGCTCAGCCACAGCTGCAGGATGTCGTCGTCCGTGGAGAAGGCGACCAGGTCGGCCGCGCCGGGGTGCGCCGTCGCCCAGGCCGCGTTCAGCGCCTTGCTGACGGCGCCGTCGTCGATGCGGGTCAGCGCGTTCGGGTCCGTCGGCGACTGGCCGTGCTTGGCCGACAGGATGATCGCGGTGCTGTCCGCCTGACCGGTCTGCCTCAGTTCGGCGACCAGGGCGCCGACCTGGTGGTCGACGAAGTCGAGTGCGCGGGCCAGCAGCGGCCCCGGCTCGGTGCCGCCCGGCAGGTAGCCGCCGGTCAGCCCGTCCGAGCTGGGCAGCTTCTGCGCGGTGGAGACCGACTGGAAGTTCAGTCCGAAGATCGCCGGGGTCGGGACCCGGTGGGTGCGGCCGTGGTCGTATCCGTCGATCTCGTTGCGGACCGCGGTCACCTTGTACGCGTCGTACTGCTGGGTGGCCGCGTTGTCCTTCGTCCAGTCGCCGCCGGGGTAGCCGAGGGCGGTGCTGTTGATCTCAGGGGTGAACAGGTCCTGGACGCCGGTGCCCGACGGGCCGTTGAGGATCTCGTAGGCGGGGTGCTTGTCCGACCAGGCGGTGCCCAGCCCGTGGGCGCGTGCCACCTCGAAGACGGTGTTCGCCGTGAGGTAGGAGTGCGGGTAGACCGGCTTGCAGGTCTTCGGGTCGACCGGCAGCGTCTTCGGGTCAAGCAGCGACTGGGGCGACCCGGTCAGGGACAGGATGCTGCCGGGCAGCCCGGCGAGACCCTGCCCCGCGTCGAGGGAGCTCTGGTCGCGGTCGGCGGCCTCGGTGAACGCGACCTCGGCGCCCGGCTTCACCCCGGCGCAGGACGTCGTGCCGGCGGGCAGCAGGCTGTGGTTGAAGGTGTCGTCGTAGTAGATGCCCGTGGTCGCCGGACTGCCGCCCGTCACCTGGGCGATCAGCCCGGGGAACGAGTCGGACGGCACCGGGGTCGACGCGTGGGTGTACGAGACACCGGCGCCGACCAGCCCGGCCAGCGCCGAACCCGGATGCGTACGGACGTACGCACTGAGATCCGCCTGGTGAAGTCCGTCCACGGACAGCAGCAGGACGTGCCGGGCCGGGGACCGGGTGTGCTCGGGTGACCCGGCCACCGCGGGCGTGGCGGCCGAGACCGCCACCACTCCGGACAGGGCCAGTGCGGACAGGGCCAGTGCGGACAGGGCCGGCCCGGACGCCGCCATCCCGACTGCCCGTCGGGTGGGAGAACGGAACACGAATTCCTCCTCGAACGCACCGGACCATACCGGCGCGCTCCGTATTGCTAGCCCGCCCGGATGGCCGATCGTCAACGCCCGAGAAAATCCCCGGGTAAGAAATCCCGTGCAATACGCGGAATTTCCCTCCGACCCTCATCCGTCGCCCAAGAACTGGCTGTCCGGGGTTCTTCACATGGTCCTCACATCAGGCGTCCTGTACAGCGGTCGGCGCCCGGCGGACGAAGCAGACCCGCGCATCCGCCAGCCAGGTCATGAGGTCGCCAGGGGTCGGGCCGAGCTCTCGTCCACGATCGGCGGGGCGGGCCGGGGGTCGCGACGACACGGAAAGGTGCGGCCCGATCGCTCACCGGGGCGGGCGGGGATCCGTCTCCCACCATGGCCGCATGCGCGTCGCGCCCCCTTCGGCCTCGTCCAGCAACCGGTCCGCCTCGCGGGCCTCCCGCTCGTCCACCCGCATCCAGCGCACCATCAGCACGGCGACGAAAGGCAGGTCCGCCACCTCGCCGACACTCCACAGGATCGCACCAGCCGTGTGCTGATCGGTCAGCGGCGACGGCCCCCAGGAACGATGCAGAGCAAGGTAGCGGACAGGCGCCAGGAGGTGGGTGCGAAACGTCAGCACTCCGCCCGGAAGGCTGTCCAGCAACAGCGCCAGGAAACCGATGAAAAGCGCGGCTGCCGCGGCGATCCCGGTCACCTGTGCCGATCCTTCGATCAGCGGCACCGCGACGAGAAAACCCAGCGCCAGCAGTGCGACCTGCAGAGCGTGATAGATCGGCTCGCTTCGCAAGCTCGCTCCGGAGATCCCGGTGAACACGACGAGGGGGGTGACGACCGGCACCAGCAGAGCGCCGACAATCGGGCTGACCGCGCCGCGTAGCAGTCGCACCCGGGTGAGTCGGCCCCCGATCCGGCGCAATCGATCCGGCGCAATCGATCCGACGCGACAGACCGGACCAGTTCGACGGGCCGACCACACGCCAGGAGCACGGGTGTGATCATGAAAAGGCCGAGCACCTGGACGATGTACGCCGAGAACAAGGCGTGGGCAGCGGTGGGGCGCGGCACGGCTGCCCGTCTGCCCCGGCCGCCCCGCTACGTGGTTCTGCCGGCGCGGGGATGATTCCGGCGAACGAGCGCGTGCGGGAAAGGCCGCGGGCCGCTGGCAGTGGACGTCGCGAGGGCGGGGGTGGTACCGCTCAGTGGTACCGCCCACTGCAGACTGTCGCGGAGGGCCGGTCGCCACACGCTGAAGTCGTGACTCCCCGGCCGCAGCCGCAGGACGACGTCGAAACCCGGGCGCCGCGACAGCGTCGCCGCCATGTTCCGAGTGTCCGACAGCGCCTCGCGATCACTGCGCCCGCTGTCCATCCAGACCCGCATCGGCGGGTACGGCGGCAGGGTCGGCGCGTAGAGCGCCGGGGTGTTGGACGCGGCGACGAGCGCAAGATCGGGCCGGTTCCCGAACAGGCCGGCCATCCCTCCGTCGTGCGTGGGCTTGTCCATCCCGGACATGTCCACGATCGTCGCGACGAGATCACGGTGGCGCAGCCCGAGGTTCAGCGCACAGTAGCCGCCCGCGGACATCCCGGCGAAGATCCGGTCGGCCCGGTCCGGGATCGCGCGCAGGCGGGCGTCGACCGTGGGGATGACGTCGTCGACCAGATAGGTCTCGATGTGCTCACTGGGCCGGTCGACGCACTCGCTGTCATCGAGCCAGCCGTGGCTCAGCCGGGGGGCGACGAAGATCGCGGGCCGACCCTCACCGGCGAGCAACGCGCCGATCTCCGCCGCCCGGTTCGCCCGGTACCAGTCGACCGGGGCGCCCGGCGAACCGTGCATCAGGTAGACCACCGGGAAGCGGGCCTGCGGCTCGGTGAAGTACTGCGGAGGCAGGTAGACCATCGCCTCCCGGACACCGAAACCGCTACGGACCCCGGTGACCGGCAGATCGATGACCGACCCGTTCGGGTGCGGCCGCGGCGGTGCCGGCGTCGCGGCCTCGCGCACCGACGCCGTCGGCCACGACCGAATGCCGATGACGTCGTCGACCCGGGGCAGGTAGCTGTAATGGGCGTTGACCAGATCCGCCACCGTCGCCAGCGTCAGCACCACCGACAACCCCGCCATCGCCGCCGTCACCAGCCGGCCCCGCCGGGCCAGCAGCACGCAGCCCGCCCAGGACAGCAGCGCAAGCGCGGCCAACGACAGGATGAACCACTTCCCGATGACGACCAGCGATCCCAACGTCCACCCCTACCCGGCAAGGAGACACTCGTGCATGGACTCCTCGGCAGGTGCTGTGTCTGCGCCCGTTCCCCGGACAGTCCCGCCAAGAGCAGATTCTGCTGTAAAACGTCCACGGAGGGGCCGTTTGATCCGGATCACGGTATCGGGTGTCCGACCCCCGACCTGACGCGCACGACCCCAAAAAGACGATCATGATGGCCCGCCGGAACAGAGGACGGCGGCGGGAGACCCGTCAGGTGAGCAGGTCGTGGACTGCCACCGGGGTAAGGCCGGCCGTGTGGAGGTTCGCGACGATACGGGGAAACGCGGCGACGGTGCCCGGGTAGCCGAAATGCATGCTCACGATGGAGCCCGGTCGGGTGCCGGCCCGTACCCGTGCGACGACGGCGTCGGTTCCCGGGGAGGTGTAGTCCAGCGGGTCGACGTCGAAGTCGACGACCGTGCGGTACCCGGCGGCGCCGGCCTCGGTGAGGATCAACGGGGTGGCGGTGCTCGTGCCGGAGGGTCGGAAGTAGCGGCCCTGGGTCGGCGCGAGGCGAGCCAGTACGTCCCGGCAGCCCGTGATCTCGGCGGCGACCTGGTCGGCCGGGAGCGCGGTCAGTGTCGGGTGGGTGTAGGTGTGATTGGCCAGTTCGTTGCCGCCCCCCAGGATGGCCGGGACGAGATCCTGGTGCTCGTCCAGCCATCGTCCGACGGCGAACACCGTGATCGGCACGGCGAGTCGGGTGGCGTCGGCGAGGAGCTGATGGGCCAGGGAGAGGTCCTGGCCGGTCTGGTGCGGGCCGAGGTGGAAGGTGAGGGCGACCCGGGGTCGATCCCGCGGTCCGTTCGTCACCGCCACCGCGCTGCCCCCCGGGACCAGCCCCGGGCCGCTGGGATCCGCAGCCGCCGCGGTCGCGGCCGACGCGGTCGCGGCCGACGTGCCGCCGGCGGCCGTGACGGATGGCGACGGCGACGGCCCGGCGGGGGTGGATCCGTCGGCGGCGCAGGCCGCCAACCCCGTGGCCGCGACCACCGCGCCGGCCCCGGCGAGGAAGCGACGGCGCGAGGAATCAGGGAAGACCGACTCGGGCATGAGCGCAGGCTACCCGGCACGGCATGACGGCTGGCAACGCTCCATCCGCATGAGGACGAGGACGGGGCCGGGGGCTGGCGGCCGGAGCTCGCCGGCCGGGAGTCCGCCGGCCGGGGGCGGTGTGCGGTGTGCGGTGTGCGGTCAGCCGACGGCCCGGGACGTGCCGAACATGGTGTCCAGGGTGACCGGCTCGAGCTGACGCTGCTCGATCAACTGCTCGATCTGGTCGAACAGGCCGAGGATGGTCTGGTGGTTGGCGTGACCGAGCATGATCGTTCCTGGCTGGAGGTACTGCTGGGCGAGCCCGATGAGCTGTTGTGGGGTGAGCAGGGTCGAGTCGCCGAAGCTGCCGTCCCACAGCAGGATCCGGGTGTACCCCAGTTCGCCGGCGAGCCCGTCGACGTGGTGGTTGTGGGCGCCGTAGGGCGGGCGGAACCAGGGCCGGCTGGTGATCCCGAAGGTCTGCTGGATCCACTGTTCGTTCTTCTCGATGTCGGCGCGGATCGCGGCGTCCGTCTCGTGCAGCAGGTTCTTGTGGGTCCAGGTGTGATTGCCGATCTGCAGCTGGCCGGTCTCGACCAACGGGCGCAGGGCCTCGGCGTGACGATCCCAGATCGCCCGGTAGGCGCCGTTCGGCGAGAACGTGATGGGGATCTTCGAGCGCTGGGCGAACGCCACGTAACCGGCGACCGTCGTGGCGTCATAGCCGTCGTCGATCGTCAGGGCGATTCTCCGGGTCCGGCCGGGCGCATGGGAGACGACGACCGGAGGGCCCGGATGCGGAGAGGGAATCGGCGCGGACAACGGCAGGGGGCCTTCGTCGGCTCCGGGGACCGCCGCGGTGGGCGCCGTGGACGTGGCGGGCGCCGTGGACGTGGTGGACGCCGTGGACGTGGTGGGCGCCGTGGGCGTGGTGGGCGCCGTGGGCGTGGTGGACGCGGTGCCGGGATCATGGGTCGCAGCGCCCTGGGGCGCGCTATCGGCCGAGCATCCGAGGAGGGCCTGCGCCGCACCGATGCTCAGGAGCGACAGAAGCACTCTTCGGTCCATAGCCCGACATTCTACGAATCATGATCGTGGCGAGGCTCACGACATACCGCACCATCGACCGGCGAGAGTGATGAATCTTCGCCAAAACCGCCATCTGCCCGGGTAGTCACAGACCAGAATCCGCTTGGACCGAAAAAGCTCCGGCGACCCGGGGGCGGCTTCGCCGGGTCGCCGGGACCGGCGTCGACCGGCATGGCGCAGCGGCGGGGGTTCCGGGAGTACCTGACCGGGCTGCTCGCCCCGCGGGACCGGAACAAGACGCTGACCTGCCTGCCTGCCTGCCTGCCTGGCGGGCTGGCGGGCTGGCGCCGGGCCGGTCGCCCCCGTCGCTGGCGCGCATTCGTGGCCGATATCCTGGCCGGGCTCTACCCACCGGCTGTTCGCGAGCGAGGGGGCGCGGACATCAATCGCGAGGTGTCCGCCTCCGTAGTCGCGTGACAGCCGTCGGTACGGTGGTGCGCCGCTTCCACACGTTCACTCCGCGAGCACGCGTTCGAGTTCGTCCCGACTGCCGGCGAGGGCGACGACACCGGCATCATCGGTTGCGGCCCAGACGAGATGGCCGCCGAGTTCGTACTGCGCGAGCCGCACGTGCCCGTGCCGATGCGCCGGCGCAACCGGTGCGTGGGGGGGAAACCGCGGGCCACCACTCATTCCATCCACCTCCGCTGCCGCCGACGGCGCCAGGACCACCGCCGGTGAAGACCAACACTCATTGGCTACCGAGTTCAGGATATAGAGAAGCCGGGTTCGTATCGACCGCGGCAGGTCCGGATGGTCGAATGCCGTGGCGAGGGCGTGTGCCAGCACACAGCCAAGCCCATCGGAAACGGGAATGTGTCAGACGTCACGGAAGATCGGTGGTCGCTTCTCGACGAACGCGGCCATACCCTCCTTCTGGTCGGCGGTCGCGAAGGTGGAATGGAACAGGCGGCGCTCGAACAGAACGCCCTCGGTGAGCGTCGTCTCGAAGGCGCGGTCGACCGCCTCCGTGACCATCACCGCCGCCGGCGTCGACATTCCGGCGATCTTCTCGGCCACCCCCAGGGCCTCGTCCACCAGGTCCGCGGCAGGAACTATCCGCGAGACGAGCCCGGCGCGCTCGGCCTCGTCGGCGCCCATCGTGCGGCCGGTCAGACACAGGTCCATCGCCTTCGCCTTGCCCACCGCGCGGGTCAGCCGCTGCGAGCCGCCCATGCCGGGAATCACCCCGAGCGTGATTTCCGGCTGGCCGAACTTCGCGGTGTCCGCGGCGAGCAGCACGTCGCACATCATCGCCAGTTCGCAGCCGCCGCCCAGCGCGTACCCGGCGACCGCGGCGATCAGCGGAGTACGCACCCGAGTCAGCGCGTCCCAGCCCGCGAACCAGTCCGCCGCGTAGACGTCGCTGAAGCTCTTCGGCTGCATCTCCTTGATGTCCGCCCCGGCGGCGAACGCCTTCGCCGAGCCGGTGAGGACGATCGCCCCGACCGACGGGTCACGGTCCAGCTCCGCCGCGGCCGCGGTGACCTCCCCCATCACCTGGAGGTTGAGGGCGTTCAGCGCCTTCGGCCGGTTCAGAGTGATCCGGGCGACGCCGGGACGTGGTCGATCGACGAGGATGGTCTCGTAACCGGTGCTCTCGGGCACGCCGGTGGTTACAGCCACGCCGGTGGTTACAGCCACGCCGGTGGTCGCAGCCACCCCGGTGGTCGCAGCAGCCACGCCGGTGGTGGCAACGTCGACGGGTCCAGCGGTGCCGTTCGCGTCATTCATGCGCGGTTTCCTCGTCGTGGCGGGCGCCCACGGCGCCGTCGCGGATGGCGGTGATGACGGCCGAGAAGTCCCGGCCCGGACCGTCCACGCGGACGAAGTCCGCGTAGATCTCGGCGGCGGTGCGCCCCAGCACCGTCCGCACCCCTTCGGCATCGGCGGCCGACCGGGCGAGCCGGAGATCCTTGAGCATCAGACCGGAGGCGAAGCCGCCGCGGTAGGCCCGGTTGGCGGGGCTGGTCGGCACCGGCCCGGGGACGGGACAGTTGGTCGTCAGGGCCCAGCACTGCCCGGACGCGGTGGACGCGACGTCGAACAGGGCCTGGTCGGTGAGGCCGAGGCGTTGGCCGAGCGCGAACGCCTCGCTCACCGCGATCATCGAGATGCCGAGAATCATGTTGTTGCAGATCTTGGCGGCCTGCCCGGCCCCGGACGCTCCGCAGTGGATCGCCCGTGCACCCAGCGCGCGCAGCAGCGGCTCGGCCGAGGCGACGGACGCCGGGTCCCCCCCGACCATGAACGTCAGGGTCGCCGCTTCGGCGCCGACCACGCCGCCGGAGACCGGCGCGTCGATGGCGCGGCAGTCCGCCTCGATCACCAGGGCGGCGGCGGCCCGCGCGGCGGCGACGTCGATGGTGGAGCAGTCGATGAACAGGGTTCCCGGCCCGACCGCGGGGAGGATGTCCCGGTAGCAGTCCAGGACGTGGCGGCCGCTGGGCAGCATGGTGATGACGATGTCGGCGCCCCGGGCGGCGTCGGCCGCACTCGCGGCGGTGCCGACGGAGGCGCTCTCGGCCCGCGCGACCGCCGCCGGCACCGGGTCGAACCCGGTCACCGACGCACCGGCCCGCACGAGGTTCACCGCCATCGGCCGGCCCATGTTGCCCAGGCCGAGAAAGGCGATTCGCCGATCGGCGAGTTCCATGACTGTGGCCTCCTCGTCGATCTCACCAATGTTCACCGGTGCGTTCCCCCCTCGGTGCGGCCAAGCCCGAGCTCGGGTCCAGCAGGCGGCGCGAAGAAGTCGGCGACGAGGTCGTCGCCGACGTCCGCCAGCCGCTGCGGGGTCCAGTGCGGGTTGCGGTCCTTGTCGATGATCTGCGCCCGGATGCCCTCCGCCAGGTCGGGCGAATGCAGGCAGGCGCTGGAAACCCGGAACTCCTGGTCGAGCGCCGCCTCGAGGGTCGGCAGCCGGGCGGCGAGCCGCAGCGCGCGCAGGGTCACCTTGAGCGCGGTCGGGGACTTGCTCCCGATCTCCTTGGCCGCGGACCTGGCCTCCTGCCCCTGCTCACCGAGCCGAGCCAGGATCTCCTCGACCGTCGACGCGCCGTAGCAGGCGTCGATCCACCCCGCCTGGGCGGCAAGATCGCTCGCTGGGGCGGGTTCGGCGAACGCCGCCACCACATCCGCCGGATGCTCGCCAGCCCGCCCGTCGCCATCCCGCCCGTCGCCATCCCGCCCGCTGCGGCCCAGCGCCTCGGCCAGGGCGTCGAGCCGGTGGCTGGGCACGAAATGGTCGGCGAGCCCGCAGTGGATCACGTCGGCGCCGGTGAGCTGGGTGGTCGTGAGCGCGGCGTGGGTGCCCAGTTCACCCGGCGCCCGGGACAGCAGGTAGGTGCCGCCGACGTCCGGGACGAACCCGATACCGACCTCGGGCATGGCGATGCGGGAACGTTCCGTCACGACGCGCAGCGCGCCATGCGCGGAAATTCCGACCCCGCCGCCCATCACCAGCCCGTCCATGAACGCCACATACGGTTTCGGATACCGGTGGATACGCGCGTTGAGCCGGTATTCCTCGGCCCAGAAGTCCAGCGAACCGGTGCCCCCGGAACGGGCATCATCGTAGATCGCGCGAATGTCGCCTCCGGCGCACAGTCCCCGGTCCCCGGCGCCCTCGATCAACACAGCGCGGATCCGCTCGTCATGCTCCCAGCGGTCGAGCACGTCCGCGATGGTCCGCACCATGCCATGAGTCAGCGCGTTGATGGCGCGCGGCCGGTTCAGCGTTATCCGGCCCAGGCCACCCTGAACCGCGACCAGCACATCGGTCATGGCGCCGCCGCCAGCATCGAACGGGACACGATGACCCGCATGATCTCGTTCGTTCCTTCCAGGATCTGGTGGACCCGCAGATCGCGGACGATCTTCTCCAGGCCGTACTCGCTCAGATAGCCGTAGCCGCCGTGCAGTTGCAGGGCCTGGTTCGCGACCTCGAATCCGGTGTCGGTCGCGAAGCGTTTCGCCATCGCGCACAGCGGGGTGGCGTCACGCTCACCGGCGTCCAGCGCGGCCGCGGCGCGCCACAGCAGGGTGCGCGCGGCCTCCAAGCCGGTGCGCATGTCCGCCAGCCGGAAGCGCAACGCCTGGGCGTCGGCGAGCTTCGCGCCGAACGCCTCCCGCTCCAGCAGGTGCCGCACCGCCTTGCCCAACGCGGCCTGCGCCCCGCCGAGCGAACACGCCGAGATGTTCAGCCGCCCCCCGTCCAGCGCGGACATCGCGACGGCGAACCCGCCGCCCTCGGGACCGAGCCGGTCGCCGGCCGGGACCCGCGCGCCGTCGAGGATGACCTGGCGGGTCGGCTGGGCATTCCAGCCCATCTTCGTCTCGTTGGGGCCGAAGGACATTCCTGGGTTCGCCCGGTCGACGACGAACGCCGATATCCCTTTCGGACCGGGACCGCCCGTGCGGGCGAGCACCACGTAGATGTCGGCAGCTCCGGCGCCGGAGATGAACTGCTTGACCCCGTCGAGGATGTAGGAGTCGCCCTCGCGCCGGGCCCGCGTCGACAGGGCGGCGGCGTCGGAGCCCGCTCCCGGTTCGGTCAGGCAGTAGCTGGCCAGGTGCTCCATGGAACACAGTGCCGGGACGAAACGGGCTCGCTGCCCCGCGTCGCCGTACCGGTCGATCATCGCGGTGACCATGTTGTGGATGGAGAGATAGGCGGCGATCGACGGGCACCCCGTCGCCAGCGCCTCGAAGATCACCGCGGAGTCGAGCCGACCGAGTCCGCTGCCGCCCACGTCCTCGGCGACACAGATCCCGCCCATGCCAAGCTGCGCGGCCTTGCGGAGCACGTCGACGGGAAAGTGCTTGGTCTGGTCCCAGCGCAGCGCGTTCGGTTCGAGATGTTCGGCGGCGAACGCGGCCGCGGTGTCGCGCAGCGCGTGCTGTTCGGCGGTGAGAATCATCGGGTGAGCCGTCAGTTCATCGTCGGGATGACGAAGCTGGCGCCCTCTTTGGTCCCACCGGGCCAGCGCGAGGTGACGGTCTTGGTTCGCGTGTAGAAACGAATCGAATCGGGACCGTGCTGGTTGAGATCCCCGAAACCGGACCGCTTCCAGCCGCCAAAGGTGTGATAGGCGATCGGGACCGGGATCGGCACGTTCACCCCGACCATCCCGGTGTTGACGCGGCTGGTGAAATCGCGGGCGGTGTCACCGTCCCGGGTGAAGATGGCGACCCCGTTGCCGTACTCGTGTTCGCTCGGCAGCCGCAACGCCTCGGCGTAGTCCCGGGCACGGACCACCGTGAGCACCGGGCCGAAGATCTCCTCCCGATAGATCCGCATGTCCGGGGTGACATGGTCGAACAGCGTGCCGCCGAGGAAGAAGCCGCCCTCATGGCCGGCAACGACGTGTTCGCGACCGTCGACGACCAGGTCCGCGCCCTCCTCGACGCCGCTGCGGACATAGTCGCGCACCCGCTGGACGGCGGCCGCGGTGATCAGGGGGCCGAAGTCGACTCCTGCGTCGTCCGAGGCGCCGACCTTCAGGGCGCGCACCCGCGCGGCGAGCCGTTCGACGAGCGCGTCCGCCGTGGCCGCCCCGACCGGGACCGCCACCGAGATGGCCATGCACCGCTCCCCCGCAGACCCGTAACCGGCTCCGACGAGGGCGTCGACGACCTGGTCGAGGTCGGCGTCCGGCATCACGATCATGTGGTTCTTCGCGCCACCGAAGCACTGCGCGCGCTTGCCGTGCGCCGCCGCCGTGGCGTAGATGTACTCGGCGATCGCCGACGAACCGACGAACCCGATCGCCTGGATCCGCGGGTCGGTCAGCAGCGCGTCCACGGCCACCTTGTCGCCGTTCACCACGTTGAGCACCCCCGGGGGCAGGCCGGCGTCGACAAAGAGCTCCGCCAGCCGCAGCGGCACCGACGGGTCACGCTCGGACGGCTTGAGCACGAACGCATTGCCGCAGGCGATGGCCGGGGCGGCCTTCCACAACGGGATCATCGCCGGGAAGTTGAACGGGGTGATCCCGGCGACCACGCCGAGCGGTTGGCGCATCGAGTAGACGTCGATCCCGGTGCCCGCGCTCGCGGAGAAATCGCCCTTCAGCAGGTGCGGAATGCCGATCGCGAACTCGACCACCTCCAGCCCCCGCTCGATGTCGCCGACCGCGTCGGCGATCGTCTTACCGTGTTCGGACGACAGCAGCCGGGCCAGGCTCTCGCGCTCGGCGCGGACCAGTTCCACAAAACGCATCAGCACCCGCGCCCGGCGCTGCGGATTCCACCGCGCCCACTCGAGCTGTGCCGCGGCTGCATCGGTGATGACGGCGTCGACCTCGGCCTGCGACGCCAGTGGGACGCGGGCCTGGACCCGGCCGGTGTTCGGATCGAACACGTCGCCGAACCGGCCGGATGTTCCGGGCAGCAGCTTGCCGGCCACAAAATGATGCAACTCGTTCACGATGTCAGCCACCTGATTCCCTACGGGAGGACCGCTTGACGAACAGAGCCCCGTCACGTGCGCGAGACGGGACATGGATGGGATCCACGAGCTCGACGGGTACCTCGACATGGCGCGAACGCACGTACTCGGCAAGCCCCTTCGCCTGCGGGTCGGGACGGGTCGCCGAGGCGACCCCCTCGCCGAGCAGGCCGACGACGACGAAGTTCACCGCCCGCAGGTTCGCGAGCTCGTAGCGGCGGACGTCCAGCCCCCGGGCTTCCGGCACCAGCTCGGCGAAGCGCCGCACGGTCAGCTCGGCGGCGAGCCAGGCGTAGGTCGCGGCGTCGCGGGCCCAGACGCCGACGTTGGCGTTGCCGCCCTTGTCCCCGGAGCGGGCGCCCACCAGCAGACCCAGCGGGATCCGTACCGTGCCACCCGGAGCACTCAGGACCGGCGGAGCGTTCGGGACCGGCGGAGCGTTCGGGGACGGCGGAGCACTCGGGGACGGCGGAGCACTCGGGGACGGCGTCGCCGGCGATGTCCGCGCAGAAGGCGCCGCGGTGGCCGGGGCCAGCGGGCTGTGCGGGATGGCGATCCCGCGGCCATCGTCGAGGACGACGCGATGCTCCACCGCGTCCCGCCCGACGAGCGTCGGCCAGTACACGCCGTACGCGCTCTCGGCGGTCGGTGGGGTCGTCGTGTGGAAGCCGGCGTACCCGCCCAGGGCCAGTGCCATCGTCGCGTCCGAAAACGCTCGGCCCACCCGCTTCGGATCACGATCCTTCACCGTGATCCGCAGGTGCGCCGTCGCCAGGGCGTTGTCGTCGGCGTCGGGATGGTCGAACCGCAGCAGGCGCACGTCGACGGCGTCGAACGCGTTCTCGCCGCCGAGCAGGTCGAACAGCTCCCGGCGGGCCCAGGCGGCCTTCGCCTCGATGTCGAGACCGGTCAGGACCAGCGTCATCGTGTTGCGGTAGCCGCCCAGGTAGTTCATCGCGACCTTCAACGTGCCCGGCGGCGGGCTTCCCCGGGTGCCGGAGATCCGCACCCGGTGCGGCCCCTCCTGGGTCAGGCCCACCGTGTCGAAGTGCGCGACCACGTCAGGGTTCGGGTAGGCAGGCTCGGCGATCTCGTAGAGCAGTTGCGCGGTGACCGTTCCGACGGACACCAGTCCGCCGGTGTCGGCGTGCTTGGTGATGACGCTCGAGCCGTCGGCGGCGACCTCGGCGATCGGGAACCCCGGATACCGCCGATCGGTGACCTCCGAGCCGAACGCGTAGTTCCCGCCGCAGGCCTGCGGCCCGCACTCGATGACGTGGCCGGCCGCCACCGCGCCGGCGAGCCGGTCCCAGTCGGTGCGCGCCCAGCCGTGCCACCAGGCCGCCGGGCCGACGACGAGGGACGCGTCGGTCACCCGCGGAGTGACGACGACGTCCGCTCCCGCCGCCAGCGCGGCGGCGATGCCCCAGCCGCCGAGGTAGGCGTTCGCGGTCACCGGTTCGACCCCGCTCGCGGCCAGCTCGGCGAACGGGCGCCCGGTGTCCAGGTGCGTGAAGGACTCGCCGGCCGCCCGTAACGGCCCGATCCGGTCCGTCAGGTCGTCTCCGGTGACATGGGCGACCCGAGGCGACAGGCCGAGCCCGGCGGCGACCTTGGTGACCTGTTCGGCCAGGCCCGCGGGGTTGAGGCCGCCCGCGTTGACGACGATGCGGATCCCCCGGTCCAGGCACGTGCCGAGCACCTGTTCGAGCTGGACGAGGAACGTCCGCGCGTAGCCCGCACCGGGATCCCGTCGGCGGGCCTTCCACAGGATCAGCATCGTCAGCTCGGCGAGATAGTCGCCGGTGAGCACGTCGATCGGGCCGCCGTCGACCATGAGCCGCGCGGCGTCGATCCGGTCGCCGTAGAAACCCGAGCAGTTCGCGATGCGGACCGGACGCCGGACCGGACGGGCGTCCGGTCCGTCCACGCCAGGGTGCTGGTCGGCGCCAGGGTGCTGGTCGGCGCCAGGGTGCTGGTCGGCGGCCATCAGCGCCCGCTCCAGACCGGTCGGCGCTTCTCGCTGAACGCCCGCGGCCCCTCCTGGGCGTCGGCGCTGAGGTACACCGGCTCCCAGATCCGCTCCGCCTCGCGGTACGCCTCGGACAGGGGAAGCTGGGCGAGCAGACCGACGGTGCGCTTCGCGGCCCGCACCGACAGCGGCGCGTTGGCCGCGATCGTCGCGGCGAGTTCCCGCGCCCGACCGGCGAGGTCGGTTCCCGGGACGACCTCGTTGACGAGGCCGAGCTCGTAGGCGCGCCGGGCGGCCATCGGCTCGCCGGTGAGCAGCATCTGCATCGCGATCCGGGGCGGCAGCAGGTAGGGCAGCGGCGCGGCCCAGGGCGCCCCGCGGCCGACCTTGACCTCGGTGATCGCGAATCTGGCGTGCTCGGCGGCGACGACCAGGTCGCAGCACTGCGTCAGGAGGAATCCGCCGGCATAGGCGACGCCGTTGACGGCGGCGACGACGGGCTTGTCGACCTCGATGTTCCGGCCGGGTTGGGGCACGTAGTCCAGTGGCGGCACCCCAAGCGCCTGGGTCGCCATCTCCTTCAGATCGCCCCCGGCGCAGAAGGCCCGATCGCCCACGGCGGTGAGCACGAGAACGGACGCGTCCCCGTCCGCGTTGAACCTGGCGAAACCGTCCCACAGGCCCCGGCGGACCTCGGCGGACAGCGTGTTGCGGGCCTCCGGCCGGTCGATGGTCAGCCACGCGACCCGGTCGTCCCGCCGGTAGGTGACCGCGGGCGAGGTCATCGCGCCGGCCCCGGTGTGATGACGGCGAGGACGTGCCCGCCGTCGACGGTCTGGCCGGGACGCACGTCCAGCTCGTGCAGGACGCCGTCGTGCGGCGCGGTCACCGCGTGTTCCATCTTCATCGCCTCCAGAACGAGCACGACCTCTCCGGCGGTCACGGCCGCACCCCGCTCGACGGCGACCCGGACCACCGTTCCCGGCATCGGAGCGGTCAGCGATCCCGCCGCGGCGCTCGCGCCCGGCTCGACGAACCGGGGCGTCTCCCGGGCCACCGTCGACCCGCCGCGACCGTCCAGGTAGACCTCCGGCCCGACGCGGTGGACCCGGACCGTCGAACGAACGTCGTCCACGGTCAGATCGGCCTGTTCGCCGTCGAGGCGGTGCACCACCACGTCCCGGTCCCGGCCGTCGACGGTGACGTCGACGCGGTCCGCGCGCCAGCGGTACGTCACCTCCACCTCGCGCCCGGAGGCACCGAGCCCGGACGATCCCGGGCCGGACAGCGCGAAGACGGCACGCTGCGGGGAGGTCGGGACGTTGCGCCAGCCGGGCGGCGCGGTCGGGAGGATCCCGGTCGCCCGGCGCTCGGCCGCGGCGGTGAGCGCGGCCGCCACCAGGTGCGTCGCGAGGACGTCGGCGGACGTCGCGGGCGAGCCCATCGCGACCGCGTCGTGCCGGTCGAGATAACCGGTGTCGATGTCGCCGGAGCGGAACTCCTCGTCGCGCAGAACGGCGACCAGCAGCTCCCGGTTGGTGGTCACCCCGTGCACGCGGGTGCCGGCCAGCGCGCGGGCGAGTCGACGGATCGCCTCGTCACGCGTCGCGCCGTGCGCGATGACCTTGGCGAGCATCGGGTCGTAGTGGACGCCGACGACCGACCCGTCCGCGACTCCGCTGTCGACGCGAACGCCGTCGAACGTGGGCACGTCGAAACGGTGGATCGTCCCGGTCGCGGGGAGGAACCCGGCGGGCACGTCCTCGGCGTACAGGCGGGCCTCGACGGCATGGCCGGTGATGCGGGCGTGGCGCAGCTCGGCCGGCAGCGGCGCGCCCTGCGCCACCAGCAGCTGCGCCCGGACGAGGTCGAGCCCGGTCACCTGCTCGGTCACCGGGTGCTCGACCTGCAGCCGGGTGTTCACCTCGAGGAAGAAGAACCGGCCGGTGCGGTCGAGCACGAACTCGACGGTCCCGGCGCCGACGTAGCCGATCGCCGCGGCGGCCGCGACGGCGGCGGAGCCGAGGCGTTCCCGCAGGTGCTCGTCGACCGCGACGGACGGCGCCTCCTCGATGATCTTCTGGTAGCGCCGCTGGATCGAGCACTCCCGTTCGAACAGGTGCACGACGTCGCCGTGAGTGTCGGCGAAGACCTGCACCTCGACGTGGCGGGGACGCCAGACGTAGTGCTCCAGGAACACCGTGCCGTCGCCGAACGCCGAGGCCGCCTCGCGCCGTGCACCCGCCACGGCGTCCGCGAGCGCCCCGAGGTCGTGCACGATGCGCATCCCGCGCCCACCCCCGCCGTAGACGGCCTTGACCAGCACGGGGAAGTCCAGCTCAGCCGCGGCCTTCAGCAGCCGGTCTGGCTCGGCGAGCAGCTCGTCGTCGACGATCAGACCGGGTAGGACCGGCACGCCGGCCGCGCCCATCAGTTCCTTCGCCCGGGTCTTCGACCCCATGGCCTCGATGGCCTCCGGGGGCGGTCCGACGAACACGATCCCCGCCTGGGCGCACGCCCGCGCGAAGTCGGCGTTCTCGGACAGGAAGCCGTAGCCGGGATGGACGGCGTCGGCCCCCACCCGCAGCGCGGCGTCGATCACCAGATCGGCACGCAGATACGTCTCGGCCGGCGTCGCCCCGGGCAGCCGGACGGCCTCGTCGGCCGCGGCGACGAACGGGGCGCCCGCGTCGGGGTCGGAGAAGACCGCGACCGTGGCGATGTCCATCTCGTGCGCGGTCCGGATGATCCGGACCGCGATCTCGCCCCGGTTCGCGACCAGCAGTTTTGTGATCACTCGCCCCCCTGGGGTCGCTCGGCTCTGGGCTGTCACCGGGCTCTGGGCTGTCACCGGGCGCACGGGGCTCACATCCGGAAGACGCCGTAGCCACGGCGTCCCTCGATCGGGCCCGAGTGCGCGGCGGACAGGGCGATGCCGAGCACGGTGCGGGTGTCGCGCGGGTCGAGGACGCCGTCGTCGTAGAGCTTTCCGCTCAGGAAGAAGGCATGCGACTCCTCGCCGATCTGGCGTTCGATCTCCCCGCGGCGCTGGTCGTCGGCCGCGGTGTCGAACGGTCGGCCGGCGGCCTCGGCGGCGGCCCGGCCCACGATCGACAGCACCCCGGCGAGCTGGGCGGCGCCCATGACGGCGAGCTTGGCGCCCACCCAGGCGAACATCAGCCGTGGGTCGTAGGCGCGCCCCGACATGCCGTAGTTGCCCGCGCCGAACGACGCCGCCATGTTGACGGTCAGGTGCGGCACGGCGCTGTTCGTCACCGCGTTGATCATCTTGGCGCCGTCCTTGATGATGCCGCCCTGCTCGTAGGCCGCACCCACCATGAAGCCCGTGGTGTTCTGCAGGAAGATCAGCGGCGTGTCCACCTGGTTGGCGAGCTGGATGAACTCGGCGCCCTTCTTCGCCTCCGCGCTGAACAGCACGCCGTTGGCGTTGGCGAGGACCCCGACCGGAAAGCCGTGGATCGATGCCCAGCCGGTGACCAGGCTGGTGCCGTAGTCGGGCTTGTACTCACCGAACCGCGAGCCGTCGACGACCCGGGCGAGCACCTCGCGCGGGTCGAACGGCACCCGGATGTCCGCCGGCGCGATCCCCAGCAGCTCGTCGGCGTCGTACACGGGCGGGTCGGCGGGCAGGCTCGGCCCGGGTCCGCGCTTACGCCAGTTGATCTCGGACAGGATCCGCCGGCCGATTCGGATCGCGTCGGGCTCGTCGACCGCGAAGTAGTCCGCGACTCCGGAGACCCGCGCGTGCATCGCCGCGCCGCCGAGATCCTCGTCGTCGGACTCCTCGCCGGTCGCCATCTTGACCAGCGGTGGCCCGCCGAGGAACACCTTCGCCTGCCGGTCCACCAGCACCGCGTGGTCGCACATGCCCGGCACGTACGCCCCGCCCGCGGTGGAGTTGCCGAAGACCAGGGCGATGGTGGGGATGCCGTCGGCCGACAGGGCGGACAGGTCGTGGAAGATCTTCCCGGCCTGGACGAACAGGTCGGACTGGTTGGGCAGGTCGGCACCGCCGGACTCGACGAGGTTCACGACCGGCAGCCGGTTGCGCCTGGCGATGTCGAGGGCACGCAGCGTCTTGCGCAGCGAGTACGGGTTCATCGTGCCGCCGCGGACCGTCGGGTCGTGCCCGATGACGACGACCTCGACCCCGGACACCACCCCGATGCCGGTGACGACGCTCGCGCCGACAGCGAACTCCGTTCCCCAGGCCGCGAGCGGGGACAGTTCGAGGAACGCCGAGTCCCGGTCGAGCAGCAGCTCGACGCGTTCGCGCACCAGCAACCGGCCGCGTCGGCGGTGACGGTCGCGGTAGTGCTCGCCGCCGCCGGCCCGCGCGATCTCGAGCTGCTCTTCGAGCTGCGCGAGGTTCGCGAGCTGGGCGGCACGGTTCGTGCAATACAACTCGGAGGCGGTGTCCAGGCGGGACCGCAGGACGGTGCCCTCGGCCGCCCGCGCCCGCGCCGCCGGCCCGCCCGGCGCGGGCGCCCATCTCGTGGCGGAATACGTCATCGCTGTCTCCTCAGTGGGGCCGGAACTCCTCGTTGGGGCCGGAGCTCCTCGTTGGGGCCGGAGCTCCTCGTTGGGGCCGGAACTCCTCGTTGGGGCCGGAACTCCTCGTTGGGGCCGGAGCTCCTCAATAGGACCGGGGAAGGCCGAGGGTGTGCTGCGCGACGTAGTTGAGGATCATCTCCCGGTTGACCGGGGCGATCCGCAGCGTGCGCACCATCCCCCACAGCGGCACCAGGCCGTACTCGACGGCCATCCCGTTGCCGCCGTGGGTCTGGATCGCCTGGTCCACCGCCGCGAGGGCGGCCTCCGCGGCGGCGTACTTCGCCATGTTCGACGGCTCCCCGGCGGGCAGTCCGTGGTCATGCGACCACGCGGCCTTCTGCGTCATCAGCGCGGCGAGCGACGTCTCGATCCTCGCCTTCGCCAGCGGGTGGGAGACGCCCTGATGGGCGCCGATCGGGACGTCCCACACCTGCCGGTGACGCGCGTAGTCGGCGGCCTTTCCCAGCGCGTACCGGGCGATGCCGACGCAGATCGCGGCGCCGGTGATCCGTTCGGGGTTCAGGCCGTGGAACACCTGCCGGAAGCCGTCGCCCTCGACGCCGATCAGCGCGTCCGCCGGCACCCGGACGTCGTCGAAGAACAGCGTGAACTGCTGTTCGGGCATCTGTGCGGCGACCGGCAGCGGGTGGGCGACCAGGCCCGGCGTGTCGGTCGGCACGACGAACAGCGACAGCCGCGCCCGCCCGGTGGCCTCGTCCACGCCGGTCCGGGCGACGACGAGGACGGCCGCGGCCTCGTCGAAGCCGGAGATGTAGTACTTCTGCCCGGTCAGCACCCAGTCGTCGCCGTCGCGGACCGCCTTCGTCGCCAGCCGGTGGGTGTTCGACCCGGCGCCCGGCTCGGTGATCGCGAACACCACCTTGTGGCTGCCGTCGGCGAGGCCGGGCAGCCACCGCAGCTTCTGCTCCGCGCTGCCGAAACGGGAGATGACCTCGCCGGAGATCGCGGCGGAGACCACCAGGAGCAGCAGCGGGCAGCCCGCCGCGGCGGTCTCCTCGCAGACCGCCGCGAGCTCCACGATGCCGCCGCCACCGCCGCCGTAGGCCTCGGGGAGGTTCACCCCGAGGAAACCGGCCTGCGCGAGCGCCGCCCACACCTCGCTGGTCGGCCTGCGCGCGTGCGACCGCTCGGTGTAGTAGGCACCGCCGAACGGCTTCGCGATCGCGGCGACCGTCTCCCGCAGAGCCGCGAGCTCCGCGTCCTCACCGAAGTCCACAACGCTCACCGAAGTCCACAACGCCTCCCAGCGATTGATCGTCTGTCGAACCGGATCCGGGCCGCGCCGCTACGCATACAGCGAGCCGGTGACCGCCCGGCTCACCAGCGAGCCGGGCGGAGCGAAGCGGGCGCCGTAGCGGTCGGCCAGCTCGCGGGCCCGGGCCACGAAGCCCGCCGGGCCCCTGCCGTGCTCGTCGGCGTACTGGTTGATGTACTGGAACACCCCGCCCGTCCAGGGTGGGAAGCCGATGCCGAGCAACGAGCCCACGTTCGCGTCGGGCACCGACCCGACGACGCCCTCGTCCATCGCGTGAACGGCCTCGATCGACTCGGCGAACAGCAGCCGGTCGGCAAGGTCGGCGGGGTCGGCGGGGTCGGCGGGGTCGGCGGGNGAGCTGCCGCGGCCCGGCGTGCCGAACGCCGCCCGCAGGCCCGGCCACAGGCCGCCGCGCCGGCCGGTGTCGTCGTACTCGTAGAAGCCGGCGCCGCCGGACCGCCCCGGCCGGCCGAACTCGTCGATCATCCGGTCGACGACCGCGTCCGCGGGATGGCCCCGCCAGACATCACCGACGGCCTCCGCCGCCGCCTGCGCCTCCTGCCGGATCTTTCGCGGCAGGGTCAGCGTCAGCTCGTCGAGAAGCGCGAGCGGTCCGGCCGGGTAGCCGGCCCGCAACGCCGCCGCCTCGACAGCGGCCGGGTCGATGCCGTCCCCGACCGCCGCGATCGCCTCGTTGAGGAAGGCGATGATGACGCGGCTCGTGAAGAACCCGCGGCCGTCGTTCACGACGATCGGCGTCTTGCCGAGCTGCCGGACGACGTCGAACGCCTTCGCGAGCGTGGCGTCCGACGTGCTCCGGCCCCGGATGATCTCGACGAGTGGCATCCGGTCGACCGGAGAGAAGAAGTGGAGGCCGAGGAAGTCCTCGGACCGCCGGACCCCCTCGGCCAGCAGGGCGATGGGCAGCGTCGAGGTGTTCGAACCGAGCACCGCGGCCGGGTCGACGATCTCCTCGATCTCCCCGAAGACCTTGTGCTTCAGCTCGACGCTTTCGAAGACGGCCTCGACGACGACGTCCACCCCGGCGAAGTCGGCGGGGTCGGCGGTCGGGNGGATCCGGTCGAGCAACGCCGCCGACGCCCCCGGCGAGGTGCGGCCCCGGGCCAGCGCCTTCGCCTCCAGCCGCTCGGCGTGGGCCTTGCCCCGCCGCGCCGCGGCGAGGCTGATGTCCTTGAGCACCACCTCGATGCCGGCCTGCGCGGCCACGTAGGCGATGCCCGCGCCCATCATCCCGGCCCCGAGAACACCGAGCCTGGTGGCCTGGAACCGGTCGAACCCGGGCGGGCGGCTGCCGCCGGCCCGGACGTGTCGCAGGTCGAGGAACGACCGGATCTGGTTGCGCACGACCGGAACGGTCGTCGGATCGACGACGCCGGCGGTGCTGACGTGCTCCATCGTTGATCCGTCCCTGTCTGTCGAGGGTCAGCAGGTCTGCCGAGGGTCAGCAGGTCTACCGAGGGTCAGCAGGTCTGCCGAGGGCCAGCAGGTCTGCCGAGGGTCAGCGGGTCGGCGGCGTTCCCAGCACCAGGGCGAAGGCCGCCCGGTCCGCCAGCCCGCCGGAGCGGGCGAGCGAGATGAACTTCTGCTCGGTGTAGGCGTCGAGCGCGTCGGGGCCGCCCTCGCGTCCCAGTCCGCTCTGCTTGAATCCGCCGAACGGGTAGGCCGGGTGGATGACGTGCCAGTCGTTGACGTACACCATGCCGGCGTCGAGCCGGCGGGCCACGGCCAGAGCGCGTTGCTCATCCCGGCCCCACACGCCGGCCGAAAGTCCGTAGTCGGTGTCGTTGGCGATGGCGACCGCCTCGTCGACGGAGTCGTACGTCAGCACGGTGAGAACCGGGCCGAAGACCTCTTCGCGGGCGATCCGGGCATCGTTCGTGACATCGGTGACGACGGTGGGTTCGACCCAGTTCCCCGTCTCGAACCCCGGCCCCTGTGGGGCGCCACCGCCCAGGGCGATGGTGGCGCCGTCGGCGCGGGCCGACTCCAGGTAGCCCAGGATCCGGTCCCGCTGTCCGGCGCTGATCACCGGGCCGACGTCGGTCGCCGGATCCAGCGGATCACCGAGCTTGAGGGTCTTCGCCCGCTCCACCAGCCGGGAGACGACCTCGTCCTTCAGCACGCCCGGAACGAGCAGCCTGGTGCCCGCCTCGCAGGCCTGCCCGTTGTTGGCCAGGGCCGCGAACAGCGCCCCGTCGACGGCCAGCGGCAGGTCCGCGTCCTCGAGGATGATGTTCGGCCCCTTGCCACCCAGCTCCAGCGTCACCCGCTTCACCGTGTCGGCGGACGCGCCCAGGATCGCCTTGCCGACCTCGGTCGAGCCGGTGAAGGCCACCTTGCGGACGTCGGGATGGCCGCTGAGGTGGGCGCCGACCGGATCGCCGTCACCCGTGACGACGTTGAGCACCCCCGGAGGCAGACCGGCCGCCTCGAACTCCCTGGCGAGTTCGAGGGCCAGCAGCGGCGCGTGCTCGTCGGGCTTGAGCACGACGGTGTTCCCGGCGGCGAGCGCCGGGGCGACCTTCCAGATGATCACGAGAAGGGGGATGTTCCAGGGCACGATCGCGGCCACCACGCCCAGCGGCTCCCGGCGCAGTACTCCCGCGGCCGGAATCGGACCGATCTCGGGTCCGGCCTTCTCGAACTCGTAGGACTTCGCGAGATCGGCGAGGTAATGGAGCTGACCGATCGACAGGCCGAGATGCAGGGCACCGGTGACGCGGATCGTCGCGCCGTTCTCCCGGCTCTGCAGGGCCGCAAGCTCGGGCAGGCGCTGCTCGAGACGACCGGCGACCGCGTGCAGCAACGCCGAGCGCTCCTGCGGCGCGGTGTGCCGCCACACGCCCGCCTCGTGCGCGGCCCTGGCCGCGTCGACCGCACGGTCGACGTGCTCGGCCCCGCCCTTCGCGACGGTCGCCACGAGTTCGTCCGTCGCGGGGCTTCTGATCTCGTACCGCTCGGTGGAATCGAGCCATTCCCCGCCGATGAATAACGGGTAATGCGGTGCGGACACGTTCTCCTCCTTCTCGAAAGGCGGTGGGATGTCAGTCCTGATGCCGGAGGTGGCGGTACTCGCTGCGGTAGTACAGCAGCGGAGCGCCGCCCTCGCCGGCTCGCAGGGATTCCACGTGGCAGGTAACGATGTGATGGTCGCCGCCGTCGTAGACCTCGGCGATGCGCACGCCGATGTGCGCGGCGGCGCGCTCCAGCGCGGGTGCGCCGTTCGACAGCGGCGTCCACGCGACGCCGGCGAACTTGTCCGCGCCGCTGCGCGCGAAGCCATTGCTGATCTCGTGCTGGTCGGCGCTGAGGATGTTGACGCACAACCGCCCGCAGCCCGCCAGCACCGGCCAGGACGTGGACGTCCGAGCGGGACAGAACAGGATCATCGGCGGATCGAGGGACAGGGCGGTGAACGACTGGCAGGTCAGGCCCACCGGTCGGTCCCCGGCCAGCGCCGTCACGATGACGACACCGGTGGCGAAATGCGACAGGACCTCGCGGAAGGTGGCCGCGTCGACGAGCGTCGCCGGCGGCTCGGGCCGCGGCCCCGGTCCGGCCCGGTCGGTCCGGTCGGCCCGGTCGGCCCGGTCGGCGGCGCGCTGCGCAGTCATCCGATCTCCCGGCTGCGTCCGGCCCAGTACGGCGCGCGAATCGCCTTCTTGTCGACCTTGCCCGCGGGGTTCACCGGGAGGCTGTCGCAGAACACGATCGACTTCGGCGCCGGCACGCTTCCCAGCTCGCGTTTGACGTACGCGATCAGATCGCCTTCCCGCACCGTCTCGGACGGCTTGGCGACCACGACCGCGAGCACGGCCTCGCCCCATTTCTCATGCGGTACGCCGACCACCGCGGCCTGGGCCACCGCCGGGTGGGTCAACAGCACGTCCTCGACCTGACGTGGGAAGACGTTGAATCCGCCGCTGACCACCATGTCCTTCTTGCGATCGACGATGTAGAGGAAACCGTCGGAGTCCAGGAAACCGATGTCGCCGGTGTGCACCCAGCCGTCCCGTAACGCCTCGGCGTTGCGGGTGGGGTCGACGTAGGTCAGCATCTGCCCGAGCTGCCGCGAGCAGATCTCTCCCGGTTCGCCGACCAGGAGCGGCCGGTCCCTCTCGTCCTGGATGGTGACCTTCACGTACGGGATCGGTCGCCCGGCCGACGCCAGCCGTCGGACACCCTGCTCGGTGTCCACCCGGTGGTCCTCCTTGCGCAGACACGACACGTAGCCCGGCTCGGTCCCGGCGTAGGTCTGGACGAAGATCGGACCAAAGGCGTCGAGTGCCTCACGGAGGCGTTCCGGGGCGATCGGGGAGCCCGCATAGACCATCGTGTTCAGCGAGGAGAGGTCGAACGACGTCCGGCCGGGATGGTCGAGCAGGAGGTAGACGATCGTGGGGACCACGGCCGTGGCGGTCACCCGCTCCTTCTCGATCGTCCTGAGGAGAACGTCGACGTCGAGGCCCGGCAGCATCACGTTCACCCCGCCACGCAGGAACGTCGGCATCACGAAGATCTGCGTGAAGTGGGTGAGGGGAGCCCCGTGCGCGAAGATCTCACCCGGCCGGATGTCGGCGATCTCGAGTCCCGCCGTGATGCTGTAGTGCGCCCAGGTGAAGTGGGAATTGACCACCCCTTTCGGCTCGCCCGTGCTCCCGGAGGTGAACAGCACGTACGCGTCGTCGTCCTCGGCCAGGGACACCGACGGCGGCGAATCCGGTTGCGAGTCGAAGAACGTCCGGTAGTCGAGAACGTCCAGGGCGTCGAGGACCGTCGTCGGCCCCGCGGCGGCACTGACAGCGGCGGCACTGACAGCGGCGGCGGCAGCGGCCCCGTGGCCGCCGGCCAGACGGATGACCCGCTTGACGGCGGGCAGACCGTTGAGCAGCTCGGCGACGACCGCGTCGAACTGGGCGTGATAGATGAGGGTGGTGGCGCCGGCCTGCCCCAGGATGGTGCGATGGCCACCGACCGCGGACCGCGTCGGCATCTGCACCAGCACCGCCCCGGCCTTCCAGATGCCGTGCTGGGTCGGTATGAACTCCAGGTTGTTGGGCAGCAGCAGGCCTACCCGGTCGCCCTTCTCCACCCCCAGCGCCCCGAGTCCGTTCGCCACTCGGTTGGCCCAGCTCTGCATCTGCCGGTAGGTGAGCCGACGATCATCGTCGATGATCGCCGTCGAGTCCGCGTAGTACAGACACACCCGATCGAACACCTCTGGCAGGGTGCCCCACATGACTGCTTGACCTCCAGATCGAACTGCCGTCCACCGACCGGTGCTTCACCCCAGAAGCGAGGCGGGGTCGAAGTCGGCGTCCCAGTAGTGCGGGGTGAGCACCGGCAGGCCGAGCTCCTGGAGTACCGGGGTGTCGTTCCAGTTGGTCAGCTCACGGTCGATCCGGCCGTCGGCATCGAACTGGTGCCAGGTCTGGCCGCGGGTGGACAGCGTCCGGCCGCCGGTCGGCACTCCCCGAAAGCCCGCGAGGTGTTCACCGGTCCAACGCCAGAGGATCGTGACGGCGGGCGCCCCGTTGCCCCCGGTGGTCTCGATGGCCTCAAGGACCTCGAAGCGATGGATCCCGACGCCGTTGCCGGCGTCGCCGTTCGCATACGGGGCGAGGCGTTCCCGCAGCTCGGCCTTGTCGGTGGCCGTGTCATAGACGTGGTCGACCGATCGGCGGTCGTCGTACAGCACCTCGTCCGCGTACAGGGCCACGGCGGCATCGGTGTCCGTGGTGAGTACCTGCGCCCAGCGCTGCGCGTGGTCGGTGGCCTTGCTCATCGACGTGTTCCCTTCGCTTCGGGTCTCGGGGGCCTCAGACCGCGGCGGACGCGGGGACCGGGGCGGACGCGGGGACCGGGGCGGACGCGGGGACCGGGGCGGCGACGCCACCGTGGATCGACACCGGCAGGCCCAGCGTGTGCAGCGGTGAGACGGCGTCCCAGTAGGTCGACTCACGCTTGATGCGGCCGTCGGCGTCGTAGATGTGGAAGGTCTGACCGGACGTGCTGAACGTCTTCCCGCCCGTGGGGACGCCGAGGAAGGCGGCCGAGCCCGCGGGCTCCCAGGTCCAGCGGATGATCCCGCTGCGGGCATCACCGATGTACTCGTCGATCCGGAACAGGTTGATCCCGATGCCGTTGTTCAGATCCTTGTTCGCGTACGGCGCGAAGACTCGGTGCAGATCCTCCTTGTCGGTGATCGACTGGTCCAGGATCAGATCCTCGAAGAGGAAGTCGTCGGCGTACAGGGCGCAGACCTTCTCCGCGCTTTCACGAAACGCCTTCAGCCATAACACGGCGAACCGGTAGGACGACATCTGCCACGCTCCTTTGCGCCGATGGGAAAAGACCGCCGATGGCCGGCGGACGGCCGGCGGGGATGGCCCAACGGTAGGGCCGGACGAGACCGGACGCGTCATCCCCCGGGGTTAAACACCTTGCCCCTTCGGGTGAGCCCCGAACGGCCGGGGCGCGCTCCGGCGATCGCCGGAGCGGGACAAGGACCGCGCGGAACTGGGCAAGGGCCCCGCAGAACGGGACAGGGACAGTGTGGGGCCGGCGTCCGGCGGGCCGCCGAACCCCGGCGACGTGTCACCCCATCGAAGGGCAGAAGCTCTCCCGAGGGGAGATTTCAACACGCGCATATCCGGTCTACGTTCGCCAGTACGCGGTGTTCGCCAGTACGCGGTCATCAACAACGAGGAGTGAGCTGCGGCATGGGAAAACACGATGTGGAGATAACGCCAGCCGAACGGGCCGAGGTGCTCGAGGCGGCCCGTGCGCTGGCGAAGGAGTTCGCGGTGGCCGGTCCGTCCGCCGACGCGGAGAACCGCTTTCCCACCGAACTCGTGCCGCTCTACAAGGACAGCGGCCTGCCCGGGATCGCGGTGCCCAAGAAGTACGGCGGCCTCGGCGCCGACATCGCCACCACCGCGCTCGTCTCCAGGGAGCTCGCGAAGGGCGACCCGGCGATCGCGCTGGCGTTCAACATGCACCAGACGATGATCGGTATCTTCCGCGGTCTGCTCGACGAGGCCACCAGGGAGCGCGTCTTCACCGAGGTCGTTCGGGAACGAAAGATCATCTGCGGACCGTTCAGTGAGGACCGGGCCGGTCTGAGCGGCCTCGCCGACACGAAGGCGATTCCCGACGGGAACGGCGGCTGGCGGATCCACGGCAAGAAGACATGGGCCACCCTCTGCCTGGGAGCCGACATCGTCGCCTTCAATGCGACGATCACGGACGAGAACGGGCAGCTACCCGAGGACTTCACCGAGCACGCGGCCCGGGAGGCCGTCTTCGTGCTGCCGATGGACAGCCCCGGGATCAGCATCGTCGAGACCTGGGACACCATGGGGATGCGGGCGACCGGCACCCACACGGTCGTCTTCGACGACGTGCCGGCACCCGCCGACTCCTACGGCGGGAACTTCCGCAACGGCCTGTTCGGCGAGTTCGAGTGGGCGTCGATGAGCTTCGCGGCCGTGTACCTGGGCCTGGCGGAGAAGGCCTACACCGAGACGCGGGAGATCCTGAAGAAGAAGAGCCTCGGCGCGACGATGGAGGGCAAGGACGTCGCACTGAAGGGGATCGGCTTCGTCCAGTACGGACTCGGCCGGATGCTGGTGGACGTGGAGACCGCGGCGCGGGCGTTGGAAACCACCGGCCGGATCCTCATCGAGGGCCGCGACGCCGAATGGGATCCGATCGCGCGCACGGGGTTCATCGACGTCACCAAGGTCACCGCGACGGAGACCGCGATCAGGGTGACGGACGCCGCCCTCCGGCTGGTTGGCGGGTCCTCCTTCCGGCGGGGACACGTGCTCGAACGCCTCTACCGTGACGCCCGCGGCGGCCCCTTCCATCCGCTCACCACCGACCAGGCCTACGACCTGCTCGGACGTGCCGAACTGGGGCTGCTCGGCGCACCGTGAGCAACGCCGGGTGCGGCCGGGGCGGCGAGCAGCGCCCGGCCGCCCCGGGACGGCCACGCTGACCGGCGACCTCCAGAGATATCGGCGACCTCAGACACCGTCGCCGTGCACGGCGATTCCCAGCGACCGCGCGATCGCCTGCGACCGGTTCGCCGCACCGAGCTTGCGCAGTATGTGTTTCACATGTGATTTCACGGTGTCCTCGGAGATGACCAGCGTCTCGGCGATGGCACCGTTCGTCGCTCCCGCCACCATCAGCTCGAGGACCTCCGACTCGCGCGCGGTGAGCTCCCCACCAGGATGCCCGGTGGCGAACGGATGGGGCGCAACGGGAGTCCGCGGCATGGCTCCGACGGCCGCGTGCGGCGAGAAGTCGATGCTCGCGTCGCAGAAGTCACTCACCGATTCGACCGCCGACGACAGGATCTCCCGAGCCTGGTCGCGCTGGGTTCGAAGGCGCTCGGCCAGAACGATCCGCTCGTACAGGTGGCTGAAACCCTCCGCGAAGGCCCAGAGGACGTCCCGGTCGAAGTCGTCCACGCGCCGCGAAGCCGGATGGTGGTCCGCGTGGAGGAATCCCACCACCGAGGTGCCGTGCATCAACGGGGCGACGACGTAGGAGTCCGAGCGACCCGAGTCCACGATGATCGACCGGTGTACGACGGCGTTCGCCGTGTCGTAGACGGCGACGGGCCGGCACTCGGTGAGCAGCCTCGTCTCGGGGGTGCGCCCCTCGAGCCGAATCGGCTGGTCGACCCAGCCCGTGAACCACGACTCGAACTCGTCGCCGTTGCTGAAGTACGCCATCCACGGCCGCCAGACGCCGTCGTCGACCCGGGACAGCACCGCCCGGCCGAATCCGCAGCGCCGGACCAGTTCCTCGCACGCGTGGTCCAGCAGATCCGTCGAGTGCGGCAGCACCCGCATGCGCGCAAGTCCCTCGGAGCAGGCGGCCAGTCGACGCGTGCGCCGGTCTCGTTCGTGCCGGCCGAGGTCGAAGGCGAGTTCGTGCAGGTCCAGCAGGAGCAGGCAGGTCCGCAGGCCGGTCTCGTCGGCGTGCCCGGCCATCGCGCGCAGCCGGTCGACGCAGAGCTGGGCAAGGTCCGAGACAACCTCGGTCCACGACGCCGAGGAGGTGAGGACGGTGCCGCGCGACGGTTCGATACCGAGAGCGTCACGGACCTCGCCGTGCAGGAAGGCCACCCGATCGCCGAGTTCGCGTTCGCGCCGCCGCCAGCCCCGGTCGCCGGCGGGTATCGGAAACATGCTGTGCCGGCGCTCGCCGGCCGGCACCGTCATAATGCTCGGTCCGCGGTGCGGGCGAGGTACAGATAGCGGGCGATCGCCTCGGCTCGGTTCGAGGCGCGCAGTTTGCGCAGGATGTGCTTCACGTGGGACTTCACCGTCGTCTCGGACACTGTGAGGGCGTTGGCGATCTGGGCGTTGGTCGCGCCCGCGGCCAGGAGGCGGAGCACCTCACGCTCCCGCGGAGTGAGACCGTCGGGGAGCGGGGGTGCCGCGGCGATCATGGCTGACGGCGAGGGCGAGGACCGCCCGGCCACCACCGCGCGGCGCTGCGTGATCGTGCGTGCCAGTTGGACCGGCGCGGTACCGAGCACCTCGCTCGTGGCGCGGACGGCCCTGAGCGCGTCCGCGATCCGATCGTGCTGCAGCCTCGAGCGTTCCAGCAGGACCGTTCGTTCGAGGATGAGTCCGAGACCGTCCGCGAACGTCTGGAGGTGATCCCGGTCGGCGTCGGTCAGGCGGCGACCCGAGGCGTAGGTGTCGGCATGCAGGAAACCGAGGACGCAGCCGCCCGCGACGATCGGCGCGGCGACGTACTCCCGCGTCCCGGAGATCTCGATCAGTGGCCGGAAGACGCGACCGTCCGACTGAGCCTGCCGGATCAACGCGGGCGCCCGCCGGCGGACCAGCTCGGTCTCGGGCATCGACGACGCCAGCGGTATTTCCGCGTCCGTGAGGAAACGGCGCAGGGCCTCGTTGGCGGGGCCGTCGACTTTCGTCTCGACGTGCAGCGCGACCGGCAGCCAGGTCGAACCACGCAGGCTGGAGATCATCGCCCGGTCGAAGCCGCCGGCCGCGCACAGCGCGGCGGGGGCGGCCCGGGNGATCCGCCCGGAGCTCGTCTCCCGGCGCAGCAGAGCGAGCTGGTCACGGATCCGGGTCAGCGCCTGGAACGGCCCTTCCACCGCCCACGCGCACAACTCCGACCGCACCGCGCCGAGCTCGGCGAACAGATCGCCGATCCGGTCGAAGCGGCCCGCGCCGAGGGCGGCACGCAGCTCGGCGTCGGCGGACTCGGCCGCGAGCCGATCGAGCCGGGCCACCAGAGCCGCCGCCGGACCATCGGCGCAGGCGGGCACCGATGCCCCCGCCACCGCGCGCAGCGCCGAGACCAGTTCCCGTTGTCGATCCCGAACCTCCACCTGCATCGACACGATCGAAGAGCCCGGCGCTATCAAGGCTGTGCACCCTCCCGCTCCGAGAGCTGCCGCCCGCGACCACCGCAGGCGCCACGGCGTCCCACCGGGCCGCCGACGCGAAGGCCGACAGAACCGTCGGCGTGTGTCACGGGATTTACTTGTCGGACCATAAGTGACCCAGTTCACTCCGTCAAGACCGGAGCGAACTTCGTCGCCCCGGTCGGGGCGGTCCGGCGTCAGCCGTGCAGGACAGCGGCTGCGACCAGCCGCACCTTGTCCACCAGGCCCGGCTGCCCACGCAGGTGCGGGGTGCGCGCGACGTCGTTGATGACGGTGAGAACCGCGTGGACCCGAAAGAGAACCGTGGTGCGGTCCAGCTCCGGATGTGTCGCCGCCAGCAGGCAGACCCACTCGGCGACGTAGTCGTGCTCGGCCCGCCGGATGCGGTGGCGGTACGGCTGCGGCACGTTCATCACCTCGGCGAGCAGGACGTTCACGAGGTCGGTGTGCGCCATCGCGAAGTCGATGTAGGCAGCCACCACGTTGTCCAGGCCGGCCGCCGGGGTCGTGGCCGCGGACAGGGCCCGGGACAGACCCAGCTGCAACGACTCGGTGGCGCGCGCGACGATCGCGCTCAGCAGGTCGCCCTTGGTGGCGAAGTGCCGGTAGACGCCGGTGCCGGTCATTCCGACCTCCGCGCCGACCTCCTCCATCGTCACCGACTGGTAGCCACGGTCCCCGAACAACCGGGCCGCGACGGCCAGCAGCGCCTCCCGGCGCGCCCGGGGCGGCAGTCCGGTCTCCCCGCGGCCCGCGACCGGCTCCTCGTGAACCCCGCAGCCATCGATCCGCGCCTCGCACACCCGCAGGGCCATGTCGCGCAGCAGCGTGGTCGTCACCTCCGGGGAGGCGGCGACCCGGTGGTAGGAGGCGCTGGTGAGCACGGCGAGCAGGCACCACGACAACAGCTGCGCGTCGTCGCGGCTCAGCTCGCCGCGGGCCTCCCGCAGCGCGGCGGTCAGGTTTCCCAGGAACGCGAAGAACCGTTCCAGCATCGGCGTGCGGTACTCGGCGTGCAGATGCCGGGTCTCCCGCGTCCACAGCACCCCGAGCTCGCGCCGGTGCGCGGCGGTCTCGGCCAGGTCCCCGACCACGGCGGCGAAGCCGCCGGGCAGCTGACGATCGATGACGATCGTGGCCCGCTCGAAACTGTCCGACAGCGCGCTGGCCAGGAGCTCCTCCTTGCTGCGGACATGGCGGTAGAGCGCACCGGGAGTGATGCCGACCGCCTTGGCGATGTCCTCGGTGCCGACGTTGTGATAACCGAAGCGATAGAACAGGTCGCTGGCCGCCGCCAGGATCTGCGCTCGACGGTCGCGCGGCCGTGGGGTCCGCGTGATCGGCGCCCGGCCGACCCGCGCGCTCACCAGGTACTTCCGCCGGTCACGGGCCTACCGCCTCCCATCGGGGAACAGTCGGATCTGTTGACCTCGCAAGGTTACCCCTGATTTACTTCGCCCGTTCCCCGGCCCGTCCCGACAGGTCGGGAACCACATCTGCCACGATCAGAAGGAGTCGGCACGTGCTGGTCGACGGCCATATCGGCGGATCCACCGACGGCACCCGCGGCGCGGACATCGCCGATCTCACGGCGCAGGTCGCGCACGCCGATCACATCGGCTACGACGGCGTGTGGAGCACCGAGATCAACCGGGACCCGTTCCTCCCCCTGCTGCTGGCCGCGGACCGTTCACCCCGGCTGCACATCGGGACGGCCATCGCCGTGGCGTTCGCCCGCAACCCGATGACGACCGCCACCGTCGCCAACGACCTGCAGACCTTCAGCGCCGGCCGCTTCGCTCTGGGCCTCGGTTCGCAGATCCGGCCGCACATCGAACGGCGTTTCGACATGCCCTGGTCCGCACCCGCCGAACGGATGCGGGAGTTCGTGCTGGCCCTCCGCGCAATCTGGCGGAGCTGGCACGACGACGAGCCACTCGATTTCCACGGTGAGATCTACCGGAACACCCTGATGACGCCGATGTTCAATCCTGGGCCCAACCCGTTCGGGCCACCGCCAGTGCTGATCGCCGCGGTCGGGCCGAAGATGACGTCGGTCGCGGCCGAGGTCGCCGACGGCATGCTGGTGCACTCCTTCACCAGCGAGCGCTACCTGCGGGAGGTCACGCTCCCCCAGCTCGCCTCCGTGCTCGACGCGAACGGAAAGACCCGCGAACGGTTCACGCTGTCCTACCCCGGCCTGGTGGCAACCGGGACCGATGACGAGGACGTCGAGAAGGCGGTGCGGGCGGTCCGTGAGCGCATCGCCTTCTACGGCGCGACGCCCGCCTACCGCGGCGTCCTCGAACTGCACGGCTGGGGTGATCTGCACACGGAGCTCCACCTGCTGTCCCGGCGCAAGGACTGGGCCGCCATGACCGCGCTCGTCGACGACACCGTGCTCCACACCTTCGCCACGGTGGGTGAACCGGCCTCGGTCGCCCGGGAGATCCGCCGCCGTTTCACCGGGCTGATCGACCGCTTCACCCTGTATCTGCCCTACGACCTGGCCGACGAGGTGCGCTACGACCTCGTGTCCCAGCTGCGAGCGAGCTGACCCGCCAGGTTCGCCCTGCCCGGCCGGGCAGGGCAGGGCAGGGGGCCGGATCGACGCCGATCCGGCCCCCTCGCTCATGTCCCCCGGAACTCAGCCCTGCGACGCACGGTCCTGCGACGCACGGTCCTGCGACGCACGGTCCTGCGACGCACGGCCGTTCGACGCACGGCCTGCGGCCAGGCTCTCCCGCAGGGCGGCGATCGCCTGCGCCGTGTCCGGATGCCCCATCAGCAGCGCCTGACCGCGGGCCTCCGTCTCCAGGGCCGACCACAGTGACGGCGAGTCCGTGCTGGCCTGCAACGCACGCTTGGACAGCTGCACACCCAGCGGGGGGTGGACGGCGATCTGGCCCGCGAGGTCGAGCGCGGTGTCGAGCAGCGAGGCGGTGGGCACGGCCCGGTTGGCCAGGCCGATGCGCACCGCCTCCTCGGCGCCGACCGGTCGCGCCGTGTACATCAGCTCGGCGGCGAGTCCTCGCCCGACGATCCGCGGCAGCAGCCAGGAGGCACCCAGATCGCCGCCCGACATGCCGATCCGGACGAACGCGACCTGGAACAGCGCGTCGACGGCCGCGATGCGGATGTCGGCGACCAGGGCGAGGCTGACGCCGCCGCCGATGGCCGGGCCGCCGACGGCGGCGATCAGCGGCTGGGGCAGCGTGTGCAGGGCGTGCAGCGTCCGGTTGGCCATGTCCTGCAGCGCCAGCCCGCCCGTCGGGCCGAGAGTCGCGAACTCGGCCGCGCCGTCGAGGTCATACCCGGAACAGAAGCCGCGACCGGCTCCGGTGAGGACGACGGCCCGCACCGACGCGTCGGTGGCCAGCTCCTCGGCGACTTCCCGGAGCTCACGAAGCATCGGCCGATTCAACGCGTTGAGCCGTTCGGGGCGTTCCAAGGTCACCAGGGCGACCCCGGTCCGCGGCCGTCGAACGTTAAGCGTCTCCATCTGCGTCGTTCCCATGAGTTCCTTTCGCCGGGACGTCGGGGGGCCCGCTGTGCGGATCAGTCGAGAGATCGTGCGGACTGCGGCGTGGGGCGCCGGGCGTCACCGGAACCGTCGTCGCCGATGTTGGCCACCGGCTCACCGCCGCCCACCGGCTCACCGCCGCCCGCCGACCCGGTGCCGTCCGCCGGTCGCACGCCGTCCGCCGACCCCGCGCCGCCGCGCGCCGGGCCGCCCGGCCCCTGCCTGCGCAGCAGGACACCCAGGAGTGCACGCAGCACACGTCGCTCACGCAGCATGGCCAGCACGATCAGCGCCACGCCGAGCACCAGCAGGACGAGCGGCGCCACGAGGCCGACGAGGATCAGCAGGAGTCCCGCGGACTTCGCCTTGTCGGCGAGATCGGCGATGCTGGCGGGGGNGATGTGGAAGTCGAGGGCGACGACGGGCAGCAGGCTCACGGTCCTGCCGCCGACCGTCACGTTGACGATGACCTGCTGGGAGATGGTCTCGTCGATCGCGACGCCGGTCTGGCGATCCACGTAGGCGACGATGGCGGACCTGCCGGTGTAGGTCAGCGGGATCGGGTCGGGCAGCGCGGCGACCGTCGCCGGGGTCAGGGCCGCACGGACGCCGGCGGGCAGCAGGGGCGCCAGACCGACGACGAGGCTCTTGGGCAGGGCCGGCGGCAGGGAGGCGAGCAGGTCGGGATTGCGGACCGCGCCCGAGGGCGAGATCCGGTAGACGTTGACGGACCGGCCACCGCGGGTGTCATGCCCGGCGTAGGTCATCGGGACGATGGTCCGGGTGGCCGGGTCATAGTAGGTGTACGAGCTGTCACTCTTGGGGTGAAGCGGAAAGGCCGAGGTCAACGCGCCCGTCGCGGGCTCGGTCTTGCTCCCGGCGGGTGGCGTCACACCCTTCAGCGTCGACCTGTCGACGGCGTAGCGGTAGCTGCTGGGTAGATCCTGACCGGGGGCGTGCACGGTGAGCGCGTCGCTGACCACGGCGGTGTCCCCGGCGGTGGACAGCACCTGCACCCGGCGGTCCACCGTGATGGGCAGGTGCGAGCGTAATGCGGAACTCGCCTTTCCGGCCTGTAAGGCCTTGCTGTCGAGCAGGTTCGCGGTGCCCTGGTAATGAACGGTCAGATCGGTGTCGCCAGGCAGTCGGGTGGCGATCGGAACGAGGACGAACCGCAGGATCACCGCCGCTACCACCACCAGGATCCCCACCACCGCCCAGGCAATGGACCAACGTCGAAAGGGCACAGCAGCCTCCTCAGGCCGGCCGGCGTCACAGTCACGCGCCGTGTCCTGCACCGGATCACGGAACGCCGGGACGCCTCGAAGGTCATGGCGGCAGTCGGGTTACGGCTCCGCGGCAGCACGTTCGCCTGGCACCGGGCGTCTCCCGACGCGGGGCGAGATCACCCCACCGCGTCGCCTCCCGAGGATGCCGGGCGGACAGGTTATCGACATCCCCCGAGCGAAGGCTGTCCGACCTTCGTCCGGGGGATGTCGACATGCAAACGGCCGAGGCCGCCCTGCCACTTCTGGTCGGGCACCACCGGAGTTCCTACCGCGTGACGGCGGGTCGGGTCGCCGGCCAGGGGCGGGAGGCACCGGCCCAGCCAAGACAGGTGTCGGATCAGGTGTTTTTACCTGTGACACACCTCTCGGCCAGGTGCGACGATCACTCGCCGACAGGCCACCGCGAATCCCGGCATCGAGATGAAAGTGGAGAAACTGTGCCCACGAACCCCCCAGAGAAGCCCGATGTTCTGTCCGCGGAGTTCGCGCAGGATCCGCACAAGTACTACAAGATCATGCGCGACCACTACCCGGTTTTACATGACGAGGCGAGCGGCTACTACTTCGTCGCCCGCTACAACGACGTAGCCAGGATCTACAAGGACTCGGTCGCGTTCTCCAATGAGAACTACGCGTTCCAGATGGAGCCGGTGATCGGCAAGACCCTGATTCAGATGAGCGGTCGGGAACATGCCGTCAACCGCCACCTGGTCACTCCCGCCCTGCGCGGAAACTATCTGCAGGAACTGCTGCCCCAGGTGGACGAGCTGGCCAGGGAGATGATCGACGAGTTCCGTCACTCCGGCCGGACCGACCTGATCGAGAACTTCACGAAGTGGTTTCCGATCAATGTGATCGTGAAGATGCTCGACCTGCCTCACGAGGACCTTCCCAAGTTCCACGACTGGTACTCGTCGCTGATGGCCTTTCTCGCCAATCTCACCAACGACCCGGAAGTCCACGCGTGGGGCATGCGTACGCAACGGGATTATCCCGCCTACATTCTGCCGATCATCGCCGAGCGGCGAAAGAATCCCGGCACGGATCTGATCTCGCGCCTGACGCAGGCCGAGATCGAGGGCGAGCAGTTCTCCGACGAGCAGATCAAGGCCCTCATCGGCCTGCTGCTCATCGCCGGCGGCGAGACCACCGACAAGGCGATCGCCAGTACCCTCAAGTACCTGATTCAGCACCCTGAGCAGTTGGCGGCCGTTCGGGCCAACCCAGCCCTGGCCACCCAGGCCCTGGTGGAGACGCTCCGCTATCACCCTCCGGTCCAGATCATTCTCCGCACCGCAACCGAGGACATCGACGTCTCCGGCACGGTGATCCCGAAGGGAAGCGTGGTCGCGTGCGTCAACGGCGCCGCCAACCGCGACGAGCGCCGTTTCAACGACCCGGACAAGTTTGACATCTTCCGCGAAGACGTCAACATGAACCAAGCCTTCGTCGGTTCAGCCGACCACATAGCGTTCGCTCTTGGTCGTCACTTCTGTGTCGGCTCGCTGCTCGCGAAACGGGAGGCGGAGACCGCCATCAACCAGCTACTTCAGGCCATGCCGGACATCCGCTTCGCCGACGGCAAGGAGCCCGTCGACGCGGGCATGTTCACCCGAGGGCCCGAGCGCCTCGATGTGGAGTTCACCCCCGTCACGCAGTAGTCGGCGGTGCGCGAACCAGGCCGCCCGCCGACCATCAAGCAGAGGTATCTGTCATGACAGTTGTCCAGGAGCTTCCCGCAGTCCTTTCCGCCACTACCTCGGTTCCGCACTACCGGATGTTCATCGACGGTCGGTGGGTCGACACAGAAGAACACTATGAGATCATCAACCCGGCCACCGAGGAGATCGTCGCGACCGCCGCGAAGGGCGGGATCGAACACGCGGACGCGGCGGTGGCCGCGGCCAAGCGCACCTTTGACGAGGGTGTGTGGCGCGGGGTGTCGCCGGCGCGGAGAGCCGAGATCTTCGATGCGGTCGCCTCCGCCCTGACGGCCCGTGCCGAAGAACTCGCCGTGCTGGGTACCCGCGAGGGCGGATCCCCGTACCTGCTGTCCATGGGCTTCAACGCGGGTCAGCCGATCTCCAACCTGGGCTATTTCGCCAGGCTGCTGCGTGGATACGAGTTCGAAACCCCGGGACCACTCGTCGGCCCGATTCTCATGGGTGGACTGATCCGCCGTGAACCTCTTGGCGTCTGCGTCGCGATCGTGCCCTGGAACTTTCCCCTCTCGCTGGCCGTCTGGAAGGTCGTACCAGCACTCGCCGCCGGCAACTCGGTGGTCCTGAAGACCGACGAGAAGACGCCGATCGGAGCCCTGGAGTTTGCGCGCGAACTGCGGGCAGCCGGTCTTCCCGACGGGGTCTTCAACGTCGTCACCGGGAACGGCGAGGAAGTCGGCGCGCATCTGGCGAAACACCCGGACGTCCGGAAGATCGCGTTCACCGGCTCCACCGAGGTCGGCAAGCTCGTCTCCCAGGCCGCGAGCACCAGCAACCTGAAGCGGGTCACCCTCGAACTCGGCGGCAAGGGCCCGAACATCGTGCTGGAAGACGCCGATATGCGACTGGCGGTCGACGGCTCGATCTGGGCGTTCCTCATGCATGCCGGCCAGGCGTGCGAGGCAGGAACCCGCCTGCTGCTGCCTGCCGCGGTTCACGACCAGTTCGTGGACCGGCTGATCGATCGCCTCAGGACCATCAGGATAGGCGATCCGCTGGACCCCGCCACCAACATCGGGCCTCTGATCAGCGCTCGGCAGCGCGACCGGGTGCTGGGTTACATCGAGTCCGCGAAGCAGGAGGGCGCGACCATCGCCCATGGCGGAGGAGTGCCGGCTGGCTTCGACCGGGGCTACTGGGTGGAACCGACAGTCCTGACAGGTGTCACCAACGAGATGAAGGTCGCGCGCGAAGAGATCTTCGGGCCGGTGCTGTGCGTCCTGAAGTACGACAGTGTGGACGAAGCGATCTCCCTGGCGAACGACACCGAGTACGGCCTGTCCGCCGGCGTCTGGAGTGCCGACCCGAACAAGGCGCTGGAGGTCGCGCGCCGGCTGGAGGCCGGCTCGGTGTGGATCAACGACTGGCACATGGTCCACGAGGAGTACCCGTTCGGCGGCTACAAGCAGAGCGGTCTCGGGCGGGAGCTCGGCGCTCACGCCCTCGATGAGTACACCGAGGTGAAGTCCGTCCAGATCAGCCTCGAGCCCAACATTTCCAACCATGCCTTCGGACTCGTGCTTTCGACACCGGCGCCCAGCTGGGAGGACTGATGCCGCGAGCAGCCGAGACCACATTCAGCGAATCGAGGGAGAGCAGATGAAGACGATAGCCGCGGTTCTCTACGAGGCCGGAAAGCCCTTCGAGATCGAAGAGCTTGAGGTCGTCAAGCCCGACGCGAACGAGGTTCTGGTACGATACGACTACTCGGGCCTGTGCCACTCCGACCTGCACATGGTGAAGGGCCACCTACCGTTCAGGCCGCCGATGGTCTTTGGGCACGAGGCGGCCGGCGAGATCCTCGAGGTCGGGTCGAAAGTCTCCCGATTAGCGCCGGGGGACCATTTCGTGGCCTCGTTCTTCCCCGTCTGTGGTCGTTGCCGCTGGTGCGTTACCGGCAACTCCCGGCTGTGCGACATGGGTGCGAACGGGCTCGACGGTTTTCTGCCCGGGGGCCGGTTCCCGTTCCAGGGAAAGAACGGTGACTACGGTTCGATGATGACCCTGGGCACGTTCAGCCAGTACGCCACCGTGCACGAGAACTCCGTCGTCAGGATCGACGACGATCTGCCGTTGGACAAGGCTGCCCTGGTCGGCTGTGGCGTCCCGACGGGATGGGGGTCCGCCGTGAACTCCGCCGGCGTTCGCCCCGGGGACACCGTCGTCATCTACGGCATCGGCGGCATCGGCGTGAATGCGGTCCAGGGCGCTGCCTACGCCGGAGCTCAGCACCTGATCGCCGTCGACCCGGAACCAGCCAAACTGGAGGCCGCGAAGAAGTTCGGTGCCACCCACACCGCCGGTTCCGCAGCGGAAGCCCAGGACCTGGTCATCGAGCTCACCAGAGGGGTCGGGGCCGACAGCACCATCATCACGGTTGATGAGCTGACGGCCCAGGTGGTCTCCGACGCGGCCGCGGCCACGTCCAAGGGCGGCACGATCGTGGTGACGTCGATGGGTCAGTACGAGACCGACACGATCAGCCTGTCCGGAGTGCAGCTGGCCCTGTGGGGCAAGCGGATCCAGGGCTCCCTGTACGGCGGCTGCAATCCGATGTACGACATTCCCAAGATCCTGTCCCTGTACCGCACCGGTCATGTGAAGCTGGACGAACTGATCACCAACGTGTACACCCTCGACCAGGTGAACCAGGGCTATGACGATCTCATGGCACACAAGAACATCCGTGGTGTGATCGCTCACGAGCACTGAGAACCAGGAGGTAGCGACGCCCGCGTCGACGCCCGGACGGCCCAGCACCCGGGCCGTCCGGGAAGGGCGCGACCTCGGCGCGACGAGGGATGAGTGAGAAAGCAAGCCGAGCGCGGTGGACCGAGCGGCCGCGTCGTCGACCAGTTATCGGGTTCTTTGGAGGTCGAACTGGCGACGGGTCATCCACGCCGCCACCTGTGCGCGTGAACGGAAGTTCAGCTTCGCCAGGATCCGGTTGACATGGCCCTCGACCGTGCGCCGGGAGATGGTAAGGGATTCCGCGATATCGCTGTTGCGTAGCCCCGCGGCGATCAGCCGGCTGATCTGGAGTTCCCGGGCGGTGAGAACCTCCTCCCGGTCCGCCGTCGGCGCGGGCCGCGTGGGCTCGGGCTCCGTGGGCTCGGGCTCACCGGAGGGTTCCTCCAGCGCGAAGTGGAGCGCGGCGGGGAGTTCCAGGTGGTGCCCGGCAGCGTACTCGGCGTCGAAGATCTCGTCGCCGAGCTCGAGTCGGGCCCGTGCCTCGCAGACGTCGCGTTTCTCCACCAGCGCCGAAGCGCCGAACAACGGGGTCATCCCGCCCATCGAGCCGTGCAGCATGCGTCCGATGCCGAGTAATCGAGCGGCCCGAGCGGACCAACCGGTATCGACGGCGTTCCAGGCCAGGATCTCCACGCACATGGTGACGCCGAGCCAGTCGCCGAGCGATCGCTTCAGGTCGATCGAGTCCCGTAACAGACTCGTGGAACTCGCCAGGTCGCCGCGGAGATGCTCGGTCAGGCCACGTGCCCACAGCACCCATGAGGTGGCCCACCGCTCGGCGTGCAGCGCCCCCTGAGCCAGCGCCAGATCACAGGCCTGCAGTGCCTTGTCAACCTCGCCGGTGAGGCAGTGCACGAACGCAAGCTGCGCTCCGCACAGGATACTGAGCGCGCTGGGCTGCCCCGACCTCTCGTGACCCTTCCTGGCGGCTTCGAGCAGATCGAGCGCGTGCGCGAAGTCGCCGTCGATCTGCTCGACGGTTCCGCGAAACTGGATGGCGCAGATGCTGGCGGTCTCATCTTCGATCTCGTCGGCAACCGATCGACACTCGTCGAGGTTCTCCCTGGCCGCAGCGTTGTTGCCCCGCAGCATCTCAAACCACCCCAGCACCCACAGCGCCTTCGCCCGGTCAGCGGACGGATCGGGATTCTCCACGAGGGCTCGACGCAGCCAGTGACACCCGTCCTGTAAATGCCCACAGGCATTCCAGTAGAACCACAGGGCCGCGGTCATCCGCAGACCGAGGAGCCGTTCGGCGGGATGAGTGAACGAGTACTCGAGGGCCGCGCGGATGTTGCCCAGCGAGCCTTCCAGCCTCTGCACCGTCTCCAACTGACGGTCCCAGAGAGAGCTCCGCTCGCTTTGTTCCGCGAGTTGAAGGTAGTAGTCGCGATGCCGGCGACGCCACACCTCCACCGATCCGCACAGCTCCAGGCCGAACATGCGGATGCTCTCCAACAGCCGGTACCGTCGCCCGCCGGCCCGGCCCTCGGTCCGGGTCACCACCGACTTCTCGACCAGGTCGCCCAGCAAGCTGACCACGTCGCTGGCGGTGATGCCGTCGCCCGCACAGACCTGCTCAACGGCCTGAAGATCGAAGGAGCCCGAGAAGACCGCGAGTCGTTCCCACAACGCGCGCTCGTCCGGCGAGGAGAGCTCGTAGCTCCAGTGGATCGCGGCCCACAGCGTCTGGTGCCGCGCCGGGCCGGCTCGGTTTCCGACCTTCAGCACGTCGAACAGTGCCATCTTCTGCGAAAGGATCTGATCGACCGAGAAGGACCTGATACGGACGGCAGCCAGTTCGATGGCCAACGGCATTCCATCCAGATGGCGACAGAGCCGGCCTATCGAGTGGAGTTCGTCGGCGCCGGGAGTGAAGTCGGACATGGCCGATCTTGCTCTGGCCAGGAAGAGGTCGACCGCGTCGCCCTCCGGAAGCGTCTCGGCCGAATCCCGCGGCAGCTTGAGCGGTGGCACGTTCCAGGTGAGTTCGCCAAGGATGCCCAGTGGTTCGCGACTGGTCGCCAGGACGCCCACATGCGGCGCACGACGCATGATGAGGCGGACCAGCCGCCCGCAGGCGGGCGCCAGATGCTCGCAGTTGTCCAGCAGGAGGAGCAGCCGATGGGTACTGAGATACCCGCAGAGCGCATCGAGCGGCGAGATACCCGATTCGATGCGTAGTCGCATCGTCTCCGCAATGGCCAGTGCGATGTGATCCGGATTGGTCACCTCGGCCAACTCGACGAAGGCGACTCCCCCGCTGAACTCGCCGGCGAGCCGACGAGCGGCCTCGGTTCCCAGCCGGGTCTTGCCGACTCCCCCTGGGCCCGTCAGAGTGACCAGGCGCGACGTCCGTATGGCGTCCTTGACGTGCATGACTTCGCGGCGGCGGCCGACGAAGTTCGTCAGGTCCGGAGGCAGGGTGTTGAGCTTCATCTCAGGAGATGGTTCGCGTGAGGTTCGCGCAAGAGGGCTCTCCCCGAGTGCGATCAGCTGTGCACGGAACGTACGCGACGTGAACCGGCCCGGGCCGGGTCGTGCTCGGCGAACCCATGGTCGCGGCCCCGATGGCAGACCCGGCCACCGAGATCCGCCGGACACGCCGCAGACTCAGGGATCCATGGTCGACAGTCACCTCATCGATAATCAATCGTACGCTCGATTTGTAGCGTACGTCACGTCAACCACGCCGTCAAGGCATGGTGCCCGCGACATTCGGAGCCTGTCCAGCCCCGACAGCCCGCTCGGCCCCGCGGGCCGAGCAGCCCGCGACGGCGGCGCCCGCCCCACGACAGGCGCCGGTCAGGCGGGTCGCACCACAACCCAAAGAATCAAGCGGTCGAACGATTGACAAGAACCGGTCGCTTGCTCGAATCTTGACCCAGGCCACCCGGGACCGGGGAGCCCGCGATCGCGGCGGCGGTAGCGGTGGCGGTGGCAGTGGCGGTGGAAGCACAGCCTCACCCGGGGCCGATACTCCCCCACCGACGAGGCCGGCCACACGCACCAGCCGGCTTATGCGTCATGTCCACGAACAGCACGACCCTCGCAACGACGAAGAACGCGCCGTGGGGCCGTGACGTGCGAACAAGGAGTCAGCGGGATGAATGTACGCAAGCATCAGGGGACACGGCTGGCGTCCTGGATCCGCGCGTTCGATCCGGCCGACGTGGAGCGATTCCGCGACAGCGGACAGTGGCGTGACCGCACGTTCCTGGACGACTTCCTGGACAACGTCCGGCGGTTATCGCAGAAGGCGGCCATCGTCTCGTACCGCAGCGGGGTCCCCTTACCCGAGACGGTGACCTATGGTCAGCTCGGCGCTCTTGTCGATCGGCTCGCCGGTGGACTGCTCGCCATCGGCGTCAAGCCCGCAGACGTGGTCTCGATCCAGGCTGCCAATGGTTGGGAAGGTCCGGCCATCGCCCTGGCGACCATGCGCATAGGTGCCGTACCGAACCCGATTCCGATTATCTACCGCGAGCGTGAACTGCGGTTCATGCTGGAAGATTCCGGGAGCAAAGTGTATCTCGCGCCGCAGCGGTTCCGCGGCTATGACTTCGCGGCGGCGGCGCAGCGGCTCCAGTCCGAGATCGACACCCTCCAGCAGCTCTACTTCTTCGACGCGGACGACACGATCGATCCCGAGACGAACTTCATGCGCTCGTTGGTCGACGTCAGGCGAGAGCTCGCCCCCGGCCTCGCGGAGACGCTCGAACCGCTGCGTCCCGGTGCCGATGACATCGCGATGCTGGTGTACACCTCCGGCACCACGGGTACGCCGAAGGGCGCACTGCACACCTACAACACCGCGTGGTCGGGATACCGGAACGTCATCGCCGACGCGCTGTCCCTCACCGCGGACGACGTGGCGTTCATGGCGTCGACGCTGGGCCACCTGACCGGGTTCATTCATGGCATGCTGGTTCCGCTGTCCATGGGCCAGAAGGTGGTCTACCAGGATCGGTGGGACGTCGACGGACTGCTCGACATGATGGGGACCGAGGGCATCACCTGGACGCTGTCCGCCACGGCCTTCGCGCTCGACATGATCGAGGCCCGGAAGAACCGCGCGCAGGCCCCGAGCGACACGATGCGCGCCTTCGCCTGCGGCGGCGCCTCGATTCCTCCCGGCGTGGCCGTCGCCATGCATGAGGAGTTCTCGACCAGCCTCGTTCCGCTGTGGGGTTGTTCGGAGACGGGGATCGCCAGCATCCACCAGCTCGGCGCCAGCGTCGAAACCCTCAACTCCAGCGACGGGTTCCCGGTTCCGTGGCAGACGATCCGCGTGGTCGACGCTGGCCAGAAGCCCGTTCCACCGGGCGTGATCGGGAACTTACAGGTCCGTGGCCCGGGCCTCTTCGCGGGATACTTCGGCCGCAACGACCTGACCGCCGATGCCTTCACCGCGGACGGCTGGTACGACACGGGAGATCTTGGTCGGGTGACCGACGACGGCGCCATCCGTATCGAGGGGCGTAGCAAGGACATCATTATTCGCGGCGGTCAGAACATCTCCGCCGTCGAGATCGAGAACGCCCTTTACACGCATCCGAACATCCAGGACGTCGCGGTGGTCTCCTATCCCGACGAGCGGCTTGGTGAACGGGTCTGTGCGGTCATCGTGGCCGACGGCAGGGAGCCCACGCTGGCGGAAGTGGTGACCTACCTCGACAAGGGCGGCATGGCGAAGCCGTTCTGGCCGCAGAAGGTGGCCGTTGTGAAGTCCCTGCCGCGTACCCCCTCCGGAAAGGTGCAGAAGTTCGTGCTGCGCGAGTCTCTTGCCAAGTCCGGCACCGTCGGATCCGAGTAGTCAGGGTGAGGACACGCAGCCGCGGTCACGGCTTCGACGCCGGTCCCGTCGGGATCTGGACCGCCACGCTGGATCCGCTGCCCATACCCCGGGCCGTCGAGCTGGCCCGCGAGGTGGAGGGCCTGGGGTTCGGTACCTTGTGGACGCCGGGTGACGCGGGACGCGAGGCCCTGACCACAGCCGCCCAGTATCTCGCCGCCACCACCCGACTCCGTATCGGCACGGGCGTCGCGAGCATGTATGCCCGCGACGCCCAGGCACTGGTGAGCGGGCGGCGAGTGCTCTGGGAGGTCCACGGTGACCGCTACGCATTGGGCCTGGGCGTCAGCCATGCGTCCTTCGCCGACAGGCGGGGGCACGAGTTCCGCGCCCCGCTCGCGGCGATGACCGAGTACCTGCAGCAGATGCGCGACGCATCCGTTCGTCAGCGGACGCCAGATTCCGCGCTCACCCTCATCGGTGCGCTCGGTCCGAAGATGCTCCAGCTGGCCGGCCGCTGCACCGGCGGTGCACTCACCTACAACGCGACGCTCGCGCACACCGAGGCGGCCCGCCGCGACGTGGGCCCGGACGCCTTCCTGGGGGTGACGCAGGTGGTGATCTGGGCCGACAACGACGCCGAGGCGCGCGAGATCGGCCGCCGCTACCTTGATTTCTACCTGAGACTGCCCAACTACGTGCGGCACTTCGAGCGGCTGGGGTTCACCGCCGACGACTTCTCGGGTCGCGGCGGTGACCGGCTGATCGACGAGCTGTTCGTGTGGCGTGCGGACGCGATCTACGAGCGTGTCCGGGCGCATCTGGCCCGCGGCGCCGACCATGTGGCGCTCAATGTGCTCGCCGCGGACCGCGATCACCCGCCGCTCGAGGGATGGCGATCTTTGACCACTGTCCTGAGCGACTGGTTGCACATAGACGAAAGGCCAGGTCGTGTCGGCTGAGCCAACGATGAACCCCGTCTACATCTCCGGCGTCTCCCAGCGGATCGTGGGCCGCGGAAAGCCTGCTCCGCCCTACCTGAAGCTCCTGGCGGACGCCGCCGCGGACGCCGTGACCGACGCGGGACTGGATCCGCACGCCATCGACGGGCTGGTCCTGTCCTCGTCCATCCCGCAGCCGTTCGCGTGCAACCCCGCCGAGCTTGCCGAGTACCTCGGCATCGGACCGGCCTACGTCGCGATGGCGCCCTACGGCGGTCGTCCCGCGACAGACGTGATCGGCATGGCTCGATCGGCCGTGAACGCCGGCCTGGCCAGCAACGTGCTGGTGCTGTCAGCCGACAACTTCGCGACGACCCTCGGGCTCGAGGGAGCGATCGAGCTCTACATGAAAAGTTTCGATCAGACCTATGAGCGGCCGTTCGGTCCCCTCATCCCTACCGCGTTCGCCCTGATGGCCGCACGGCACCTCCACGACTACGGCACCACCATGGAACAACTGGCCTCGCTCGCGGTCACCATCCGCCGGCATGGCCTGCTGAATCCCGATACGGAGGTCGCCGGCGAGCTGACCATCCAGGCGGTTCTGGACGATGTCGTCATCAGCAGCCCGCTGACCCGGTCGATGGTCGCCCTGATCTCGACCGGCGGGGCACAGGGCTTCGTCGTCACCAACAGGCCCACGGGCAACCGCGCCGTCGCCGTCAGGGGCTACGGCGAGTCCTGCGGTTTCATGAGCCTGACGCAGGCGCCGAGCCTGGCGCGGTTCGCCCACATCCGCGTCGCCGCGGACCTGGCCGTCGCCCAGGCCGGTATCACGCTCGACGACCTCGACTTCGTCGAGCTCTACGATCCGGCCACCATCGTCCCCCTGATCCTCCTCGAGGAGATCGGTTTCTGCGAGAAGGGTGAGGGCGGGGCGTTCGTCGAGAGCGGTGCCGTCGACCTTGGCGGGCGACTGCCCGTGAACACGCACGGCGGCACGCTGGCATTTCGCCATCCCGGCATGGGCGCGGCCCTGGACTCCGTCGTCGAGGCGGTCGTCCAGCTACGCGGAGAGGCGGGCGCCAGGCAGGTCGAGGGCGCCGAGCTCGGCCTCGTGCACGGTCAAGGCAGCTGGTTGGCCAACAACGGTTTCCTGGTCCTGGGAAGTGCCCGATGACAACGACCCCCGCGGAAGTGGACGTCGATCCGCTGGAGGACCCGGCCGCGTTCTTCTGGCGCGAGTGCGGTCACGGCGTCTTCTGGTTACAGCACTGCGACGGGTGCGCGAAGTGGCAGTACTACCCGCGTCATCTCTGTTCACATTGCTGGTCCCGAAAGCTCACGTGGAGGCGACCGTCCGGTCTGGCCGTCGTCGAGACCTTCAGCGTCGTCCACCGTGGCAGCGGCGCCTTCGCCGATCTGACGCCGTACACGGTTGCTCTCGTCAGGCTCGCCGAGGGGCCGACGATGATGACGAACATCGTCGACGTCGATCCTGACAAGGTCGAGATCGGCCTTGAGGTCCAGCTCGACTTCGCCCGCCGTGGTGATCGCGTACTGCCCGTGTTCCGAAAGGTATGACGGGGCCGGTGATGAACGAGACAGTAATGATCACCGGCGCGAGTGCGGGCATAGGCGAGGGTATGGCGCGGGTCTTCGCCTCACGCGGCGCGGATCTGGTGGTCACCGCCCGCCGCCTGGAGCGGCTCGAGGCGCTTCAGGCCGAGATCGAGGTCCGCCATCCCGGTCGCCGGGTGGTCCCGCTGCGGATGGACGTCACGGACCACGACCGCGTCTTCGAGGCGTTCGAGCAGGCGGTCGCGGCGACCGGACGCCTGGACCGGGTTGTCGTGAACGCCGGGCTGGGCAAGGGAGCACGGATCGGGGCGGGCCGTTTCGACGGAAACCGGGACACCGCCCTGACGAACTTCGTCGGTGGAATCGCGCAGTGCGAAGCGGCCATGCGCGTGTTCTACGCGCAGGGACACGGCCACCTCGTGGTCGTCTCCTCGGTCGTCGCGGCCCGCGGTATGCCCGGCCCGATGAACGTGTACGCCGCGTCCAAAGTCGCCCTGGCGCATCTGGCCGAGGGCATCCGTAGCGATGTCGAGGCGAAGGGGATGCCCATCTCCGTGACCACCATCCGGCCGGGCTACATCGACTCGGACATGCACGCCCACACCGGCCGTCGCCATCCGCTCATGGTCGACGCCGAGGTGGGCCACCGTGCGTTGGTCGATGCCATCGAGCGCGGAGGCAGCAACGTGTATGTGCCGCGGTGGCCGTGGACCGCGTTCGCCTGGGGCCTGCGCCACGCGCCCCTGGCCGTCACCCGCCGGATCGTCTGACCGCCATGCCGTCTGATCGCCATGCCGTCTGATCGCCATGCCGCGTGCGGCGGCGCCACAGCGAGAACCGACGCCACAGCGAGAACAAGGACCGGTCGAGAACAAGGAAGGGGATCTGCCGCGGTATGTCCTACGACTTCGTGACTGTCAGACACATCGGTGCGACGGGTGTCGTGTCCATCGACAACCCGCCGGTGAACGCCCTGCATCCTGATGTGGCGGTTGAGATCGAACACGCGGCTCGGGCGATCGAGAAGGACCTCGACCTGCGAAGCATGATCCTGATCGGCACCGGCCGATGCTTCGTCGCCGGTGGTGACATCCGGTACTTCACCGAGATCGACCGCGAGGGCGCCGCCGCCATGGCGCTGCGGGTCCAGAGGATGCAGCAGGCGCTGTTCGACCTTCGGGTTCCGGTCATCGCGGCCATCAACGGACATGCGCTCGGCGGTGGTCTTGAGCTGCTGCTCTCCTGCGACATCGCGATCGCCGAGGAACAGGCGAGGATCGGCGTCACCGAGGTGCAGCTCGGTCTGATTCCGGGGGCCGGTGGGACGCAGATGCTGTTCTCCGCGCTTCCGGTCGGCACCGCCAAACGGCTGCTGTTCACCGGCGACCGGCTGCCGGCCGGGGAGGCGCACGCGATCGGTCTCGTCGATCAGGTCTGCCCCCCGGGGGGCTCGTTGGAGGCCGCCCTGGCCATCGCCGAGCGGATCAACCGGGCTGGACCGCTCGCCGTGGAGGCCGCGAAGCGCTCGGCCAACTACCGACTGCGGCACTCGCTCGACGAAGGGCATCGGCGCGAGGTGGAGATCTTCGCCGCCCTGTTCGACACCGAGGACCACCGTGAGGGCATCACGGCCTTCCTGGAGGGTCGCGCGCCGCACTACCGGCGACGGTGAGTGACGTTGCGGACCGGCGATGGTGCGGACCGGCGATGGTGACCGGCGACGGCGAGAGGACAGCCGTGGAGGAGCAACGCGAGGTAGCGGTCGTCATCGGGGGCGGGGGCGGCCTGGGCGCCGCCACGTCGCACCGGCTCGCGCAGGCAGGCACGCACGTGTGCGTCGTGGACATCGCCGCGGATCCCGCGCAGCGGGTGGCGGCCGGACTGGTGGCGGACGGGTTCAGCGCATCGAGCCATGTCTGCGACGTGACCTCCTCCGCCGCCGTCGACCTGCTGGCCGCCGGCGTGGCCGAGCGGTTCGGGGCACCGCGTGTCCTGGTCAACCTCGCGGGCGCGGTCCGCAACGCGGTGCTGGCGAAGATCACCGATGCGGACTTCGAGCTGGTTCTCGGCACGCATCTGGTGGCGACGCTGCACACGGTGCGCGCCTTCGCGCCCGCGATGAAGGAGCGCGGCTACGGACGGATCGTCAACACCAGCTCCGTCGCCGCCAGGGGCGTGGTCGCCGGGATCAGCTACGGCGCTGCCAAGGGAGGTATCGAGGCACTGACCCGGTCGGCCGCGATCGAGCTCGCGAAGCACGGAGTCACGGTCAACTGCGTCGAGCCGGGCGTGGTCGCCACCGGCATGTTCCTGAGCACGCCGGGCGAGTTCCAACGCAGCCAGATAGCTCAGATCCCGGCCGGGCGGCCGGGCAGACCGGAGGAGATCGCCGCCTGCATCGCGTTCCTGGCCTCACGTGACGCCAGTTATGTGACTGGCCAGACGCTGACCGTGTGCGGCGGGCTGTCCGTCGGCGCACTCAGGTAAGCCGACAGATTCGTTGACGGTGGATCTACGGTGTCCTAATATCAATCGTACGCTCGATTCAATAGGAGACGCAGTGGAACTGGCTGTCGTGCACATCAACGCCCAGCGTGGATCCGAGCCCTACACGGAGATGGTCACGGCGGTGTTCGACAAGGTGAAGCGGGACGACACGGAGATCAGGCACCGCTGGGCGAAGTTGAAGCGCGCGTCGGACACGGTGTTCGGATACCCGTACCTGCTGAACTCGGTGGACGTGATCCACAACATCCTGGACGCGAGTCGGCAAGGGGCGCACGGCGCGATGGTCGCGTGCAGCGGTGATCCCGGTATCACCGAGGCCCGGACCCTGGTCGACATCCCGGTCGTCGGACCCTGGGAGGCCACGCTGCATCTCGCCAGCTCCTATGCCTACCGCTTCGGTGTCGTGACGGTCGAGGACCTCGCCTGGGCCGAGACGTGCCACAGTCTGATCGCCAAGAACGGGCTTCTCGATCGCTGCGTAGGAGTCGAGCGCATCGAGACCCCGTCTGCGCGGGCCTTCACCGAGGGCTTCGCGAATCCCGACTTCGTCGTCGCCGACGTCGAGCGCCAGGCGCGCAGGCTTGTCGACCGCGGCGCCGGCGCGATCGTGATCGGCAGCGCCGGGCTCAGCACCATGACCGCCGCCGCGGGACTGACCAGGCTCAAGGGTGACATCCCGGTGTTCGAGACCTTGAGCGTGGGGCTCAAGACCCTCGAGATGCGCGTCGACCTCACCGTCAAGGGCGGCCTGCCGCCCACCAGTCGTACCGGCTACACCCAGCGTCTTGCCGACGCGGACACCGACCGGGTTCGAGGACTGTTCGGGCTCTGAGCCCGTCAGGGTTCCGGGTGCAGCCGATTTCTGAGCCCGTCCGGTCGTCAACCCGCGGTCACCATCGTCGAAGGGATCCCCGATGTCCACCAGCTCCGTGGCGCTGTCCATCCTCACCGAGGAGGAGCGCGAGTTCCAACAGGTCGTGCAGCAGTTCATGAACAGCCACGTGCGTCCCATCGTCGCGGAGATGGAGCGTGCCGGTCAGCCACCGCAGGAGCTGCTCAGGCTCATGGGTGAGCAGGGAATCCTCGGCTGCTTCGCCCCGGAGGAGTACGGCGGCGGCGGGGGCAGCCTCATGACTCGCGCGATCGTGGCCGAGGAGACCGCTCGCGTCGACGCCGGCCTCGACGCGACTCTGTTCGTGAATCTCAGTCTGGTCGCCCGTCACCTCATCAAGCGTGGCACGGAGGAGCAGAAGAAGAAGTACCTTGCCCCGCTGATCGCCGGCGAGGCGTCCATGTCGATCTGCCTGACCGAGTCCCATGGCGGCTCCAACGCCCTGAGCCCTCGGACGACCGCACGCAGGGTGGGCGACGAGTGGGTCATCGACGGCTCGAAGACCTTCATCACGAACGCACCCATCGCGACGATGTTCATGGTCTTCGCCAGGACCAGCGGCGAGGATCGGCGCGCCCGCGGCGGTACCTGCTTTCTCGTCGATCGGGATACGCCGGGCCTCACCGTCGGCAAGCCTTTCGACAAGCTGTCCCTGCGGAGCTCACCGACCGCGGAGGTGTTCTTCGACTCCGTCAGGGTCTCGGCGGACCAGGTCCTCGGGGAGGTCGACAACGGTTTCTACTACATGCTCGAGGGGCTGGACCTGGAAAGGGTCTTCGAGGGGGCGTCCAACACGGGTATCACCCAGGCCTGTCTTGACCTCGCTGTCGAGTACTCCAGCGAGCGAGAGGTCTTCGGTCAGCCGCTGTCGACCTTCCAGCTGACGCAGGACAAGATCGCTCGGATGGCGACCGGTGTGGAGATGTCGCGGGTGATGTTCTATCACCTCATCCGTGCCATCGAACGCGGCGAGGAAGTGACGCGGGCAGCGGCGGTCCTCAAGCTCTACAGCTCGGAGGTGGCGGTCGAGGCCTCGCGCGAGGTCGTCCAGATCCTGGGGGGCTATGGCCTGATGGAGGAATACCCCGCGGCACGGCTCTACCGCGACGCGAAGCACCACGAGATCGGTGCCGGAACCAGCGAGATCCAAAAGCTGATCATCGCGCGGGAGACCTACAAGGCCGCGGGCAGGGGCAGGGGATGACGTTGTCGGGAACCATGTCGCTGGAAACCACCAACCGGTACCTGTCCGACGAGGCGCTCGAGCTCCGTGCGGTTCTGCGCCGTTTCATCGACGAGCAGATGCCGCGCAGCGCCGCCGCCGAGTGGGACAAGGCGAACGAGTTCCCTCGCGACGTCTTCGACCAGCTCGTGGGGATCGGAGTGGCCGGGCTGGCCATCCCCGAGGAGTACGGCGGCCTGGGTCGCGACATACACGCCACACTCATGGTGATCGAAGAGCTCTCCCGACGCAGCTCGGCGGTCGCGATCCCGTACATCATGGCGAGCTGTTACGCGGGAATGACCGTGGTGGAGTGCGCCAGCGAGGAGCAGAAGAAGCGCTGGCTTCCCGAGATCGCCCAGGGTCGCCTGCTGTTCGCCTACGGCTGGACCGAACCGGACGTGGGCGCGGACCTGGCGGATGTGCGGACCACCGTACGTCGGGACGGGAACGAGCTGATCGTCAACGGGTCCAAACGGTTCTGCACCGGGGCTGAGATCAGTGACTACATCTACACGCTGGCCACCTCCGATCCCGACGCTCCGCGCTACCACAACCTCAGCACGGTCCTCGTGCCCAGCCGGGCCGAGGGCGTGACGATCACGACGATCGACGCGATGGGGCTCAAGGGCAGCGGGACGACCGACGTCGTCTTCGACGACGTCCGGGTGCCCCTCGCCAACCTGATGGGGGGTGAGGAAGCCTGGAACCGTGGCTGGTCGCTCATCACCGGCGCCGGCCTCGACATCGAGAAACTCGAGGTGGCCGCCATGGCCCTGGGCCTCGGCGCGGCCGCCTGCGCGGATGCGCATGCCTATGCTCAGGAACGCCGGCAGTTCGGCGTCCCGATCGTCAGGCACCAGTCCATAGCGCACTCACTCGCGGACATGCGAGTCAAGCTGTATGCATCCCGCCTCGTGCTCGACGATGCCGCGGAGCTGGCGAACCGCGGCGTCCGCTGCGGCGTCGAGACCTCGATGGCCAAGCTGTTCGTGACGGAGACGTGCAAGCAGATCGTGCTCGACGCGCAGACGGTCCTGGGTGCCTATGGCTACGTCAAGGACTTCGACATGGAGAGATATGTGCGCGACGTATTGTTGATGCCAATCATCGGCGGATCCTCCGCAATTCAGCGGAACAACATTCACAAATGGTCACGGCCACGCTAGCGCGAGTCAGGCGGAATCATGAAACCGATGATCGCCAGTATTGTCCGGCCGCGGCTCGATCCACAGTCCTTCGGCCTCCGTGACGACCTCCCCGGCGTAGGAGAGCACGCCCCGGACGGTCCGCTTCCGACCGTCGACCGCCGCGATCCAGGCTCGACAGGAAAGCTCGGTCGCCACCGGGACCAGCCGGCGGTAGTCGATGTGAAGATAGGCCGTGCGGGCGACTCTCCCGACCAGTCCCGAGTTGGCGAGCCTACCCAGGAGGTCGTCGAAGAGCAGTCCAAGGGAGCCCCCATGTACGGCGGCTGTCCCCGCGAAATGAGGGCTGAAGCGCACGCGACCGACGAGCTGCTTGCCATCCTCCAGATCGATGGAAACCGGCGGCACCAGGCCCCGCTCGGCCGGCTGGAATCGCGGGTTCTCGGGCGAGTGCGCGGGAACCCGGGGATCCTCGGGGATGATGGGCAGAGCCTCGACCCGGGTGGCCAGATCGCGCACGACCCGGCGGCCGTCGTCGAGAACGACCGGATCCGGCTGCGCCATCGAGAGAGCGTCGAGCAGACGGATGATCTCCGCGGCGAGGCCCGTATAGCTTTGCCGGCCGAATTCGCTCGGGGCGTCAGGGATCACGTCGAAGTCCTTCCTTCGCGAGAGAAGAGAATCGTATCAAACGTACGCCCGACAGTTGTCATCGCTCGCGAGAAGAGCCGCATCCACACGCATGACCCACGTTGATTGACAAACGCCCGGCCCATATCACGGCCGATATCACGGCGAGCACACCGGCAAGGACGGTATCGTGGTGAACACCCAGCAGCAATCTCGTGGGCTCTTCGAGGAACTGACGGTGGGGGAAGTAACTTTCCGTAATCGCATCGCGGTATCCCCCATGTGTCAGTACTCGGCCGTCGACGGCCTCGCGAGCGACTATCACCTGGTGCATCTCGGACGATTCGCGATGGGTGGTTTCGGGCTGGTCATGACGGAGGCGACGTCGATCTCTCCCGAGGGTCGGCTCACCTACGGCGACGTCGGCCTGTGGCGAGATGACCAGGGCGACGCGCTACGGCGCATCGCCGACTTCGCGCATGGTCAGGGGGCACGATTCGGCATTCAACTCGGCCACGCCGGCTCCAAGGCCGCCACGTTGCCGCCGTGGGTGACCGAGGCCGATCGGCCCGCGGACGGACGGTGGGAGATCTTTTCGGTCACCGATCAGCCCTACGCGCCGGGCTGGCAACGCCCCAGGGCTCTGACCACCACGGAGCTGGCGGAGCAGCTGCGGGACTGGCGCACGGCGGCGTGCCGGGCGGCCGAGGCGGGGGCGGACGTCCTGGAGCTGCACATGGCGCACGGATACCTGTTGCACAGCTTCCTGTCCCCGATCAGCAACACGCGCGACGACGAGTTCGGCGGCGACCGCGACGCCCGCATGCGATTCCCGCTGCTGGTCGCCGAGGCGGTCCGGAGGCAGTGGCCAGAGGACCGGCCACTGTTCGTCCGACTGTCCGTCGTCGACAACGGTCACGACGGCATCGACCTAGAGCAGACCATCGAGTTCGCGGGTCGGCTGAAGGCCGTCGGCGTCGACGTGATCGACTGTTCGTCCGGCGGCATCGGCGGCGTCTATGTCCACAGCATTGGTCCGGGCTACCAGGTCGACTGGGCGGCCGAGGTCCGTCGCCGCGCCGAGATCCGCACGATGGCCGTGGGCCACATCGTCGACGCCGGGCAGGCCGACAAGGTCATTCGGGCCGGCGCGGCCGACCTCGTCGCGATCGGCCGCGAGGCGCTGGTGGATCCCGCGTGGCCGATCCGCGCGCGGGAGGACCTGGGCCAGTACAGCGACCGGGACCGTTTCGCCCTCCTGCCCGTGCAGAGCCGGTCGTGGATCGCGAAACGAAGGCGGCAACTGGACAGGATGGCCACCCAGCGGGAACGGCGAGCATGAGCGCGGACCGGGACGTGACCGTCGGTGTCGAGGAGCTGCTGAGCAGGGCTCAGATCATCGAGCTCGGCGCGAAGTACTGCGTCGGCATCGACCGGGGGGACCAGACGACGTTCCTGTCCATCTGGCATCCCGACGGCGAGTACATCATCGGAACCAGGACAGGCCGGTTCCGCGGTCTCGCGGAGCTGCCCCAGGCGATCACGTTCGTCCAGCAGAGCTACCAGAGTACCCACCACTGGGCGACAAACCACATCGTCCGACTACTGGACGGGGAGCGCGCCGAGGGCTCCAGTGATTCCTTCGCCATCTGCGTGGGGCACGACGGCCTTCCGAGCCTGGTCGCGGCCTCGTACGACGATCTGTACCTGCGTCTCGACGGCGAGTGGCGGATCCGCACGCGCATCGTCAGGCGTTGGTTCGTCTCCGAGCCGATGAATCTCGCCCTGCTCAGGCCCGCCCGGATTCGGGCGGAATAGGTCAATCTCCCCCACAGCCACGTGCCGGGAAGTAAGGAGCAGTCCTGCATGAGCACATTCGAGTTTCTCCGTCTCGAGTCCGAAGGCCCGCTCAGCACCGTGTGGCTGGCCCGCCCGCCAGTCAATTCCGTCTCCCAGGCGATGTACCGCGAACTCGAGGACCTCTTCTCACGACCGGACCGGCATCTTCCGGGGGTGAAGGCCATTGTGCTGGCCGGCGAAGGTAGGCACTTCTGCGCGGGCAACGATCTGCACGAGTTCGGCACTCTCACGCCGGATAACTCGGACGAACGGATGGCAGAGGTGCGCGCGGCGTTCTTCGCGATCCAGGAGTGCCCCGTTCCGGTGATCGGCGCGGTCCACGGCGTAGCGCTGGGGACCGGGCTGGCGATAGCCGCGTCCTGTGACTTCGTCATCGCCGCGGAGAACGCCAGATTCGGGACGCCGGAAGTAGGCGTTGGAATCATGGGAGGAGCACGCCATCTCGCCCGCCTGGTGCCTGAGCCGATCGTCCGCTGGATGTACCTCACCGGCGACCCGATCGAGGCCGGTCGCCTGGCGGAACTCGGTGGCATCGTCGCCGTGGTCCCACCGACAGAACTAATCAAAAGGGCCCATGAGCAGGCACGTCGCATCGTACGCCACAGCAGCGCCTCGATCCGCATGGCGAAGCGCTCGTTGACCGGCATCGAGACCATGGACCTGCAGGAGGGATACATTTTCGAGCAAGGTCTGACACGAGAGCTGTCCAGGCACCCCGACTCACTCGAAGCCCGTCGTGCCACGCTCGAACAGCGCGCGGCTCGTTACACCGAGTGAATCGAGCGGGTCACCTGCTCGGCAGCCCGACCATGTTACGCGTCAGTCTCACAAACTCATCGGAAATGGAGGAAAGCCCAAGCGGGCCGGCCGGATCGTACCACCCGCAGATCCCAGTGATCATCGACAGGATGGCGTTCCTCAGGACCGGCTCGTTGGGCACGGCGAAGCGTTCCTCGTCGATTCCCTGCTGCAGGATCTCGGCGAGAAGGGCGTCGAAACGACGCCTGAGCAGCATGTATCTCTCGTGGCGCTGCCCAGAAAGCGAGCGAATCTCAATCGAGGCGATGAACGTCTCCTCACGGCGATCGACGTGCCACCTGACGAGGATGCGTACGTACGTCTCCAGACGCTGTTCGACGTCGCCCACGTCTTCCAGCCCGCCCTCCAGGTCGGCGACCACCTCCTGGAGCAGATCGATCAACAGCCGATGGAGAAACTCTTCCTTGCTCTTGAAGTAGTAGTAGATCGAGCCGGGCTTCAGGCCGGCCGCCTCCGCGAGCTGGCGGGTGTTCATGGCCTCGTACCCATGCTTGAACAGAAGATCGATCCCCGCCGCCTTGAGGCGGCTCCAGGTATCGGCCTTGTTGGAACCTGCGACTCTCACGCTTCTCCTCACTACCGTGCCACAGCCCGATAATGCTGCATTCCGAGATCTTGCCCGGGGCACCCGGGACCGCGATGTGAACGTGCACTGTCACCCGTTTCACGGACATGACTTCAGTGGACTATATCAGCCCCGCGCCACCCCTGAACATTGATGCCTCGCCCGCCCGATAGAGGCTCTCGATGTGTTCCGGGGTGTGGTAGTCGAGGGTGGAGTGGAGTCGCCGCCAGCGGAAGACGGCTACGATGTACTCGACGGTCACGCTACGGGCGGCGCGGCGGATAGGGTAAGTTTCCCGGTGGGCGAATTACTTTTTGAATGTGCCGGAAAAGGACTCGGCGGCGACATTATCCCAGCACACTCCGGTGGCGCCGACGAAGGGTCGTACGCTGCGCTTTTTGGGGTTCGATGGTAAGTGCCGGATGCGTGTTGGGCGCGTTCAACTGGTCGTCGCAACACCTCGATCTGGAGGTGTGGGAGTGGGGCGACGGCCGGGTTGGACGGCGGCGGCGACAGGTCCGGCGGGGTATGCGGGCGCCGGGACGGCCGCCGGTGGCGGGACGAAAGCATCGCCACCGATTCCGGGACGCGATCGCTCGTGGGCTGGCCAGCGAGGACACCGGCGTCGATGCCGGTGTGTCGCCGACGGTCGGGACCCGGTGATTCCGGCATGGTGGCGGAATGCCTCCTCCGGGCTTCTCCGCGTACTCGCCTCGGTATCTGTCGTTCGCCGAGCGGGATGAGGTCGCCCTCGGCCACGCCGGCGGGGACAGCGTCAGGGAGATCGCGCGGCGTCTGGAGGGGTCGCCGTCGACGGTCTCCCGGGAGCTGCGACGTAACGCTGGCGCTCGTGGCGGGACCGGGAAGGAGATCTGATCATCGGGTGGACCAGGCCCCCGCGATCGGCACCCTGGTTTGGCGCTCCACCCGGATCACGATCTTGCCGCATCTGCCGTGCCTGGGCGGCTACGGCCGTGGGTCCCGGGTGCCCAACGGCCCGCCGCCGGCCGGCCGCGGTGCCGAAACCGTCCGGGACGCGATCACGCTGTCGCCGGCCACGCTGCCCGGCCGCCTACGCCGGGCCCTCACCTGGGAGCGCGGCAAGGAAATGGCCCGGCACGCCCGGCTGACCGCCGACACGGGCATCGAGGTCTTCTTCGTCGGGCGCGAGGGTGGCGCGGGACTGCCGGACCGCCTTGGTATCGGCGTTCCCGCCAGGATTCTTCGTCTGCTACGCGCCTACCATGGATCTGCTCTTCGGTGCCGGCCATGAAGAAGTCATGCGGAAGCTTGTGGGTGACCTGCGTTTCTTCGTGGATGGCGCGGCGACCGGCAGGCTTCTACCAAAGGGGCCATCTCGCAGGAGTTCCCGGCCGGGGTCCGCCGCGTGAGGCAGGAACCTGGCCGGCGAACCAGTCCACTCGGGCGACTCGACCAACCGGGGGGGCGCAGTCACACCAGTAGTGCGTCGTCGCTCGACGGGACGGGCAGGCCAGCGGGCTCGACGACCGTGCGGGGCCGAGGAAGGAACTTCGATGCGCCGTGGATGGCCAGGACACAGAGGGCCATCGTGAGAAAGGTCGCTGCCCACACGAGCCCGCGGGAGAAGTCCGCACCGTCCAGGTGCAACGCGATGATGATGGGGCTGCCGATGCCGAAATTCGCTCCGAACATCGTCATTGGGAAGGCAGCGAACAGCGAGGTCAGGCCCCAAGGACGGGAGACGCGCTGCCAGATCTGCACGGCCAGAACCGTGAACAGGACTGTCTGGGTGCCCTCGAGCACGCCGATCACGGCTGGGTAGTGCCAGATCCGCAACTCGTAGGGGCCGTAATAGGTGTAGACGTCGACGCCGGTACCGATCGCCTCGAAGGCGCACGAGGTGAGAATCTCCAGACCCCAGATTGCGAACAGTCCCTTGCGGGTCAGACGGCCTTCGTACATCTTCCGCCCCGCATATAGTGCGACGGCGGCGTACAGGATGATGTAGCCACTGTGCGTCCAGTTGGGCTGCACAACACCGAAGGCACTGAAGTGCGACCACATCGCACCAGGGGTACCGGAACTGTCCGCGTTGAAGAACCACAGGTCGAAGGCAACATCGTACAGTGGCTCGGCGAACGCCGCGACGCCCGCCGCGAGCACCGCGCAGAGATAGAACGGCGTCCGCTCCTTGCGCCATAAGTAGATCGCGATCAGGATCATCGCGAGCGCGATGGCCCAGCTCACCCAGGTGAAGATCGACTGCCAGAGCAGATTGAGCTCGTGCGACATCACGTCCTGCGGCATGCGTCCCAACGAGAGCCTCCTTGGCCGGAGTCATCGCACCTATGACGACCGTCACTCCGGAGGTTAGGTGGCGTCACAGGAGCGAAACCTCCCCCGCAGGGGGAATATCCCTCCTCCGGGCGAGGGAGGAAGGGGCGGGAGCACCACCGACGGACATCCAAGGCCCCTCCGCGAGGAAACGACCTGCCGCTCACCGCGATCCTCTCCGCGTCGGCATCAGGGCGGTTAACCAGGCCGGCTCTGTTGCATCCGGTCGGGGCCGGACTTTCGTGCCGACGGTGGGACCTGATCAGGTGATGGGTCGAGGTGCGGTCACGCCGCCGGTGCTGGTATCGGAGTTCGCCGAGTCCCGGCTCCCGGCTCCCGGCAGAGGTGATCATTCTGGCGGTTCGCTGATGCCTCCGGTACCCATTGTCGTACCGGGACATCGAAGGTCTGCTCGCCGAGCGTGGCCCCGAGGGCGATCAGGTGACCAGGTACCGGCGGGTGCAGCGCTGCACCCCCCTGCTGGCCGAGGCGGCCCGGGCCGTGCAGGCATCATCCCGGGGACAGGACGACGAGGCGTTCGCCGTCGCGGCGGCCCAGCCTTCGCACCGTCCTCCCGCCAACCTCGGCAGCGTGGTCACATCATCACTCGACCCAGGACGGCCGAAACACTCCCAACCTTCTCCTTGCTTCATAGTTAAGCCTTACCTAAGCTCAACCGGATTCGGCTGGTTTGACGGGGAGGCAACGTGAGCGAGACACGGACGCTGGTACTGGGGTTCATCGCGGGGGTCACGATCCTGATCGGGCTTCCCGTGGGGCGGCTACGTCGCCCGATGCCAGGAGTGCGGCAGTTCCTGAACGCGACCGCCATCGGCATCCTGATCTTCCTCGTGTGGGATGTGCTCGCGCATGCCTGGGAACCTCTCGACGCCGCGTTGAGCAAGGTCCACGACCACAGCGGCGGCCTCGGCCCCGTCTTCGGCTACGGCGCGCTGTTCCTCGGCGGCCTGTCCGTCGGGCTGCTCAGCCTCCTCGGCTACGAACGCGTCCTCATGCGCCGGCCCACCCCGCCACAGCCGGAGCCGGGCGCCGGGGCGCGCTTCGGGCCCGGGGCAATGGCCGCCGACGAACTCGCCGCACTTCAGCCACCCACTACCACGGGCCTGTCAGCCGCCCGGCGGCTCGCGCTGACCATCGCGGTCGGGATCGGCCTGCACAACTTCGGCGAAGGACTGGCCATCGGAGGCAGTGCCGGCCGCGGCGAGATCACGTTGGCGACCCTCCTCGTGATCGGCTTCGCGTTGCACAACGCCACCGAAGGATTCGGGATCGTCGCCCCGCTCGCCGCCGACGCCGACCGGCCAAGTTGGGGATTCCTCCTGCTTACCGGGCTCATCGGCGGCGGACCCACTCTCATCGGCACCGCGATCGGCCGCCAGTTCACCAGCGACCCGCTCAGCGTGATCTTCCTGTCCCTCGCCGCCGGTTCCATCCTCTACGTCGTCATCCAGCTCATCGGCATCGCGTCCCGCGCTGGCCGCCGTGAGCTGCTCTATCTCGGAGTCCTGGCCGGCCTCGCCGCCGGATTCATCACCGACGCCGTCGTCACCGCCGGCGGCGCCTAGAGCACTACAGCCCCAGCGATCGCCGCGTGGTCTCTCGTCGCGGATGCGGCGTGGCGTGTGGCCGCTCAGGTCACGCGGTGTGAACCGAGGGCGGATGTCTGTACCACCAACGCCGACGGCCGCGCGTTCCGACGACCGGCGGCGTGATCAGTCGCGCGGGTCGATCACTGTGATTCCGGCATCCTTGGCCGCGACCGCGCGCCGGTCATCACAGATGTCCAGGCCGCTGCGCTCCAGCCCTCGTCGGAGAGCTGGCTGGCGGCCTCGCCGAGCACGGTGAAGTTCCACAGGAGTGCGTCGCGGCGCTGGCGGTCCGCCTCCAGATCGCCGATGGTGATCCCCTCGGTGAGTCTCTGCGCCTGATCGGCTGCCTCGATCATCTCGCCGAGCAGGAGGACGTCACGCCGCATCCACGGGCCGTGCTTCAGCCAGGACCGACGAGCGTAGCAACGGGTGGAGCCCGCGGACGGAGACCAGATCGACGGGCCGGCCAAACAGATCGGCGAGGTCATCGGCGAGCTGCTCGATGTCCCAGCCCAGACGCCGACCCGGCGCAAGGGTGTAAAAGCGAGCCGAGGCGGACCCAGCCATTCCACGCCCCGCCGGCACTTCCCGGACCGTCAGGCCCTGCTGGACGCCCTCGCCGAGGCCGGGTTCGCCCGGCTGGACGACGAACTATGCGCAGCATCCGCCGCCGCGGGGCAGGAGTTCCGGCCGCGCCTGCACGCCATAGCTGCGGCCGACCGCGGTTCGCCACCGAGGACGCCGCGCTGCTGGAACTGATGTTCACACCGGCAAGCACCGCGAGGGCGCCGACCGGCTCACCGCGGCCGCCGCCGCGCCCTTCGGGCTGATGCACGACCTGATCGCGCAGGGGCAGGCGCAGGGTGTACGCGAGCTCGGCGACCCGCAGCGCGGAGTGGGGATTGCCTGACAGAGTGGAGTGATGGACATAGGGGAGCCGGTCGCCTGGGCGCCGGGGATGTCGCTGCTGTCCGACGTCAGTCCGGCGGCGTGGGCAGCGGCTGCTCTGACCGCCACCACGTCAGCCGCGACGGTAGCGGCGATGGTGCCGCCCGTCTTCTCGGCCTATGCCAGGGTGCTGCCGCCGACGTACGACCGTGAGGATGAGGGACGGCGACACCGATGGTCCGAGATCGCCGCATGCCGAGGCGTGGCGCTGACCGCCGAGACCCGGTTCGACGACCTCGTCGCCGGTTCCGACCGCTGGGGGCGGCCCTCCGATGGAGGCCTGGACGCGCGGGAGACGGAGACTCTCGCGAGGGTCCTGTCCAGCTTCACCCATACGCCGGACCAGGCGTACTTCTGCCTCTGGGAGGGTTTCGGCCTCCCTGAGACGCGAGCCTGGGAGGACCGGCCGGTGCGCGTGCGGACCACGCACCGGGCGTACCACCTGCTCACCGGGCCGGTGAGCGCCGCCCCGGTGCTGCCGGCTACCGGTGGAGTGGAGGTGCGCGAGTCTGTGGTGGCCCTACGATCGGACCTGGCTCGTCGCCACCGAGATCGACGGCTACGCCACCTACCTCGGTGCCAGCCACGCCGCGATCGACGCGGTCCTCGCCGATCCCACGCTCGACGCCGTGGCCGCGCACCCCACCACCCCGCTCGATCCCAGCTATGGCTGACGTTCACCCACCCCCGCAGCTTGTCGTGTGACCTCCGAGCGTCACGCGGCGCGCAGTGTCGCCACGATCCAGGCCATGGCCTTGGCTACGGCTGCTCAACGAGGTCGTGCAGATACTCGGCGGTGGCAGCAAAATCGTCGCGACCGTGCTGACGCCGTCCTCGGCGCCGTGGCTCTACACGATCGACCCGGCGCTGCGTCAGGCGAAGACGGTGTTCACGTCGACGACGGCGAACACCGAGGAACTCCTGAACACACATCCCGACGTGCTGTTCAACAACACGGGCACCCAGACTCAGGCGAAGACGACGAGTGTGGGTGTTCCCACGCTCCAACTGGCCTTCCAGACGTTCGACGGGCTGAAGAAGGTCGTCAGCACGACCGCCGACGTGCTGGGGCCCGCGGCCAGGACTCAGGCGCAGCGCTACAACGCCTATCTCGACGCGAAGCTCGCCCAGATCCGCGCGACGAGCTCGACGATCCCGACCGAGCAGCGGCCCAAGGTGCTGCACATCTACTCGTTGAACCCGCTGGTCGTCGACGGCACCGACAGCATCATCGACGAGTGGAGCACCGCCGCCGACGGCCGCACCGCCGCCGAGGTGAAGGGCACCGTCCGGCCGACGACCACCGAGGCCGTCGCCAGCTGGAATCCAGATGTGATCATCCTCGCCAGCAGTGCGTTCACCGGCAACGACACCGGCCAGCAGACGCTGGCGAAACTGACCACGGATCCGTTCTGGAAGAACCAGCCGGCGGTCCGCAACAACCGCGCCTACATCAATCCGACCGGCGGCTGGCACTGGGACCGGTACGGCATCGAGGAGGCCCTCCAGATCCGGTGGGCGGCGAAGACGCTGCATTCCGCGGAGTTCTCCGGGCTGAACATCCTTCAGGAGACCAGGACCTTCCTCCGCGACTTCCTGCACTACAACCTGACCGACGCACAGGCGACCAGGATCGTCGACGCCGAGAATCCCGCATAGGTGACGGGGCCGGGAGTCCACGCCGACCGGCCCCGCTTCCACGACCCCGGCCCGCCCCCCGCCACACCGTGTCCACCCGCGACACCGCCACCCGCGACCTCACGACACGGAACGCTCTCGGGCCTACGCAGGGAGTCAATGGCAGACGTGCTATTCGCAGTAGACGGCGGCGGTGAATATCATGGCAACTATCTGCCAGGTCGGATTTTCAGATAGGCCGATGCCCTTACCTTCGAGCCATAGATCCAGGCCGTCGGTCCAAGCTGATGCCGCCTCGATGTACATGTGAGTCCTGGGATTCTCCGTCACGATCTTCCCTGTCTCAATTTCGGCGACGAGGTGTTCCAGGTAGCTGACAAGACCCGCCCGCCCGTGTACGTCTTCCGGCCGAACTATCGCTCGGTCCTCCATACACCGCCTCCCTCTCGAACCTTGGTCGAGGTCCCGACCTCTCCCGGGTCGAACTTCCCCCTTCGTTGGGGCTCTTCAGGTCTCGATCCGGCCCGGGGTGCCGCTGCGGTCACTGAGACTGTAATACCAGCCGCTTCGCTCAGTGGTTCCCCAGATCTCGTCGCATGGAGCCTCCGCTTACCCAGGTTTGTGTCTGGATCGAGTCCTTGCGAGCTCGAGGTCGGAGGTACGGGCGCTGAGGCGCAACTGTCCACCTGAGGTATACCACCCGAGACCAAAGTCAGTTGATCGCCCAGAACAGGCCACTCGGAGAGACCGATGGGTAGATCGCTGATCAGTACCCGGTCGACGACTCCGATCTCTCCGGAGGGTACTCGGGCCCTAAGTCCGTATGGCATGTGGCCGATCACGACCGCGGTGACGATCTGCCACTTCGCCAGGCGTGGAAATGCGTGGCTCATCCGCCGCTCCAAGGAGATTCTGGGAAGGAGTTGAACTCGTCGAAGAGCTCGCAACCTCGACTCCGGCCACTATTTCGCCTTCCTTGTGAATGATCGGTAGACCGGCAAGCCGAAGTTCTCCGCGGATACGCTCGGCGAAGTCCTCGAGCGCCCGAAAATCCTCGTCCGTCAAGTGACCCTGGTTTTGCACTTTTCCCCAGTCCGTTCTTGATCTTTCAGGGCGGTCGTTCGCGCTTCACATCATCCGGCAAGATCCCGACAGCCCACGTGAGACACGCCCTTACAGTCGCAGGCCCCCGTCAGGAGACGGCCAGTACTCGCTTAACCTGGTCGACCTCGGCCTGCGGGTAAGGGTAGGCCGGCCAAAGCTCTTGAAAATGTTTGACCCCTGCCTTCTCCATCAGGTCGACAGTGGACATCAAGACGTCGGCCGCAAACGCTCTGGCGTCGATATTCCTGGCTGACCACTGAACTTTGCCTGCGCCTTTACCCCATTCATCGTGCCTCTCTATTCGTATGTTCAGAAGAGGTTGGCTCGATTCGAGAACCAGCCGGATCTCGCCAGGCTCGTTGTCAAAGGAACACTCCTGGCGCTCCTCGCCGTTCAGGACTCCCAGTATGGAGACGAGAAGTACCCTGAACACGTCCGTCGAGTCACCGACTGTCGTGCGATATGCAGCGACACCCTCGCTCGCCAGCTCAAAAGATGCCCAGCCATGTATTACCTTGGTCCAGGTGAAGATGCGCTGCGTCACAAAAGGAACCCTTTCTGGACGCTTGATCGCTATTTCGGATAAGCGGTCCATATTCTTCCGTCACGCACAACGATTTCTGCAACGTTGGTCTCGTTTCCAGCACCGTTGATACCAATCGTGCGTCCAAAGTTATACTGGTGTAGGTGGCCAGGACCGTTGGGATTAGGTAGCTCGGGCGAGTTGTCGACGCCTCGCCGGAGATTTTCGCCGAGAACCTGCTGATCCTCGCTGTTCCAGATGAAATCCTCGTTGAACTCTCCAGGCAGGTTGGGGCTGCCGTCTCGTATGGCTAGATCGCGAGCTCCCGGACCGTGCCGGTACTCGACGTGGGCCAGTCGGTTGTCATCGATTGAGGCGTTTCCGCCGCTGTTGTGGACGAGGACTGGTGTGGTGCCGGCGAGGACGTAGTAGGTGTGGAGGGTGTCGACGGTGAGGTTGTAGACGGTCTGGGTCTGGTCGCGGTCGTGGGTGGCGGTGACAGGGACGTCGGCGCCGGTGGGAGTGCGCAGCCGGTCGGCGGAGGTGAGCTGGTCGGCGTCGACCCAGCCGTGGTGGGCATCATCCCAGAACGGATGATGATCGGTCGCAGTGAGGGTTCGTGGACCATCCGCCGTGGCCACGGTGACATCGACAAGATGCTTCAGGCCATGGCCGACGATGACCGCGGTGACGGTGTGAACCTCGGTACGCCCGGTCGTCGGGTCGGTGGCCAGGACCCGGTCACCGACCTTCACCTCCTCAATGCGCTTGCGGGTGCCATCNGCCAGGAGGACCTCGGTGGCACCGTCAAAACTGTTCGGGGTATCGCAGGAGGCGGGCTGGCTGCCGGGGAGATCGCAGTCGTCGTCGCCCGGTCCGCAGATCGGGGTGCCGGTGTAGCCGGCGACCTCGCCGGTGAGGGGGGTGGCGGGGCTGGCGGCGCAGGTGGGCTGGGCCGCCAGGGTGCCCGGGTCGTCGGCCGGATTGTTGGCCGGGTTGTTGCCGGCCGCGGGCGGCGCCGGCGGAGAGGCCAGTAATGTTCGGGGCCAGGCTGGGGTCACCGATGCAGCGCAGCGGCGGGCACAGGTCCGGACGAGTACTGCTTGCTGGCGGTCTAGGTCGAAGCTGTTGCCGCCGGTGGTGAGCGGAACGGTGCCCGAGGAGATCGGGTGAGGTCGTTCGAGCGAATCGCGGGAGGCAGGACCACGTCGGAGTAGCCGTTGTAGAACGTGCCGTGGATCAGCGGCACCGGAGCGGACTTCGCCCCGCGGCCGCAGGGGTCGGCCGCGAGACCACCGAGTTCGTCCGCGGAGCCGCGGCACCGCCACCCCCGACCACCTCGGCGCCCGCGAGCAGGCCACGGACCGTGCCGAGGAAGCCGTCCAGGCCGGCGGCAGCGCGGGCAGTCATCGCACCCACGGTGCCCGCCGCCAGGGGATCCCGACAAGCTCGGCCAGCGCGGTCGCGGTCGCGGTCCCTGGCCAGGAACTGACCCGCATACAAGTACACCGCCGCCGCGGTAATCGCTCCGATGAGATTCGGTTCATACTCACTGGTCCGGTCACCGGTCACCGGTCGAAGGTTGGAAGACGGTACATGAGGTGCCGTCAGGTGTCCGGCTCCAGGGCAGCGAGAAGCGTGTTGACCGCAGAGAGCTGTGCCTCCGACACGTGTAGAGGGCTGGTTCCGGTGATAATGAGATCCCCGCCCGCGAACCGTTCGAACGAGAGCCGGGAATCCCTGGTCGCCAATGTGCCAGGGGTTCCCGAGAGGTATGTGAGCCAGCCTCCTACCAGCTGCCCTGGAGGGTTTTCATGAGCTTCCCGCATCGAATGGCTCGTGAACGTCGCCCACTCTGGACGCCACGCCTCGACCACGGCCCGGAAAAGGCCTCGTGCAGTGTGTGGATCGTACAAGCCGGCCGTGGACTCCGATGGCTCAGGCAGTTTCAGCAGAAAGCTGTTCTTAATAGAATTCGTTTCCGGATTGGCGCCGCAGTGGGCGCTGAAGGAAGCGGGCTCGGGGCTCTTGTTCCACAGTGAGACTCTGAACCCGAGCTCGGGGATGACATGACCACCGAAGTCGGTGCGATTCCGGCCAGCCTTCAGCATCGATTCCAGCGAGTCGACGCTGGTCGACACCGGGTTGCCGGAGGCTGCGGCCTTGGTCCTGCCCTTGCGGAACCATGTCGCCAAAGCCGGGTGGGCGGCGCCGAGCTGGCCCAGACAGCCGGCCAGCCGTACAGCGCATTCGCCAGCCGACTCGACGCGCCCTCCCCAATAGGCCCCGATATAGCAGCGGTCCGCATTCATACAGATGGCCCAGATTGTTGTGGGATACCTCCTCCGCTACTCCTTGGATATTTGCGAAATTCCCCCCAACGCCATGGAAAAGATCTTCATAAATACTCCACAAGTGACCACATCCACATCCAGCCGGTCCAGCGATGCGAGCGTCTCCGGGGCGAGATCGATCGTTGTAATTGCGCCGCTTTCCGCACCACTTGGGGTTCGGAATAGCACGAGGCACCGGTAGGACCGAACGACCCCGGAACGCTCCTCCCTCATTAGCGACTGAAGAAATACCGTGTCGTCTTTCACCTGTGCACGTAGCGCGTCCACCGATGTCCACCGGGTCGCCCATCCCCGGCGCTCTGCCTCCAATTGGATACCAAGCAGGACTTCAAAGCTGATCTGGCACACCCGAAAGTCGGGATCAGCCGGGCGGATCATAGGCATTGTTTATTACCCCCCATTAAGAACATCGATGCGGATTTCCGTATTCGGGTCGATACGCCCGTCAGCGATTCTCGTGAGGAGTTCGTCCCAGCGGTGATGACCGCCGAGGATTTTACCGCCACGCGAGACAAGAATTCCGTCCCCCTCGGGCGCTTCATTGATTGCATCCAGCAGTTCATCGTCACTCAGGAACTCGTGATACCACTGTGACGAGGGATCGCGAGTTTTCTGCCCTTCGACATAATTCTCGGCGAGATCACCAGCACGTTCCATTCGTGTCTCAAAACAGGCACCGCTGTTGTGGACGAGGACTGGTGTGGTGCCGGCGAGGACGTAGTAGGTGTGGAGGGTGTCGACGGTGAGGTTGTAGACGGTCTGGGTCTGGTC
>NZ_JYFN01000032.1:0-12961 GCF_000948395.1 Frankia torreyi | reverse complement strand
GCAGGAGGCGGGCTGGCTGCCGGGGAGATCGCAGTCGTCGTCGCCCGGTCCGCAGATCGGGGTGCCGGTGTAGCCGGCGACCTCGCCGGTGAGGGCGGCGCCCGGGTCGCAGGTGTCGGTGAGTGGGGTGCCGGCGCTGGCGGCGCAGATGCGCCGCGCCGGAGCGGCGCCCAGGCCGCCGTACGGGTCCTCGGTGGCCGCGGCGGCGGCTGCGCCGGCCGCGGCAGCGGGGAGAGCGGCGCCGGTCGGGGTGGGGCGGGCGTCGCCGATGCAGCGCGCGGGCGCCTGGCAGGCCTGGACGATGTACTGCCTGCCAGCGGTCTGGTCGACGGTGTTGCCACCGGCGGTGAGCGGGACAGCGCCGGAGGAGATCGGAGCCGGGTCGGACGAGCGGACCGCGGGAGGCAGAACCGCGTCCGAGTAGCCGTTGTAGAACGTCCCGTGGATCAGCGGCACCGGGGCCGCCTTCGGCGCCGCGGCGGGGGCGGCCGCCCGCGGGGCTGACGTGGTCGCCCGCGCGGGCGCCGCGTACCCGCCTCCGGCCGCCGGCCGAGCGCCGGCCGACGCGCCGCTCCGCACCGCGGTGTTGGCCTGGGTGGCGGTGTTGGCCTGGGCAGTGGTGGCCGACTGGGTGGCGGTGGTCGGCCTGGCGGCGGCCGCGGGTTGCGTGGCCGGCACCGAACCGCTGCCGCTGTGGAGGTCGTCCCAGGCCTTGCCCGCGACGATGACGCCGAGCGTACCGGCCGCGGCGCCGAGCCCGACGCCGACCACGGTGGAGTCCAGGACGGCACCGGTGGCTTCGAGCCCAGCCGCGCCCGCAAGCTCGGCCGCCGGCACCGCGCTGGCGGCCACCACGGCGCCGGCCGCCGCGGCCCCCCCGACGATCGCGGAGGCCGCCAGCGCGGTGGTGTTCTTGATGCTGCTGAAGAAGCTGCGGCCGGTCAGGTCGTTGTAGGCGAGTGGGTTGGCACCGGCGTAGACGTACCGGTTGGCGGACACCGCCGAGGTGAGGGCGAGGTCGGCGCTGTCCCGGGAGATGAAGCTGCCGGTCCCCGGGGTGTACCAGCGGGCCTGCGCGTCCACCTTGCCGCTGGTCGGGTCGGTCCAGGAGCCCTGGTAGCCGATCCGCAGGTTGGCCGAGCCGGTCACGACCGGAGTCCCGAAGGGGTCGTAGGCCCGGTTGTCGGTGAGCCCGGCGCCGTCGGTGGTGAAGGCGCCCACGACGCTGCCGTGGATGTCGGTGGCGGTCGCCCAGTTCCCGGCGGCGGTGCCGGCGCTGATGATGTCGCCGTCCGGGTCGCGGGCGTAGGCGGAGCCGTCGACGCTCGGCTCGCGGTCGAGGCCGTCGTAGATGAGCCGCGAGGTGCCGTTGCGGACGGCGGCCCGGTCCAGCCCGTCGTAGGCGAAGGTGGTCGTCGCGCCACCGGCCGTGTCGGAGACGAGCCGGTCGAACGCGTCGAACACGGTCGTGGTCGTCGTCGCCCCGGCGACCCGTGTGCTCAGCGTCCCGCGGGCGGTGTAGCCGTAGGTCGCCGAGCCGTCGGAGAGCAGCCGGTTCCGTTCGTCGAACGACGCGGTGGCGGCGTTGACCGCGGTGCGGTTCCCCGCGGCATCCCAGCCGTAGGTGGTGGTGACGTTGGCCGGGTCGGTCCAGGCGGTGAGCCGGTCGGAGCGGTCGTAGCCGTAGGTCTGGGTCCCGGCGCCGGCGACGCCCGCCGGACCGATCACGGTGGTCAGCGGGTTGTCGTTGTTGTCGTAGGTGTAGGTCTGCGAGCGCAGCGTGCCGCCCGGGCCGGTCAGCGTGTCGGCGGTGGTGCGGCCCAGGCCGTCGTAGCCGAAGCTGCGCACGGCCCCGCCACTGCCGTAGGCGACGGAGGTGAGCTGGCGGGCGTCGTCGTAGCTGAGGGTGCGGGTCCCGCCGGTGGCGGCGGCGCCGACGGAGGTCAGGTCGCCGCGGGCGTTGTAGTGGAAGTCCGAGTAGCTGCCGGGGTCGGCCCGCCGGGTCATCCGGCCGTTCTGGTCGTACTCGAAGGAGGAGCCCCCACCGTCACCCGAGGCGCTGGTGACCAGGCCACGGTCGTCGTAGCCGAAGGACTGCGAGCCGCGGGGGTGGTCGATCCCGGTGAGCTGGCCGACCAGGTCGTAGTGCAACGTCCGGGCGGCCGCCGCCGCGCCGCCGCCGGAGCCGGACTCGGCGGTGAGGCGACCGAGCTCGTCGAAGGTCCGGGTCCGGGTGACCCCGCCCGGCTCGACCAGGCCGACGGGCAGCCCGCCGGCGTCGTAGGAGGTCTGCCAGGTGCGGTCGGCGAGGTTCGGGTAGGCGGTGGTGGACGGTTCGATCGTCTTCTCGGGTAGGCCGAGGCTGTTGTAGGTGGTGACGGTGACGTTGCCGCGTCCGTCGGTCAGCCGGGTCGCGTTGCCGGCGGCGTCGTAGCCGAGGGTGGTGGTGGTCGTCGTGGTGGCGGTGACAGGTTCGACGAGGGTGCGGACCCGGTCGAGGGCGTCGTAGGTGCGGGTGGTGGTCCAGCCGTCGAAGTCGGTGGCCGAGGTCGGGTTGCCGGCCGCGTCGTAGCCGGTGGAAGCGGCTCGAAGCTGGGTGTTGGTCGGGGAGAACTGCGCGGCGGTGGTCGGCCGGCCGGCCCGGTCGTAGGTGATCCGGATGCTGCGGCCGAGCGGGTCGGTGACGGTCGCCGGCCGGCCGGCGAGGTCGTAGGCGTGGTGGGTGAGCTTGCCGAGTTCGTCGTGCTCGTCGACGAGGGCCCCGGTGGCGTCGTAGCTGCCGGTCCACATCGCGCCGGAGGGGATGTTCGCCGGGGTCAGGATCCTGGTGACGTCACCGGCGTCGTCGTGGTCGGTGTAGGTGGTGAAGGTCGCGGCCGGGGTGCGCTCGGTGCGGGTGGTGGCCCAGACCCGGTCGTGGTCGTCGTAGGCGTAGAAGGTCCACACGCCGTTCGCGTCGACGAGGGACGTCGGGTTCGAGGCGTCGTCGTAGACGATCCGGCTGACCCCGGCGGCGCCCGCGCCCGTGGCCTGCGGCTCGGTGACGGCGACCGGCCGGTTCAGCGCGTCGTAGACCGTGGTGGTCGTCTGCCCGCGGGTGTCGACATGGGTGAGGGGGTTGCCGTTGTGGTCGTAGGTCCAGGACTCGACCGGCGTGATCGCCGATCCGCCGGGCGGCGTGTAGGACGGATGGGTGGCCTGGGTGGGCCGGCCGAGGGCGTCGTAGGCGGTGGTGGTGACCTGCCCGCGCGGGTCGCGCCGCTGGGTGATCTCCCCGAAGGTGTCGTAGCCGAGATCCGCGGCCGGACGCTGCGCGGCGGGCGCTCCCCCGTTCTCCTCCACCGGCACCGACGGCGCCTTGACCTGGGTGATCGCGCCGGCGGCGTTGACCGTGGCGTTGCTGACGTAGGCCGCGTCGGGGGCGCCGCCGGCCACGTAGCCGCGGGGGTCCGCGCCGCCGGTGACGAATCCGCGCTGGTCGCGCTGGTAGGTGGTGACGAACGTGGTGGTGCCGTCGCCGAACAGGGTCTGCGACGTCAGCCGGGAGGCGTTGTCGTAGCCGAAGTCGGTGCGCTCGGTCGCGGACGTGCCGGCCGCGCCGGACACCGCCGAGGTGACGTCGTCGTTCGCGTCGTAGGTGTAGTCGACGGTGCGGGCGAGCCCGGCCGGGTCGACGGTGCTGCGGGTCAGTCGGCCGGCGGCGTCGTAGGTGCCGGTGACGGTCGCCCGGCCACCGCCCGTGGTCAGGGAGTTCGGGTTGCCCGCGCCGTCGTAGGAACGGTCGACCAGGACGATGTCCCGGGCGTTCGCGCTCGACAGCGTGCCGGTGGCCAGGTCCGGTGGCCGGTAGCCGACCAGGATGTCCTGGCGGGGCAGGTCGTCGAGCCAGTAGGTGTGCCGCGTCGTGCGGCCCAGCGCGTCGGTGACGGTGGCCAGCCGGTCCGCCGGGTCGTAGGCGCGGGATTCCAGCACGACGTCGCGGGCGGTGGTGTCGGCGACAGGGTCGTCGACGAAGTCCTTGAGGGTCCTCGTCGTGAGCAGATTGTGCGCCGTGTAGGCGTAGGAGGTGACGGCGCCGTTCGGGTCGGTCGACGTCGCCACGTTCCCGTTCGCGTCGAAGGTGACCGCGGTGGTCGCCGCCGCCGGGGTGCCGGCGCCGACGGTCATCGAGGTCTGGCGGTCGTCGCCGTCGTAGGCGTAGGTGGTGGTGCGCGTGCTGTCCCCGCCGGTGGAGTCGGAGACCGCCGTCTGGGTGGGGCTGCCGTTGAGGTCGTAGCTGGTGGTCGTCACCCGGGTGTGCGTCGTACCGGTGATCGGGTTGGCCACGCCGGGCTCGGTGGCGGTGAGGACGTGGGAGAGCTTGTCGTAGGTGTAGGTGGTGGTCAGCCCAGCCGGGAAGGTGTCCGAGGTCTCCTTCGAGGTGAGCTCACGGCCCAGTTCGTCGTAGGTGTAGTCGCGGACCAGCCCGGCCGGATCGGTGCCCTGGCGCAGATCCCCCTTGCTGTCGTAGGCGTAGGTCGTCGTCTTCCCGCGGGCGTCGGTGGACGACGCGAGCAGGCCGCGCGGCTCGGTACCGCCGCCGACGGCCGTCTCCGTGCCGACCGTGAAGGCCGCACTCGTCGTCCGCCCCGCGGGGAAGTCGGGGGTGGCCGGGGTTCGGGTCCCGGTCAGGTCCCCGGCGGCGTCGTAGGTGTAGGTGGTCTTGTAGGTGTCATCCGTCGGCGCGGCCGAGCGCGCGTCGCGGACCGCGGTGACCAGGTCGTTGCGGGAGTCGCCGGGGGCACCGAGGAAGTAGTCGTAGTACTCGGTGTTCGGCCACAGGGTGCCGTTCAGGTTGAGCCGGACCGTCGTGCGGGCCCGGACGTTGCCGCGGTCGTCGGTCTGCAGCATGAGGACGTTGCCGTTCTCGTCCGTCACCTGGGACAGGAAGCCGCGGTTGTTGTAGGTGAACCGGCGGTCCCCGGTGGCGTCCCGGTGCGAGATGAGCTGGCCCTGGGCCGAGTACTCCCAGTCCTCGTCATGACCGCGCGGGTCGGTGATCCGCACGATCGTGGTGGGGCTGGTGGACAGGACGCCGTAGGTCGTGCGGTGGCCGAGGCCGTCCTCCCGCCAGGCCACCGTCCCGTCGGCGTTGTAGCCGATCTTCGTCTCGATGTTGCCGCGGGGCAGGGTGATCTGCGCGAGCTTGCCGTTCGCGGCGTAGGAGTAGGTGGTCGGCGTCGAGGTGTGCGGGGCGGTGACCGTGGTCAGGCCGCTGCCGGTGTAGCCGTAGGACCAGGTCAGCGGTCCGCCATGGGCCGCGACGGAGGCGGTCGAGACCGAGGCGACGTGGTTGCCGTCGCCGGTCCAGGTGAAGGTCAGCGACCGGCTCGTCGTCGCGTTGGTCACCGACGTCAGCCGGGAGTTGCCGTCGTAACCGAGCTGGAGTGCCCGGCCGGCCGCGTCGGTGATCCCGGTGAGGCGGCCGTCCGAACGGAAGGAGTAGTGGGCGCCGTTCTTCTCGCTCAGAACGGTCGCAGCGGTGGCGGTGAGGTCGTCGATGCGCCCGGCGCCGGTCCCGTCGGCGTACGGGCCGGCGCGGCTGCCGTAGAAGACGGCCGGGTCCTTCGCGGACAGGATCTGCGTGCCGTTGCGCAGCACACTGATCGAGGGACCGTTGGTGAGGATCGTGAGGGTGTCCGTGGCGGTGCAGCACAGCCCGGCCGCGTCGGCGACGGTGGTATCCACCCCGTCCACCCGCTTGATCAGCCGCCAGGTGTTCGCCGACGGCAGCGCGACGAGCCGCCAGTAGTTGTTCGCGTCGGCGACCCGGAAGGCCAGCCCGGTGCCCTGCTGCGCGACGGGCTCCGTGAAGCTGATCGAACCGTCGGCGGCGGCGCCGATGGTGGCCAGGTTGTGCCCGGTGGCGCCGGAGGCCAGGTAGGCCGCGTTGCCGCTGGTACCCCAGGTGCCGGCGAGGTTGACCCAGTGCTCGCCGTCGTCGGTCGAGCCGAGCCCGGTGGTCGAGTCCGGGTTGGTGAAGGTGTCGCGGTGGGCGTCCGCGGTGATCAGCAGCGAGTCGATCCGGCCGGAGCCGGTGCCCTGGGCGTAGAGACCGGCTGACGTCGCGGTCGAGAACTGGCTGTCGCTGGTGGTCGCGACGACCCGGTCGTTACGCAGGATGGACAGCAGGCCGCCGGACATGCTGATGCCGTAGGTGTCGGTGGTGGCGCAGCAGGCGTCGGACGCGGTGAGCACCGTCGTCTCCCAGCCACCGACCCGTTTCGCCACCACCACGGAGTTCGACGACGGGTTGATGTACAGCAACCACATGTTGTCGATGTCCTGGACCCGGAAGGCGATGCCGATCCGGTCCTGCAGGACGGGGGCGGTGAAGCGGATCGTGCCGTCCGACGGCGCCGGAATGACCGCGACGCTACGGAACCAGCCCCCGGCGGTCGCCAGATAGGCGGCATTGTCGGACAGGCCCCAGACGCCGTCGAGGACTTGCCAGTTCTCGCCGGAATCGGTGTTTCCCAGGGAGGTGGCGGAGTTCGCCCCGGTGAAGGAGGCCACCCGCGGCGCCGGCGCCTGCAGGAACGAGTAATAACCGCGCGGCGACTGGTAGGAGCCATCGCTGTTGCGACCGAACCGGGCCAGTCGCCCGTCCGGATAACGAATCTGGACGTTGCCCTGACCGGCGGAATCCGGGACGGCCGTCATGTCGTAGTCGGAGGTCCAACCGGTCCCGAACAGCCCGTCCGCGGTACTCATGCTGTTGTAGGTGCGGGCCACGCTCTGCCCCGGCCCGGTGCCGTCCAGCGAGGCGTCGGTGACGGTCGACGCGTAGTTCTGGGTCAGCGGGTGCACCCCGCCGACCGCGGGGACGTAGGCGTCGCGCCCGAGGTCCGACTGGGTCGGGGGCTGGTCGACGACGGGGCTGAGCGCGAGTGGCGACGTCCACAGGCTCTGGTTCGCGCCGTCGCTCACCTGACCACGCCAGTAGTAGATCTGGTCCCAGTTCAGCGCCCCGGCGGGGGGCAGCCAGGTGTTCGACGCCTGCGAGCCGGACGTCCAGCAGGCGCCGGAGTTCGCGTCGGTCCCGGTGCAGAGCTGGAACGAGTAGCTCAGCGGGCTCGGGCCGTTGTCCGGGTCGACCGCGGTCAGGCGCAGTGGCGGCCGCACGCTGGCGACCTCCGAGCCGGACAGCGGGGACACGTCGCTGATGTACGGCGACTGGTTCGCCGGGTTCGACAGGATCAGCGTCGTCGCGTACTCGGGAATCCCCTGGTCGGAGAACCAGGACGTGCCGGCCTCCTCCATGTCCCAGCGGATCGTGTAAGTGCCGGGAGAAAGGCCGGCCAGGCTGACGGCGGCGGGCAGGTCGATCGTCTGGCCCGAACTGACCGACGTGGGAAGGTCGGTCTGGACACCCTGGTGAATCACCTCGGTGGTGTTCGCGGCGTCGTAGATGTGGTACGAGAGTTTGTAGTTGCTGTTCGCGGGCCACAGGGCCTGACCGGTGTTCTGCAACCGGACGGTGATCTGCCCCGGCGTGGTCGTGGTCGGCTGGGTGGTCCAGGTCGGGTTCCCCGACGGATAGGAGTAGGTCACCCCGTACGGGGTCCACGCCAGTTCCAGGCGCGGCCGGTAGTCCGAGTCCGGGGTCGCCGGGTTGCACCAGCAGTCGTCGGAGAAGAACTCCTTGTACCACTGGCCGTCCGTGTCCGACGTGACCACGGCGAGGCCGAAGTTCGCGTTCGCGTCGTGCGTCCAGGTGTTCACGAGGTTCGTCAGCCGCGGGTCGCCGTCCCCGATGAACTCCCAGGACGCGCCGCAGGCGGACAGCGAGTCATCGTGCGCGAAGGACTTCTGCGCGACCTCCTCGCCGATCGTGGCGCCGGGCCACGTCATGTTGCCGCCGTACCAGGGGATGGTGACCCGGCGCAGGCTCACCGGATGCGGCGTGCAGCCGCTTGCGGAAAGCCGGTTGACCATTTTCACGTGGGCGTTGGTGACCGTCGCGTTCGTCAGCGAGGACTGGCCCGGGAAGCTGAGGTAGCCACGCACCACGTCGGAGCCCACGACGCCGGACTTGATGACGAGTTCGGAGGCGTAGTTGGTGCTGGGATGGGCTGAGGAGACGTAGGTGTCGTCGGCCCCGGCGATCAGGGTGGACACGTTCGGGTCCACCCGGACGGGATAGACCCGGTCCTTCGCCGCCAGCCAGTCCTTGTCCAGGTCGACCTGGAGCGCCTGCTGGCCGCCCGGCAGCGTCACGAGGCTGTAGGCAACCCCGTCCGACGATGCCCGGAACCCCTGCGGAGACGTCCGGCGGGAGTCCTCCATGGACCCCGGCGGAATGACCGCCCGCACCTCACCGCTGCTGTCCGAAAGCAGCACCCGCCGCCCGTCGACCTTCGCCGTCAGGCCGGTGAGCGTCAGCGGGTACGTCCACGTCGTCGGGGCCTGCGCCGAGTGGAGAACCAGCACCTCCTTGAGCCCGTCGGCGGTCGGCCCCAGTTCGAGGTCGGCCGCGTCCCGCACCCCGGCGTACGTCGCCTTCGACCCGTCGACCGTGGCCTGCGCACCCTGCGCCTGCGCGATCCCGAACGCGAACGAGGTGTCCGCGTCGAGCTGGAGCTTCCCGAGCTGGGCGTCGTCGGCGCGCGGCGCGACCTCGGTCGTCGCCCGGGCGGACCGGGCGTGCAGCCGTCCCCGGTCGCCCGACACCAGGGCGGTGTCAATGCCAACCCAGGTGCCCTTGGCGTCCTTGAAGCGGTCGGAACCCATCGTCGTCTCGGCGGTGAACGTCCCGTCCGGGTTGTGGAACACCTCCCGGGACTCGGTGCGCAGGCTCGGTACCTCGACCCGACCCGCCTGCGGCTTCAGTTCCCGGCCCGACTCACGCGCCGGGGCCGTCGTCGCGGAGTCGCCGAATCGGGCGGTGGTCACCGCCTCGGGCGCCGCGGCCGCTCCGGCTGTTCCGGCGGCTCCGGTGGCTCCCGCAGCCGCACCCGCGGCCCTGGGGCTGCCACCGACGGGAGTCCCCGCCCCGGCCGCCGGCTTCTGCGAGACGAACGGTTTCACCGTCCGGCTCGCGGCCGGCGTCGTCGGCACCGTCCCGGCCAACGGCGGGACGATCTCTCGCAGCTTCGCGGGATCCGGCGCCGCCACCGACTGCGTCGCGCTGGTCGGGACCGCCGCGTCCCGGCCGGCGGCGCTGCCCGACGAGCTCTCCGGCAGCTTCGTGTCGCGGAAGGGGTTCACGTCCGCGATCGGGCGAAGGTCCGGGCTCTGGACCCGGTTCACGACCGTGACGGCCGTCAGCACGACGGCGACGACCAGCCCCAGGGCGATCAGGCCGCGGCGGAGTCGAGAGGTTCGCCGGCGACGGGGACGGAATCCGGGGGTGGGCGCAGGGGCGGGGAGGTGCCGGCCAGACATGACTGCTCCGAAGATCCGTGGGACGCGAAGACCTTGCGTGACGACCCACCGCGACCGGTACTCCGGGCATCAGGGAAGACGGCAGGTGACCCGCGTGTGAAGGCGCGCGGCGGCGAGAGAGAAGAGAACAGCGAAAGCCGGCGGCCGGGATCAGCGCGGGCCGATAACCTGCCCACCGCCGGGGGCGAACGGCGGGCAGCGCGTCGAGGGTGGCGGGAAAAGGGGCTGTCAGCCGGGGCGCCGGGGGCCCGCCCGCCGCCCGAGGTGGTCGGCCCAGAACCCGGACCGCGCCATTTCACCCGACCTCACGAGAGGGTAGGCGGCCTGCTCCCAGGCGATGGCCGGAACTGGCCGGCAGGCACTGAAAAGAAACCCGCCAGCAGCTGTGGGCCGCAGCCGCTGATGGAATGCAAAGACGGCTGGAGATGCCTGCATCACATCAGCTCCATCCACTGGGGCAGGAAACAAGGAACCGGTACGGGCGCAGCCCCCGAGGGGAACGGAGGCCGCGCCAGATCACCAAAGATGACGGCCGGCGAATCGGAAGGCAATGAAAATGTCTTCGTTGTCGGTCTGTTGTCTTCACATTCCGTAGCAACCTTCGACCGGATACGGAGGCATGACCCGGAGGCGGCCGCCCCGACACTCGGCGTTCTTCGCTAAACAGACATATAGCTCAGATCCGCCAGCAAGACAGGACACGTTCCGCCACGGATATGACGTGCACCACACAGTGGGGTGTTACCTGGCTGCAACACAGGCCGGGATGTGGTCCCACACAGGCCGCGATCCGGACCGTCCAGGGTTCCGTCAAGTCTGGAAGCCCGGAAAGAAACGCCTGACAGAAGCCATGATCATGACTGCTGGAGTCGATCCGAACCCCGTTCCCCCGACCGCTGATCATGCTCTTTGGACCGGGCTGCCCGCCTCGGCGTGCCGTGCCTGCGCACCGCAGCCCTCCGACTGGTACTCGGTCGTCTCCGCGACCGACCTTCTTCCTCGCCGGTCCTCTGCTCGGACCCGCGGCGCTACCCCGCGGCCAGTTCGGCGGCCGGACGGGCGCGATCACCTCGGCGTCGGCGCTGCTGCACGCGCGAACACTTGTTCAGTGCGGTTAATGGTGGTTTGACGATAAATCGGGATGCTGTGACGATCGACACACTTCGCCGCCCCCGATCCGAGGGCGGCGGCGGCTCAGAAGGGTGCGCCGAGTGACCACACGCGTCGTCGTCTGCCATACCGAAGGAGTCGGATCGCACGCCGTCCGGCTGTTGTCGGCCGAGTCCCAGGACGTCACCGGAACGCAGCTCACCGTCGACGGGGGCGCGGCGGGTCAGCAGCCCGCCCTTACCGCCACGGTCTCTTCATGATCATCCGGGAGCAGTTATACGTCGGCGGCCGCTGGGTGGACAGCGACTCCACCGAGACCCTGACGGCGATCAACCCCGCGACCGAACAGGTCGTGGGGGTGGTGCCCCAGGCGTCCGCGGGAGACGTCACCCGGGCGATCATGGCCGCGCGCGAGGCGTTCGACGACGGCCCGTGGCCCAGAATGAAGCCGTTCGAGCGGTCCCGCGTACTGATGCGGATGGCCGAGGTCATGCGGCGGCGTCAGGCCGAGCTCGTCGACCTCGACGTCACCGAGGTGGGTCGAGCTCGGACGCTCTCCGAGTCGGTCTTCGTCGACGTGCCGATCGAGCATTTCGAGGACATGGCCGAGCGGGTGCTGCTCTCGTTCGAGTTCGACGAGCCGATGCTGCCCTACGAGACCCCGCTCGGCGTAGGCCAGGGCGTCGTGCGCCGCGAGCCCTACGGCGTGGCTTCGATNATCACGCCGTACAACGCGCCGTTCTTCCTGGCCGCGTTCAAGCTCGCACCGGCGTTGGCCGCCGGGTGCACGACCGTGCTCATGCCCTCGCCCTACACCCCCCTGTCGGCGTTCCTGGTCGCGGAGATCGCCGAGGAGGCGGGTCTGCCACCGGGAGTGCTCAACGTCGTCACCGGCACACCGGCGGCCGGTGAGCTGCTCACCTCGCACCCGGCGGTGGACATCGTCAGTTTCACCGGCTCCGACACGGTCGGCCGCAGGATCGTGAAACAGGCGGCGGACACACTCAAGAAGGTCGTGCTCGAACTGGGCGGCAAGTCGGCGAACATCGTCTGCGAAGACGCCGACCTGACCAAGGTGATTCCCGACGTCGTCATGAACTTCACGGTGAACTGCGGTCAGGGCTGTTCGATGCTGACCCGGACCCTCGTGCACGAATCGATCCACGACGACCTCGTCGCGGGTCTGAAGGAGGCCATGGACCACGTCAGGATCGGCGACCCGGCCGACCCGACGGTGACCATGGGCCCGCTGATCAGCGCCGCGCAGCGGGACAAGGTGGAGACGCTCATCCGCGCCGGCCTCGACGAAGGAGCGCAGCTCGCCTACGGCGGCGGCCGCCCAGCCCACCTGACGAAGGGCTTCTTCGTCGAACCGACCGTGTTCGTCGGGGTCGAGAACTCGATGACGATCGCGCAGCGCGAGTTCTTCGGGCCGGTCACCGTCGTCATCCCGTTCCGAGACGACGACGAGGCCGTCCGGCTGGCGAACGACAGCGACTTCGGACTCGGTGGCGGAGTCTGGTCAGGTGATCCGGCGCGGGCCTACCGCATCGGGGGCCGGATCCGCGCAGGCATGGTGTCCCTCAACGGCGGCACCGGCGGACTCAGCCCACACGGACCCTTCGGCGGCTACAAGGCCAGCGGGATCGGCCGCGAATGGGGCAAGTGGGGACTGTCCGAGTTCCTGCAGCACAAGTCGCTGGTGTGGCCGATGGCGTCGGGCTAGGGCTGGCGAGCACGGGTCACCGGCCGGCGGTCAACCCCGACCACCTCCGAAGAATTTTCACCGACCTCGTCGAAGACGCGGGCCTGTCCCCCGTTCGCATGCACGACCTTCGTCACGTCGCTGCCACCTACGCTTCGCGGCCGGCGGCGGCCTGAAAGCCGTCCAAGCCCTCCTCGGCCACACCTCCAACACCATCCACCACCGACACCCACGTTCTGCCCGAGCCCACCGCCGCCATCACCGAGAACATCGCCGCCCTCATCCCCCGCACCTGCCGCCCCCACTCTCGAACCGCTTAATCTGCCAGATCCTGAGGTGCTGCCCGTTTCACGGACACGCGATAGTTGGACTATATCAGCTTTACGCCGCCTCCGGTATTGATGTCTGACTCGTCAGGTAGAGATGTTCGACGTGTTCCGGAGTGTGGTAGCCGAGGGTGGAGTGGAGTCGCTGCCGGTTGTAGAAGACTTCGATGTACTCGGCGATCGCACTGCGGGCGGCGCGGCGGGTGGGGTAGATTTCTCGGTAGACGAGTTCATTTTTGAGTGTGCCGAAGAAGGATTCGGCGGCGGCGTTGTCCCAGCACACTCCGGTGGCGCCGACGGAGGGTCGCGCGCCGTGCTTGCTCAGGGTTCGATGATAGGCATCGGACGTGTATTGCGCGCCGCGGTCGCTGTGGAAGATCACGTCCGGTGTGAG
>NZ_JYFN01000031.1 GCF_000948395.1 Frankia torreyi | reverse complement strand
GTCACCGGCGAGGGCACCGGGGGCTGTTCCCGCTGCCTGCGCCCGACCGTGGCCCAGATGTCGCCGCTGGTCTCGGCGAACCGCTTGGCGACCAGCCGCAGCGTCTCACCCGAGACACCCAGCCGTGCCGCGATCACCTCGACAGGATCAACCTCGCCGGTCGAGGTGTCCAACGCGAGCAGCACCTGCGCCCGCCTGATCATCGAGGCCGGATGCACACCCGTGGTGGTGACCCGAACCAACGCTTCACGATCGGCCGCGGTCAAGGTGACCGGCCGCTTCTTCTGTGACGGCATGACTTGTCCTGACCGGCAGAGGGGACGAGGAAGATCTGCCAACACCAGCCTGCCACACCCCAGAACTAAACAGCGACGGTCTACTAGCGCACGATGATGCGGGCCGAGGCCAGATTGGGGATGCGGCGCGAGGTGGCGGCGACGTCACCGTCGCGGTGGGATTCGACGAGGGCGGTGGCGAAGTAGGTGCCGGGCGCGTCGTAGGCGTGCGTCGTGGTCACGGTCACCTCGGCCTGTGAGCCGTCGAGGTCCTCCGTGCGCGGGAAGCTGCCCTGCCCGTCGAAGTCCCACCGGAGGCCGATGATCGTGCCGGCGCCGGGCGGCGTCTCGGCGTGGGCGGACAGCGTGACCGCCTCGCCCACCGCGACCTCGGCGCGGGAGCCGCCGTTCGCCGTCACCGACACGACCGGCTGGATGCCGCGGCGCTCCTTGGCCGTCGCCGGCAGGACGATCGCGCCGTCGCGGTAGTCGTACTCGGTGTCCACCGGTTCGACGCCGTTCTCCACCCAGTCGATCAGGTCCGCCAGGGACTGCTCGATGATCGGCTGGTAGTCCACCAGGTAGGTGGTGTTCGCCCGGCCCGGCACCGAGGCGGCCATGTTCGGCGGCACGTGCTCGGCGTTCTCGGTCCAGCGCAGCCGGAACTTCGTGCGGGCCAGCTCGACGCCGTACTCGCGTTCGATGTTCGCCTTGAAGCCCAGGCCCTGCGGCGGCCAGAGCGACGAATCGTGCGTGTGGTGGACCCACAGCAGCTTGCCCTCGATGCGGCCGGTGTGCTTGACGCCCATGAACGGCGACATCTCCGGTAGTTCGTACTGCTGGTAGAGGGGCTGGCCGTCGACCCGCAGGAAGTCGTATTCCGGTTCCCACGGGAGGAGGTGGTGGCGGTAGTAGTAGCAGTAGGCGAGGAAGGCGTGGTTGTCGACCCGGATCCGGTCGCCCGGCTCGACCCCGGTGAAACGCAGGTTCGCGGCCTCGCCGTCGCTGTCGACGAGCAGGACGTCCCGGTGCCCGTTGAGGACGTAGAGCTTGCGTCCGGCGGCTGCGCCGCTGGTCAGTTCGACGCCGGCCCCGAGGATGTAGCCGGTGGGAACCTCGTCGAGCTGCACCGCCATCGGGATGTGCCACATGTTGTTCATGGCCGCGAACAGCGCCGCCAGCGCGCGCACCTGGCCCAGCTCCGCCGTCTGCAGCGTCGGGTCCTCGAGCAGGTCCTTCGCGTACAGGACGCGCCTGACGGTCGTGTCCAGCTCGATCAGGTCGTCGCGCACGAGCTCGGGCTGGTCGAACCCGACATGACCGGGCCTGGTCCAGAAGTTCTCCCAGTATTCCGGATAGTCGGCCTGCAGGCGCGTGGCCATCGACGACCACAGCCACATCTGTCCCATCGGCTGGGCGATGAAGGACTCGTCGCCGCGCGGATAGCCGATCCGGTAGACGTTCGCGAGTTCCTCGCGCTGATGGGTGTTCAGGCCGGCGAACGGATCGCCGCTGCCGCCCGGCCACATCGCGTCGATCACGTCGTGGATCTTGTCTCCGAGGACGCGCTGGACGTTGAACATGGAGCTGAAATTGGGCGTGCCGTTGCGCAGTAGTCGCAGGTCGCCGTAGTCGCCGTCCTGGGCGTCGCCCATGTAGGGCAGGGCCGCGTCCCACACGTCGGGCGCGTAGGCCAGGCACAGCGGCGAGCGCCGCGCGCCCCCGCTGCCGCCGTACACGTAGGCGTAGGCGGTCGGCGCGCCGTAGATCTGGGCGGCCACGAACTTGGCGAACCGGGCCGACTCGGCGGCGGCCCGGTAACCGTAGATCGTCGGATCGGGGCCGGCCTTCGGATCCATGACGTCGCCGATGTGACCCATGTTGGACTCGACGGCGTAGCCGCCCATCCGGAAAATCATCTCCAGCCCGCCGGTGACCTGGCCCAGCGGGCCGGTGTTGACATTCTCGTGGCCGGCGTTGGCGCCTTCCAGCGGCTGGAAAAGGCGGCCCTGCCATCTCGCTGCGGGCGGATAGCACAAGGCGAACCGGGTGCTCGTTCCCTCGAAACCGCCGTGGATATAACGATGCTCGACGGGCTCGCTGCGCTGCTCGTCCTCGTCGATGTACGGCACCCCGAAGAAGCTGTCGGTCACAACGTAGGAATCGAGTCCAAGGGACGTCATCGAACTTCCTTTCACGCCTGAGTCACCCACATCGGCGAAGCTGACCAGGGGTTGACAGTAGAGTGACGCAGACCACAAGTCAACGGCGTTCACCGTGGGGCTGGTTGGCAGGACGAGCGCTCAGGCGGGCGAGTCGGTGCGGCGGGCGTCGCGGTGGGTGCCGCGGTGGGGGCCCGCGCCCTTGAGGGTGCGGTGGATGGGGGCGGTCTCGAGGCGGCGGATGCCGGGGATCGCGGCGACCGGGCCCGTCAGGTAACGGTAGAGGGCGCCGGCGTCGCGGCAGACGACCGCCGCGTACAGGTTCGCCGTGCCCGTGGTCGCCCCGGCGAACGCCACCTCCTCGTGCTCGGCGAGCGCGGCACCGACCTCGGCGAGCCGGGCCGGCTCGACCTCCAGCCACAACGATGCCTGCAGGTGCCCCAGCAGCGTGGCGTGATCGAAGTCCAGGTCGTAGTAGAGCGCGCCGGACGACCGCAGCTCCGCCAGCCTGCGCCGCACCGTCGTCTGTGACCACCCGGTGGCCGTGGCCAGCTCGGCCGCCGAGGTCCGGCCGTCCATGGCGAGCGCGTCGAACAGCCGCTGATCGTCGCGGCTGAGCCGGACGGGGGCCTCGGTGATCTCGGTGATCTCGGTGGTCTCGGTGGTCTCGGTCGAGCGGCGCGCTGGCGCGTCGGGCGGGGCGAGCGCCGCGGTCTCGGCCGGCCCGAGTGGCCCGGTACGGGTCAGCGGGCTGAGGTCGCGGCCGAAGAAGACGTGCAGCAGCGCGTGCGCGGACACCTGCACGACCCGGGGGGTGCGCGGGAGCTGCTGCAACAGCAGCGTGTCGTCCTGGCCGGGGGCGGCGCCCTGCACGATGCAGGAGATCTCCGTGCCGCCGGAGATCAGGCTCACCCACCGGGTGTCGGTGCGCCGGGCCAGCGCCTCCCCGACGGACGCCGCCGCGTCCGGGGTGCACCGCACCCGCACGAGCCACGCGGTCAGCCCGACGCGCAACGGGTCGACCAGGCCCAGCACGCGCAGCGTCCCCGCGCCGCGCAGCCGGGCGTAGCGGCGGGCCACCGTCTGGTCGGAGACGCCCAGCACCTCGCCGATCCGCGCGAACGGTGCCCGGCCGTCGATCTGGAGGGCATGCATGATCCGCCGGTCGAGCCGGTCCAGATCGTCTCCCGAAGACCACGACACGTCGGATTCCACCCATGGAGGCTAGCCGCTGTCGGATTCCGCCGCACCGGCGCCGATGGCTGGGGTTCGGGCCCGGCCCGGTGGACGGTGGCACCACGGATCGACCGGCTGTCCGGCCGCCGCTGCTCGACCGGCTGTCCGGCCGCCGGTGCTCGGCGCCCCGCGGTCGGACGACGTCACGGCCGCCACCCGGCCCTCGCCCCCGGAACGGAGTTCCCCGACATGCGCAAATGGCTGCCCCTCACGGCGATCTGCCTGGGCGCCTTCATCCTGCTGGTCGACGTCACCATCGTGAACGTCGCCCTGCCCCGGATGGCGGACGACCTGCACGCGTCCTTCACCTCCCTGCAATGGGTGATCGACATCTACGCCCTCGCCCTGGCCGCCCTGCTGCTGGCCGTCGGCTCGCTGGCCGACCTGTTCGGCCACCGCCGGCTGTATGTGGCCGGGCTCGTCGTCTTCGCGGCCGCGTCCCTGGCGTGCTCGCTCGCACCGAACGCCGCCGTGCTCATCACCGCCCGCGCGGTGCAGGGCGTCGGCGGTGCCGCGATGTTCGCGACCTCCGCCGCGCTGGTCGCCGCCACCTACCACGGTCGGGACCGCGGGGTGGCCTTCGGCGTGTGGGGCGCGGTCAACGGCGCCGCCGCCGCGGCCGGGCCGATCGCCGGCGGACTGCTCACCGAGGGCCTCGGCTGGCAGGCGATCTTCCTGGTGAACCTGCCGATCGCGGTCGTCGCGATGATCCTGACCCTGCGGGTGCTGCCGGCCGGGTCCCGCAAAGCCGGCCGCCTCGACCTGCCCGGTGCGATCGCCTTCACCCTGGCTGCGGCTGCTGTGACGTACGCGCTGATCCGAGGCGGCGAACAGGGCTGGGACGACCGGCTGGCCGTGGCCGCGTTCGTCGTCGCCGGGCTCGCCGCCGTCGGCTTCCTCGTCGCCGAACGGCTGACCGCCCGCCCCATGCTGGACCTGGCGCTGCTGCGGCGGCCGTCCTTCGCGGGTCTGCTGACCGGGGCGTTGCTGTTCCAGCTGGCGGCGTTCGGCGGCCTGGTCTACGTCTCGCTGTGGCTGCAGAACGTCCTCGGCCTCAGCCCCGTGCGCGGCGGCCTGGCGCTGATGCCGCTGGCCGGGACGGCATTCGTGGTCGCCGCCGTCGCGGGTCGCCACACCCACCGGTTCGCGCCGCGCCTGCCGATCGGGGTAGGGCTGCTCTGCGTCGCCGCGGGCTCGGCGCTGCTGCGGCTGTTCGTGGGGACCGGCTCCGGCCAGTCCGCGCTGTTCGCGGGCCTCGCCGTGGTGGGCGTCGGCGTCGGCCTGACCACGCCGGTGCTGGTCTCCGCCGCGGTCGAGTCGGTGCCGCCGCGGCAGGCAGGCATGGCCGGCGGTGCCGTCAACACCTTCCGCCAGCTCGGCATGACCCTGGGCATCGCGCTGTTCGGAGCCGTCTTCTCGGCGCGGCTGCGGGCGGCACCGTCGGTCCGGGCGGGCTACGCCGCCGGCATCGACCGGGTCGCACTGTGGGCGGCGGTCGCGGCCCTGGTCGGCGCCGTGGTCGTCCTGACCTCCGTCCGCCGCGGTCCGCACGCCGAGCCCGACCCGGCGCCGGGCGCGACTGCGAGCGCGGATGCGGCCGGCAGCGCGGCGACGGCCGTGAGCGCGCGCACGTAGAACGCCGCATGGCGTGGCGTGGCGCGGTTCCGCGGAACATCCATCGCCGGTCCCGGTCCCGGTGCCTGCCCGCGCAACGCTGTGCTCGCGCAACGCTGTGCTCGGCGGTGGGGCTCAGGGACGGTTGGCGGCAGGGGCGGGGACGGCGGTGCCGGCGGCGGTGAGCAGGTCACGGACGACGGCGGTCGGCAGGCCGATAACGGTGTCGAGGGCGCCGTCGACGGTGGTGACGAACGCGGCGGCGCCGCCCTGGATGGCGTAGGCGCCGGCGGCGTCCATCGGCTCGCCGGTGGCGACGTAGGCGGCGAGCTCGGCGTCGGGGACGTCGCGCATCGTCACCGCGGTGACGGCCGCGCGGCCGCGGATGGTGCCACTCGCCGCGTCGAGGACGACGACGCCGGTGACGACCCGGTGGGTCCGCCCGCGCAGGCTGCGCAGCATGGCGAGGGCCTCGGCGGGGGAGGCGGGCTTGCCGAGGATCCGGCCGTCGACCTCGACGACGGTGTCGCTGCCGAGGATGAGGTCCTCGGGGCGCAGCGCGGCGACGGCGCGGGCCTTGCGCTCGGCGAGCTCGACGGTCAGCTCGGGGGCCGTCGCGGTCGTCGTGGACTCGTCGACGCCGCTGACGACCACCTCGAAGGACACGCCGAGCCGGGCCAGCAGCTCGCGCCGCCGCGGTGACCCGGAAGCGAGCACGATGCGCCGGTTCGCCGTCATGTGGGCAGCGTAGCCAGCGCGGGCCACGGCCGGACCAGGCCCGGCGAGTTTGCGTTCCGGCGCGCCGGCGTCGTCCTGCGGCGAGCTTTCAGGGTGCGGTGGACAAGCACATTCGACCAGGCGTCGAACGCGGAGCCGAACGAGCACCCGGCGGCCCGGCGGACCTCCTGACCGGGCTATTCGTCGATTGACCCTTTCGGGTGTGGGCGGGCTGGGTTGGGTCGTACCTCGTCGGTTACATAACTCTCACCGGTACTCGGCCGCGAACCGGATGGATTGTGGACCTAGACTGGTCCCGGCAGGGCACTGCTCCACCCACCCGGCGAGATCGAGATCAACCACCAGGAGGGTGAAAATGGCCATTCCAGCGCGTCAGGCGATCAGAGTCGGAGCCTATCTCGCGAAGCAGAAGATTCTGCGGCGCGAGAAGTTCCCCATCACCCTTGAACTGGAACCGCTGTTCGCGTGCAACCTGGCCTGTGAGGGCTGCGGCAAGATCCAGCATCCGGCGGACGTGCTGAAACAGCGCATGCCGGTCGAGCAGGCGCTGGCCGCGGTCGACGAGTGCGGCGCCCCCGTGGTGTGCCTGGCGGGCGGTGAACCGCTGATGCACCCGCAGGTCGAGAAGATCGTCGAGGGCCTGGTCAAGCGCAAGAAGTTCGTCTACCTGTGCACGAACGCGCTGCTCATCCCGAAGAAGATCGACAAGCTCACCCCGTCGCCGTACCTGTCCTTCGCGGTGCACATCGACGGCCTGGAGGAACGTCACGACGAGATCGTGGCGAAGAAGGGTGTGTTCGCCCAGGCCGTGGACAACATCAAGGAGGCCCAGCGGCGGGGTTTCCGGGTGACCACCAACACGACCTTCTTCAACACCGACACGCCGCAGAACGTCATCGACGTCCTGAACTTCCTCAACAACGACCTCAACGTCGACGGGATGATGCTCTCCCCGGCGTACGCCTACGAGAAGGCCCCCGACCAGGAGAACTTCCTGGGTGTCCAGGAAACCCGGGAGCTTTTCCGGAAGGCGTTCGCGGAAGGCCGCCGGAAGGGCTGGCGACTCAACCACTCGCCGCTCTACCTGGACTTCCTCGAGGGCAAGCTGGACTTCCCGTGCACCGCGTGGGGAATCCCGTCCTACTCCCTGTACGGCTGGCAGAAGCCCTGCTACCTGATGGGCGACGGCTACGCCGAGTCCTACCAGGAGCTGCTCGACACCACCGACTGGGACTCCTACGGCCGCGGCAAGGACCCGCGCTGCGCGAACTGCATGGCGCACTGCGNCCACGAGCCGACGGCCCTCGCGGCGACGTTGGGCTCCCTGCGCGAGACGATCCGCGCCGCCGCGCGCTGATCGCCGCCGGACGCGGACGGCCCGGTATCCCGCCCCGGGCGGCTCCCTGTCCGCACCCCCGACGGCTCGGCATCCCGGGCCGTCGGGGCCTGGCCGGTCACGCGGCGGCGCCGAACGACCGGCCGTTCTAACTCTTCCGTCACCTGCTCCGCCGCACCCGACGCGTCGCCGTCGCGCCGCCCTCGCCGGGGGCCTCGATGCCCCTGCGAGCAGGTCGGACACCCGCTGCAACAGAAGAACGCGCCAAGCCTCTGGTCGACAGACAATCTGACGGTATGATTCCGGCCACACGATCGAGTGGGCGGTCTGGTCGTTCGGGTGGGCATCCGACCGGGCGGGCCGTCCGGCCCCTGTGGTGGGTTCGGTCTGAGGCAGAATCTGACGGGAGTGTCGGAATGATCTTCCGAGGTGTGCGTTCCCGGTCGGCAGGGTGGCCGATCGCATGAACGACCTCTTACCCTTTGTGATCATCGGCCTGGTTTCCGGTTCCGTCTACGGGCTGGCGGCCACGGGCCTGGTGCTCACCTACAAGACATCCGGGATCTTCAACCTTGCGCACGGGGCGGTCGCCACGACCGCCGCCTACACCTTCTACTTCTTACGGGTCCAACACGACCTCCCCTGGGGATTCGCCGCACTGCTGAGCGTCGGCGTCGTAGGACCCGCCCTCGGACTTCTGCTCGAGTTGATGGCACGCCGCCTCGCCGAAGTCCGGGTCGTCTACAAGATCGTTGCAACCATCGGCATCATCCTGGCCGTCCAGGGCTTCTTCACCGCCCGCTACGGCGCCCAGAGCCAGACCTTCCCGACGTTCCTGCCGACCGGCTCGGCGTTCACGCTGTCCGGGACGGTCGTCACCTGGGACCAGATCATCATCACGGCCATCGCGCTGGTCGCCACCGCGGGGCTGTACCTGTTCTTCCGCTTCGCCCGCCTGGGCCTGGCGATGCGCGGCGTCGTCGACGATCCGGAGCTGCTCGACTCCGCCGGCACCAACCCGGTGGCGGTGCGCCGCTGGTCGTGGGTGATCGGCAGCACGTTCGCCTGCCTCGCCGGCGTTCTGCTCGCCCCCAGCCTGAGCCTGGACGCCCTGCTGCTGACGCTGCTCGTCGTGCAGGCGTTCGGCGCCGCCGCGCTCGGCTACTTCTCCAGCCTGCCGCTGACCTACGGCGGCGGCCTCGTGGTCGGCGTGCTCGCCTCCATCCTCACCAAGTACGGCGCGGTCACCCACCCGAACGCGCTGCTGACCGGGCTGCCGCCGAGCACCCCGTTCCTCGTGCTGTTCGCGGTCCTGCTCCTCACCCCGCGCCGGCGGCTGGTCGACCGGCGCCTGTCGGCCCGGCTGCTGGTCACCGACACCTGGCGGGCGCCGGCCCGCATCCAGGCCAGCGGTGCCGTCGTGCTCGCGGCGCTCGCCGTCGCCGTGCCGTTCCTCGTCGGCAGCGCGCGCGTCCCGACCTACACCGACGCGCTGCTGAAGGTCATCCTCTTCCTCTCCCTCGGCCTGCTGGTGCGCACCTCGGGCCAGGTGTCGCTGGCCCATGCCGCGTTCGCCGCGATCGGCGCCGCCGCCATGGGGCACTTCACCACCGGCCTCGGCCTGCCCTGGCTGGTCGCGCTGCTGCTCGCGGGCCTCGTCGCCATCCCGGTCGGCGCGATCATCGCGATCCCGGCGATCCGGCTGTCCGGGGTGTTCCTGGCCCTGGCCACCTTCGGCTTCGGCATCGCGCTGGAGCAGATGGGCTACCCGCTGAAGATCCTGTTCGGGTCCAGCACGTCGGGCGTGCGGGTGCCCCGCCCCGGCCTGTCGGCCTTCGAGAGCGACCGCGGGTACTACTACCTTGTCCTGATCTTCGTCGTACTGGTCGCGGCCCTGGTGGTGGGCGTGCACCGCAGCCGGCTCGGGCGCCTGCTGCGCGGCCTGAGCGACTCGCCGACGGCGCTGGCCACCCACGGCGCGAGCGTGAACACCACCCGGGTGCTCGTGTTCTGCCTGTCCGCCTTCGTCGCCGCGATCTACGGCGGCCTCTACGGCGGGTCGGTCTCGGCCGTCACCGGGTCGTCGTTCTCCTCGTTCTCTTCGCTGGTGATCCTCGCCGTCCTGGTGATCAGCCTCGGCGGGGAGCCGTGGTACGCCTTCCTCGCCGCGGCGGGCATGGTTCTGCCCAGCGCCTACATCACCAACGAGAACACCACCAACTGGCTGAACTTCCTGTTCGGCGTCTCCGCCATCGCGGTGTCGCTGAGCGGGGGGCCGCCGCGCAACGTCGCGCTGCGCCGGCTGGCCGACCGCCTCGGCGGCCGGCCAGCCGAGGCCGCGACGGCCACGGCGGCCGGGAGCGCACCGGCCGGCGAGCCGGGCGCCACGCCGCCGGTCGGCGCGGACGAGCTGCCCGTCGACGTGCTGCCCCTCGACGCGACCGCGGCGGCCGAGGTGGCGGCGATCTCCATCGAGCGGCCCGAGGCGGTCGCCGCCGCGCCGGACAGCGGCATCCAGGTGGAGAAGGTCAGCGTCCGCTTCGGTGGCAACCTCGCCGTCGACAGCTTCTCGCTGATCGCCCCCCAGGGCCGGGTCACCGGGCTGATCGGGCCCAACGGCGCCGGCAAGACCACGACGTTCAACGCCTGCTCCGGACTGGTCCGCCCCAGCAGCGGGCGGGTACGGCTGCACGGCTCGGACGTGTCGCGCCTCGCCCCGTCGGCGCGGGCCCGCGGCGGCCTCGGCCGGACGTTCCAACGGATGGAACTGTTCGACTCGATGTCGGTGCGGGAGAACATCGTGCTCGGCCGGGAGGCGTCCATGGCCGGGGTCCGGCCCTGGCGGCACCTCGCCGGGACCCGCTCGCAGCGCAAGGTCGTCGCCGACGCGGTCGAACGCGCCGCGGCCACCTGCGGGATCACCGATCTGCTGGACCGGCCCGTCGGCATCCTGTCGACCGGGGAGCGCCGGCTGGTCGAGCTCGCCCGCTGCCTGGCCGGCCCGTTCGACATGCTCCTGCTCGACGAGCCGTCGTCCGGCCTGAACCGGCTGGAGACCGCCCGCTTCGGTGAGGTGCTCGCCGAGGTGATCCGCCAGGGCGACGTCGGCGTCCTGCTCATCGAGCACGACATGGCGCTGGTGATGGAGGTCTGCCACTACATCTACGTCCTCGACTTCGGCGTCCCGATCTTCGAGGGGACACCCGCCGAGGTCGCCGCGAGCGACGCCGTGCGCGCCGCCTACCTCGGCTCCGAGGCGCCCTCCGGCGACCAGTCCGACCAGTCCGACCAGTCCGAGCCGGCCGGCCAGTCCGAGCCGGCCGAGCCGGCGGCGGCGTCGCGCCAGACCGTGTCCCAGGAGGTGAGCTCATGACCGTCACCGAGACCCGCCCGGAGGGCGAGGGTGCCGCCGCCCCGTCGGCGACTCCGGTGCTGGAGGTCCGCGGGCTGGACGCCGGCTACGGCTCGTCGGCCGTGCTGCACGACGTCTCGCTGACCGTGCCGCGCGGCAGCGTGGTCGCGCTGCTCGGGCCGAACGGCGCGGGCAAGACGACGCTGCTGCGGGTGGCCTCGGGCCTGCTGCGCCCGACCCGCGGCGAGGTGATCCTCGACGGGCGGGACGTCACCCGGGCCCGGCCCTACCAGCGGGCCCGGGGCGGGCTGTGCCACATCCCGGAAGGCCGGGGCGTCTACCCGTCGCTCACCGTGCGGGAGAACCTCGTCCTGCACACCTGGAAACGCAACGTCGACGACGCGGTCGAGCGCGCGGTCGCGAACTTCCCGATCCTCGGCAGCAAGCTGTCCCAGCCGGCCGGCGAACTCTCCGGCGGCCAGCAGCAGATGCTCGCGGTGATGCGCGCCTACCTCGACGAACCCGCCGTCGTGCTGGTCGACGAGGTGTCGATGGGGCTCGCCCCGGTCATCGTCGACCAGATCTACGAGTTCCTCGACCGGATCGCCCAGGCCGGAACGTCGCTGCTGCTCGTCGAGCAGTACGTCCACCGCGCCCTCGCCGCGGCCGACCGGGTCTGCGTGCTGACCAAGGGGCGGATCGTGTTCGACGGACGCCCCGAGGACGTCGCCGAGGAGGTCTTCGAGCACTACCTGGGCGTCGCCCCGAACCACGGCGGATGACGAGCGACACCGGCACCGATCGGGAAGCCGGCACCGACCGGGGAGCCGGCACCGATCGCAGAGAGGAGTGGCAGCCGTGACGACGTCCGCAGCGGCCGTGATACCCATCGACGACCTCACCTTCTGGGAGGTGTGCGACCGGCGGGCCCNGCTCACCCCGGACCGGTTGATGATTGTTGACGAGCGGGATCGCCGGATCACCTTCGGCGAGTTCCGCGACCGGGCCGAACGGGTGGCCGCCGGTCTGCACCAGCTCGGGATCGGCCCGGGATCCCGGGTGACCTGGCAGTTGCCGACCAGGATCGAGACCCTGCTGGTGTGCCTGGCGCTCGCCCGCCTCGGCGCCCACCAGAACCCGGTGATCCCGGCGGTGCGGGGCCGGGAGGTCGGCTTCGCGCTGCGCCAGACCGGCGCCGAGTGGGTCGTGCTGCCCGGCACCTGGAACGGGTTCGACTACGTCGAGATGGTCTCCGGGCTCGACTGGTCGGACGCCCCCCGGCCGCGGATCGTCGTCGTCGGTGTCGACGACCTGCCCGACGGCGACCCGGCGATCCTGCCGGCGGCGCCGACCGATCCGCGCGAGGCCCGCTGGACCTTCTACACCAGCGGTACGACGTCCGAGCCCAAGGGCGTGCTGCACTCGGACGAGTCGTTGATGTGGGGCGGGCGGGGCTACGCCGAGCGGATGCGGCTCGACGCCGACACGGTGTTCGCGATGCAGTTCGCCATCGCGCACATCGGCGGGCCGAACCTGTTCTGCTTCATGTTCTCCGTCGGGATCCGCACCCTGTCCGTCGAGCGGTTCGACCCGTCGTCGCTGGCGGAGCTGTTCCGCCGGCACCGGGTGAACCTGTGCGGCGGCAGCGTCGCGTTCGGGGAGCTGCTGCTGCGCGAGCAGCGCCGGCGCGGGGCCGGCCGCCTGCTGCCGGACCTGCGCCAGCTCGGCGGCGGCGCCGGCCCCNCCCCCCCGGCGATGTTCGACCAGATCACCGCCGAGCTCGAGGTGACCTACATCCCCGCCTACGGGATGACCGAGGTCCCGATGATCGCCGTCGGCTACCCCGACGACGACGTCGAGCTGCGCCGGGGGACCGACGGGGCGCCCGTGCGCGGCATCGAGATCCGGGCCGCCCGTCTCGACGGCACCGTCGCCGACCCGGGGGAGGAGGGCGAGCTGCAGATCCGCGGACCCCAGGTCTGCGCCGGCTACCGGGATCCGGCGCAGACCGCGGAGGCGTTCGTCGACGGCTGGTTACGCACCGGAGACCTGGGGCTGGTCCGCCCGGACGGCCGGATCAAGCTCACCGGCCGGATCAAGGACATCATCATCCGCAAGGGCGAGAACATCTCCGCGCGGGAGGTCGAGGACCTGCTGGGCACGCACCCGCTGGTCGCCCGGGTCGCCGTGGTCGGCCTGCCCGACGACGAACGCGGCGAGCGGGTCTGCGCGGTGGTGGAGCGGGTGCCCGGCCAGCCCGACCTGGACTTCGCCGAGATGCAACGCCACCTGCTCGCCGCGGGGCTGGGCCGCTACAAGCTGCCCGAGCAGCTCGAGCTCACCGACGAGCTGCCCACCCAGGGCTCGATGCTCAAGATCTCCAAAGCGGCGGTCCGTCGCGAGCTGCTCGCCCGCGCCGGGGCCGGTACCTGAGAGACGCGCGGCGCCGGCCTGTACGCGGGCCGGCGCCGCGTTGCTGTGCACCTGGCCGGATAGTGCGGGTCATCTGACGAATACGTCACCTGAAAAGGGCACTCAAATGCGCTTCTCCGTATAAGTTTCCTCACCCGGAGAGATGTGGCATGCTTCACGAATCTGGCAGCGTGTAGACGTCCGGGGAGGTCGCTGTGGATCTCGGGATCGCGGATCGGGTCGCGGTGGTGTCCGGCGGCAGCCGCGGCATCGGGCGCGCGGTCGCCGAACTGCTGGCGGCCGAGGGGGTGCGGGTCGTCGTGACCGCCCGCGGCGCCGAGGCGGTCGGCGAGGTCGTGGAGACGATCCGCAAGAACGGCGGCGTCGCGCACGGCGTGGCGGCGGACATGACGGTCGCCGAGGAGATCGAGCGGGTCGTGGCCGAGGCCCGGGAGCACTTCGGGCCGCCGGACATCGCGGTCAGCAACGTCCACGGCCCCGGCCCCGGCGACTTCTTCGACCTCACCGGGGACGACTTCGCCCGCGCCTTCCGGGAGATGACCCTCAGCGTCATCCACCTCACCCGGCTGGTCGCGCCCGCGATGCGGGAACGCGGCTGGGGGCGGCTGGTCAACATCGGCTCAGGCGCGGCCAAGGAGCCGCCGCCCGAGCTCAAGCACATCCTCGCCAACACCGTGCGGGCCTCGGTGGTGACGCTCAACCGCTCGCTGGCCAACGAGTTCGGCCGCGACGGCGTCACCGTCAACACCATCGGCACCGGCTTCATCGCCACCGACCGCATGTGGGACTACGTCGGCGGCGTCGGGGCGCAGCGCGGCCTCGCGCCCGCCGACATGATGACCCAGTTCAGCACCGGCATCCCCGTCGGCCGCCCGGGCCGCCCGGAGGAGATCGCCGCCGTCGTGGCCTTCCTCTGCTCGGCCTGGGCCGGCTACGTCACCGGGCAGCTCATCCCGGTCGACGGCGGAGCGCTGCGCTCGGCGTTCTGAGCGGCCCCGGCGGACCAGCGGACCAGCGGACCAATGGATCAACGGACCCAGGGAGGCCACATGTCGGCCGGCGAAGCCCAGCCCTTCACCTTCGAGGACCTGCCCGTCCGCGACGACCGGGACGCCGCGTGGCGGCTCATCCGCGAACGCGGGGGAATCGTCCAGCTCGAACCCGACATCGCGCTCACCGATCACGCCCTCGTCGAGGCCGCGTTCCGCAATCCGGCGGTGTTCTCCTCCCGGCAGGCCTTCGACAGCCTCGGCAGCCCGCTCCCGCTGGTCCCGATCGCGTTCGACCCGCCGGAGCACGCCCGTTACCGGCACATCCTGCAGCCCTTCTTCAGCCCGCGCAGCATCAGGCCGTTGGAACCGGAGTTACGCCGCCAGCTCGCCGAGCTCATCGCGCCGCTGCCGGCGCGCCGCGAATGCGACTTCGTGGCCGACGTCGCGTCGGTCTTCCCGGTGCAGGCCTTCCTGACCTTCTTCGGTCTCCCGCTGGACATGCGCGACCAGTTCGTCGCCTGGAAGGACGCGATCCTCGCATTGAGCGACCCGTCCGGGGCGATCAGCACCGACGAGGCCGACCTGCGCCACGCCGGCGAGCTGTTCACCTACCTGTCCGAGCTGGTGGCCGCCCGCCGCGGCGTTCCCGGCCCGGACGTGCTCAGCGAGCTGCTCTGCCTCGACGGTGACGACGCGCTCACCGACGCCGAGGTGATCGGCCTGTGCTTCCTGTTCGTCCTCGCCGGCCTCGACACGGTGACCGACGCCCTGGGCTTCGGGATGGAACGCCTCGCCCGCAACCCCGACCGCCGCCAGGAGATCGTCGACGATCCCGCCCTCGTCCCCGCCGCCGTGGAGGAGCTGCTCCGCCTCGACCCGCCGGCGCCGTTCGTGCCGCGGATCACCACCGCGGCGACCGAACTCGGCGGGCGCACGCTGCCCGCCGGCACCCGGGTCACCGCCTACATCGCCGCGTGCAACCGCGACGAGGCGCGCTACCCCGATCCGTACGGGATCGACTTCCACCGCGGCGACAACCCGCACGCCAGCTTCGGCGTCGGCGTGCACCGCTGCCTCGGCTCCCACCTCGCCCGCCTCGAGATGCGCCTGGTCTACGAGGAGTGGCACCGTCTCATCCCGCACTACGACATCGCGCCCGGGTTCGCGCCGACGGTGAAGTTTCCCCGCGGCACCGTCGGCCTGGAGGCCCTTCCCCTCGTCCTCACCCCGGGCGCGGCGCGGTGAGGGTCACGATCGACCGCGACCTGTGCGTCGGGCACGGGTTGTGCTACATGCTCGCCCCCGACGTCTTCCACGACGACGACGAGGGCTACGGCCAGGTGACGGACGACGGCCCGGTCGCCGCCGACCGCGTCGAGGGCGCCCGGCGCGCCGCCGGATCGTGCCCCGAACGCGCGATCACCCTCATCACCGCCACCGCCACCGCCACCGCCACCGCCGACTGACCGCGTCGCGACCGGCTGCGGCGCCCGCGGACCGTCGACGTTCCCGTCCGCGGCATCCCTGTTTCTTCCCTCATGCCCATGGCGTGGGGGGAGGTGCTGGATACGACAACCCGTTGAAGAAGAAGGGCACCTGTGTGAAGCGCCAGATATTACGACCGGCCGTGTGTCTCGTGGCCCTGGTCCTCGCGGTCGCCGCGTGCGGCAGCTCCGGCAGCTCCGGTGGCAGCTCGGGCGGGTCCGGGGGCGGCGCCTCGGCGGCTCCGGCGGCCCCGAAGTCGCCGGCACCGACCGGCAGCCCGCTGGTCATCGGCACGGTGGGCCAGTTCAGCGGCTTCGCCGGCGTGATCTCCAAGGCGACGGCGGACGCCGTGCAGGCCTGGGCGCAGTGGACCAACGACCGGGGCGGGATCAACGGGCACCCGGTCAAGGTCGTCGTCCGCGACGACGCCAACGACCCGGCCAAGTCCCTGGCCGCCGTCAAGGGCATGGTCGAGAACGACCACGTGATCGCGCTCGTCGGCACGCACGAGTCCGGGCTGGAGTCGTCCTGGCAGAAGTACATCGACGACAAGAAGATTCCGGTGATCGGCGGCTCGGCCACCGCGGCGCTGTGGCTGACCGATCCGAACTTCTTCCCGACCTCCGACACTGCCGTCAACTACGTCGTGTCCGAGGTGAACGCCGCCAAGATCGCCGGTAAGAAGAAGCTCGGCATGGTCGTCTGCGCCGAGGTCCCCGCCTGCGCGCAGGGACTCACGCTCGCCGGCGGCATCGCTACGAAGCTCGGGCTGCAGTTCGCCTCCGGCCTGGCGATCTCGTCGTCGTCGCCCAACTACACCTCCCAGTGCCTCAACATGCGCTCGGCCGGGGTGGACTCGATCATCCTCAACAGCTCGGGTGAGGTCAGCGAGCGCTTCGTCGCGGACTGCGCGAAGCAGAACTACCGGCCGCAGCTGATCTCCCCGGGGCAGAGCTTCCTCGACAAGCTGCTGGACAACGCCAACTACAACGGCGCCTACATCGCGAACGACTCGTTCAACTGGTTCGGTGGCGCGCCGGAGTCGGCGGACTTCCTGCAGGCGATGAAGACCTACAAGTCGAGCACCCCGCTGAACGCCAGCGCCAGCGCCGGCTGGGCCGCGGGGGTCACCTTCGGCAAGGCAGCCGCGAAGATCGGGCCCAGCCCGACCTCCGCCGACATCTACACCGGGCTCTACGCCCTGCCCGCGAACAACACCCTCGGTGGTCTGATCCCGCCGACGACCTACACCAAGGACAAGCCGGCGACCTCCACCCCGTGCGGCTGGTACGGCGTGATCAAGAACGGCAAGCTCACCGCTCCCCACGGCGCAAGCGCCATCTGCGTCGGGTAGCGGCTGTGTCGGGTAGCGGCTGCGACAAGTAGCGGCTGTGTCGAGTAGCGGCTGTGTCGAGTAGCGGCCGCGACGAGCCCGTGCCGGCGGGAGTGCCCCGCCGGCACGGGCTCTCGTTCGTCAGCCCCCTCCCGGCGGCGCGTGCCGGACGCTGCATAGTCGTTGTGTCAGATTTGTTGCCGCTAGGCGGCAGGGGTCGAGGGACGTCGGCCCGCTCCGCCGGCCGCGGAAGGCGACGGCTCCCGGCCCGTTCGCCCGCCGAGGCATCACGGTGGTAGCGGGATCGCGCTGGCGCGGCGGGCGCCCTGGCGGGGCCGGCTTCGCAGGGTGACGGCGTCGGTGGAAATGTGAGATGAGCCGGCGCGGCTCGGAATCTGGTGACAGATCTGTTAGAAATGGAAGGGGTCGGTGGCTAATCGGCCCGCGGGCCGCGGCTGCCATCCGGGTACAGCGCCGCGGCCCGCTCATCGCTTCGCCTCGGTCAGGTGCCGGCGGGGAGCAACTCGGCCAGGAGTCGGTCGACGCGGGCGCGGATCTCGTCGCGGATGGGGCGCACGGCGTCGATGCCCTGGCCGGCGGGGTCGTCGAGTTTCCAGTCCTCGTAGCGCTTGCCCGGGAAGATCGGGCAGGCGTCGCCGCAGCCCATGGTGATGACGACGTCGGAGGCCTCGACCGCGTCGACGGTGAGGATCTTCGGGGCCTGCTCGGTGAGGTCGATGCCGACCTCGGCCATGGCCGCGACGGCGGCGGGGTTGATCTGGTCGGCGGGCGCGGAGCCGGCCGAGCGGACCTCGACGCGGTCGCCGGCGAGGTGGGTGAGCCAGCCGGCGGCCATCTGGGAGCGGCCGGCGTTGTGGACGCAGACGAACAACACCGACGGTCTCGCGGTCATCGAAGTGTGCTCCGTTCGCGGGATGGGTGTGGCGCGTCGGCCTGCCGACGCGGGTCGCTCACGAGGCGCCCCGGCGCGACCGTGGGCGGGTAGAACAGCCGGACCAGCCCGTAGCCGACCGCCCCGCCGACCACCTGGACGGCGATGAACGCCGGGGCGGAGGCGGGGGCGATGCCGGCGAAGCTGTCGGAGAACATCCGCCCGACGGTGATCGCCGGGTTCGCGAAGCTCGTCGAGCTGGTGAACCAGTACGCCGCGCCGATGTAGGCGCCGACCGCCGCCGGGGCCCGCTCGGCCCGGTCGGACCGGGCCAGCGCGAAGATCAGCAGGATCAGTCCGGCGGTGGCCACGACCTCGGCAAGCAGATGCGCCCCCGACGCCCGGTGGTGCGAGGCGATCGACACCGCCGACCGGTCGAACATCAGGTTCGCCAGCACCGCCCCCGCGACACAGCCGGCGACCTGCGCGGGCAGGTAGGCGGCGGCGTCGCGCCACGACAGGCCGCCGAACGCGGCGTCGACGAGGCTGACCACCGGGTTGAAGTGCGCCCCGGACACCGGGCCGACCATGAGGATGATCGCGAACAGGCCGGCGGCGGTCGCCGCGGCGTTCTCCACCAGCTCCAACCCGACCTGGTCGGGGCTGAGCTGGACCGCGGCGATCCCCGACCCGACGACCAGGGCGGCCAGCAGCATGCTGCCCACCGCCTCGGCGGCCAGCCGCCGCGCCAGCGCCGGCCGACCACCCGACTCACTGTCCGCCACGGGGTTCAGCGGGCGCCGGCGGGCGCCGGTTCGGCGCCCTCGACGCCGGCGGGGTCCGACGTCGGGCCGCAGTCCACCCCCGGTCCGCAGGCGCAGGCCGACCCCGGGCCGCCGCCCGGTTCCACCATCCGCAGCGTCGGCATCGACCCATCGACGACGTCGGAGAGCACCGTGTAGACCTCCCACGGCGCACCGTCGGGATCATCGACCCACACCTTGTCCTGTACCGCGTAGCAGCAGGCGGTGTTCTCCTCGACCGCGGTCTCCAGCCCGGCCCCCGCCAGCCGGGTCGTCGCGGCGGTGACCTCCTCGGTGGATTCGACCTCGACGCCGAGATGGTTCAGTGCTCCCGCGACCCCGCTGCCGCGGGCGTCCGGGTTCTCGATCAGCACCAGCTTCAACGGCGGCACGTCGACCGCGAAGTTCGCATACCCCGGCCGACGCTTCGCCGGCGCCACCCCGAACAGCTTCGAGTAGAACTCCACCGCCGCGTCCACATCGGACACGTTCAACGCCAACTGCACCCGCGCCATCCCGACCACCTCGCTTACATCGACACTCGTCTATGCCTGCCGGACGGAGCATGCCCACGGACATAGACCACTGTCAATCTCTCGTGGCATGCTGGTCCCCATGGCCACGACCTCGATGCCCGCCCCCGCCACGGCGTCCACCGGCCGGCCCGACGAGGCCGGCGGCGACCCGGCCGGTGCGCTCGGGGCCTGCTGCACCCCGCTGGCCGCCGCGCCCCTGTCCGCGCACGACGCCGACCAGCTCGCCGCCGTGCTGAAGGCCATCGCGGTCCCCGCCCGGCTGCGACTGCTGTCGATGATCTACGCCCGCGACGGCGGCGAAGCCTGCGTCTGCGAACTCACCGAGCCCCTCGGACTGACCCAGCCGACCGTCAGCCACCATCTGAAGGTCCTCGTCGACGCCGGCCTGATCAGCCGGGACAAGCGCGGCGTCTGGGCCTACTACCGGCCGGTGCCCGGCGCCCTCGCCGCTCTCGGCACCCTGTTCAACCCGCGGCCGCCCGCCGCCGGCCCGCCCGCCGAGAGCTGCGCGCAGTGCTAGCCGATCAGACGCGGTCCCGACCCGACGAGGCACGTAACTGGTCTGTAGCTCGGCGCGCCCGGTCCGAGCGGATCCCGTCCGGTTCCGGCTCCGCGGAATCTGCATGACCGTGTCACCTGCTCGCGGCGGCGGCGGCGATCGCGGAGCGTGGCGGCGACGGATGGGTGTTCGGGGTGGATGCGTGGGAGAGCGACCACCGTGGTCCCTGTGGCCGGTTTGGCGTCCGCTATGTCCATAGCAAATATGTCCATAGCAAAGAACCACGGGACGCCGGCCCCTCGCACACCCCCGCTCTCACCCCCCTCGATCGTCACCGTCAGTAACTAGGCGGCTGGGGCTCGGCCCGGGCTCCGGCGAACAGCCGCGCGGGCGGGGGACTGGGGCGCGGTTCCGCGGAACACCATGATCCAAAAGCCGAAGCCGAAGGTCGGGGTCCGGGTGCGTGGTGCGGTTCGGGGGAACATCTTGATCGTCAGTGGGGGTCGCGGGTGGAAGGTGGATCCGCGGTCCGGCTGTCGCCCTGATGCCGGACCGCGGATCCCCGGCCGCGCCCGTCGCCGAGGTCGGCTGACTCTCGGAGCAGGCGCCACCGAGTCTTGGGGTAACGCCACCCGGCTGATCCCGGCCGATCCCGGCCGGGATGGGAGCGGCCCAGCGTCGAGCGGTCGATCCTGCGGGCCGGCGTCCGCCGTCAGTGCGGGAGCAGGAACTCCGCGGCGCCGGCGATGGCCACGCCGCCGGTCTGACGCGCGCAGCTCAGGTCCACCGAGACCAGCCGGCCCTCGGGCTGCTCCTCGATGGCCGTGACCACCCCGGAGCAGGTCAGCACGTCGTCCGGCCAGACCTGCTCGCGGAAGCGGACGTGGAAACGGCGCACGTTCTCCGCGCCCAGCCAGTCGGTGGCGAAGGTGGCCAGCAGGGCCGCCTGGTGCATCCCCTGGGAGAACACCGACGGGTAGCCGGCGCGCTGGGCGAACGTGTCGTCGTAGTGCATCGGGTTGAGGTCGCCCGACGCCCCCGAGTAGCGCACGAACATCTGCCGGGTGAGCGGGCCGAACGCGCGCGGCTCGGGGGAGGAACCCACCGCGAGGTCGGCGAGGGTGGTGCCAGGGGCCGTCATGCCTTCTCCTCGGTAACCGGCGCCGGCTGCGCGGCCGCCGCCGACTCCGCGGTCTTGGCTGGTTCCGCGGACTTGGCCGGTTCCGCGGACTTGGTGGCCTTCGCGGTCTCGATGTAGGTCGCGCGGCCCTCGGCGACCAGGGTGCCCGCCTCGTCGCGGAACTCGGTGACGATGACGGCGAACTTCATGGTGCCCCCGCGCCGGCCCGGCTTCTCGTAGCGCTCGGCGAGGCGCTCGGCGGCGTAGAGGGTCTGCCCGGCGCGTGGCGGCGGCCCGTGGAAGATGTACTCCTGCTCGCCGTGCAGCAGCCGGCGGCGGTCGAACCCGTGCGGCACGCGGGCACCCTCGGGCGCCCAGCGGTTGGCGTTGATCAGAAACGTCGGCGGGACCACGGCGTCCGGGTGCTGGTATTCCGGCGCCTCGGACTGCATGGCGAGGGCGAACTCACGGATCTTGCCGCGTTCGATCGGGAACTCCCACGCGGCGCCCGCCTCGCTGGGTGCGCTCATCACTGCTCCGTCGGGTCGTCGGTCGAGGTGGTCAGGCGGTGCGCCCGGGGTCGCGATCTGGTCGGCCCGTCGCCGGGCGGCGGCGCCGTGCTGCGTGCTGCCTGCCGCGCCACCGTGACGTGCTGCACGCTAGCAGGAGGCAGAGCAACTTTCTAACGCTGCTGTCATGTCTCTGCGGGCGGCCGTCCCCGGGTGGCGCTGCTCAGGCGGCGACGCGGTCGAGGCCGCGACGGATCATCCTGATGGTGCGGCGGGCGTAGGCGGAGGCGACCCGTTCCGGCAGCCCGCCGCTCGTCATCAGCAGCACGCCGAGGCGGCTGTTGATCAGCGTCATCACGGTGGCGGCGAGCAGTTCGTAGTAGTCGATGTGCTCCACCGGCCGGCCGGACAGCTCCTGGTAGCGGGCGATGATCGCGGCCCGGTCGGGCACGCCCTCCAGGCGGGTCAGCCGCTGTGCCTCGCAGAGGAAGTCCTCGAACATCAGCCACCAGCCGAGGTCGATGCCGGGCGGGCCGACGGTGGCCGTCTCCCAGTCGAACATCGCCCGCACGGACAGGTCGGCACCGAAGCTGATGTTGCCGACCCGGGCGTCGCCCCACACGATGCCGGCGGACGGATCGTCGGGGCGCTCGCGCAGCAGGTGGTCCACGGCGGCGGCGACGGTCTCGGGCTCCCAGCGCAGGCTCGGCCCCGCCCAGGTGTGCCAGTCGCGCAGCGCCGCCAGGTAGCGGTCGAGCGCGGTGCCGGTGCCCGCGGGCGTCAGGAACTCGAAGCCGTCGCGCACGTCGATGCGGTGCAGCGCGACCAGGGAGGCCAGCGCGTTGTCGTGCATCAGGGTCCGCTGCGCCGGGCTGAGATCGACCGTCCAGCCCTCGGCGTGCCAGCTCGGGACGTCGCCGGGCACCCGGCCGTCGACCCGGCCCATCAGGTAGAACGGCGAGCCCAGCACGGTGGGATCCGACTCGATGTACCAGATGGTCGGCACCGGCACGCCCGGGTGGGGGGCGAGCGCCTGCATGATCCGCGCCTGGCGGACCGCGTCGGGGGTCACGAAGAGCTGGTGGCCGGTGGGCTCGATGCGCAGCACGAGGTCCTCGCCGCGGCGCGGGCCGTCCGGCGGGGTCCAGGCCAGGTGCAGGTAGAGGGTCTCGTTGGAATAGCCGGCCTTCGGCGAGGTCAGGGGCGAGATCTCCACGTCGGTGGCACCGTGCCGGTCCCGCAGCCACCCCCGCAGGACCTCCCGGGTCGCCTCGAGATCCCGTCGTGCCGTGGTGGCCATCCTGACTCCTTCCGCCCGCGTGCCCCGGTTGCCGACCGCCCGGACCGGCTGATCGCCCAAATACTAGACACGGATGTCAGAATAGGGGCATGACGACGAACAGGGACCGCGATCTGACCGGTGCTGCCCGGGTGGCGGACCGCCTCGGCGCCTACGTCCTGCCCGGCCGGGTCGCGGATCCGCGGCCCGCGATCGGCCAGGCGCAGACCGCCGAGCACCTCGGGCTCGGCACCGTGTGGCTCAGCGAGCGGTGGGGGACGAAGGACTTCGGCGTGCTCGCGGGCGCCATCGGCCAGGCCACCAGCCGGGTGCGCATCGCCTCGGGCATCACCCACTTCCTCGTGCGCCACCCCGTCGTGCTGGCCTCCACCGCGATGACGGCCCAGGCGCTCAGCGGCGGGCGCCTGACGCTGGGCTTCGGGCGTTCGGTCGGCCCGATGTGGAAGGCCGTGGGCCTGCCGGCGATGACCAACCAGGTGCTCGTCGACTCCGCCGACATGCTGCGCCGGCTGTGCCGGGGGGAGAAGGTCTCCTACGACGGTCCCGCCGGGCGCTTCCCGGTCATGCGCCTGGGTGACCTGCCCGACGTCGCGCCGCCGGAGCTGGTGTTCGCCGCGATCGGCCCGAAGAGCCTCGCGCTCGCCGGGGCGCACTTCGACGGCGCGCTGCTGCACCCCTTCCTCACCCCGGAGGCCGTCGCCCGCTCGGTGGCGATCGTGCGCAAGTCCGCGGCCGAGGCGGGGCGCGATCCGTCGACAGTGAAGGTCTACGCCACCGTCGTGGTCGCCCCCGACCTCACGCCCGAGGAGGAGACGGCCGTGGTCGGTGCCCGCGCGGTGACCTACTTCCAGATCCCGGGCTTCGGCGAGCGGCTGGCCGGGGTGAACGAGTGGGGCGTCGAGCCGCTGGCGGCGCTGCGCTCCCACCCGCTGATGGCCGGCCTGCGCGGGTCCGCCGACAACGTCTTCACCCGCCACCAGCTCCTCGACGTCGCCGGCNCCCTGCCCCCGTCGTGGCTGACCGACGCCGCCGCGGTGGGCTCCGCGGGCGAGTGCGCCGCCCGCCTCGACGACTACCTCGACGCCGGCGCCGACGAGTTGGTCCTGCACGGGTCCACCCCGGAGCTGCTCGGCCCGGTCCTGCAGCACTTCGCCGCGCGAACCCCGGCGAACACGGCCGGTGCGTAGTCCGCGCGGGTACTGTTTGCACATCGGTGACATGAACGCCAGAATTAAGTGATCATACGGTCGGGCGGGAGCCCGGGCGTCGTCCTCCTCGGGCCGGTCCGGTCGTGGCCCGGCCGCCCGACCTGATCATCAGTGGGAAAGAGACCTCCTTGTACACCCACGAGAATCTCTTCATCGGTGGCTGGGTGCCGCCGGCCTCGTCCCGGGTGATCGACGTGTTCTCCCCGGCGACCGAGGAGCCGATCGGGCGCGTGCCGAGCGCCTCGATCGCCGACGTCGACGCGGCGGTGGCCGCCGCCCGCGGCGCCTTCGACGCCGGCCCCTGGCCGGCTCTCGACCCGGCCGAGCGCGCGCAGATCGTCGGCCGGCTCGGCAAGGCGATCCGGGCGCGCGCGGAGGAGTTCGCCGATCTCATCTCCGCGGAGGTCGGCTCGCCGCGGGCGTGGTCGACCATCGGTCAGGTCGGGATCGCCACCGCCGTGTTCGCCACCTACAGCGGCATCGGGCGCAGCCACGAGTGGGAGACGACCCGCAAGGGCGGCTTCGGCGGCCCGGTGCGGGTGCGGCAGGTGCCCGTCGGCGTGGTCGGCGCGATCGTGCCGTGGAACGCGCCGCTGTTCGTCGCCGCGCTCAAGCTCGCCCCGGCCCTGCTGGCCGGCTGCACCGTCGTGCTCAAGCCGGCCCCCCAGACCCCCCTGCACACCTACCTGCTCGCCGAGGCGGCCGAGGCGGCGGGCCTGCCCCCGGGCGTGCTGTCCATCGTTCCCGGCGAGGCCGCGGCCAGCGAGCATCTCGTTCGCCACCCCGGCGTCGACAAGATCAGCTTCACCGGGTCGACGGCCATCGGCCGCCACATCGGCGAGCTGTGCGCGCGCGACCTGCGCCGCTGCACACTGGAGCTCGGCGGCAAGTCGGCGGCGATCCTGCTGCCCGACGTCGACCTCGGCGCGGGCACGGTCGAGGCGATCGTCGGCGGGGCGATGTCCAACGGCGGGCAGATCTGCGTCTCCCAGACCCGCGTGCTCGCCCCCCGCGACCGCTACGACGAGGTCGTCGACGCGCTCGGCACCCGCATCGGTGCGCTGCGGGTCGGCGACCCGAGCGACCCCGCCACCGAGGTCGGCCCGCTGATCTCCAGCCAGGCCCGCGAGCGGGTCGAGGGCTATCTGAGCTCCGCCGAGGCCGACGGCGCCCGCCTGGTCACCGGCGGCGGCCGGCCCAAGGGCCTCGACCGCGGCTGGTACGTCGAGCCGACCCTGTTCGCCGGCGTGGACAACGGCATGCGCGTCGCCCGCGAGGAGATCTTCGGCCCGGTCATGGTCGTGATTCCCTACGACGGCGTCGACGACGCGGTGCGCATCGCCAACGACTCCGACTACGGCCTGGCGGGCGCGGTGTGGACGACCGACATCGCCGCGGGGGAGGCGGTCGCCGGCCGCATCCGCGCCGGCGGCGTCGGGGTGAACTCCAGCGCCGGCATGGACCTCGGCAGCCCGTTCGGCGGGTTCAAGCAGTCCGGCATCGGCCGCGAGGGCGGTCCGGAGGGACTGGCGGCCTACACCGAGTACCAGTCGATCATCCTGCCGGCGGGGTGACCCCCCGGCGGCCCGACCGGCCGCCCCCCAGCACCGAACCACCGGCCAGCACCGAACCACCGGCCAGCACCGGACCACCGACCAGTACCGGACCCACCGACCAGCATCGGACTGCCGGTAGCGACGAGAGGACCACACGACAGTGCAGACCAAGGCCGCGGTGCTCTGGGAGCCGAACGCCCCGTGGGCGGTCGAGACGATCGAGCTCGACCCGCCCAAGCACGACGAGGTGCTGGTCGAACTCCACGCCTCGGGCATCTGCCACTCCGACGAGCACCTCGTCACCCGCGACATGCCGTTCCGCATCCCGTGCATCGGCGGGCACGAGGGCGCCGGGGTCGTGCGCGAGGTCGGTGCGCACGTGTCCTGGCTGAAGCCCGGTGACCACGTCGTGTTCGGGTTCATGCCGTCGTGCGGGCGCTGCCCGTCCTGCTCGACCGGCCACCAGAGCCTGTGCGACCTCGGCGCCAAGCTCTACAGCGGGCGGCACATCTCCGACGACGGCTACCGCCACCACGCCAAGGGCGAGGACATCTCCACCGCCTGCCTGATCGGGTCGTTCGCCCACCACACGGTGGTCAACGAGGCCAGCGTCATCAAGATCGACAACCACTACCCGCTGGACCGGGCCTGCCTGCTGGGCTGCGGGTTCGTCACCGGCTGGGGCTCGGCGGTCTACGCCGCCCAGGTCCGCCCCGGCGACGCCGTGGTCGTCGCCGGGGTCGGCGGCATCGGCGGCGCGGCCATCCAGGGCGCGAAGCTCGCCGGTGCCAAGGTGATCGTCGCGATCGAGCCGGTCGAGACGAAGAAGGACAAGGTCCTCGAGCTCGGCGCCACCCACGTCGCGACCTCCTGGCAGGAGGCCCCCGCCGTCGTCGCGGAGGCGACCTGGGACCGCGGCGCCGACGTGTTCATCTGCGCGATGGGCGTCGGGGACGGCAAGCTGGTCAAGAAGGCCCTGCGGATGACGGCCAAGCGGGGCACGCTTGTCGTCACCAACATCCACCCGGCGACGGAGACGTCCATCGACGTGAACCTGATGGACCTGACGCTGACCGAGAAGCGCATCATCGGCACGCTCTACGGCTCGGGCAACCCGCGCGCCGACATCCCCAAGCTGCTGGAGCTGTCCAGCGTCGGCCAGGTCGACCTCGACGTGATGGTGTCGCGGACCTACCCCCTCGACGACATCAACGACGCGTTCGACGACCTGCGCGCGGGCACGAACCTGCGGGGCGTGCTGCGCTACCCGGCCGCCGACGCCGCCTGATCCGGCACCCGCCTCACCGCCCCCTCGAGCTCGCCGCCCCCCCAGCTCGCCGCCACTCAAGCTCGCCGCCCCAGCTCGCCGCCACCCGTCCGAACGACCACCGGAGCGCGCCGCATCCGTCCCGCGGTGCCGCCGCACAGCACGAGGAGAACCGGCCATGAGCCTGATCGCTGACGTCGACCTGGACGATCTCGACTGGTGGACCCGGCCCGCGGCCGAACGCGACGCCTACTTCGCGAGCGTGCGCGCGTCCGGGGAACGCCCGTACTTCCCCGAACTCGACCTCGCCGGCAACGTCCGGGGCCGCGGCTTCTACGCGGTGACCCGCTACGCCGACGTGATGGAGGTCAGCCGCCGGCCGGAGGACTTCTGCTCCGGGCAGGGCACCAACATCTTCGACCAGCCGTTGGACCTGCGGGAGTTCTTCGGCTCCATCATCGCGATGGACAACCCGCAGCACGCCCGGCAGCGTCGGATCATCTCCCGCGGGTTCACCGCGAAGAACCTGGAGGCGCTGCGCGCCAACGTCGGCGAGGTGACCCGGGAGGTCCTCGGGACGGTGGCGGAGAAGGGCGAGTGTGACTTCGTCACCGAGGTCGCCGCGCTGATCCCGCTGCGCATCGTCAACGACATGATGGGCATCCCGCGCAGCCAGGAGCAGTTCATCTTCGAGTCGACGAACAAGCTGCTCGGCGCCAGCGACCCCGAGTACGTCCCGGACCAGAGCCCGCGTGGGGTCGCGAAGAACCTGTCCCGGGTCGGCGACGACTTCGCCGAACTGCTGCGCGAGCTCGCCGCCGACCGGCTGAAGAACCCCGGCGACGACCTCATCAGCCTCCTCGTCGCCGCCGAGGGCGACAACCTCACGGCGCAGGAGCTCGCCTCCTTCTTCATCCTGCTGGTCGGCGCCGGCAACGAGACCACCCGCAACGCCATCGCGCACGGCCTGCTCGCGCTCACCCAGAACCCCGACCAGCGGGCGCTGTGGGCCGCCGACATCGACGGCGTCACGCCGACGGCCGTCGACGAGGTCGTCCGCTGGGCGTCGCCGGTGCTGCACATGCGCCGCACCGTCACCGCCGACGGGGTGCGCCTCGGCGACCAGGAGTTCCGCGAGGGCGACAAGCTCGTGCTGTGGTACCGCTCGGCGAACCAGGACGAGTCGGTGTTCCCCGACGGCACCCGGTTCGACGTGCGCCGCGACCTCACCCCGCCGCACCTCGGTTTCGGCGCCCCCGGCCCGCACTTCTGCCTGGGCGCGCACCTCGCCCGCCTCGAACTGGCCGTGGTGTTCAAGGCGCTGTTCGAGTACCTTCCTGACATTCACGCCGTCGAGGAGCCGCAGTTCCTGCGGACGAACTTCCTCCACGGCATCAAGCACCTCAAGGCCGCCTACACCCCGACCACGGTCCGCGCCTGACCGCCCTCGAGGCGCCTGCAATGCCACCCACACCCCTGGAGGCCGCGTGAGCCATTCCCGCGAAGAAGTGGAAGCAGCATTCAAGAACTACTACTTACTCGGGCCGGTCGCCGAGGATTGGAAGCGCTGGGCACACGAGTGCTTCACCGAGGACGCCTGGTACAAGGACCACTACTGGGGCACCTTCAACGGCCAGGACGAGATCGAGGAGTACCTCGACGTCACCATGTCCTGGTCGCCGGGCACCTACACGCCGATGATCTGGTACAAGATCGACGGTGACACGGTGGTCTGGAAGGGCATCAACTGGGCCGACAACTACAAGGTGCCCGGCGGCCCCAAGGTCGGCGCCGAGTCGATCCAGATTCTGGAGTACGCCGGCAACGGGCAGTTCAAGTCCGAGGAGGACTACTGGATTGCCTACGAGATGAAGCGTTTCGGCAAGTGGTACGCCGAGTTCGGCCAGCCGTACACGCCCGGCGACATCAAGCTGACCCGCGACGACTGGGGCACCTGGGTCGACTGGGCCCGCCCCGAGCCCGGCCACGTGCCGCGCCCGTCGTGGGTGGACCGCCCGGGCCTGAAGCCGACGTTCAACGTCAAGGAGATCGGCTTCGGCGTGCGTAACCCGACGATCGACGACCCGATCGAATAGCCCGCCCCCGGCCGGGGCACCGTCCTGCGGTGCCCCGGCCGTCGCGCGGGCGGACCAGGGCATCGCGGTCTGGGCCATGGCCGGCCGGGGCACGGCGAACCGTCCGGGTCACGGCATGGCGCGCGGGCGGGACTGTCCGCGGCGCGGGTCCGGTCAGTCCGCGGGGAGCACGCTCAGCCCGGCCGACCACAGCGGCAGCGGCGGCGGCGGGCAGGGATGCTCGACGATCCCACGTTCGGCGAGGTACATGCGCCAGGCGGCCTTGTCCAGGAACGGGTGCCCGACGCCCATGATCACCCCGTACATCTCGCAGCCCTCGGGCCCGGCCTCCCAGGGGCCGAAGGTGTCGCCGTACTCCAGCATGATGTGCGAACCGGGGCCGCAGACATGCGTGCCGTCCGAGACCTGCCCGCGGGTGACGAAAATCGAGTGATCCCCATGATGTCCGTGCCGAGGCGTGATCGCGCCGGGATCCCACTTGTTGTAGAAACACACGTAGCGCGGCGAAAGCTGGATCCATGCCTCCTGGATCCGCGCGATCCGCCCGTCCGGATACTCCAACCGGGTCACGTCGAACCAGTGCGCGTCATCCAGGAATTTGACAATCGGTCCACCGTGCATCGCCCGACCCCGCTTTCCGCGGCAACAATGTCGAATGTGTTCGCATATTAGCGCGTGGTATTGTTCGCGACCAGGGATCCGGTCATCCGCCCGCCTGTCCGTGCCGTAGTCGGGCGCAGCGCGTCATGACCGCCGCTCCGACGGGGAGGGGCCCGTAGCAGTGACAGGCCGGCGGGTCAGGGCCGTCCCCGAGGTCGTCGTCGAGAACCATGGGTCGACGGTAGAACAACACATCCCGGATGTCGAACACATGTTCGTACGCTGTGAGCGGAGACGACACAGGAACCACGGCGGTGGAAGCCGGCGGGATAGGCGGACGTGGCCGGGACATGGCCGGGATGTGGCCGTCCGTCATGCGGCCGTAGGAGGGGTCGGTGTCCGGGTCGCGGCCGGGCAACGGTCAGGTGCCGGCTCGGGTGGCGCGGACCTGGAGACGGACGTAGTCGACGACGGGTTCCGGGAGGCGGGCGGTGATCGCGTCGACGAAGGCCACCCGCTCATCCTCGGGGAGGAAGTCGAGGTGTGCGCCCAGCATCACCGTCGCCAGGAAGCTGCTGAGCTGCTCGCCCTGTTCGAGTCGGGCGGGATCTGGCGTCAGGGTCACCTCGAGGTCGGTGAATTCCGCGGCGAGCAGGCGGCGTGTGGTGTCCTCGACGCCGGCGAAGTTCCAGATCCGGGGCGCGTCCGGCAGCACCTCGTTGATGGCGTGGACGATGCTCGCGACGTTGCCCTGGCCGCCGCATTCGAAGGCGAGCTGGGCCCCGGGCCGCATGACCGCGGCCAGATTCCTGAAGACCGTGTCGTGATCGGGCAGCCAGTGGAAGGCGGCGACGCTGACGACGGCGTCGACCGAGGTGTGGACGGGCAGCGGCTTCAGCAGATCGGCCTGGATCACCTCGACGCGGTCGAGGCGGTCGGCGAGACGGGCCCGTAGCTGGCCGAGCATGGCGGCGGAGCCGTCCAGGGCGATCACGCGCCCGTCGGGCAGCAGGTCGAGCAGGGCGCTGGTGTCGCGCCCGGTGCCGCAACCGGCATCGAGGACCGTCTCGGCGCCGGTCAGGGTGAGTCGGCCGAGCGTCTTCTTACCCCAGAACAGGTGGGGGAGAGGCAACGAATCGTAGGTGCGGGCGTCCCACTCGCGAGGCATGGCCCAACAGTAGCCAGAACGTCACGAACGGTCGACGTGCCGCAGCGTCGGGCATGGCCACAGCAGCCCCGCCGCGCCGCGCCCGGCGCCGATGGATGCACCGGGCGGCGGCGAGGTCGGGGTCAGAACACCGGGGTGCCGCGCTCGCGGGTGATGGTGGCCAGGGTCGCGGGTTTGCCGGACGGACCCGCCGTCGTCACCCGGTAGAGCGAGACCGTGCGGCCGCGGTGGACGAGCTCGGCGGTGGCGGTGACCTCGGCGGCGAGGTCGGCCGGGCGCAGGTAGTTCACCCGGATCGCCGTCGTGCGCTCCGGCACCGCCGGGTCGGCGAGCGCCTCGGTGGCGAGCTCGGCGGCGCAGAACAGTATGCCGCCGTGCACCGTGCCGCCGCCGTTCTCGAACGCCGGGTTGGCGGGCAGGAGGAACCGGCCCAGGTCACCGTCGCGCACGGGGCCGGCGATGGCCGCGTCCCCGGCGTCGGCCCGGGTGAGGGCCGCCAGCAGCGAGTGGTGCGCGGCCGGCGGCAGCATCTGCGGCTCGCCGTCGAGGTAACCCGCGGCCGTGCCCGGGATGCTGACGAAGCGGCAGCGGCCGATGCCGACGGCGATCAGCCGGCCGGCGTCGTCGCGGACCTCGCAGCGGGCCGTCCCGCCGGCGGGATCCCGTCCGAGCAGCTCGGCGCTGGCCGTCAGCAGCCCGCCGGACCACGGCGGGGGGCCGACGACGTCGACGGAGAGCTCGGCGGTGACCGAGTGGGAGTTCTCCGGCCGGGCGTCGTAGACCTCCATCCCGATCGCGGAGTCCACCAGGACGCCGAGCGAACCGATCGTCGCGACGCCGTCGGGCCCGTCGAGCCACGGGCCAAGCTGCATCGTGACGCGCACGCCGCGCTCGTCGCGGATCACCTGGCTCAGCCGGAAGCGGCTTTCGGCGTACTCCCGTGCCGGCAGGGCGACCCCGACCGGGGCGAGCTGCGCGGATTCGGCGCGGGCCGCCGGGACGAGGCCGCCCGCGGACGCGTCGGCGGGCAGCGAGGTTCCGGTCTCGGTCATGCGCGCGTCACCGGAGCAGCTCGCGGGCAATGATCATCTTCTGGACCTCGGAGGCGCCCTCGCCGAGGCGCTTGACCCGCAGGTCGCGGAACCAGCGCTCCAGCGGCATCTCCTTGGACAGGCCGAGCGCGCCGAACATCTGCACGCAGCGGTCCAGGACCCGGTAGGCGGCCTCGGTGCCGTACATCTTGCACACCGACGCGTCGACCCGCACATCCTTGCCGAGGTCGGCGTTCCAGGCCGCCTGGTACATCAGCAGACGGGCGGCGCGCAGCTCCACCTCGCTGTCGGCGATCATCCACTGGATGCCCTGCTTGTCGGCCAGCCGGGAGCCGAAGACCTCGCGCTGCTTGACCCAGTCGATCGCCATCCCCAGCGCCTGCTGGGCGATGCCGATCGGGCCGGCGGCGTAGGCGATGCGCCCGGAGACCAGGAACTGCGAGGCGAGCCGGAAGCCCTGCCCCTCCTCGCCGATCCGGTTGGCCACCGGGATCCGGACGTTGTCGAAGTGCAGCTCGTACGGCGCGTAGGAGGTCATCACGTCGATCGGGAACTTGGTCAGCCCCTCGACGTCGTTGGGCAGGATGAAGCAGGTGATCCCGTCGCGGCGGCCCGGCTCGCCGGTGCGCGCGTAGAGCACCCCCCAGGCCGCGGAACCGGCGTGGGTCGTCCACATCTTGGTGCCGTTGATGACGTAGTGGTCGCCGTCGCGCTCGGCGCGGCAGCGGATCGCCCGCGCCGGGTCGGAGCCGCCGGACGGCTCGCTGATCGCGGTGAACGCCCGGCCCGCCTTACCCTCGATGATGGGACGGGCGTACGTCTCGAACTGCTCCTGGGTCGCGGAGAACATCACCGTCGGCGGATTGCCGCCGAACGCCCCGCAGGCCGGGAAGAACGCGCCCATCCGGCACTTCGCCGCCTCTTCGGCGACGACGACCTGGCCGAGCACGCTCAGCCCGGCACCGCCGAACTCCGCCGGCGTCTGCAGCGCCCACAGGTCAGCCGCGCGGGCCTTGGCCTGCAGTGGCTTCAGCAGCTCGGGCGGCAGGCCGGCCGCGTCGTGGGGGAGCGTGTCCTCCAGCGGGCGGACCTCGGTCTCCATGAACCGGCGCACCGTGTCGGCGAGCATCCGGAACTCGTCCGGGAGCTCCCAGGCGCCGGTGGGGAACGTGTCGGAGCCGCTGGACGGCGCTGCCGTTACGGACACGGCGCCTCCTTCGTTGTCTGGTCGAGATCGAGGTCTGAGGTCGAGATCGAGATCGGGCTCGGGGGCGTGGCGGGGGATCAGGTCCACCCGGCCAGGACCTCGGCCACGGTGACCGCGGCGCGCGGCGGAACCCGTGGCGCGGCGGGGACGCTGCGCGAGAACCGCGGCGCGGGGGCGGGTTGGGTCACGCCGGCCACGTCGATCAGGATCTCCCGGGCGGCCATGTGCGGGTGCGCGGTGGCCTCGTCGAAGTCCAGCACCGGGGTGACGCAGGCGTCGAGGGGATCGAACACAGCCGCCCACTCGTCGCGGGTGCGCCCGGCGAAGGCCTTGGTGAACGCCTCGCGCAGCTCCGGCCAGCGGGCCCGGTCGTCCTGGCCGGGCAGCGCGGCCGGGTCGAGGCCGAGGCCGGTGACGAACGTGGTGTAGAAGCGGGGTTCGAGCGCGCCGACGGCCATGTAGCGCCCGTCGGCGGTCTCGTAGACATCGTAGAACGGCGCGCCGGTGTCGAGGCGGTTGGAGCCGCGCTCGTCGTTCCAGCGGCCACGCCCGCGCAGCCCCCAGACCATGTGCGCGAGCAGGCTCGCGCCGTCGACGATGGCGGCGTCGATGACCTGGCCGCGCCCGGAGCGTTCCCGCTCGACCAGCGCGGCGAGGACACCCACCACCAGGTAGGTGGAGCCGCCGCCGAAGTCACCGACCAGGTTCAGCGGCGGCACCGGCGGCTCGCCGGCGCGGCCGACCGCGTTGAGCACGCCGGTGATCGACAGGTAGTTGATGTCGTGGCCGACCCGGTCCGCCAGCGGTCCCTGCTGGCCCCAGCCGGTCATCCGCCCGTAGACCAGCCGCGGGTTGCGCCGCGCGCAGTCCTCCGGGCCGAGGCCGAGGCGCTCGGTGACGCCGGGGCGGAAGCCTTCGATCAGCACGTCGGCGCCGGCGATCAGGTCCAGCACGCCGTCGCGGGCGACGGGGTCGCCCAGGTCGGCTTCGACGAGGCGGCGCCCGCGCTGCACCGGCTCGGCCGGCACCCCCGGCGCCGGCACGGAACCCGGCCGGGCCACCCGGACCACGTCCGCGCCCAGGTCGGCGAGCATCATCGCCGCGTGCGGGCCGGGGCCGATCCCGGCGAGCTCGACAACCCGGATGCCGGCGAGTGGGCCCGCGGCGCTCGTCCCTTCGGGCAACGCCCGTCCCTCCTCCTGGTTCCCGCCGTGCGCGACTGGCGGGATCGTCGCCGGCGGCCTTCGCCGGCCAGCTGGGTGTCCAGAGCGGCTCGACAGAGCTCATCTGACACTCTGTTTATAGCATCAGCGGCCCGCTGCAGGCATTTTATGATCTTCAATGGGGTGTGGTTCTGGCATCGCCGTCGACGACCAGGGCGCAGCCGGTTCCGGCTCGCTACGCGCGGTCCGAGGCTCATGCGTCGGCGGCGCCTGTGCAGGGGAGAACACCCGGCCGGGTCCTGTCCGGGTCCTGTCCGGGTCCTGAGCGGCCGCGCTAGGCGCTGAGCGTGAACCCGGTGTAGCCGTCGGCGGCGACGGCGGCGCAGCGCTTGTGGTAACGGCCGACCCCGCCGACGTACGGCATGAACACCCGTGGCCGGCCCGGGATGTTGGCTCCCAGGTACCAGGAGTTCGCCTGCGGGTAGAGCGTGCGCGCGGCGGCGGCGTTGACGTCGGCCACCCAGTCGTCCTCGGCGGCGGGGTCCGCCTCGATCGTGGTCAGGCGGTGGGCGTCGAGGTAGGCCAGGCAGTCGCCGATCCAGTCGACGTGCTGCTCCAGGGAGACGAACGCGTTGGAGATCACCGAGGGGCTCCCGGGGCCTGCCACGACGAACAGGTTCGGGAACCCGCTCATCCCCAGCCCCAGGTAGGTGCGCGGCCCGTGGGCCCAGTGGTCGGCGAGGCGGCGCCCGCCGCGGCCGCGGACGTCCATCGCCAGCAGCGCCCCGGTCATCGCGTGGAAGCCGGTGGCGTAGACGAGGATGTCCAGCTCGTGCACCCGCCCGCCGGCCCGCACCCCGGTCTCGGTGATCTCGGTGATCGGGTCGCGGCGGACGTCGACGAGGGTGACGTTGTCGCGGTTGAACGTGTCGTAGTAGTCGGTGTCGACGCAGATCCGCTTGGTGCCGATCGGGTGGTCCGTCGGCGTCAGCGTCGCGGCGACCTCGGGATCGCGCACGATCTGGCGGATCTTGTCCCGGACGTAGTCCGCGGCGAGGTCGTTGGCCGCCGGGTCGAAGATGAGATCGTCGAAGGCGGCCATGTACTCGAAGCCGCCCAGCCCCCAGCGCGCCGAGAACTCCCGGTCGCGTTCCTCCGCCGAGGCGGTGAGGGCATGGACGCGGTTCTGGCGCAGGAGCATCCCGCCGAACGACCGCCGGGCCCGTTCGCGGTACTCGCCGTAGTGCGCCTTGCGCTCGCGGGCCAGCTCCGGGTCCAGCGGCACGTTCAGCCCCTGGACGCTGAAGTTCGCGCTGCGCTGGAACACGGTCAGGTGGTCCGCGACCTGGGCGATGAGCGGGATGCACTGGATGCCCGAGGCGCCGGTGCCGACGACCCCCACCCGCTGGCCGGCCAGGTCGACGTCCTCGGCCGGCCAGGTCGCGGTGTGCAGGACACGCCCGGCGAAGCGGTCGGCCCCCGGGAGGTCGGGGACGTTCGGCACGGACAGGCAGCCGGTCGCCATCACGCAGAACCGGGCGCGCACCCGCTGGCCCCGGTCGGTCGTGACCAGCCAGCGCCCGTCGCCCTCGTCGAACGTCACCGACGTGATCCGGGTGGCGAACACGATGTCGCGGCGCAGGTCGAACCGGTCGGCCACGTGCCGGGCGTAGGCGAGCATCTCCGGCTGTTCGGGGAAGCGCCGGCTCCACTCCCAGTCCTGCTGGAGCTCCTCGGAGAACGAGTAGGAGTACTCCAGGCTCTCGATGTCGCAGCGGGCGCCCGGGTAACGGTTCCAGTACCACGTGCCGCCGACGTCGTCGGCCGCGTCGTAGGCCCGCACCCGCAGCCCCTGCCCGCGCAGGCGGTGCACCGCGTACATGCCGGCGAAGCCCGCGCCGACGATCAGGACATCGAGATCCTCGAGGTCGCCGGTGAGCATGAGCCGCACGCTAGCCCGAATCTGACGCTCGCGTCAACATGCTCCACCCGCGTCAGCCGCAGGGAAAAGGGCCAGGATGGGCGCCTTCCGGTTGTGGTCGACTACGGAGCATCTGACCTCCTGTTCATGGATCTGGTGCCGACGTGGGTCGCGAGATGCTCGCCGGTGCGGGTGGAGCGGGCATCGCCGTTCGCGACGGCGGGGGGCCGCGGGTCGCTCAGCGGACCTCGTTGATGCGGATCAGGTTGCCGGCGGGGTCGCGCAGGGCGCAGTCGCGAACCCCGAACGGCTGCACGGTCGGTTCCTGGACGATCTCGGCGCCGCTGGCCTGCAGCCGGGTGAAGGTGTCGTCGAGGTCGGCGGTGGCCAGGATGATGCGGGCGTAACTACCCTTCGCCATCATCTCGACGATGGTGCGGCGCTCGTCGTCGGTGATGCCGGGGTCGGCGGCCGGCGGCTCCAGGACGATGCACATGTCGGGCTGCTTGGCGGGGCCGACCGTGATCCAGCGCCTTCCCCCGTAGCCGACGTCGTTGCGGACCTCGAAATCGAGGGTGTCGCGGTAGAAGGCCAGCGAGGCGTCCGCGTCGGTGTGCGGGAGGAAGGTCGTATGAATGGTGAGATCCATGGTGGTCAGGCTAGGCGCGGCTCGGTGACCTGCGCTTCTCGATTCCTGACGGGTCTGGTGACCTGTTTCGCCACGCACGACGGCATTCCCGCCGTGGTGTGCCCCGCCGCACGCCGGTACACGCTCGGCGCCACCCCGACCAGCTCGGTGAAGCGGCTGCTGAAGGTGCCCAGCGACGAGCAGCCGACCGCGAAGCAGACCTCGGTGACGCTGAGGTCGCCGCAGCGCAGCAGCGCCATCGCCCGCTCGATCCGCCGCGTCATCAGGTAGCCGTACGGCGACTCTCCATAGGCAAGTCGGAACTCGCGGCTGAGGTGCCCGGCCGACATGTGCACGCCGCGGGCGAGCGCCTCGACGCTCAGCGGACGGGCGTACTCCCGGTCGATCCGGTCGCGAACACGGCGCAGCCGCGCAAGGTGGCGCAGCCGCGCACGGTCGCGCGGCTGCTGTGCCGTGGCGGTTCTGCTGGTCACCTGCGAGATCGTCTCATGTCACATCGGGCCCGCCCGGCCCCGGCGCACCCGCCCCGCCGGCGGCCACCGCGTCATCAATAAGCACATACAGGTAGACGTAGCCAGTGCTCTGTTGGCAACATGAGCAGCGTCTCAGCGTCTCAGCGGCCGAACGGACCTCAGTACCCGGCCCGATGCCGCAGAGGCGCGCTCCTGACCAAGCAGGCACGCCGAGGCCCACAACTCGCCTCTGGTCGCGGCGCCGGCGGCACCCTCGGTTCCGCGGCGGTCTTCGGCCACCTCACCGACCGGCCGGGCCTGACCCGCGTCCCTGCTCCCGCCAGTCCGATCGGAGATCCACATGGACAATGCTGAGCTGCGGACCCGCGTCGGCGCCGCCCACCTGCTGGCGTCCTACACGTACTTCGCCGACTCCGGCCGGCTCGGGCCGCTGGTGGACCTCTTCCTGCCCGACGCGGTGTTCCGGATCGACGACGACACCAACGTCGGCCGGGACGCGATCGAAGCCTACTTCCGCAGCGCGGGGGAGAGCTTCCGCTCCGTCGACATCCTCCCGGGCCGCCACCACCTCAGCTCGGTCTACATCGACCCCCACCCGGAGGGCGGCGCCGCCACGTACGCCTGCTTCCAGTTCGTCGGCGTCCGCGGGGCGGACCACTGGGGCACCTACCGCGACGAGGTCGTCGAGGTCGACGGCACGTGGCGGTTCGCCCGCCGCCGTGTGACGGTCGAGGGCTTCGCCGTGGACTCGCCGCTGGTGCCCGCCGGCCGCCGGGCGCCGGGTGCGTGACCCCGACGCGCCGACACCCGATGCGCCGACACCCGATGCGCCGACATCCGACGCGCCGACACTCGGCGGTTCGAGCCGATCGGTCGACCCGCCGGGCGGTGTCATCGGAGGATCGTGCCTGTGATCCCGTCCAGTGGGACGCGTCGGCCGGTCGAGGGCGTGTCCGTGCGGTCGCCCGGTAGGGATCCGGCCGGGTAGCCGTCCGTCAGAAGGAGTCGCCGTATGGCCGATGATGCCGTGAACGCCCCCCTGACCGTCGCCGTGATCGGCTCCGGTCCGGCGGGCTTCTACACCGCGGGGGCGTTGCTGGAGCAGTCCGCCGTTCCGGTCCGCGTGGACCTCTACGAGCGGCTGGCCACGCCGTGGGGCCTGGTGCGGGCCGGGGTGGCGCCGGACCATCCGAAGATCAAGGCGGTGTCGTCGGTGTACGCGGCGACTGCGGCCGACACACGCTTCCGCTTCTTCGGCAACGTCGAGGTGGGTCGGCACGTCTCCCGTGAGGAGCTGGTCGAGCGCTACGACGCGGTGGTGTACACGGTCGGCGCGCAGGGCGAGCGGCGGCTGGGGATTCCGGGCGAGGACCTGCCGGGCAGCGTGTCCGCGGTGGACGTGGTGGGCTGGTACAACGGTCATCCCGACTTCGCCGACCGGGCGCCCGACCTGTCCGGCCGGCGCGCGGTGGTGATCGGGGCGGGCAACGTCGCGCTCGACGTGGCGCGGATCCTGTGCTCCCCGGTCGAGCGGCTGGCCGCGACCGACATCGCCGACCACGCCCTCGACGCCCTGCGCGCCAGCGCCATCGAACAGGTCGTGGTGGTGGGTCGCCGCGGGCCGGCGCAGGCGGCGTTCACCACCGCCGAGCTGCGCGAGCTGCCGGAGTTCACCGGGGCGCCGGTGGACGTCGACCCCGCGGAGGTCGCCGAGCAGCCCGGCGAGGAGAAGCTGTCCCGGCTGATCCGACGCAACCTGGCCGTGCTGCGCGACTACGCCGCGGCCCTGCCGTCGCAGCCGTCGCCGACGTCGCAGCCGGCGCCGGCGGGGACGCGGCGGATGGCGCTGCGGTTCCTGCGCTCCCCGGTGGAGATCCGCGGGGAGGGCAGGGTGGCCGAGGTGGTGTTCGCCCGCAACCGGCTGGAGGTGGACGCCGAGGGCTGGGTCAGCGCCGTCGACACCGGCGAGCGGGAGGTGTTCCCGGCCGACCTGGTGGTGCGGGCGGTGGGCTACAAGGGCCTGCCACTGGCCGGCCTGCCGTTCGACGAGCGCCGCGGGATCATCCCCAACGACGCCGGGCGGGTCGCCGGGGCGGACCGTGAGTACGTGGCCGGCTGGATCAAGCGCGGTCCGACCGGGATCATCGGGACGAACCGCAAGTGTGCCGTCGAGACGGTCGCCACGCTGCTCGCCGACGTCGCCGAGGGCCGGCTGGCGCGCCACCCGCGGGCCGGCGGCGTCGACCCGGTCGGCGAGGGCGAGTCCTGGCTGCGCGAGCGCCAGCCCGACCTGGTGACGGAGGCCGGCTGGCGGCTCATCGACGCGGCGGAGCGGGCGTCCGGCGAGCCGGCGGGCCGGCCGCGGGTGAAGCTGACCACGCTCGACGCGCTCGTCGACACCGCGCTCACCCGCACCCTGACCGTCTGATCGTCTGATCGTCTGATCGGCGACCGGGTGACCTGGCACCCGGCTCCGGTCCCGCGGTACGGCGGCGGGACCGGAGCCGGGGCGGAGCGGTCAGCGGCGGATCGCCGCCGGGATCAGTTCTCCACGCAGACGGGCTTGTCCCCCTTGGGGGTCGTCAGCTTGCCGCCCACGACCTTGGCGTACCAGTTGCAGGCGCCGACCTTGTTGGGCTGGCCCTTCGCGAACGTCAGCGGCGGCGACCACTCGCCGAGGGACTGGCCGTTCAGCGCGTACAGCCCGTCGAGGATCTCGGCGCTGGTGGGCGTCGCCGAGACGTTCTTCGCCGCGGCGGCGAAGAACAGCCCCGCCTGCCACCCGCGGCTGGCGAAGCCGTCCGGGTCGTTCTTGGTGTACTGCTTCAGTGCGGCGGTGAAGTCGGCCAGGTAGGGCTTGTCCCCGAACCACAGCGGGGCCCCGGAGGTCAGCCATGCGCCCTCGCTGGCCGGCTGGATGAGGTTCGGCTGGAACACGCCGCCGGAGAAGACGTACGTCGGCTGGTAGCGCTGCGTCGAGCAGTCCTTGATGAGCCGCGCGGTGACCTGCGCGGGCACGTTCGTGATGACGGCCTTCACGCCCGCGCTGCGCAGCGACAGGCACTGCGAGGTGTAGTTCGGCGCCGAGGCCGACGCGGTCTGCACACCCGCCGAGGAGATCCCGAGGCGGGCGGAGATGCCGGAGATCAGACCGTTCGCCTCCGCGCACGCGGCCTGCTCGGCGCAGACGATGGTGCCGAACTTCGGCGAGCCGGCGAGCTTCACGCTGTACACCTCACCGGTGAGGTACTCGAGCGAGTTGGACGTCGCGGCGAAGAACATCGGCGACTTGCCGTACTGGGCCGTCGTGGTGATCCCGCCGATGACGGGGATGTTGTGCTGCTCGACGTAGCTGCGCCAGGAGCCGTCGGTGGCGCCGGCGAAGTTGCCGACGAGGGCGAGGACCTTGTCCTGCTCGACGAGCTGGTGGACGGCGGCGATCGACTTCGTCGGGTCGCCCTGGTCGTCCCGGCTGATCACCTCGACCGGGTGGCCGGCGATGCCGCCGTGCGCGTTGACCCACTTCGACCAGGCGACGAGGGCGTCGAGCCCGCGCTGGTTCTGCGGGCCGAAGGCGCCGCTGTACAGGCCGACGTTACCGATCTTCAACGGTGTTCCGGTGGGTGCCGCCGTGGCGGCGGCGGCGGGTGGGGCATCGGCCTTCGCCCCGCCATCGCTGCTGCCCCCGCAGGCCGACACGGTGAGTAATAAAGCGGCGAAGGCTGCGATACAGCCGGACAGGGTCCGTCGTCGCCTCGATGCCATCGGTGTATCCCCTTGTCAGGTGTGCTCGACCGGCGGAGCCGACGCAAGGTCGTCAGTGCGGCCGGTCGATCGCCGTGATGATTTGTCAATGCGGGCGGGATGGCGGTTGCCAGTTCGTGTGGAGACCCGGAATCCCGCCGATCCGCCCGCAGGAGCCGCATCTTCCCGCTTGGATGTTCTGACGTCAATGTCACATCCGGGAGGGGTCACGGCGGCGTCCTGGCCGGGGCGCCGCCGTGCGTACGGGGTCTGCCGGGCGGCGGCCGGTGGAACGCACGCGCCCGGCTAACCAGGGGGACAGGTGCCGTCACCAGGCATATCGAACGCCGGGCCGGCATCGGCCCGGGCGGCTCACCCGACCGTGCGGCGCGTCGGACCGCACGACTGCGCGGCGACGCCGGAAGGCGGCCCGGGGCCGGGAATGACTGCGTATAATCTTTCCGTTCTGGCGGCGGTGTTTCGCATTTCGCGACGCGCTAATCCCGGTAGCGGGTATCGTGAGCCGCTTCCTCGGTCCGGTGGCGCTGCTTGGCGCGGCTCGGCGTGGGGCGCCCTCGGCGCGAAGGCGGCAGGCGAATCGTCGTCGCGGAACGGAAATCGGCCGGAGCCCGGAAATATGCCCCTTTCGGCCCTTCGTGCCCCCGAACACCGCCATCTTTCGATCACTGAGAGTGACTTTCGCGGTGGCGGTGCGGGCGGCGTCGGCAGGCCCGGCGGCCGCCGGGGTGTCGAGCGGGTCCGCGACGGTTCCGGAACTTCCCTGATTCTTCTGATTGCTGTAGACACAGTGTCAGATGCTGCGGTGGTGCGGCGTCTCGCGGGCTGTGCCGCGAGGGGTCCGGACGGGTGGGGAGGCCAGGTCGATGAGCTCTGCTGACGCGTCGCTGCGGCAGTGGTGGGAGCTGGTGGAGTGGCGGGCCGCGGCAACGCCCGACCTGCCGATGCTGGTGGACAACCACGACCGCCGGATCAGCTTCGGCGAGTTCCGCGAGCTGGCCCTGCGGGTGGCCGCAGGCTTGGCCGCGACCGGGGTCGGCGCCGGCACCCAGGTGAGCTGGCAGTTGCCGACCACCATCGAGAGCGCGGTGCTGATGAGCGCGCTGTCCCGCCTGGGCGCGGTGCAGAACCCGATCATCCCGCTGCTGCGCGAGGCCGAGGTCGACTTCATCGTCGAGCAGCTCGGCACGACCCTGCTGATCGTCCCGGCGGTGTTCCGCGGCTACGACTACCGGCCGATGGCCGAGGCCATCGCGGCCCGGCGCGGCCTGCGCACGATGGTCTGCGATCCCTACCTGCCGCCGGACCCGGCGACGGCGCGGCTGACCGGCCCGCCGGTGGACACGGACTGGTTCGCCGACTTCCCGCTGCCGCTCGGGGACCCCGCGACCCTGCCGCCGCCGCCACCCCCGCCCACCGGCGACGCCGACGCCGACGTGCGCTGGGTGTTCTACTCGTCGGGCACCACGGGCTTCCCCAAGGGGGCGCGCCACACCGACGCCTCCGTCATCGCCGGGTCGAACTCGATGGTGTCCCAGCTCGGGTTCGACGAGACCGACGTCGCCTCGATCGCCTTCCCGATCGCCCACATCGGCGGGTCGAGCGTGCTGTCGCTGGGCCTGCGGACGGCCTGCAAGGTCGTGCTCGTCGACATCTTCGACCCCCGCACGGCCCCGCTGGCGCTGGCGCGGCACGGCTCGACGATGCTCGGCAGCGCCGCGCCGCACTTCCACGCCTACTTCAACGCGCAGGCCGCCTTCAACGCCCAGCGCGCCGACGGCCCGGAGCCGCTGTTCGCCCGGCTGCGGTTCTTCATGGCCGGCGGGGCGCCGAGCGAGCCCGGCATGCACGACCGCGCCATCGCGGAGCTCGGCGGCGACGGCCTGATGAACGGCTGGGGCCTGACCGAGTTCCCGATGGCCGGCTACCCGTCGCCCGGCGATCCGCCCGAGCGGCTGCGCACCGCAGCGGGCCGCCCGGGCCCCGGCGTGCGGATCAGCGTCCGCGACCCCGACGGCACGGAGGTTCCGCGGGGCCAGGAGGGCGAGCTGTGCATCGCCGGCCCGCAACTGTTCGCCGGCTACGTCGACGCCTCCCTCGACGCCGAGGCCTTCACCCCCGACGGCTACTTCCACACCGGTGACCTGGGCATCCACCATCCCGAGGGCTGGATCTATATCACCGGGCGGCTCAAGGACGTCATCGTCCGCAACGCCGAGAACATCTCCGCGCTGGAGGTGGAGAACGTCCTGCTGACCCATCCCGGCATCGCCGAGGTGGCCGTCGTCGGGCTGCCCGACCCGCGCACCGGCGAGCGGTGCGCCGCGTTCGTGGTGCAGGCCGAGGGCGCGGGCCCGCTCACCCTGCCCGACCTGGCCGCCTTCTGCCGCGAGAAGGGCCTGGCCGTCTACAAGACGCCCGAGCGGCTGGAGCTCCTCGACACCATCCCCCGCAACGCGATGGGCAAGGCGCTGAAGAAGCAGCTACGCGAGTCCGTCACCGCCAGCGCCTGACCTCTCGGATCCGCGTCCCGCCCGCGGATTCCGCTGCGAAGGTGCGGGCGGTGACCCGGGTCGCCGAACCCGCCACCGAGGAGCTGTGGCTGACCCGTGCCCGACGCTGCTCGGCCGGTCAGGTGGAACGGCTCGTCCGCCCCACCAGCAGCGCCACTCCGGCCGGTAGCGGCACCTCGGCCGGCGACGCTACGGATACCCAGGAGCGATCGGCTCGGTCGTCGGTCATGGTCGTCGACGGTTCGGCCGCGGTCGCCTCGTGGGGAGGTGACCGCGGCCGGAAGGCGTCCGGGTCAGGAACGCGGGCTGGCCGTGGGTGGGGAGACCGGGCCCGTGGCGTCGCCGAGGGCGGCGGGCGGCACTCCCAGCAGAGAACGAAGCCGCCGCGTCGTGGCCTCCAACTCCGCGGCCGGGCAGACCGCCAGCACGTACCGGTCCGGGCGCAGGATGATGATCTCGTCGGCGGGGCGGCCCAGGCGCAGGTCCCGGAACGCTCCGTCGATGTCGCGGACCAGCAGTGTCCCGGTCGCCGGCTCCGCGTTCGCGGTGGCGGCGGTCGCCGTCGCGGCGCTGTCCTCCGCGGGTGCGCCGCGCCGGGCGGTGCGGGCCGGATCGACCCGGATGGTCAGCGCGCCCAACGCCCGCCAGAACGCCAGACCCTCCGCGGACAGCGTGGCCGCCGGGTCGCGCCCGATGCCGATGACGGCGAAGGACGGCCCGACGACATCGTCGAGCTTCATCCGCAGCCGGTCGGCGGTCTCCACCGACGGCTGGCCGAACATGCGGCCCACCGGGGAGTTCTTGTCCGGGGCGGCCGGGGCCAGGACCGCGCCCTCGGTGTAGCGGGGCAGCGGCTTGTACTTCATCTGCAGGATGTAGTCCCGAGCCCCGGGGATGCGCTGGACGCCGACGAAGAACGCGTCGCGCACCCGTTCGGTGAACCGGTTGCGCGGCTCGTACATCGCGCCGACCCGGGTGGCGAAGGAGACCATGGTCTCGGCGTGGGCGCGCCGCTCGGCGTCGTAGCTGTCGAGGAGGCGTTCGTCGGCGCGGCCGGCGAGCACCGCGGCGAGCTTCCAGCCGAGGTTCGTCGCGTCCCGGATCCCGGAGTTCATCCCCTGGCCGAAGAACGGCGGCTGCAGGTGGGCGGCGTCGCCGGCGAGGAACACCGGGCCGACCCGGAAGGTGGTGGCGATGCGGGAGTGGTGCCAGTAGATCCGCCGCCGGGAGATCCGCGGCATCGGCGTGTCCTGGTAGTGCCGCGCGAGCAGACCGAGCACGACCTCGTCGGTCACCATCCGCTCGTCGGTCTCGTCGGGCAGCAGCTTGAACTCGAAGCGGCGGTGCCCGTAGGGCAGCGGGATCGTCATCGACGGGCGGACCGGGTCGCAGTGCACCGCCGAGTAGGGCGCGTCGAGCTGGTCGTCGGAGACGTCGACCACGAGCCACTTCGACGGGTTCGTCTCGCCCACGAGCTCGACGCCCACACTGCGGCGCACGAAGCTGCGCCCGCCGTCGGCGCCGACGAGGTAGCGGGCGCTGACCGTGACGTCCTCGCCGTCGCGGGTGCCGGTCAGCACGACACCGTCGGCGGTGCGCTCCAGCCCGGTCACCTCAGTGTCGGTGAACAGCCGCACGCCGGGGAAGCGGTCGAGCCCACGGCGCAGCGTCGCCTCCATCAGCGGCTGGAAGAACAGGTTGCGCCGCGGCCAGCCGAACGGCTGCCCGCTCGGCCCCACGTGCGCGAGGACCTTGCCCTGCGAGTTGTGGTAGCGGATCGGCGCGTTCTGGATGCAGTCGGCGAGCACCTCGTGGACCAGGCCGACGGCCTGGAACGTCCTTAACGACTCGTCGTCCACGGCGACGGCCCGCGGATAGTCGATGACCCCGGACTCCCGGTCGAGCACCACGGTGCTGACCCCGTAGGTACCCAGCAGGTTGGCGAGCGTCACCCCGCACGGTCCCGCGCCGACGATCGCCACATCGGCCGATTCGCTGATCATTACCGTCTCCTCGTTCCCGCCCGGAGCCGATCGCGGTCGCGTGCGCCGTGGCGGCTCGGTCGCTGTCCTGCGGTGCTGTCCTGTGCTGTCCTGCCGCCCGTCGTAGCCTCAGTCGGCCAGGACGGAGATGGCCTGCTGGGGGCAGGCGGCGACGCCGCGGCGGGCGTCATCCTCGGCGCCCGCGGGCACGGCGACGTCGCCGTTGAGCGCGGTGAAGCCGTCGTCGTCGAGCGGATACAGCTCCGGGTTCACCAGGTAGCACTGGCCGTGGCCGGAGCACTCCTGCTGCTCCATGTGGATACGCATGCGTTGGTCGTCCTCGTCGGCTGGGATGGGAGGTCGTGCTGGGATGGGAGGTCGTGCCGGGGGATGGGGGCGGTCAGCGGAACCGGGGCTTGCGCTTCACGTTGGGCGGCACGGGGCTGCCGCCGCGGTTGCCGCGCTGGGTGTACGACAGCCCGGCGCGCTGGGCCAGCGACGGGGTCATGTCCAGGGACTCCCAGATCGCGCGGATGGTGCCCTGGATGGCCTCCGGGCGGCGCGCGGCGATCTCGGCGGCGAGCTGCGCGGCCCGCGGCCAGAGCTGCTCGCGGGGCACCACCTCGGTGACGATACCCAGCCGCAGGGCCGTCTCGGCGGTGAGTCGCTCGTCGTTGCCGAGCAGCGCCCAGCGCAGCACGTCGCCGAGGGGGATGTTGCGGGCCAGCATCCCGATCGGCTCCAGCGCGGAGACGAGGCCGCCGTTGGCGTGCGGGTCGAAGAAGGTGGCGTCCTCGGAGCAGATGATGATGTCCGACTCGTTCAGGAAGTACATGGCGCCGCCGGCGGCGATGCCGTGCACCGCGGTGATCACCGGCTTCCAGACGAACTGCTTGCGCGGGCCGAGGCGGACCCCGGGGTCCTCCTGGTTCCACAGGTTCTGGTCGTTCCACCAGGGGCCCTCCTGGATGTCCAGCCCGGTGCAGAACGCGCGCTCGCCGGCGGCGCGCAGGACGGCGACGCGCACGTCGTCGTCGTCGCGGACCTCGTGCCAGACCGCCTCCATCTCCAGCGTCATCGTCTCCGTGAAGGNGTTGAGCCGTTCGGGGCGGTTGAGGGTGATGGTCGCGACGTGGTCGTCGACCTCGTAGAGGACGGTCGTGAGGTCCTTGAGCGGCATGAATGTTCCTCGGGAGTGGGCGAGCCGGCTGGGCGGGGCTGGATCTGGTGGGGGAGTGGTCCGGGGGATCAGGCGCTGGCGTCCCAGACGCCGGCGCCCGCCTTCAGCTCGGCCACGACGTCGTCGACGGTCGTGATCCTCGTGACCATGGCCAGGAAGTTGTCGAGCATGAACCGGTGGGTCTCGGCGGAGGCGCCCGCGGTGGCATCCTCGGGCAGCACCACGTGGTAGCCGCGGTTGACCGCCTCCAGCGCGAGCCCCGGGATCGCGACGTTCGTCGACACGCCCGCGACGACCACGACCCGGGTGTCGGTCAGTCGCAGCATCGCGTCGAGGTCGGTGCCGTAGAACGCGGTGAGTCCCGTTGCGCGACTGCTGACCAGGTCGCCCTCGCGGGGGGTCACCGGTTCGGGGACCTCGACGTCCACGCTGCCGGCGATCATCGTCCGGCGCTTGATGGCCATCGCGGACAGCGCCGAGTTCGCACGCAGGCCGACCAGGTCGGGCCGGTGTTCGATGATGGCGTGCACCACCGGCAGGCCGGCGGCGCGGAACGCCTCCGCGAGCGCGCCGATGCGGGCGCCGACGCCCCGCGACTCGGCCTGCTCGGCGAGCGCGGGTAGCCGGCTCACCGCCGGATCCACGATGCCGCGTTGGAACTCGCTGATGACCAGCGCCGGCCGGCCGATGATGAGCATGCTGATCGTCCTCTGCTGTCAGACTCTGTTGTCAGACGCCGATGCGCCGGCGCAGGTCGGGCAGGGCGACCTTGCCCATCGCGTTGCGCGGCAACGCCTCGACGATCTCGAGCCGCTCCGGGAGCTTGCGCTTGTTCAGGCCGCCGGCGAGCAGGTGCTCGCAGAGCTGGGACAGCGTCGGCGGCGCGGCGGCGTCCGCGGGTACGACCACGGCGCAGACCCGTTCGCCCGTCACCGGATCCGGCACGCCGAGCACCGCCACGTCGGCGACCCCGGGATGCCCGGCCAGCGGCTCGGCGACCTCCCGGGCGGAGATGTTCTCCATGTTCCGGATGATCACCTCCTTGAGTCGGCCGGTGACGGTGAGGTAGGACCGCTCGTCGACGAAGCCGAGATCGCCGGTGCGGAAGAAGCCGTCGGCGTCGAACGCGTCGGCGTCGAGGGCGGCGTCGACGTAGCCGAGCATGAGCTGCGGGCCGCGGACCCGGATCTCTCCGGACTCCCCGGGGTCGGCGCGCGATCCGTCGGGGCGCACGACGACGACCTCGGCGCCCTCGCCGGGCGGACCCTCGGTGCTCGCGTGGTCGGCGTCGGCGTCGTCCGCCCGCCCCCAGCAGACGTAGGGGCATTCGGTCATCCCGTAGCCCGAGACGACGCCCACCCCGCCGAGGGTGTCGCGGACCTCGGCGTGCAGGCTCGCCGGGCGCGGGGAGCCGCCGCAGAGGAACACCCGCGCCCGGGGGAACAGCCGCGCGTCCGGGGTGGCGGCCTGGCGGGCCAGGTAGGCCCGGATGAACGGCACCCCGGACCCGACGATCGTCACGCCGTGGGCGGCCAGCAGGTCCGGCGTGCTCGCCGGGTCGAACACCTCCGCGGTCACCAGCGAGCTGCCGCAGCGCAGCGCCGTGAGGAGGTGGGCGAGCCCGCCGATGTGGGCGATCGGCGCCAGCACCGCGACCCGGTCGTCGGCCGTGACCGCCAGCGCGTCGCTGAACGTGGTGGACGCGGCGAGCAGCGCCCGGTCGGTGTGCCGGGCGCCCTTGGGGGCCGAGGTGGTGCCCGAGGTGTAGAGCAGCCAGCGCACCGGCGCCGCCGACGGCTGCCCGGACCCGTCCGCCGGGTCCGCCGGGTCCGGGGGGTCCGGGGGGAGACCGGCCGGGTCGGCGTCGGTCAGCTCGGCCACGTCGGTCAGCTCGGCCACGTCAACCACGTCGAGGCCCGGCACCTCGGCGGCGACGGCGCGGGCCATGGCGAGGTGGTCGAACCCGCGGAAGCTCGCCGGGACGATGAGCAGCCGGGTGCCGGCCTGCCGGGTGATGAACCCGACCTCGCGCTCCCGCAGCATCGTCACCAGCGGGTTCTGGACCGCGCCGAGCCGGCTGAGCGCCGCGGCGAGCACCATCGTCGAGATCCGGTTCGGCACCTGCCAGGAGACGACGTCGCCGCGGCCGATGCCGCGGGCCGCCAGCCCCGCGGCGAGCCGCTCGGCCCGGTCGCGGAACTGCGCGAACGTGACCCGATCTCCGCCCGCGTCCACCGCGAGCAGAGCGTCGGGTGTCAGCGCCGCCCGCGTCCGGGCGAGCTCCCACAGCGACGCCACCCCGGACGCGACCCCCGACGCCGGGCTCACGGGGATTCGGGCGCGGCGAGTTCCGCCCGTAGCTCCCGCTTGAGGATCTTGCCGGCCGGACCGAGGGGCATCTGGGTGCGGAACGCGAAGCCGCGTGGCTGCTTGTAGCCGGCGAGCTGCTCGCGGGAGAGGGTGCGTAGCTGCGCCTCCAGGTCCTCGGTGGTGATGTCGCCCTTGGGCACCACGACCGCGATCGGGGTCTCGCCCCACTCCGGGTGCGGGATGCCGACGACGGCCACCAGGTCGACGTTCGGGTGCGCGCCGAGCACCCGCTCGATCTCGGCCGGGTAGACGTTGAACCCGCCAGAAATGATCATGTCGGTCTTGCGGCCGGCGATGTGCAGGTAACCGCGTTCGTCGAGGCGGCCCAGGTCACCGGTCCACAGGCCGTCGGGCCGGAAGGTCTCGGCGTTGGCCTCGGGCCGGTTCCAGTAGCCGCGGGCGACCGAGTCGGCCTTGACGACGATCTCGCCGACCTCGCCCCGGGGCAGCTCCACGCCGTCTTCGCCGACGATGCGGATCTCCGCGTGCGGCGTCTCCCTGCCACACGAGCTGCGCAGCGCGTCGTCCCCGGCGAAGATCGCCCGGTGATCCTCGGGAGTGAGGATCGTGACCTGCCCGCCGGCCTCGGTGGAGCCGTAGCGCTGCTGCAGGTCGCAGCCGAGCTTGCGGGCCGCCTCCTCGGCGAGGCCGGGCGGGGCGGGCGCCGAGCCGTAGCTGATCCGTCGCAGACTGGACACGTCGATGCCGGGTCGGTTGTCGAGCTCGCGCAGCGTGCGGATCAGCATGGTGGGGATGAAGGTCGTCATCGTGACCTTCCACCGCTCGATCGTCTCCAGCACGGCGACGGGGTCGAAGCGGGGATGGATGACCATCGTCTGGCCCAGGTACATCCACGACAGCGTCCGGATCATCCCGCCCGCGGTGAAGAACGGGGTGGTCGCCAGGAACACGTCGTCATGGCGGGACTCGGTGGAGATCGTGGTGTCGAGCACCTGGGAGAGCAGGGTGCGGTGCTCGTGCACCACGGCCTTGGGACGACCGGTCGTCCCGCTGGTGTAGAGCAGCAGGTGGATGTCGCTGTCGGTGAGGTCCGCCGGGGTGGGGTCGGCGTCGCGGCCGGCGGCGAGTGCCTTGGCGTAGTTCACCCCGACCGAGTCCCCGCCGATCTCGATGACGGTGTCCAGGGCGGCCAGCGGCGCCCCCGGCCCGTCGACGTGGTCGGTGTGCACGATGGCCGCCCGCGCCCCGCTGTCGGACAGGACGTAGTCGACCTCCGGCCCGGAGAGCCGGATGTTGATCGGCACGAGCACCAGGCCCGCCTTGGCGAGCCCGTAGGTGATCTCCGGCCACTCCGGGGTGTTGCGCGCGCAGACGGCGACCCGGTCACCCTTGACCAGCCCCCGCCCGAGCAGGTAGGTCGCGATGCGGTTGGCGCGCTGGTCCAGCGACCGCCAGGACAGCTCCTCGTCCTCGTACACCACCGCGGCCTTGTCGGGGTAGCGGCGGGCATTGCGCCGGGCTATGTCGCCGATCAGCATCGTTCCTCGCAACTCGGGCGGGCGGAGCCGACCGGCGCCGACGCGAGGTCGGGCCGGCGGCGCCGGAATTCGGATCAGGAAGGGCGGCCCGGGATCGAACGGGCCGCCTCAGACCAAGGAGGGCCGTCTCAGATCAAGGACGGGCCGCCTCAGACCAGGAAGGACATCGTGGAGACGGGGCCGCCGGCGTTGACCAGGTGGACGGTCTTGGCGGCCAGCTTGAGGTCCCCGCCACGCGCCCGGATCCGGTACTCGTAGCGGCCGGCCCAGACGGTCAGATCGAACCGGTACTCGTAGATCACGAAGTTGCCGGCCACGGTCGTCGTGTCGGCGTCCTGGGCGACGACTTCCAGGTTCGTGATCAGCCGGCGCAGCACCGACGGCGGGGTCTGGGAGTGCCGGTTGCCGGAGTTGAGCTGCGCGATCCGGCTGCGGATCCGGCGGCGGTTGTCGTAGATGTAGGAGACGTTGACCTTCGGGTCGTGGTCGGGGTGCATCGGCACCCAGTACTTGGCGTCGTCGTCCCACAGCGCCTCCCACTCCGAGTACCGCGCCTCGTCGGCGAGGCGGGCCTCGGTGTAGATGAAGGAGGCCAGAGCTGGGTCGACGCCGGCGGCGGGCACGGCGCCGGCGGGCGCCGCGGCGGCGGCGCCGAGGCTGGTGAGGTCAGACATGGTGGGCGGGCTCCCTGCTGCGATGGCGGACGGCTGCCTGGGGCGGTGGACGTCCCCGGTCAGGCGTCGGGGGCGGTGGTGGTCCCGGTGAGCACCTGCGACCAGTGCTTCCACCAGCCGCGCTGCGGCGTCTCGGCCGACTTGTCGTGGTTGACGATGCCGGTCTCGTCGGTGATGTCGGACTCCTCGCCGCGGCGCAGCACGACCCACTCGGGCGAGCCCGCCGCGAGGCCGAGCTGGTTGCGGGCGCCGATCTCGCCGTCGTCGGCGATGAGGAACCCGGCCGGCCCCATGGCACCCTCGCTGCGGCGCAGGGTCTTCTCGTTGACCTCGTCCGCGCCCGGGATGAGGGCGGGCGTGGTGTAGGCGATCGCCCGGCCCGGTCCCAGCGGCTCCACCGTCATGATGTTCATCTCGGCGAGGAACAGGTTCGGGAAGATCAGCGTGTGCGGGGGGCCGACGACGAACGCCCGGTGGGTGTCCTCGGCTCCGCGCGCCTCCTCCATGGCGGCCACGTAGTTCGGCAGCTTCTCCCGGCGGATCCGGCCGAACCAGATGAACTCCTCGTCGAGGCGGCTGTACTCCTTGGCGTAGTCGATCTCGGAGTGGCCGTTGCCGAGGTCGCGGACGTACACCTCGACCTTGGACGGGACGTGGGAGACCTTCGCCGGCTTCACCGCGTCGTACACGGAGGCGTGGGTGAACAGCGCGTGGTAGCCGTCCACGTTGTTCTCCATGACCATCTTCCAGTTGCAGCGCATGTCGTGCTTCATCCAGCCGGCGCGCAGGTTCAGCTCGCCGGTGGGGGACAGCGCCAGCAGCCGGTCGAGGGCGACCGTCGAGTTGCCCAGATGCTCGCGCAGGGTGATCGCCGGCGGGTTCAGCGAGGCGAAGACGAAGCCGCCGTAGCTGTCGACGGCCGCGGCCGGCGCGAGCCCCATGGCGTCGCGCACCTCATGGAAACTCGACCCGTAGCCGTCGCGCATCGGCACGCCGGTGAGGTGGCCGTCGTTGCTGAACGTCCAGCCGTGGTACGGGCAGCGGAACGACGAGCTGTTGCCGGCGTCGGCGTTGCACAGCCGGTTGCCGCGGTGCGTGCAGCGGTTGGCCAGGACCCGGACCTCGCCGTCCTTGCCCCGCACGACGATCCACGGCTCGCCGGCGATGCGGCGGGTGACGTAGTCGCCCGGCTCGGGGACCTCGCTGTCGTGGGCGACGAACACCCAGCCGTTGCGGAAGATTCGGTCCATCTCCTGGTCGTACACCTCCTGGGAGGTGTACACGGAGCCGTGAACGCGGTCCGGTTCGACGAGCGCGGCGACGTCCACCTTGCCGACACCGACAGGCGCCGACGTGTCCAACTCGGTCATTGTGAGACCTCCGTCTCGGATGGAACTGGTGCGGGGGCGGTGCCGGTTGCCCTGGGCGAGTCGGGGGTGGCGGCGTCGGAGGGTTCGGAGGGGTCGGAGGGGTCGGGGAGTTCGGAGGGTTCGGAGGTACTGAGGGCTGCGGCAGGCACCGCCACCCCGCCGACGATCCGAAAGCCGACGGTGACGGGCCGGCCGATCGCGGGCGCGGACCCGGTGGCGGTCAGCGTGGTCATGATCAGTCGATGCCCGCTGGTGAGCTCGACATCCAGGACGGGGTAGGGCTCGGTGACCCGGACCAGGCCCGGCTCCCGCCGGTGCACGAGGGTCACCGCATGCACGGTGCCGGCGCGCTCGACCGGGCGCCAGCGGATGTCGGTGGCACCACAGCCGTCGCAGGCCCGCTGCTCCAGTTCGAGGGCCAGCCCGCAGGCCGCGCAGAACGGCAGCGTCAGCTCGCCCGCGGCGGCGCCGGCGTAGAGCGGGGCGAGCGACCCGCCGGCCAGCGGCGCCAGCGCCGCGTCGACCAGCCAGTCCCCGGCGTCCGGCGCATCCGGCGCGTCCGGCGCGGCGAGCGCGGCGGGGAGGGCGGCGTCGGTGCTCGGGTTCATCGGGACGGCTCCAGGTCGAGGATCAGGCAGGCGTGGTGGTCGACCCGGCCGCCGATGCCGCCGACGAGGGCGGTGCTCGCCCCGGGCACCTGGCGTGCCCCGCCGGCGCCGCGCAACTGGACCACGGCCTCGGCCAGCGGCGTCATCCCCTGCAGGTAGAACCCGGAGAGCTGGCCGCCGCCGGTGTTGACCGGCAGGTCGCCGCCGGGGGCGGTGGCGCCGGAACGGACCACCTTGCCCGCCTGCCCGGGCTCGACCAGGCCGTACTCCTCCAGCAGCAGCAGGGTCACCACGCTGAACGGGTCGTAGAGCTCGATGACGTCAAGGTCGGCGCGGGTGAGCCCGGCCATCGCCAGCGCGCCGTCGACGGCGGCCCGGCCGCCGCCGAACCATGACTCGCCCGGGGCACGTCGCCGGCGCATCGGGTGGGCCTGGCCCATCCCGCGTACGTGGATGCGCGGGGCCGGGCCGGGCGTGGCCGCGCCGCTGACGACGAGGGCGACCGCGCCGTTGACCGGCCGGGCGCAGTCGAGCACGCGCAGCGGGGTGGAGATCATCCGGCTGGCGAAGTAGCCCTCGGCGTCCAGCGGCTTGCGCACCACCGCGTCCGGGTTGCCCAGCGCCCAGGCGCGGGTCGACACGGCCACGGCGCACAGGTCCTCGGGGTCGCCGCCGGACACCGCGAAGTAGCGCGAGGCGAGCAGGGCGTAGGTGGGGACCGAGCCGAGCACGCCGCTGGCCCGCTCCAGCCCGCGGGCCCCGTCATTGCCGCCGCTGTGGGCGTAGGTCGACCCCGACGTGCCGCCCGCGCGCAGCGGCGCGTCGGCGAAGACGCAGACGACGGTGCTGGCCAGGCCCGCCCGGATGGCGAGCACCGCCCGCTGGATCATCGCGACCGCGGTGGCGCCCTTGATCTCCACGTGCTCGAGCAGGCGCAGGTCGCCCAGGCCGCCCTGGCGGGCCAGCGCGACCCCCAGCCGGTCGGGGCGGACCCCCTGGCTGGAGTTGACGAGCAGGCCGTCGACGTCACGGGCGGTGAGCCCCGCGTCGGCGAGCGCACTCGCGACGGCCTCGATGGCGAGATCGACGGGCACGCCGCCGGCCGAAAGCGACATGGATGTCAGACCGAGGCCGACAACCGCGGGCTCGAGGGGCGGGGCCATCAGCTCTGGGCTCCCGGGCCCGCCAGCGCGGAGTGCCGCACGGGACTGCGCTCCTCCCGGTAGGCGCCCACCCGGAGCCAGTCCAGGCGATCTTCGGGCGCGGCCAGGCACAGGCTCGCCAGCTCGATCGGAGACAGCAGGATCGACGCGCCGGTCTCGACGTCCTCGACCAGCAGGCGGGGGGAGTTTCCGCGGCGGTCCACCGAAACCCGCACGGCGGCGAACTCGTTGGCCAGCTCGGCGGACTCCAGGCCGTCGTGGCGCGGCCGGCTCACCGGTGCCCCTCTCGGTCCGGCCGCCCGCCGGTGGCGGCACCGGTGACGGACGGACGCGCTCCGGGGGATCTGGTGGAGGCGGGACGGTTCATGGCCCTAGGGTATACTCACTGTCAGAAACGGTGCTGGACTCACGCTCGATCCCGCCGCCCGCGGCCTGGGTGTCCGCCGGACCGGGTCGTGGCCCCGCTGCGGGATCCTGCCTGCCCGCCGAGGACAAGCGTTCCCGTCGACCCCGAGGGATGGATCATGGCTGCTCCCCCGCCCGCTCAGCTCACCCACGTCGGTCTGTACGTCAACGACGTCGACCGCATGGTCAACTTCTACTCGGAGCTACTCGGCCTGCTCGTCATCGACCAGGGCGACTTCCTGGGCCGCCGGCTGACCTTCCTCAGCCGCCGCGCCGACGAGCACCACCAGCTCGTGCTCGTCTCCGGCCGTAAGGTCCCCGAGGGTGAGATCGCGCTGCTCAGCCAGGTCTCCTTCCGCCTCACCGACGACGACCTCACCTCGCTGCGCTGGTTCCACGACAAGGCCCTGGAACTCGGCGCGACCGGCATGGAGGGTCGTAACCACGGCAACAGTTGGAGCATCTACTTCCTGGACCCGGAAGGGAACCGGTTGGAGCTCTATACCCCGACGCCGTGGTACGTCAGCCAGCCCTGGCGGGTGGCGCTGGACCTGGCCGACACCGACGAGGTGATCCGGGAGAAGACCCAGGCTCTCATCGAGGAGACGGCGACCTGGTCGCCGGTGGAGACGTGGAGCGCGTCGGTGGCGCAGCGCCTGCGCGCCGCCGAGAACGACTGATCGCTCAGCGCCCGACGAGTCATCCCGACCCGACCAACGAGGATCGTGAGCAGCGCATGACCGACGAGGTCCCGTACCGCAGCATCTGGACCTACCTGCGGGACGTGCCGTTCCGCCAGGACTGGATCGACATCGACGGGGTGTCCACCCGCTACGTCGAGGCCGGTTCCCCCGACGCCCCGGCCGTGCTCATGCTGCACGGCACCGGGGGGCACTGGGAGACCTTCGCGCCGACCATCGGCCCGCTGAGCAAGCACTTCCGCTGCATCGCGGTGGACATGGTCGGCAACGGCTTCTCCAGCAAGCCGGACTACGACTACGAGATCGCCGTCTACGAGCGCCACCTGCTCGGCCTGCTCGACGCGCTCGGCGTGCAGACCACGTACATCATCGGCATGTCGCTGGGCGCGTGGGTCGCCGCCCGGCTCGCCATCGACGAGCCGGACCGGGTCCGCAAGCTGATCCTGATGTCGCCCGCGGGTCTCATCGCGACCGCGTCGAACATGGCCCGCATCCGGGCCGAGCGCACCGCCGCGGTGGACAACCCCACCTGGGAGTCCACCAAGGCGATGTTCAACCACCTGATCGCCGACGAGGCCAACCGGCTGCCCGACGTCATCGCCCTGCGCCAGGCGATCTACCGGCTGCCGGAGACGCGCAAGGTCATCGACCACGTGCTGATCCTGCAGGACCCCGACGCCCGCGAGCGCAACCTCATCCCGCCGGACCAGTGGTCGCGCATCGCCGCCCCGACGCTCGTCGTCGCCTCCGGCAAGGACTTCGGCGAGTACCAGAACACCGCCCGCCAGGTCGCCCGGCTGATCCCGGACTCGCAGGTCCTGGAGATGCCCGAGGTCAAGCACTGGCCGCACTTCGAGGACCCGGAGCTGTTCAACCCGGCGGCGCTGGCGTTCCTGCTGGGCGGGCAGAACGAGTCCGAGAACGCATGACGCTCGATCCCGAACTCGTCGAGGACGCCGCCGCGCGCCTCGACGAGGCCGAGCGCACGCTGACCCCGATCCCGCAGTTGTCCCTGCAGTACCCGGACATGACGATCGAGGACGCCTACGCCGTCCAGCGCGCCTGGACCGAACGCAAGCTGGCCGCCGGCCGCGAGCTGCGCGGGCGCAAGATCGGCCTGACGTCGCGGGCGATGCAGCAGGCCGTCTCGATCACCGAGCCGGACTACGGCGCGATCTACGACGACATGTTCTTCGACGACTCCGGGGTCGTGCCCGCGGGCCGGTTCATCCGCCCGCGGGTCGAGGTCGAGCTCGCCTTCGTGCTCGCCGAGCCGCTGTCCGGTCCGGGGGTCACGATCTACGACGTGCTCGACGCCACCCGTTACGTCACCCCGGCGCTGGAGATCCTCGATGCCCGGGTGCAGATGAGCGACCCGGCGACCGGGCACCTGCGCACCATCGTCGACACCATCTCCGACAATGCCGCCGACGCGGGGATCGTGCTCGGCGGACGCGCTGTGCGTCCCGACGAGGTGGACCTACGCTGGGTGTCGGCGCTGCTGTACCGCAACGAGACGATCGAGGAGTCCGGGGTTGCCGCGGCGGTGCTGAACCATCCGGCGAACGGCGTCGCGTGGCTGGCGAACAAGCTCGCCCCGTACAAGGTGGGTCTCGACCCGGGCCAGGTGATTCTGGCAGGCTCGTTCACCCGGCCGGTGTTCGCCCGCTCGGGCGACACCTTCCACGCCGACTACGGCCCGCTGGGCGCGATCACCTGCCGCTTCGCCTGAGCGGGCGGGGCGAGGAGAGGTTCTGCTGATGTGTGGAGCACTGCGATGACGGCCGGCGCGGCGGGGACCGCGGGCGTGACCAGCGGGGCCTTCCGGCGCCGGCTGCGCGACCCCCGGCCGGCGATCGGCATGTGGGTGGCCACCGGCAATCCCTACAACGCCGAGATCTGCGCCGGGGGCGGCCTGGACTGGCTGCTCATCGACGGTGAGCACGCCCCGAACGACGTGCGCAGCTTCCTCGCCCAGCTCCAGGCGGTCGCGCCGTACCCGGTCGCCCCGGTCGTGCGCCCCCCGACCGACGACCCTGTGATCATCAAGCAGCTCCTCGACATCGGCGCCGAGAACCTGCTGCTGCCGATGGTGGAGTCCGCCGAGCAGGCCGCGGCGATCGTCGCGGCCACTCGCTACCCACCCGCCGGCATCCGCGGCGTCGGCAGCGCGTTCGCCCGGGTGTCCCGGTGGACCCGGGTCGAGGGCTACCTGCACCACGCCAACGACGAGATCTGCGTGATGGTCCAGATCGAGTCCGCGGCCGGGCTCGCCGAGTGCGCGGCGATCGCCGCCGTCGACGGTGTCGACGGGGTCTTCTTCGGCCCCGCGGACCTCGCCGCCTCCCTCGGGCATCTGGGCCGCCCCGACCACCCCGACGTCGTCGAGGCGATCACATCGGCGGTCGCGGTGGTCAACGCGGCGGGCAAGGCGGCCGGGGTGAACGCGTTCGCCGAGCCGCTGGCGCGGCGCTATCTCTCCCTCGGCGTCAGGTTCATCCTGGTGGGGGCGGACGTGACCCTGCTGGCGCGCGGCAGCGAGGAGCTGGCCGCGCGCTACCGCGACGTCGCGGAGAAGAGCGACCCCACCCTGCGCTCGGGCCCCACGTCGCCCGCCGGCTCGGCACCACCCTCCCCGTCAGGCTCAACCCCCACCTCAGGCTCAGTCCCTGCCTCAGGCCCAACCCCGAACTCAGGGAGCGCGACGCTGTGACCACCACGGTAACGATGCGCATCGGCGCCGAGCGGCGCGCGGGCACGACGACCTTCGACTCGATCGACCCCTACACCGGCGAGCCGTGGGCGACGGTCGCCGAGGCGAGTCGCGCGGACGTCGACGACGCGGTCGCCGCCGCACGGGCGGCCTTCGACGGCGGGGAGTGGAGCAAGCTGTCGGGCCGGGAGCGGGGCCGGCTGATGCGCCGCCTCGCGGCCGTCATCGAAGAGCACGCCGACGAGCTCGGTCTCGCCGAGACCCGCGACAACGGCAAGCTGCTGCGCGAGATGGGCGGGCAGGTTCGCAGCCTGTCCGCCTGGTACGAGTACTACGCAGGCCTGGCCGACAAGATCGACGGCCGGGTCGTCGACACCGGCCGCCCGGACTACTTTGGCTTCGTCACCCGCGAGCCGATCGGTGTCGTCGGCGCGGTGCTGCCGTGGAACTCCCCGCTGCTGCTGCTCACCTTCAAGATCGCTCCAGCGTTGGCGGCGGGCTGCACGATCGTGGCGAAGCCGTCCGAGCAGGCCCCGGTGTCGATCCTGAAGTTCGCCGACCTGTTCGAGGAGGCTGGGTTCCCGCCCGGCGTGTTCAACACCGTCAGCGGCGCCTCCCGCGAGGTGGGGGAGTGGCTCGTCGGCCATCCGGGCGTCGACCGGGTCTCGTTCACCGGCTCGGAGATCACCGGTGCGGCGGTCGCCGCCGCGGCGGCGAAGCACCTCGCCCCGGTCACCCTCGAGCTCGGCGGCAAGTCGGCGAACATCGTCTTCCCTGACGCGGACCTGGCTGCCGCCTCCAACGGCCTGATCGCCGGCATCTTCGCCGCCGCCGGTCAGACCTGCATCGCGGGTTCGCGGGCGCTCGTGCACGCCGACGTCTACGAGGAGGTCGTCGCCCGAGTGGCCGAGCGGGCCGCCCGCATCCGTCTCGGTGATCCGAAGGACCCCGAGACCGAGATGGGCCCGATCTGCTTCCCCGGCCAGCACGAGAAGATCCGCCGGTTTGTCGCGCAGGCCAAGGAGCAGGGCGCCGACATCGTCGGCGGTGGCGGCGACGGCGGACTCGGCGGGCTGTTCTTCGAGCCGACCATCGTCGCGAACGTCACCAACGACGCCATGGTCTGCCAGGAGGAGATCTTCGGCCCGGTGCTGAGCGTGCTGCGATTCTCGTCCGAGGAGGAGGCGATCGCCATCGCCAACGACTCGCGCTACGGCCTCGCCGCCGGCATCTGGACCGCCGACATCCGCCGGGCCTTCCGGATGACCAAGGCGCTGCGGGTTGGCACCGTGTGGGTCAACGCCTACCGGACGCTGAACTACGCGATGCCCTTCGGCGGGATCAAGAGCAGTGGGTTCGGCCGCGAGAACGGCACCGAGGGGCTGCACGAGTACCTGCAGGAGAAGGCCGTCTGGATCGAGACGACGGGTGCCACCCGCGACCCGTTCGTCCTCGGCTGAGGGGCGCTCGCAGTGACCGAGACCCCCGACCCCACCGCGCCGCCTGATGTCACCGCGCTGCCCGATGCTGCAGCCGTCCCGGCACCGAGGCGGGCCGCATCGCCGGCGGGTGGCCTGGCGGCTGGCAAACCCCTGGCGGGAATCACCGTCGTCTCCATCGAGCAGGCGGTGGCGGCCCCGTTCGCCACCCGCCAGCTTGCCGATCTCGGGGCGCGAGTGATCAAGATCGAGCGGCCGGGCGCGGGGGACTTCGCTCGCGGCTATGACGAGACCGTCAAGGGTCTGGCCAGCTACTTCGTCTGGTTGAATCGGGCGAAGGAGTCGCTGACCCTCGACCTCAAGCATCCCGAGGCCCGCGAGGTGCTGGCCGGCCTGCTGGCCGGGGCCGACGTCTTCGTGCAGAACCTCGCCCCCGGCGCCGCGGCCCGCCTGGGCCTCGACGCGGCGACACTGCGGGCCCGCGATCCACGGATGATCGTCTGCGACGTCTCCGGCTACGGCTCGGCCGGCCCGCTGCGCGACAAGAAGGCCTACGACCTGCTGATCCAGTGCGAGACCGGACTGTTGTCGGTCACCGGCGCGCCAGACGCGCCGGCCAAGGTCGGCATCTCCGTGGCCGACATCTCCGCCGGCATGTACGCCTACACCGCGGTCCTCACCGCGCTGTTCATGCGGGAGCGCACGGGGGAGGGCGCCGCCCTCGAGGTGTCGCTGTTCGACTCGCTCACCGAGTGGATGGCCCAGCCGATGTACTACGCCATGTACACTGGCGTCCCCCCGGCCCGCACCGGCACCAGCCACGCCTCGATCGCCCCCTACGGCGGCTTCCGGACCGGCGACGGCGGCAGCGTGCAGCTCGGCGTGCAGAACGAGCGGGAGTGGCGGCGGTTCTGCGAGGAGGTGCTGCGTCGGCCCGAGTTGCTGGCCGACCCCCGCTACGCGACGAATGCGGGCCGTGTCCGCCACCGCGCCGCGCTGACCGCCGACGTCGAGGCGGCCCTCGCCGAGGTCACCACCGAGCAGACTCTCGCCCGGCTGGACGAGGCGGGCATCGCCAACGGCCGGATCAACACCATCGGCGACCTGCTCGCCCACCCCCAGCTCGACGTGGGCGACCGCTGGCGGGAGGTGGACTCGCCGGTCGGCCCGCTGCGCGCGGTGCGCCCGCCCGTCCGCATCGGCGGGGTGGACCCGGTGATGGGCGCCGTGCCCGCCGTCGGCGAACACACCGACGCGCTGCTCGCCGAGCTCGGCTACGACCCCGCCGACACGGCCCGCCTGCGCGCCGCCGGTGCCGTCTGACCCGCCGGTGCGGTCCTGAGTCGCTCGGCGAGCCGCGACCGTGGTCGCGTTCGCCGGGCGGTGACCTGTCAACGCCGTCCTGACGCACTCAGCCGTCCCGGCGTGCTGCGCGGCGGCTGCGTCAGCGCCGGCTGGCCCGCTACGCTGCCCGCTNGTGTAGTCCGACGGAGAACTCGACGGTCCGTCGGCGCCGTCCTCGACTTGACCGTGCCGATCTCGCTGGCCTGATGCGTCGCTGGTGCCTTCTGCAGCCCCGCGCGGAGGCCCGGCCCGGGCGGGGCCGTGGTGTGCCTGGGCGTGACCAGGGCCGTCTGGGGCGAACTCGGCCTTGGCACGAATACTCGCCGCTGTGCTCGTCTGGTCGCTGGCCAATTCTTTCTCACCACCTTTGGGATGGCGCCGCCCCTTCTCCTGCGGCCGGGCGCGTTCTTTTCGTCGTCGAGATCCCACCACGTTACTGGGAAGCGAGAGGCAATTGCTGGCGCGGCATGTCGCTCACTGAAGAGTGCGCGTCGTGGTGGCGTTCCTGAGATATCGGAGCACGCTCGCGCCCGCTTCGTCAAGTCCGGCGGCGTCGACTCCGTCGCCTCTAGCAGAAGTACGGGAGAAATCAAGCGGCGACGGCGGCGGGCGACGCTTCTGGTCCATCGCTGCACGCGTTCCCGGTGGCCGCCGGGGCGTCCGTGTCCGGGCGCCGCGGTCGCGACGATCGGTCCGCACCGTCGCTGAGGATCGCACCAGTCGGCGGATCTCGCCAGCTCGCAGGCCCTTGCCAGCACGGCTCGGGGCGGGGCCGTCACCGTTTCCCGTTCCTGGCAAGCCGGACTGCCGCAGGGGTTCCTCGGGGCCGGCGGTGTCGCGCGGCGGCCAGGTCGGCAGGCTCGCGCGAGCGTGCCGAAGCGTGATTCTAGGTTGTGTCACCGTGTCGGTCCTCGTCGCGAACATTTCTCAAGATGATTACAGATACGAACATACGTTCGACATCAGGGTGTTGGTCGCCTAGGCTTCTCGCATGGTCTCGAATCCCGAGTCTCCGAGCCGGTTTCATGTGCTGGTCGATGCATTGGCCGTGACGTCCACGCAGATAGATGCAATGGTCGACGGTCCGGTGTGGTCGCTGTCCGACGCGGGTCTGCTGGAATTTCTGCAGGATTGTTCCGCCGTGTTGACGAGGCTGGCAGCATTTCGCCTTCAGATTGTCGCCGAGGTGCACGGCCGTGGGTTGGCGCGACGCGTGGGTGCGAGCGGCACCGTGGCGTTGCTGCGCGAACGCCTGCGGGTCCGCGCGGCGGATGCCAACCGTCTGGTCGATGTCGCGGTGGCCGTGGACGGTCCCTTGGCGGCGACGGGGAAGCGGCTGGCGGCGGGGGAGATCAGTGTGGAGCAGGCGCAGGTGATTGTGGCGGGTATGCGCTCGCTGCCGGCCACGGCCACCGTAGACGTGCGGCGGCGGGCTGAGGCGTTTCTCCTGCGCCAGGCCGACGAGTTCGACCCGACTGCCCTGGCTCGCCTGGCCCGCCACCTCCGCGAGACCCTGGCCTGGGCGGATGCCAGCCCCGGTGGCGATCCGCCAGATCCGGCTCCCGACAGTGGCAGCGAGGGTGGTGACTCTGCTCGCGGTGAGCCTGGTGACGGTGGAGCTGGCAGTGACGGCGGGGGTGACGGTCAGCCCGGTGGCCCCGACGATGCCGAGGCCGCGGGAGGGGGTGCTGAGGTCGCGGGAGGGGAGGACCCTGCGGGGCGACGGAAGCTGTGGATCTCCGAGTTGCCGGACGGGATGACTCGGATCAGCGGCGAGCTCGATCCCGAGGCGGCAGCCCTGCTCCGCACCGCGCTGGACCCCCTCGCGGCGCCACGCCCGGCCGTCGACGGTGCGCTCGACCCGCGTAGCCCCGCCCGGCGGCGCGCCGACGCCCTTGTCGACCTGCTTACCCGTACCCTCGACGCCGCCGTGCTGCCCGTCGGCGGCGGCGTCCGCCCGCACCTGGCCGTGACGGTCCCCTGGTTGACACTCCTCGGCCGCTCTGGTGTGCCGGCGACGACCGTTTGGGGGCAGCCCCTGCCCCGCGCGGTCCTACGCCGCCTGGCCTGCGACGCCTCGGTCAGCCGCATCATCCTCGACCCCGCCGGTGTCCCCCTCGACGTCGGTCGATCCCAGCGCACCGTCACCGCCGACATCCGCCGAGCGCTGGTCGCCCGCGACAACGGCTGCGCTTTCCCACACTGCGATCGCCCGGCGGGGTGGACCGAGGCGCACCACATTCGACACTGGATCGACGGGGGTCACACCTCGTTGGACAACTGCGTGCTGCTCTGTGGCCATCACCACCGGGTCATCCACCACCAGGGTTGGACCGTTCGGCTCGGCCCCGACCGACGCCCCGAATTCCTGCCCCCGGCCTGGATCGATGCCAGCCGCAGCCCGCGCCGAAACCCCTACGCACGTCACCCGCACGACCTGCTCTACGGCATCGCCGCCGGATGAAGCTCGACATGCGCAGCCCATACCGTTCCCGGGGGCTTGGCGGCAGCCGGGGCACTGCCGGCCGTCGCGGGCGTGCGGGATCGTGGCGCCGAGAGATCCCGCCCGCCCGCCGACGGTGTGAGCCGTCCGCCGCGCTTCGGCCGTCAGCGCAGCGGGTTGGGACGCTGGACGAGCTGGCGGGCGATCACGTTGCGCTGGATTTCGTTGGTTCCCTCGCCGACGATCATGAGAGGGGCGTCACGGAAGTAGCGCTCGACGTCGAACTCGGTCGAATAGCCGTAGCCGCCATGGATGCGGATGGCGTCGAGCGTCACCGTCGCCGCCATCTCGGAGGCGAACAGCTTCGCCATGCCGGCCTCCATGTCGGCGCGGGCGCCGGAGTCGAACACCTCGGCCGCGTGCAGGATGAGCTGGCGGGCGGCGAGGATCTTCGTCCCCATGTCCGCCAGGTAGTTGCCGATCGACTGGTGCTCCCAGATCGGCTTGCCGAAGGTCTCGCGCTCCTGGGCGTAGCGAAGCGCGTCGTCGAAGGCAGCGCGCGCGACCCCGAGGGCGCGCGAGGCGACCTGGATCCGGCCGACCTCCAGCCCGGCCATCATCTGGTTGAAGCCCTTGCCGGTCACGCCGCCGAGGACGGCGTCGGCGGGCGCCCGGTACCCGTCGAAGTGCAGCTCGCAGCTCTCGATGCCCTTGTAGCCCAGCTTGGGCAGGTCCCGAGAGACGGTGAAGCCCGGACCGTGCTCGACGAGCAGGATGCTGATGCCGCGATGCGCCGGCTTCGCCGCGGGGTCGGTCTTGCACAGCAGTGCGATCAGCCCCGACCGTCGGGCGTTGCTGATCCACGTCTTGGTGCCGTCGACCACCCAACCGTCGCCGTCGGGCCGGGCGACGGTGCGCAGGGCCTGCAGGTCCGAGCCGCCACCGGGCTCGGTGAGCGCCATGGTGGCGCGCAGCTCTCCGGTGGCCATCCGGGGCAGGTACTTCTCCCGCTGCTCCTGGGTGCCGAAGCGCAGGATCAGCTTGGAGACGACGGAATGGCCGCCGAACGCGCCGGCAAGGCTCATCCAGCCGCGCGACAGCTCCTCGGTCACCCGGGCATANCAGGACGTCGACACGCCGAACTCGCCGTAGGGCTCCGGGATCGCGAGACCGTAGACCCCCATCTCCTTCATCTGCTCGATGAGGTCCTCGGGGTAGGTGTTGGTGTGGTCGAGCTCCTGCGCGACAGGACGGACCTTCTCGTCGACGAAGGTCGCGACCAGGCGGACGATCTGCTCTTCCTCAGGGCTCAGACGGGTGGTCACACTCGACACTGCGGTCTCCTCGCCATCCGCTGGCCGCGGCGCGTCGGCCGGGCCTGGATGGTCTCGCGGGGTGGTCGGGGCGGGATGGGGGCAGGCGGGTCAGCGCGCGGCCGGGGAATCGGGCAGGGGCGGCAGCGCCGGCGGCTTCGGGCCATGACCGCGGCGGTAGGCCAGCAGCGTCCGGCGGAAACTGATCACCTCGTCGCCGTCCTGGTTGTAGCCGTGGGTGCGAACCTCCACCACTCCGACGTCGGGCCGGGACTTGCTCGGCCGCAGTCCGAGCACGATCGAGCGGGAGTAGACCGTGTCGCCCTCGAAGACCGGGTGGGGAAGGCGCACTTCGTCCCAGCCCAGGTTGGCCATCACGTTCTGCGAGACGTCGATGACGCTCTGGCCGGTGACGAGGGCGAGAGTGAGGGTCGAGTTCACCAGCGTGCGGCCGAATCCCGTCTGCGCGGCATAGTGCTGGTCGAAGTGCAGGCGGGCGGTGTTCTGGGTGAGCAGTGTGAACCAGGTGTTGTCGGTCGCGGTGATCGTCCGACCGAGGGGATGGTCGTAGACGTCGCCCACCGCGAAGTCCTCGAAGTAGCGCCCCTCCCAGCCGCGCCGCGCAACGAGCGGGGGCGTCGCCGCGCCCGTCGCGCCGTTGCGGGCGGGTGTTTCGCTGCCGGACTGCGGGCGGATGGCGTCCCCGCTGGTGGCGGGGCTGCTCGTCGGCGGGTTGGTCGGTGTGGTCATCGGTCGATCATCGGTCCTCCGGCTCGGGGGCGGCGCCCGCGCCCCGTGTCGAGCCCTGTTCGCGAGCGGGCGCCCGGGCCTCCTGGTAAAGCTAGTATCTGACAAGGGCGTCACGAGATGCCAGGCGGTGGGACGGAGGCCGACGAATGGACCTTGACTTCTCGAAGGAGCAGGTCGAGTTCCGTGAGCAGGTGCGAACCTGGCTCGAGGAGAACGCCCCCCGGGAGATCCGCCCCGAGATGGGCCCGGCGATGCGTGAGTATGATCTCGCCTGGCAGCGCACCCAGTGGGAGGGCGGCTGGGCGGGTATCTCCTGGCCGCAGGAGTACGGCGGCCGTGGGCTTTCCCTGCTGCAGCAGCTGATCTGGTTCGAGGAGTATGGGCGCGCCGGGCTGCCGGGCATCGATGCCTGCTTCGTCGGCCTCAGCCACGCCGGGCCGACCCTGATGACGCGCGCGACCGAGGAGCAGAAGGCCTATCACCTACCCCGCATCCTGCGCGGGGAGGTGATCTGGTGCCAGGGGTTCTCCGAGCCGGACGCCGGTTCCGACCTCGCCGCGCTGCGCACGAGGGCCCGCATCGAGGGCGACGAGCTCGTCGTGTCCGGGCAGAAGATCTGGACCAGCTTCGCCACCCTCGCGGACTGGCAGGAGTTGCTGGTCCGCACCGACCCCGAAGGGTCGCGTCACCACGGCATCTCCTGGGTGATCTGTGACATGCACACCCCAGGCATCGAGGTGCGCGGGATCGAGACGATCGAGGGCGGCGCAGAGTTCTGCGAGGTCTTCTACGACGACGTCCGCATCCCGTTGGAAAACGTTGTCGGCGGGCTGAACAACGGCTGGAGTGTGGCGATGTCCACACTGTCGTTCGAGCGCGGCACCGCCTTCACCGCCAACCAGGTCCGCCTCGCCAGCACCGTGGAGAAGCTCATCGACCTGGCGAAGGAGCGCACCGGCCCCGACGGGCGGCGCCCGGCGATCGCCGACGACGAGATCGCGCGACGCCTCGCGACCGCGCGCGCCGAGGTCGCGTCGCTGCGCGCCATGACCTACGCCGGCATCTCCCGCAACATGCACCGCGACCAGCCCGGGCCCGAGGGGTCGATGGTCAAGCTGTTCTACTCCGACATCGCCAAGAAGGTGTACCGGCTGGCGTTCGACCTGCTCGGCGCGGACGCCCTGCGGTTCGTCTCGCGCTGGGAGCCGGGCGGCTGGTCCGGCAACTACCTGTACTCGTACTCGGTGTCCATCGGCGGGGGGNCGTCCGAGGTCCAGCGCAACATCATCGGTGATCGGGTGCTCGGTCTGCCGCGCTGAAGCTCACCGATCCCCCAGCAGCCATCGAAACACCCTGAGGAGCGCACCGTGGACCTGCTACCCACGCCGGGCCAGATGGAGATAGCCTCCCTCGCCGCCGACTTCTTCGGCAACGAGCTGCCGATCTCGGTCATCCGGGAGCGGCGCGACGAGCCCGTGGTCGTGGACCGGCGGGTCTGGTCGGAGAGCGCGGAGCTGGGCCTGTTCGGCCTGGGCATCGCCGAGGAGCTCGGTGGCGCCGGGTGTGAGCTGGCCGAGGAGACGCTGCTGTTCCGGGAGATGGGCCGCCGACTGGTGCCGGGGCCGTTCCTGCCGACCGTGCTGGGCGCCCGCGTCGCGGCGCTGGCCGGCCAGCACGAGACGGCGTCGGCGATCCTGTCCGGGAAGGCGGCGGTGGGCCTGGCCCTGCGCCGCGGCCCGGACGGGTTCGAGGCCGCCACCACCCCCTCGACCCTGGACGGGCGGTTCCAGCTCCTCGACGCGGCCGACTCCCGCTACGTCCTGCTGCTCGACCCCGCGGGTGCCGCGCTGGTCGAGACCGCCGCGCTGACCGATGTGCACTCCGAGCCGGCGATCGACCCGGGCATCCGGCTGGCCGAGGCGCGCGCGGAGGCGGTGCCGATCATCGCCTGGGTGAGCACGCAGGAGGAGCCGATCCGCCTGCGTGCGCTCGTGCTGACGGCGGCGATGAGCGTCGGGATCGCCGAGGCGACCCGCGACCTGTCCACCGAGCACGCCAAGGTACGGGTGCAGTTCGGCCGGCCCATCGGGGTCAACCAGGCGATCAAGCACGCCTGCGCGGACATGGCGGTGCGGGCCGAGGCCGCGCTGTCGCAGGTGCTGTTCGCGGCGATCTGCGTCCAGGACGGGCGGGCCGACGCCGAGTTCCAGGCGCTGGCCGCCAAGAGCGTCGCCGGCCGCTACGCCGTCGAGAACGCCTCCGCCACCATCCAGGTGCACGGCGGCATGGGCTACACCTTCGAGCACGACTCGCACCTGTTCCTGAAGCGGGCGCACGTCCTGGAGCACCTGCTCGGCGAGCCCGCCGACCATCTCGCGCGCCTGGTCGCCCAGCCGGCGGCGCAGTAGCCGGCCCCTGCCGGCACCCGATCGGAGGACACATGACTCGACCGCCGTCCCGCCCGACCCTCCTGCGCCCCTGTCTGCCCGCGGGGGCCGGGCGATGAGCCGACGGGTCGCCATCGCCGGGGTCGCCTTGTCGGACGTGGGCCGCACCGACGGCTCCACCCCGTACGCGCTGATCGCCCAGGCCAGCCGCCGCGCGCTCGCGGACGCCGGGCTCGGGCCGGGTGACGTCGACGGGCTCGCGTCGACCTCGCTCGGGACGCTGGCGCCGATCGACGTCGCCGAGTATCTGGGCCTGCGCCCCCGCTGGATCGACTCCACCACCGTCGGCGGGGCGTCGTGGGAGGTCATGGCCGCCCACGCCGCCGATGCGATCTCCGCCGGGCATGCGGACGTGGTGCTGCTCACCTATGGCTCGACGGCCCGTTCCGACCTGCGTAAGCGGTTGCGCACGGCGAGCCTGAACTGGGGCAGCCGCGGCCCGCAGTCGTGGGAGGCCCCCTACGGCCACACCCTGATCTCCAAGTACGCCATGGCCGCCCGTCGGCACATGCACGAGTTCGGCACGACGATCGAGCAGCTCGCCGAGATCGCGGTCTCCGCCCGCTACAACGCCGGCCCGAACCCGGAGGCGTACTACCGCGACCCGATCACGATCGACGATGTGCTGTCCGGGTCGATGATCGCTGACCCGTTCACCAAGCTGCACTGCTGTATCCGCTCGGACGGCGGCGCCGCGGCGGTGCTCGTCGCCGAGGACCGCATCGCCGACCTGCCGCGTCCGCCGGTGTGGGTCCTCGGCACGGGCGAGTGCGTGACGCACGTGTCGACCAGCCAGTGGGAGGACGTGACCACCGGTCCCGCGGCCGTCTCCGGGCCGCTGGCGTTCTCCCGGGCCGGGGTGAGCCCGGAGGACATCGACGTCTGTGAGCTCTACGACGCGTTCACGTACATGCTGATGGTCACCCTGGAGGACCTCGGCTTCTGCAAGAAGGGCGAGGGCGGCCCGTTCGTCGCGGACGGGCGGCTGCGCCTTGGCGGGGCACTGCCGACCAACACCGACGGTGGTGGCCTGTCGGCGTGCCATCCCGGGCAGCGCGGCCTGTTCCTCATCGTCGAGGCGGTGCGCCAGCTACGCGGCGAGGCCGAGGGCCGGCAGGTGCCGGACGCCCGGCTGGCCTGCGTCAGCGGCACCGGCGGCTGGCTCTGCTCGTCGGGGACCGTCATCCTCGGGCGGGACTAGCCCGGCGTGGGCGGCTCCCCGCCGCTGGGCGCACCCGACTCGTACGCGACGGTCGGGGTGGCGCTGGACGCCGCCGCCGAGCGGTTCGGTGAGCGGGAGGCCTACGTCGGGCCCGACGGGCGGATCAGCTTCGCCGCATGGGCGGCGGCCGCCGACGCACTGGCCGGGGCGCTCGCCGCGCGGGGGATCGGCCCGGGGGACGTCGTCGCGCTGATGCTGCCCTCGTCGATCGACTACGCCATCTGCTACGCGGCGGCGGCCCGGCTGGGAGCGGTCACCACCGGGCTGAACACGCGCCTGGGTTCCCGGGAGGTGACGGGGATCCTCGACCGGTGCCGGCCCGCGCTGGTGATCGTCGACAGGGACGCGGGCCTGCCGGCGGTGCCGGCGGGGCTGCCCGTGCTGGCGCGGTCCGAGCTCGCGGCGCTGCGGCGCCACCCCGGGCTCGGCCGCGACCGCCCGGCCGTGGCGCCGGCGGACCCGGTGGTGATCATCTGGACGTCCGGGACGACCGGGCTGCCCAAGGGGGCCTGGTTCGACCACCGCAACCTCGCCGCCGCCGTCGCCTCCGCGGGGGTGATGAGCCGGCCGTTCGACCGCCGGCTCGTCGCGACGCCCTTCGCGCACGCCGGGTACATGGCGAAGATCGTCGACCAGCTCGCCTGGGGCACCACCATGGTGATCAGCCCGGTGCCCTGGTCGGCAGCGGGGATGGCGGACATCCTGCGTGACGAGCGGATCACCGTCGCCGGCGCCGTGCCCACCCAGTGGGCCAAGCTGCTGGAGCTGCCCGACGCCGAGCGGACCGTGCGCGCGGTCGCGACGCTGCGTCTGGGGCTCGCCGCGACCGCGCCCGCCGCGCCCGAGCTGGTGGAGCGGGTCGTCACCCGGCTGGGGGTGCCCCTCGTCGTCCGCTACGCCATGACCGAGTCGCCGAGCATCTGCGGCACCGAGCCGGACGACCCGCCGGACGTGCAGTTTCGCACGGTGGGCCGGCCCCAGACCGGTATCGAGATCGCGCTGCGCGACGACGCCGGGCGCGACGTCGCGACCGGCGAGGTCGGCCGGGTCTGGGTCCGCGGCGACACGGTGATGCGCGGCTACTGGAACGACGCCGACCAGACCGCGGCGGTGCTGCGCGGCGACGGCTGGCTCATCAGCGGCGACTTCGGGGCGCTCGACGCCGACGGCAACCTGCGGCTGCGCGGGCGGGCCAGCGACCTCTACATCCGCGGCGGGTACAACGTGTACCCGCTGGAGGTGGAGAACGTGCTGGCGGAGCATCCCCGAGTGCGGCGCGCGGCGGTCATCGGCGCGCCGGCCCCGGTGATCGGCGAGATCGGGGTCGCCTTCGTCGAGCCGGCCGACCCCGCGAGCCCGCCGGATCTTGCCGAGCTGCGGGCCTGGGTGCGGGGACGGCTGGCCGACTACAAGGCGCCGGACCGCCTCGAGGTCGTCGAGGCGCTGCCGCTGACCAGCATGCTCAAGGTGGACACCGCCGCCCTGCGCACGCTGGCCGCGGGCTGAGCTGGGCGCACTCAGCCGCCGAGGCGCAGGCCGGGGGCGCGGGTGCGGAAGATGTCGGTGGCGAACAGGGGGCCGAGCTTGGTGGCGTCCCAGCGCTTGCCGCCGTTGTTCACCACGGCCTGCTCGTGCCAGCCGCCCATGAGCTGGATGCGCTCGCCGATGGCCTTGATGACCTGGCCGCTGACGTGGCCGGCCTCGTCGCTGGCGAGCCAGGCGACGACCGGGCTGCACAGCGACGGGTCCTTGGGGTCGAACTCGTCCTCGGGCCGCTCGTCGGGCTCCAGCGGCTTCGCCTGGCCGGGCATGGTGCCCGACAGCCGGGTCAGGCCGCCCGGGCCGATCGCGTTCACGGTCACGCCGATGCTCGCCAGCTCCAGCGACAGCGTCAGGGTCAGCCCGACGATGCCGGCCTTCGCCGCGCTGTAGTTCGTCTGGCCGAAGTGGCCGGACAGGCCCGCGCCGGAGGTCGTGTTGATGATCCGGCCGTAGACCTTGCCGCTGTCGGCGGCCTTGGCCGCGGCCCGCCAGCGCTTCGCGACCGCCCGGCTGACCAGCCAGGTGCCGCGTAGGTGCACCCGCAGGACCAGGTCGAAGTCGGCCGTGCTCATGTTCCACACGGCCTTGTCGCGCACGATGCCGGCGTTNTTGACGACGATGTCGAGGCGGCCGAACTCGTCGAAGGCCCGGGCGACGCTGGCCTCGACCTGCTCCTCGTCGCCGACGTCCCCGAAGTCCGCCACGGCGGTGCCGCCGCGCTTTTCGATGATCTTCACGACCTCCTCGGCATCACGGCCGCGGCCCTCGCCGCTGACCGTGCTGCCGAGGTCGTTGACGATGACGGTCGCGCCGTGCTTGGCGAGTTCGAGCGCGTGGCCACGGCCGATGCCGTGGCCGGCGCCGGTCACCAGTGCGATCTTGCCGTCGAGCAGGCCTGCCATACGAACTCCCTGGGTGGGTAGCTGGAACGGGTGTGTCGCGGGAACGGGGCGAGCTCAGCCGCCGGCGGCCGGGTCGGCGGGGCGGAAGACCGGCGCGGTGATCTCGTCGGTCAGCTCGCGGTAGGCGACCGTCAGCGGCATGCCGATGTGCAGGTCCGCCGGGTCGGCGTCGATGATGTTCGTCATCACCCGCGGCCCTTCCACCAGGTCGACCAGGGCCGCCACGTAGGGGATCCGCTCGGCGAACGGGTGCAGGTCGTTCACGAACACCGTCGAGTAGGTGTAGAGGGTCGCCTGCCCGCTGGCGTCCTCCCAGGACACGTCCTCGCTCCAGCAGAACGGGCAGAACGGGCGGGGGTAGTGGTGCGCCCGCCCACAGGACGCGCAGCGGGCGATCAGGAAGCGGCCCTGGCGGGCGGCGTCCCAGAAGGGCCGGTTCTCGTCCTCGATGGTCGGCAGGTCGACCCGGGGTGCGCCGGTCGCCATGGGTGTCCTCCTCGGATCAGTGGCCGCGGTTCGCGTGGCCGCGGATCAGTAGCCGCGGTACTCGGGGGAGCGGCGCTGGACGAACGCGGTCACGCCCTCGGTCGAGTCGTGGGCGTGCGACTGCAGCTCCTGGGCCATGCCCTCGGCCAGGAAGGCGGCGGCCCGGTCGACATCCGGGGACTCGTTGAACAGCCGCTTGGTCAGCGCGATGGCGCTCGTCGCGGCGCCGGCGAGGCGCTCGGCGAACCCGGCGGCGGTGGCGGCGAGCTCCTCGGCGGGCACGACCCGGTTGACCAGGCCGAGGGTGAGTGCCTCGCTCGCGGGCAGCTTCTCGCCGAAGAACGCCAGCTCCTTGGCCTTCTGCATGCCGATGCGCCGCGGCAGCAGGTAGGCGCCACCGGCGTCGACGACCAGGCCGCGCAGCACGAACGACTCGACGAAGACCGCGTTCTCCGCGGCCACGACGAGGTCGCTGGCGTACGCCAGGTGCGCGCCGAGGCCGGCCGCCGGCCCCTGGACGACGGCGATGACCGGCTTGCCGCAGTCGAGGACCGAGGACACCAGCCGCTGCGCACCGGTCATGATGCGCCGCATGGCGTCGGTGACCCGCTTCTCGGCGCCCTGCGCCCGGCTCGCCGCGATCCCGGTGACGTCGGCGCCGGAGCAGAAGTGCCGCCCGTTCGAGGCGAGCACCACCACCCGGACCTCGGGGTCGGCGTCGGCCTGGGCGAGCAGATCGATGATGACGTCGCGCATCGCCGGCTGGATCGCGTTCGCGGCCTCCGGCCGGTTCAGGGTGATCGTCGCGATCCCCCCCTCGACCGTGTGCAGCACGGTGGTCCCGAGCGGGCCCGCCGGGGCGGACACGCCCTGGACAGACGCGGCGGGGCCGGACACGCCCTGACCTGACGCGGCGGGGCCTGACGCGGCGGGGACGGTGGCGGCGCTGCCCGGCGCGCTCATCGGACCTGCCGCCGCGGTGCGGCGGGTGCTGATGGCATGGATGGCTCCTGTTCGTCGGTGCTCAGCAGGGATCCCGCCCCGCCGTGCCCGCTTGCGGACCCGTCGGCGACGGGTCCGGCACTCCCTGATCGGGCGATCCCGGCTTGGGTGATCCTTGATCTGACAGTGATGTCCACTGTCCCCTCGTGGCGTGCTCCCCGGTGGCGTGTGCCCCGGTGGGTGGCGACCGGCACGCTCAGCCCTCGCCGGCGGCGGCGTCGCCGTTGGCGCTGAAGCCGCCGTCGGCCGTCACCGTCGCACCGGTGACGAAGGCGGCCTCGTCGGAGGCGAGCCACGCGGCCGTGTACGCGATGTCCATCGGGTTGCCGATGCGGGTGAGCCGTCCGCCGCCGGTGAGCGCCCCGGAGTCACCCGGCGAGCTCACGACCCGCCCGACGACGATGGTGTTGGAGCGGATGCCGTCGGCGGCGCCCTCGACGGCCAGCGTACGGCTCAGGGCGTTGACGCCGCCCTTGGCCGCGGCATAGGCGCCGAACCCGGTGAACCCGGCGATGGACTGGCCCGAGGAGACGTTCACGATCGCCGCCCCGTCGGCCTCGCGCAGGTACGGCCAGGCGTACTTCGACGCCCAGAACACGTTGCCCGTCAGGGTGCCCAGCAGGATGTGGTTCCACTCCTCGGTCGTGTAGTCGGCGATCTTCTTGATCGTCGAGGCGACGGCGTCGGTCGGGGCGGCGTTGTTCACCAGCGTGCTCAGCGCGCCGAAGCGCGCGGCCACCGCGTCGATCGTGGCGTGCACGCTGGTCTCGTCGGTGACGTCGAGGGGGAAGAACTCCGCCTCGCCGCCGGCGGCGCGGATGCGCGCGACGACCTTCTCACCCTTGGCGACGGTGCGGCCGGTCACGGCCACGCGCGCCCCCTCGGCGGCGAACAGTTCCGCCATGGAGCGGCCGATGCCGCGGGTCGATCCGGACACGAGCACGGTCTTGCCCGCGAGGCGGGTACCCATCGTTGTGGCTTCCTTCCCTGACCTCGCCGTCGGGCTCCCCGCGGCCGCGGGGTCCGGCGGCGGGCCGCGGGGACAGGACGAGATCGGGCGGCCCGGGCGGCGGGCCGCGCTTCCCGCCGTCGGGCGGGCGTCTCGGCAGCGGCCCGCGGCGCCGACACTTGTGACGTGGCTGTCAGAACAGCATAGTGGGTATGGCTGCCCATCCGCCTCCGGAAGCACCCGCGCCGGGCGGCGGCTGGTGCGCAGGGGCCGCGCAGGCGGCCCGAAGCCACGCCGGAGGTGACGCGCACCGGTGCCGTGGCGGCCTGCACCCCCCGACCCCCGTCGGGCGACCCGTGTCAGAACAGCCTGCATCCGCGCGCCCGTCGCCGCCGGTTCCCGCCCGGCGGCGGGCGGACCGGGGGACTGCCCGGTTCCCGGCGGATGACGACCCGTGGGACTGCCCGGTTCCCTGCGAGCGACGACCCGTGGGACCGCCAGGTCCCCGGCAGATGACGAGTGAGCCTGCGGGACCGCCCGGTCCCCGGCAGGCAACGACGGAAGGTGTCCATGCGCCTGAACCTGATGTTCCCGATGCGCGCGGTGAAGCACTACGACCGCTGGATCGGGGACGGAGACCTGGCCGAGGTCGGCCGGCTGGTGGAGGAGGCCGGGTTCGACGCGGTCTCGATGAGCGAGCATCCGATCCCCGACGACGCCTGGCTCGGCAATGGCGGGCACCACGCGTTCGACCCGTTCGTCTCGCTGAGCTTCCTGGCCGCGGCGACGACCCGGCTGCGGGTGATGACCTACGTCGCGGTCGCCGGCTACCGCAGCCCGTACCTGCTGGCGAAGTCCGCGGCGAGCCTGGACCGGCTCAGCGGCGGGCGACTCACCCTGGGCGTCGCCGCGGGCTACCTGAAGACCGAGTTCGCCGCGCTCGGCGCCGACTTCGCCCAGCGCGGGCGCCTGCTGGACGCGGCCATCCCGGCGATGCGGGCCGTGTGGACGGGCCGCAGCGTCGACCGGGACGACCCGACGTTCCCGCTGCACGGGCACACCTCGCTGCCCGGCCCGGCGCAGGCCGGCGGCCCGCCGATCTGGATCGGCGGCAACAGCAACGCGGCGCGGCGGCGCGCGGTCACCCTTGCCGACGGCTGGATGCCGATGGGGCAGTCCGTCGCCGTCGCGAAGATCACCAAGACGCCGCCGATGGAGGACGTGGCGGCCCTGGCCGAGGCCGTGCGCGGGGTGCAGGACCGGCGCGCCGAGGCCGGGGCGGCCCCGCTGGACGTGTCGTTCGTGCCCTACGAGGCCGAGCTCCTGCCGGACGTCGACGCCTTCACCCGCGCGGTCGCGGCGTCCTACCGGGCGTACGAGGATGCCGGCGTCACGTGGATCACCATCGAGCCGACCAGCCGCAGCCTGGCCGCCTTCCGAGAGGACATCGAGCGGATCGGCACCGCCCTCGCCGCCCTGGTCCGCTAGCCTCGCCGCCGGCCCGCGATGGTCGACAGCCGCCCGCGGGTGACGGACGGCGGCCGAGGGCGGGTCCGGCCCGCGGGGCGAGGGGATCGCCGTCCGAGGGGATCGCCGTCCGAGGGGATCGCCGTCCGTACGATGGAGGCCTGGCCATGGTGACGAACGGTGCGACGCCGGCATCACGGCCAGGCCGGCGGCGCCGGTGGGTGGCTGCCGGGGTCCGACGAAGGGGATTCGAGACGGTGGAGGTCCGCGTGCCGGTGCGTGCGGGGTCCGGCCCCGGGGCGGCGGCGTGACACCTCCGGTGGACGCGGGCGGCAACAGCCGGATCCGCCCGGTGGAGGTGGCAGCCGGAAATGATCGGGTCCGCCCGGTGGACGAGACGGCCGGGAACGGTCGGGTCCCCCCGGTCGACCCGGCCGGGAACGGGCGGTTGTCCGCGACCCTGGCGATGCGGCGCCGCGCGATGGCGGCGGACCTCATCGAGCAGGCCGCGCTGGAGCTGTTCACCACCCGGCCGATGGACGAGGTCACCGTCGAGCAGATCGCGGCCGCCGCCGGGGTGTCGGTGCGCAGCTTCTACCGGTACTACCCGGGCAAGGAGATGATCCTCACCGCGCTGCCGGTCCGCCTCGCGACGGCGATCGCCGAGGAGACCGCCCGCCGCCCGCCGGCGGAGGCGCCGTTCGCGGCGCTGCGTAACGCCGTCGACGCGCTGACCGGGGAGACCAACGACTACCTGCGCCGTTGGCAGCGCGCCATGGCCCACAGCTACGGCAACGAGCGGGTGCAGCAGCTCGTCGTCACCGTCACCAGTCCGATGCTCACCGAGGCCCTCGCCGGGCGGGCGGGGCTCGCCACGGACGATCTGTGGCCGGAGCTGGCCGGGATCAGCGCTGCCACCGCGCTCGTCGTCGGTGCCCGCCGCTGGGCGGCGCGCCGGGGGAGCCTGCGGGCGCACCTGATGGAGGCGCTCGACCTGCTCGGCGGCGGACTGGGCCCCGGACCGGCCCCGGACGTCACCGGGACGCCCGGTCGCGGCTAGAAAGCGGAGCCTGGCGGCCGGCCTGTGCCCCCCGGGACGACGAATCCCCGCGTACCGGACGCCTCGACGGCCGTACGCGGGGATCGCGTCCGCGCCCGGGCGCGGGAAGTCGTGTCAGGCGGGCGCGAGGGCCTGCTCCAGCTCCTTGATGTCGTAGTAGTCGCGGATGACGGAGATCAGGCCGTCGGCGTCGAACGTGAACACCCCGCACCAGTGCAGGACGACGGACCGTCCGCCCATGGTGAGGCTGTCGAGCCGTTCGGTGAAGACCACGGAGTCGGTCGAGGCCACCGTGACCAGCTCGTACTGGAACGCCGAGTAGAGGGCAGCCTGACGGTCGAACTCCGCGCGGATGGCCGGACGTCCGACGACCGCCGGCTGCCACGCGCTCACGTGGTAGCGGGCGGTCGTGGCGACGAGGGCGGCCGCCGCGTCGTAGTCCCGTTCGACCAGCCGGTCGAGGAACTGGCGGACCAGAAGCTCGTGCTTGTCGCTCACTCACACTCCCGTGATGGGGTCGATGGGGGCGGTGGCCCGGCGGCGAGGCCGGGCCCGGGGCGTCAGGACTTCGCCTGCTCGCGGTACTTGCGCGCGCTTTCGAGCTGAGGGTGGTGGTTGCGGTCGTACTGCTCGATCCACTCCTTGGGCAGGGCGCCCCACGCCGGGCCGACGCGCAGCCGCTCGCCGTCGTGAAGCTGTTCCGCGGCGACGACGTCGGCGACGAACAGTGTGCTCTCGTCGATGTCGAGGGAGTGCACGACCCGTCCCTCGACGTAGCTGAGCGCGTCGAGCAGGATCGGGGTGCCGGTGACGCCCGGCTTCGTCCGGAACTGGCTGATCTTGTCCCCGTCGCGGCCGGAGCTTCCGCCCAGGCCCATGAGGATGTCGAGGGAGATCGCGAACTGCTCCTCCGGAGTCGCCGCCAGCAGGTGCATGGCGAAGACGCCGGACTCGAGGACCAGGTCGTGGGTCAGGTTGTACTTCGTGAGGCTGATCGTCACGCGCGGCGCCTCGGGCACGATGCTCGCGGCGCCGGCCGACAGCGACATCAGGCCGTTCGCCCGGCCGTTCAGAATGGTGGTGACCGCCACGGGGAACGGCCGCAGCCCGTTCAGCGTCGAAGCGGCTGCCTTCAGGTCCAACGTCATCGGGACTCCTCGCGTGAAGCCGGCACGGGGGCCGGACGGACATGGCTGCCGCAGGGACCGTCATCCGGTTGCCCGCCGGCCGCTCCAGGCGGAACGTCGTGAACGGCGGCCGCGCCGCCCCGTCCGGCAACGGGGGCGGCGTGACCTGCCATACGTGGCACGTTATGCCACATCTGGCATGATCTGCAAGGGGTCGGTGTCCGTGTCTGACGGCTCGTACATGTGGTTCGGCGCGAGCCGGATGGGCGCGAGTCTGGTCGGGGGCGGCTGTCGACCGTCCGGAGCGGCCGGCGAACCGGGCGGAAATGTATCGTGCGTCTGACGAACACGTCACGGCCGTGGGTGGCCGGCGCGCCAGGTCCGAGGGAGTGATGAGGTGTCGGGACACCCGACGGGGCAGCACGACGAGGGGCGGATCACGGGCAGCGCCGACGGCGGCCCCGCGGGTCCGGGGGACAACGGCCCCGCGGGTCCGGATGACGGCGGCCCCGCGGGGCCGGGGGACGACGGGCCGGGCGGGGGCGCGGGTCGCTGCCGGGCGATCCTGTCGGTGCCCGCGACGGAGGAGAAGCGGATCCTGCGCGCCTTCGACCGGGGCGCCGACGAGCTCGTCTTCGATCTCGAGGACGCGGTGGCGCCGCAGCGCAAGGACGACGCCCGCGCGCTGCTGGCCGGTGTGCTCGCCGAGATCCTCGCGAGGCCCCGGGCGGGCGGGGCCGGGGTGTCCGTGCGGGTGAACGCGATCCGGTCGCCGTGGTGCCATCTCGACATCGCGGCCTGCGTGGCGGCCGGCGACGGGCCGCTGTCTCTCGTCATCCCCAAGGTGTCGGACGCGGGCGATCTCGCCTTCGTCGAGCGGCTGCTCGACGGGATCATCGCGGCCACGGGGCGCACGGCACCCGTGCGGGTGCAGGCGCTGATCGAGAACGCCGAGGGCCTGTCCCGGGTGGCGGAGATCGCCGCGCACGGCGGCCGGCTGGAGGGCCTGATCCTCGGGTACGCCGACCTCGGCGCGTCGCTGGGCCGGGCCCCGAGCACACCGCCGCAGCGCTGGCTGTACGTCCAGGACCAGGTGCTCACCGCCGCGCGCGCCCACGGCCTGCGGGCCATCGACGGGCCCTACCTCGGCACCGCGGACGACGCCGGGCTGCGCGCGGCCGCCGAGCATGCCCGCGAGCTGGGCTACGACGGCAAGTGGGTCATCCACCCGGCGCAGATCGGCACCGTACGGGAGACGTTCACCGCCGGGCCCGAGGAGGTCGCCCGCGCCCGGGCGGTGCTCGCGGCGCTGGCGGACGCGCATCGTCGCGGCGCCGGCGCGGTCGGTCTCGACGGCGAGATGATCGACGAGGCGCTGGCCGTCGCCGCTCGCCGCGTGCTCGCCCGTGCGCGGTAGTGGCTGCGCGGTAGTGGCTGCCTGCGCGGTGGTGGCTGCGCGGTAGTGCCGGCGGGGTAGTGCCGGCGGGGTGCGTCAGGCTGCGGCGTGGCCGATCGGTCGGCCGTTGAGCAGGCCCCGCTCGATGACGGTGCCCAGCAGTGCGGCGGCCTCGTCGGGGGTCTTCGGCGGGGCCATGTTGACGGCGGTGTCCGGCAGCCGTTCGAGCAGGCAGAAGAACACCAGGCCGGCCACGTCGAGGTCGAGGGGATAGGTCCGCTCCACCTGCTCGAGCAGGGCCGCGTAGTCGGCCCACATCTCGTGCCCCACCTGGCGGCGCACCACGTCCAGGCGCGGGTCCTGCGGCGCCGACTCGATCCAGGTCCGGGTGACCCCGACGTAGCGCAGGTGGAACGCGACGAAGTCGGCGAGCCAGCCGCGCAACCGGCCGAGACCCTCCGGGCCGAGCGTGATGCCGCGGATCTCGACGCCGAGGCGGGTGCTGACCGCCGACGCCTCGGCGCTCAGCGCCAGCAGCAGGTCCAGCTTCTCGTCGAAGTACTTGTAGAAGGTGCCGCGGGCCAGGCCGGCCGTCGCGACGATGTCGTCGACGAACGAGAGGTGGTAGCCGCGCTCGGCGAAGCACTGGATGCCGGCGTCGAGGATCTGCCGGACGGTCGCCGACGCCCGCGGGCTCAGGGACGCGAACCGCTCGGTCACCTCGGGCACCGGCGGGGACGGGACCGCGGCCAGCGGGGGGCGGCGCACCGGGCGGACAGCGTGCGCGGACCCGACCGGCTCGGCTCCGAGCTGCGCGAAGGCGCTGGCCGGGGTGTGCGGGAACAGGATGAGCTGGAGTACGACGGCGAGGTTGTCGACGAGCGCCTCGGCCGGCTGCCCGTCCCCGAATCCGCTGTGCCGGAAGTAGTTGAACCGGTTCACCAGGGTGGTGAGCGTCATCGCGGCGTCGACGGGATCGATGCCCTCGACCTGCGAGGAGACCAGGCGTTCGGCGATCCGGTCGTAGTACGACTCCAGAAAGCCGCTGATCATCGGCCGGACCGACGTCCGCGGCGAGTCGACGTTCGCCCACTGCACGAACATCGTGGCGTACTTGTCGTAGACCCAGGCCCACTCGCCGAGCCACCAGTGCAGGTTGTCGAAGCCGAGAGCGGTGGGCCCGAGTGGACCGATCCGGCGCACGACCCGCATGAGGGCGCCGCCGCACTCGTTGAGCAACTCGACGAAAATCGTCTCCTTGCTCTCGAAGTACTGGTAGAGGGTGGCGCGCGAGACACCGGCCGCGGTGGCGATCTCGTCGACCGACGTCCCGTGGAAGCCCTGCGACTCGAACAGGTCCAGCGCTGCCGTCACGATGCGCGCACGAGTGCGGGTGCCGCGCGCGCCGACCACGGGGCTGGTCGGACCGTAGCTGGCCCGTCGGAGGATCTCGTTCTCGGACATCTATGTCAGAGTATGCGATCCGCTCCGGTGTGGTAGTGGCACCTACCCGGCTGGGCGAGTCGGGCTCGCGACGACGACGGGCCACCGGAATGCCGGGTATCGAGGGCTGGCAGGGGACTTGCGTCGAGCCCGGCCGATCATCTCGATAGTGAAGTCTGTTGAGTTACAGGAATACATCGTGTCAGAAACTTGAAATATGGCGGACGGTCTCCGCTCCGCCGAGCCCGGTCGGGTGCGGAGCGGGGGCGACGCGCGCCGGCCGCGCCGGTTCCCGCCGCCCCGGCCCCGGACCGGCGAGGATGCGACCCGGCGCCGAGGGGCACGGAGGGAGCGGGACCAGAATGAGGGCATGGACAACGAGGATGCTCGCATGAAGGCGATGAGTTTCGCGGAGACCGGCGGCCCCGAGGTCCTCCACCTGGTCGACGTGCCGCAGCCGCACGCGGGGCCGGGGCAGATCCGGATCGCGGTGCGGGCGGCCGGGGTGAACCCGGTCGACTGGAAGATCCGCAACGGCTCGACCCTGCGCACCATACCCGTGCCGCTGCCGCACATCCCGGGCCTGGAGGCCGCGGGTGTGGTCGACGAGGTCGGCGCCGGTGTCGAGGGTGTGTCGGTCGGTGACGAGGTGTTCGGTGCGGCGCAGAACGCCTCCGCCGAGTACGCCGTGCTCGACGAGTGGGCGCCGAAGCCGCCCCAGCTGACCTGGGCGCAGGCCGCCGGCCTGGCGATGGCCGTCGAGACCGCCGCGCGCGGCCTCGACCTGCTCGGCATCACCGCCGGCGAGGAGTCGGGGGCCGGCCTGGAGCTGGGGGCCGGTCAGGAGTCGGCGGCCGGGTCGGAGTCGGCCGGGACGACGCTGCTGGTCAACGGCGCGGCCGGCGGCGTCGGGCTCGCCGCCGTGCAGCTCGCGCAGGCGCGTGGGGCGCGGGTGATCGGCACCGCCAGCCGGGACAACCAGGAGTACCTGCGCTCGCTCGGCGCGGCGGCGACGGACTACGGCCCGGGTCTGGTCGACCGGGTCCGCTCGCTGGCCCCGGACGGGGTCGACGCCGCCCTCGCGGTGTCGGGCGCGGGTGCGCTGCCGGATCTGATCACGCTGACCGGCAGCCCGGACCGGGTGGTGTCCATCGGTGACGTCACCGCGGCGGAGCACGGCGTCCGGTTCACCACCGGGGCGGAGGGGCGGGCCTTCTACTCGCTGCGGGAGGCGGCGACGCTCGCGGCCGCGGGCCGGCTCACCATGCCGGTCGCCCGAGCCCTGCCGCTCGCCGAGCTCGGCGAGGCGCACCGGATCAGCGAGGCGGGCCACGTGCGCGGGAAGCTCGTCGTCGTCCTCGACTGAGCTCGGCGCCGGGCCGGTTCCGGCGCAGACCGCCCGGGGCGGGGCTGCGTCGCGAACGGCGGTAGGGTCGTAAACGGAGGATCCTCCAGTACTCCGAGATCTCCAGTTTCCGAGATCTCCCAGTACTCCAGTACTCCAGGACTCTCCAGTACTGCGTGGATCCTCCAGTACTCCTCCGCCCCACCCCGCGCGCCGCACGCGCCGGGACCGGTCCCATCCGACGGGAAGGACGGCCATGGAAATCGGGCTGCACGTCTCCGACTTCACCTGGTCCGGCGGGCCGCAGACCATCGCGCAGGACCTCACGCGCGTCGCGGTCGCGGCCGAGGACGCGGGCTTCGCGAAGCTCAGCGTCATGGACCACGTCTGGCAGATCGGCATGATCGGCCCGCCCGAGCACGACATGCTCGAGGCGTACACGACGCTCGGCTACCTGGCCGCGCGCACGACCCGCATCGAGCTGCTCGCCTGGGTGACCGCGGTCGTCTACCGGGAGCCCGGCCTGCTCGCGAAGCTCGTGACCACGCTGGACGTGCTGTCCGAGGGTCGGGCCTGGCTCGGCATCGGCGCCGCCTGGAACGAGCCGGAGGCGCGCGGTCTCGGCCTGCCGTTCCCCCCGACCGCCGAGCGTTTCGAGCGTCTCGAGGAGGCGCTGGAGATCATTCTGCAGATGTGGAGCGGCAAGGACGCCCCTTACAGCGGCCGGCACTACCAGCTCGAGCGCACCCTCAACGTGCCGGCGCCGCTGCGCCGGCCGCACCCGCCGATCCTCATCGGCGGCAGCGGCGAGAAGAAGACCCTGCGCCTGGTCGCGCGCTACGCACAGGCCTGCAACCTGTTCGCCGGTCCCGACGTCGAGCACAAGCTCGACGTGCTGCGCGCGCACTGCCAGGACGTCGGGCGCGACTACGACGAGATCGAGAAGACGGTGATCGGCCCGCTCGACCCCGGGCCCGGCGGTGAGAAGATCGACGCCCTGCTCGCGGAGATCCAGCGGCTGGCCGGGCTTGGCGTCACCCACTACCACGGATCGGTGCCGGACGTGGACACGCTGCGTCCGCTGGAGCTGCTCGGCGAGCGCCTCATCCCGGCGGCCGCCGGGCTCTGAGCCCAGGCGGTCAGGCGTCGAGGCGGTCAGGCGTCGAGGCGGGCGCGGGCGTCGTCGAGCGCGGCGCGGGCGCCCGCCCACGTCTGGCCGATGATGTCGGCGACCGCCTCGACCCGCCCGATCCGGCCGGCCACCTGGCCCGTGTTTGCCATGCTGGCGGCTAGGTCGCCGGTGAAGTAGAGCGTCGGGATGCCGTCGAGGCCCACGTCGGAGCGGCCCGCGGCCAGGGCCCGCTCGGCGGTGGGGGTGCGCAGAACCCGCATGGTCGGCAGCCCCCGCACCGACAGCATCACGGTGGCGGTCTCGTCCGCGCCGACGACCGCGTTCTTGAGGTTGTCGTGGATCGGCGACTCCGCGGACGTCAGCATCCGCGTGCCCATCTGCACGCCCTGGGCGCCGAGGACGAGCGCCGCGGCCATCGACGGCCCGTCGCAGATCCCCCCGGCGGCGATGATCGGCAGGTCGACCCGGGAGGCGACCAGGGGCAGCAGGACGAGCGTCGACGCGGCCTGGGGGTTCTTGAACCCGCCGCCCTCGACGCCCTCGACGATCACCCCGTCGACGCCCGCGTCCGCGGCCTTGAGCGCGTTGCGCAGGCTGCCGACGACGTGGAACACGGTCATCCCGGCGTCCCGCAGCCGCCCGGTCATCACCCTGGGGTCGCCGGCGGAGGTGATCACGGTGCGGATGCCGGCGTCGGCGAGCACGTCGACGGTGGACGGGTCGTTGCGCGCGGCCAGCGCGATGTTGGCCGCGACCGGCGCGTCGGTGAGGTCGCGGACCCGCTTGAGGTCCTCGCGGCCCTGCGTCGAGGTCGTCTCGATGACGCCGAGCGCGCCGGCGTTCGACACGGCCGCGGCGAGCTGGGCCCCGGCGATGTAGGTCATCGGCGCCTGGACGATGGGGATCCGCACGCCGAGCAGCGCGGCGAGCCCCGCGGGGGAGCGGATCGGGGTGGTTGGTTCTCCGTCGACGGGCATGAGGCGACTCCCGGGGCGCGCAGGGCTGCCGAAATGGGCCAGATCGCAAATAGGTCGAATGGTAGGCCTGCGGGTTCCCACGCTCGACCGGTTGCCCGGGGTGGAGGCGGGGCGATCCGGGGTACTGATCGAGACATGTTCAGGTGGTTGCAGCGGGTGTCCGGTCGGGGCCGTGGCCGGGCGGCGGACAGCTCGGCATGGAATCCGACCGGCTGGTGGTGGTGCCTCGATCACGGGCGGGCGGAGAACCCGCCGGACGCGCCGGGACATCGTCGCCTCGGTCCCTACGACAGCGCCGAGCAGGCCGCCCACTGGCGGCAGCGGTTGGACGAGCGCAACGAGGCCTGGGACGAGTCCGACCGCCGCTGGACCGCCGGCCGCTGACCCGACCCGCCCGCTGACCCGACCCGCCCGCTGACCCGACCCGCCCGCTGACCCGACCCGACGGGGCCGGCGGGTCAGGTCGGGCCGGCCCGGGGGCCGTCGACCTCGGCGGAGCCGGCGAGGCGCAGCTTGCGGGCGGCCCGCTCGTAGAAGGTTGTCCGGCCGAGGCGGACGACCCCCGCCGCGCCGGGCCGCGGGTGCAGTTCGACCGTCGCGCCGGCCTCCAGGTAGTCGTGCACCCGGCCGTCGACCTCGACGGCGAGGCGGGCGCTGCCGGGCAGCACGTCGAGGGCGAGGGCGTCCCGCACGGACAGCACCACCCCACGGTTGAACGCCGAGTGCGGCGCGGCCGGGGTGACCAGCAGCGCCTCCACGGACGGGCTGACGATCGGCCCGCCGGCCGAGAAGCTGTATGCCGTCGAGCCCGCCGGGGTCGACACGACGACGGCGTCGGCGGCATAGCGGACGAAGGGCCGGCCGTCGACCCGCAGCGCCACCGCCGCGCTGCCGCCGTACCCCGGCACCCGGACGACGGCGACATCGTTGAAGGCGCTCACGGTCGCCGCGCCGATCCGTGCGTCGACGGCGAGGCGCGGCTCCACCGTGTACTCGCCGCGGTCGATCGCCGACAGCGCCGCCGCCAGCTCCGGCACGTCGACCTCCGCGAGGAAGCCGAGCCGGCCCAGGTTCACCCCGAGCACGGGGGCCGTCCGCCCGTCGGCCAACCGCATCGCGCGCAGCATCGTCCCGTCCCCGCCGAGGCTGACCAGCAGGTCGCTACGCTCGGCCAACTCCTCGGCGGGCACCGCCACCGCGGTGCACCGAAGCCGCTCGATCTCGCCGTCGATGCCGAGCACGGTCACGTCCCGCTCCGCGGCCCAGTCGAGGACCGCCCCGACGGCCTCGGCCGAGTCCCGCCGCGGATGCAGCACCATCCCCACCGCCCGCACGACCCTCCCGCCCTCCACCCCACACTCGCCGTCCGACCCGTCCGACCCGTCCGACCCGTCCGACCCGCCGACCCGCCGACCCGCCGACCCGCCGACCCGCCGACCCGCCGACCCGCCGACCCGCCGACCCGCCGGTCCGCCGGTCTGCCGTCCCGTGCCCAACCGGTCGTGCCCAACGTCGTTCTGCTCACCCACAGTGTTCCGCTGGTTGTGCCCTCAGGGGGCGTCGGGCGCGTCCTCGGGCCGCCAGGGGCGTGGCTCGGCGGGGNGGGCGGGGNGCTCGTCGACCAGGGTCAGCCCGAACCAGCCGACGTCATGCCAGGCGCCGAGCTTGTGTCCCGCGTGAGGAAACACCCCGATGGGCCGGAAACCCGCCGCGGTGTGCAGCGCGACGCTCGCCGCGTTCGGAAGCGTGATGCACGCGTACAGGTTGAGGTAGCCCAGCGTTCGCACCTGCGCGATCAGCTCGTCGTACAGGCGGCGGCCGAGCCCGCGCCGGTGGTGCGCGGCGGCCAGGTAGACCGACGTGTCCACCGACCAGCGGTAGGACGCCCGCGTGCGGTGCGCGCTGGCGTAGGCGTAACCGACGATCTCCCCGTCGGCCTCGGCGACCAGCCACGGCCGGCGGGGAGAGGCGAGCATCCGCGCTTGGAGGTCCGCCCGCGTCGGGAGCTCCTCCTCGAAGGTCGCCGGCGATCCGGCGACGAACGGTGCGTAGACCGCCCGGATGCCCGCCGCGTCGGACGGGTGCGCTGCCCTGATGGTGACCATGTCCGCGGATCATCCCCCGCGCCGACGTCCGGCGGGGACAGCGCCGGCGCCGGTCACGGGGCCGTAACAGAGCTGCGGACCGCCAGCATCCCTGCGTGGTCGGTCGGGCACGGGATCGAGCCGAGGGCTGGGTACGGTTTGAGTCCGAAATGCCGTGCTCATCCCTCGGCATGGTCTGACCGCCGGGTGGCAGCGACGGCGGGCGCCTCCCCGTGGACGATCAACGCAGGGAGATGCAGGAGGTTGGTGGCGGTCGCGAGCGACGACGACCGTCATCAACCTCCAGCAATTCCTGGCCCCGCGCGCAGCGGGCTCGGCGCGGCGGCGCGGGCGGCTGGCGCGTCCGTGGATGGCAGTAGCTCGGTGAGCAGCTCGCGCAGGACCGTCAGGCCGTCCTCGCTGAGCACCGACTCCGGATGGAACTGCACCCCGGCGAACGCCGCCCCGCGCAGCGCGTGCACCGATCCGTCGGCACGGTCGAGGGCCAACCGGACCGGCCCATGAGCGGTGGCGAGCTCGCCGGTGCCGGCGATCGCGGTGAAGGTCGAGTAGAACCCGACCCGCCGCGGCCGGCCGAACAGGTCGATGGTGCGCGCGAGCCCCTGGTACGGGGCGTCGCGCCGGTGCAGCCGCAGCCCGAGCAGCCCGGCGAGCAACTGGTGGCCGAGGCAGACGCCGAGCAGCGGCCGCCGCGCCGCGAGCCGATCCGCGATCACCCGCCGCATGGTCGCCATCTTCGCGTCGGATGCGTCGTTGGGGTCGCCGGGTCCAGGCCCGGCCACCACCAGGTCGAACCCGGTGCCGACGGGGTCGTTACCGTCCGCACCGTGGTCGGGGTTGGGCGCCGGGTGCCCCGCCTCCGGGTGCCCTGCCTCCGGGTGCCCTGCCTCCGGGTGCTTTGCCGCCTGCTGCGACTCTGCTGCTTAATTCGGGGTTTGGGTTGCGAGTTGGTGGCTGAGGCGGGTGAGTCTGCTGGTGCGGGGNGTGAAGGCCGGTTGGTCGGGGTTCCCGTGGGCGTCGAGGCGGATGATGTTGACCGCGGTGGCGGAGAAGGCGTGTTGGAGGCGGGTCTTGGGCAGGCCGCGGTAGCGGGCGTTGCGCAGACCGGTGACGTCGAGGGCCTGGTTGATGGTGCCCTCGATCCCGGCGCGCAGGGCGTACCTGGTCTTCCAGGTGTCGGTGGCCTGCTCGGCGCGGGCGGCGGCGAGGGTCTCGTGGAGTTCTCGGGGGCGCAGGCTGAGGAAACGAGCGCCACGCGCGGAGGCGGTGNGTGAAGGCCGGTTGGTCGGGGTTCCCGTGGGCGTCGAGGCGGATGATGTTGACCGCGGTGGCGGAGAAGGCGTGTTGGAGGCGGGTCTTGGGCAGGCCGCGGTAGCGGGCGTTGCGCAGACCGGTGACGTCGAGGGCCTGGTTGATGGTGCCCTCGATCCCGGCGCGCAGGGCGTACCTGGTCTTCCAGGTGTCGGTGGCCTGCTCGGCGCGGGCGGCGGCGAGGGTCTCGTGGAGTTCTCGGGGGCGCAGGCTGAGGAAACGAGCGCCACGCGCGGAGGCGGTGCACGCCTTCTGAGTGAGGCAGGGGTGGCAGTCGGCGCGGGCGAACTGGACGACGATGGCGTCGCGGTCGTGCTGGCGGACGGGGTACCAGCCGGTGCTGGTGTGGCCTTGGGGGCAGCGGGCCTGGCGGGTTTTCCAGTCGATCCGGAACGCGGCCTTGTCGTAGCCGGTACCGGCTCTGGCCTGGGGTGAGTGGTCGAGAAGGGCGGGGGTGACCATGGTGATGCCGCGGGTGGCGGCGGTGTGGAGGAGGTCGGCGGAGGAGTAGCCGGCGTCGAGGTAGTGCTCGGCGGGGGCGAGGCCACGCTCGGCGAGGGCGGCTTGGACGGGCAGGGTGGCCTTCACGTCGGGGACACTCGCGGGGGTGGTGAGAACGTCCGTGATCAGCCGTAACGGCAACGCTTCGGCTTCGGCTTCGGCTTCGGCTTCGGCTTCGGCTTCGGTGGGAGGGTCGCAGGTTTCGGTGAGGTGGACCTTGTAGCCGCACCAGAACAGGTCGTCGCCCTTGGCCGCCCACCGCGCGTCGCGGTCNTANGGGGAGGCCAAGCGGCGATGTCCGGGCGGGACACCCTGCTGGTCGGCGTCCCGCTTCACGATCACCTCCCGTCCCCGGCTGTCGGTGGACAGGTAGTAGGTCTGCACCAGCATCTCCCGCAGGAACGCCACCGCGGGAATCTCCCGTAGCCAGCCCGGTGCGCCGGGGGCGGCGACCGCCCGGCACACCGCGAGCGCGTCTTGGCCGAACACCACCGCGAGACGGTCGCGGGCCGTCTTCGACGACGGCATCGTCCACCCGTTGACCCGCTCGCCGTAGCGGTGCGCCAACTCGTCGACGTTCAGGGTGTCGGCCAGCCAGTCCGGGGCCGCGACCGCGAGGGCCTCCAACGCCGCCCGCACACTCTCCCCGGCGAGCTCGGTCCGGTTCAGGTCCCGCACCGCGCTGATCACATGGGTGGAGTCGGTGCGCGCCCGGCCACCGGCGCCGATCAGGCCCCGCTCACGGCAGACCTCCACGAGCCGGTCGAAGACCACCCGTTCCAGGCCGTGGCCGGCCAGCCGGGCCCGGAACCGGGACAGCACCGTCGCGTCGAACCCGGTATCGGTCAGCTCCGCCCCGAGGGCGTACTTCCAGTCGATCGCGCGGACCGCCATCGCCGCGGCCTGCCGATCAGTCAGGTTCTCGGCGAACTGCAACACCGTGACCAGCGACAACACCGCCGGCGGCAGACCCGGCGCCCCACGGCGCCCGAACGCCCCGGTGAACGGCTCATCAACGAACACCTCGGCGAGACGATCCCGCAGCCGCATCGCCAACGTCCCCCGCGGGAACGCCGCCCGCGCGACCGCCACGGTCCGCGCCGGGATCTCCGGCAGCCCCTTCGGCTGCAACGACATGTCCCCCACCTCCCCCGGCCCGGGAGGCGACCCGGACCGCAGAGGAGATCATGCCGCACCCACGACACCCAGCCGAATTAAGCAGCAGAGTCT
>NZ_JYFN01000004.1 GCF_000948395.1 Frankia torreyi | reverse complement strand
TCGGAGTTGCTACAGAACCCACCATCATGATCACCAGGCCAGGGGTGTCGAGGACCATCGGACACCGACACACTCCCACCCACCACCGACACTTTTCCGACCCCACCCATGCACCACCCGACATCAACCACACCCAGACCTGGCCTCAGCCCCACACTGAGCCGCCCACCCTGCGCCGCCCACTCCGAGCCGACCCACCCCAACCCGACCCACCCGACCCGACCCGACCAGCCTCGACCCGGCCGACCCGACCCCAGCCGTCACGGCGTTCCGCAAAACCGGAAGCCACATCCACCCCTGTCCGACGATCAGGAGGTTCCGCGGAACCAGCCCCGCCCCGACCGCAGCCCCGACCCCGACCCACGCCCCGACTCCGACAAGACAGCGCGGTCATCTCGTCCCCGCCGTTATCCCATCGCCCTGATCCGTCACCGGGGCCGCCGTGCCGCCCGCTGCGACCCCAGTACTGCTTCGGTGAGAGCGACCAGTCACTGCCTGCATCCCGACCATGCACAACTGGCACGGCCAACCCCCGGGCCCCAGCCGCCCGTCCTCGGCAGCCAGAGGCCAGCCACCATCGACCCGCCCCACCCTGCGCGCTGAAGATTGGCTCAGCCCGGCGCGACGCAGGAGTGGACGACGTGACCCGGACCGCTCATGACACGCTCCTGACCAGGGAAAATTCCGTTGGCGTCCGGCGGTGCGGTGCGGCACTCTTGACCTGTTATGACCGACCCGCCCCCGATGTACCCCGTCCCCGCCAGCGGTTCCGAGGCCCCCGCGCCCGGCGCGGTCGGAAGCGTCTACCGGCGGACCCTCGCAACCCCCGGCGCGACCCGGTTCATCGGGCCGGCGTTCGTGGGACGGCTGCCGATCGCGATGCACGCGCTCGGCACGGTGCTGTTCGTGCAGGACCGGTCCGGCTCGTACGCCGTGGGCGGGGCGGTCGCCGCCGCCGGTGCGCTCAGCGAGGCGGTGTGCGTGCCGCGGGTAGGCCGCGCCCTGGACCGTTTCGGCCAGGCCAGGGTGCTGCTCGCCGGGCTCGCCGGGCATCTGCTCGGGGTGGCGGCGCTGCTGGCGACGGTGTGGGCCGGCACCCCCCGGCCGCTGTGGTTCCTCGCCGCGATGGTCGCCGGCGGCTGCCTGCCACCCGTCGGGACCTGTGTACGGGCCCGATGGAGCGCACTGCTGGGTGGTGGCGCGCTGCTGCCCGCCGCGCTCGCGCTGGAGGCGGCGATCGACGAGCTGGTGTTCATCCTGGGGCCCACCCTGGTGACGGCGCTGGTCGCCCTCGTCGACCCCGCCGCCGGCCTGCTGGCCTCGGCGGTCCTGCTCGGCGTCGGCGCCATGGGGCTCGCGCTGCAGCACGGCACCGATCCGGGGCCCCGGCCGGCGTCGGCCGCGCCACCGGAACGGATCATGCGGCGGCCGGACACCCGCACCCTGGTCGCGATCGTGTTTGCGATCGGGATCGGCTTCGGCGGGATCGATGTGGCCATGGTCGCCTTCGCCCGCGAGCAGGGCCTGGCGGCCATCGGCGGGCTGCTGCTGGGCATGTTCGCGGCCGGCTCGGGAATCTCCGGCCTGATCACCGGCGCCCGCACGCACGACCGCCCGCTCCGGGCCCGGCTGCTGCGCTCAATCGCGCTGTTGACGGTCGGCCTCGCACTCCCCCTGGCTGGGGTCGGCGTGGCCGCGATGATCCCGCTATCCGTCCTCGCCGGCGCCACGGTGGCCCCCACGATGATCGACGCGAACGCGATGATGGAGCGGATCGTTCCGCCACACGCCCGCACCGAGGGTTTCGCCTGGCTCACGATGGCGGTGGTCGGCGGCCTCGCCGTGGGTTCCCCGCTGGCCGGCCGCCTGATCGACACCGGGGGCGCACGGCTGGGCTACCTCGTGCCGGCGGGCGCGGGTCTGCTCGCCGGCCTGACGGCCCTGCTCGGGCGCCGGTACCTGCCGGACGTCGACGCCCGTGGCCCCGCCCCGGCCGGCGTCCAGCGCCCCGCCTCCGCAGTCGATACCACCGGCGCGGCCGCCCCCGCCGACTGACCGGCCCGGTCCACGGCTTCCGGCCCCCGGCCCCCGAGACGGGGCGCGCAGCGACCCGCTCGCCCGACAACCTCTCGCCGGGCGGCGGTTCGCTGAGGACACTCAGGAGGCGGTGTCGTCGCCCGCCTTGCCTGCGGTCCCCTCCCCGGTCTCGGCGTCAGCGGGGCCGATCGTCTCGGCAGTGGGAGCCGGCGCTCCGGACGCGGCCGGCGCAGCAGTCACGGCCGGAGCAGCAGTCACGGCCGGAGCAGCAGTCGCGGCGGCCGTGGCGACAACCTCGGCGGGTCGACGACGGAGCAGTCCGCGCCGGGCCCCGCAACGGGCCGCCTCGGCGTCACCGCGCCGTTTGCGGCCCTTGCGACCCGCCGCGGCGACCACGGTCGCGTCGTCGCTCGTGCCCTCCGCTGCCTTCTCCGTGGGATCGGCGGCCTCGGCCTTCTCAGCAGGCTCGGCCTTCTCAGCAGCCCCGGCCGCATCGACAGGCTCGGCCCCGTCTGCGGCCGCAGTCCCATCGGCAGCCGCAGTCCCATCGGCAGCCGCAGTCCCATCGGCAGCCTCCGCTGCGCCGGTGGCCTGCGCTGCGTCGGCCGCCACAGTCCCGTCATCAGGCTCCGCCGCACCGGCGGGCTCGGCGGCACCGGCGTCGGCGGCCGTCTCGGCGGTGGGCGTCGAGGGCAGCACCTCGGTGGCACCGGTTTCCGTCGAGGTTGCCGGGATGGATCCCTCGATGCCGGCGGATCCCTCTATGCCGGCGGATCCCTCGGTGCCGGCGGCGTTGACGACGCTCTCGCCGGCCGCGTCTCTGCTCGTCGCCGAGCCAGCCTCCGGCTGGGCCGTGGTCGGCTCGGGCGGGGCCTCGGCCGACGGCGCGGCGACCGGCTCGACCGGCTCGGCCGCGGGCGGCGTGGCGACGACCGGGTGGGGCGTGACCGGGTCGGCGGCGGCCTTGCGACCCCTGGAGGTGGGGGCTGCGGCCGCAGCGGCCGGCGTCACGTCGAGGGCGACCGTCCGCCACCCCTCGAAGACCTCGGTGACGGTGTAGCCGTCGGCGCTCAGCGCGTCGCGGAAGCGGACGAGCTGCTGGTAGGACAGCGTCAGATCCGCTGCGGCGACGGCGGTCTCCGCGCGCTGCGCACCGTCCGGGCCGTCGGCCGGATCCGCGTCCGGGAACGTCGCGACCGTCGCCGACACCCGATAGGTGGTCGAGGCGGCGGGGTTCACCGTCCCGGTCACGGTCCACGACCGACTGGCGACCCGGCCGACGGGCGGCTCGAGTGGCGCGCTCTCGGTCTGAGCGGCCAGCAGCGTGACAATCTTCGCCCCGGCCGTCATGGGCACCGTGTCGTCACTCTTACCCCATCGCACGCGCGCACGTCCTTTCCTCACGAAGTCGGCATCGTCCGCACGCCCGTTCGGCAGCGCCGGCGTCCCCCGGCCCCGGGAACGGCCCGGCCAACAGGCCGTCGGCGTGGGCGAGACCCGCATTCTGACGGACAGACCGGATGCGCTCCGCATCGGGGTGTGTTCCGACACAGCGGCGACATATCGGCGCAAACTAGCGGGAGGTCGGACATGATTGACGCACGCCAAGGAGCGAACGATCGGTGCGGCGCAGACATCGGCACGGATCACCGCGTGCGCGGGGCCCGCCGCCCCGCCCCAGAAAGCGCCGGAGGCGTGGCGCGGATTTCCGCCGCGACAACCAGGTCATGATCACATACGGAAACTACACATAGCAGTTAAATGATTACCTAGCTGTTCCACGTCGGTGGCGACCTCACGGGCCACCCCGTTCGGGATGGCTCCGCAGACGGCGTTCCCGGCCCCCACCGAGGCGCCCGCGGCGCGGCTCGCCGCCCCGTCCGTTCCGCCAAGCCAGCCCGGGCGTTGGACCATGAGCGTTATATTCTGCTTGCCGCACGTGACATACAGCGACGGTCTTCTACGACAGCGAGGTCGGGCGGAGTCAACGGTGTCAGACGAAGTGGCGGTCGGGTCCGGTGTCGGTGACGCCGCGTCCCCACCGTCGACCACCGGAATCATCAGGGTGTTCCTTCTTGACGACCACGAGGTAGTACGGCGCGGGCTGCGGGATCTCCTCACCGAGGAACCCGACGTGGAGGTGGTCGGCGAGGCCGGCCGGGCCGACGAGGCGCTCGGCCAGATCATCGCGCTGCGACCGCAGGTCGCGGTGCTCGACGCGCGGCTGGAGGATGGCAGCGGCATCGAGGTCTGCCGCCAGGTGCGCTCGGCGGACCCCGGAATCGCCTGCCTCATCCTCACCTCCTTCGACGACGAGGAGGCGCTCTTCACCGCGATCATGGCCGGCGCCGCCGGCTACGTCCTCAAACAGATCCGGGGCACGGCTCTGGTGGACGCGGTTCGCCAGGTGGCCGCGGGCAAGTCCCTGCTCGACCCGGCGGTCACGCCGCGGGTGCTGGTACGTCTGCGGGAGGGGCCGGCCGAGGATGAGCGGCTCGCCGGTCTGACCGACCAGGAACGGCGCATCCTGCGGCTGATCGCGGAGGGGCTCACGAACCGTCAGATCGCCAGCCGGATGTTCCTCGCCGAGAAGACGGTGAAGAACTACGTGTCCAGCATGCTGGCCAAGCTCGGCCTGGAGAGCCGAACCCAGGCCGCCGTCTTCGCCACCCGCCTGAACACCTGACGCGGCTGGCCGCCGGGCGCTAGCGGGCGGTCGAGTGGTCCGCCGGCGAGTACGCGTGCAGCGCTCCCGGCGGGGTGATGAGCGGGACCAGCCAGGTCACGGTCGTGCCGATGCCGTTCTCGCCGGGGCCGAACCCCATTCGGCCGCCCAGATCCAGCGCCCGGCGGCGCAGATTCGCCAGCCCGCTGCTGCGGGAGGCCCCGCCGGGACCGCAGCCGTCGTCGCGGACCTCGACGAGGACGTCCACACTGGTCACCCGCAGCAGCACGTCGATGCGGGTGGCCCGGGCATGCCGGGCGATGTTGGACAGCGCCTCCCGCAGCGCGGCGAGCATGTGCGGGCGGATCGCCGCGGGCACCCGGCGGTCGATCGGCCCGTCCACCCGGATCGTGGGGCTGATGCCGAGCGCGCGCTCGGTCTGGGCGACGATCGACCGGATCTCGGTGCCCAGGTCGGCACCGTCGAGGTCGGCGACCGTCAGCGAGAAGATGGTCTGGCGGATGTCGGCGATGGTCTGGTCGAGCTCGTCGGCGGCGACGTGCAGCCGCCCCGCCGCCGGGCCGTCCAGGACGCGGGCGAGGCTCTGCATCTGCAGGCCCGTCGCGAACAGCCGCTGGATCACGACGTCGTGCAGGTCGCGGGCGATCCGATCGCGTTCCTCGAACACCGCGAGGCGCTCCCGGTCGCGGTGGATGCGGGCGAGTTCGAGCGACAGGGCCGCCTGACCGGCGAAGGCGGCGGCCATCTCCAGGTCGAGGCCGCTGAAGGTCTCGAACGGACCGCTCGTGCCGAGGACGAGGATGCCCAGCGCTCGGCCGCCCGCCATGAGCGGCACCACCATCCCGACCATGGCCGTCGCGTCGGGGGTCTCCGGGCCGAGCAACGGGCCGCCGGGCGCGCCGGCGCCGACGAGCACGGCCCGCCCGGTGCGCATCGCCTCGGTCATCCGCTCGTTGCCGGTGAAGACCCGGCCGCGCAGGTGCTCCTGCCCCGGCCCGTCCACCACCCCGACGACCAGACCGGCGGCGTCGGGGACGAGGATCGCCGCGAGGCGCGCGGCGGTCGCCTGCCGGGCGCGGCGCGCCACCAGCTCGAGAGCCTCCTCGGGATCGGCCACCGACAGCAGCGCCGTGGTGATCTCCGCGCTGGCGGACAGCCAGGCCTGGCGGCGCCGCGTCGCCTCGTACAGGCGGGCGTTCTCGATCGCGAAGCCGACCGCGGCGGCCAGGGCGCAGGCCAGGCTCTCGTCCTCCCGGCTGAACTCGCCGCCGCCCCGCTTGGCCCCGAGGAACAGGGTGCCGAACGCCTCTCCGCGCACCATGATCGGGACGTTGAGGAAGGTGTCGAAGCGGGGATGACCCGGGGGGAAACCGACGGCGGCCGGATGGCCCGCCACGTCGGCGACGCGCAGCGGGCGGGGATAGCGCAGGCTCTCGCCGATCAGACCGCGGCCCAGCGGCAGCCGGCCGATCGTCCCGGGCACGCCCTCGGCGAAACCGACGTGGATGAGCTCGGTGATCTCGCCGGCCTCGCCGATGACCCCGAGGGCGCCGTATTCGGCGTCGACGAGCTGGCTGGCGGCCTGCGCGATGCGGCGCAGCGTGACCGGCAGGCTCAGTTCGCGGGCGACGTCGACCACCGCGTCGAGCAGGCCCTGCATCCGCGACTGCATCGAGGCCACCTCGTCGACCTGCGCGGACAGGCGGGTGCGCAGCTCGTCGAGAGGCGAGGGATCGCCCGCGGCCGGCACCGCCCACGGGCGTCCATCGGAGGGCACAACAGTCATCGCGGGTGATTCCTCCTCGCTCCGCGCGGCTCCCAGCCGGGCCCCTCGGCGAAGAGCGGCCGCCCGAAGGTGGGATCACTCTGGCGTGCAGGATATCCACCGGGGCGATTGCGGGGAATACCCTCGGCGGCGGCCCGGGTCCCTTCCGCCGCCGGCGCCCGGGTCCGCCGCCTCCGCGCCGCCCGACGCGGCGCAACGTGGAGTGCGGACCGCAAGCAGAAGTACAGTGTGCTGCATGGCAGTGCTGCGTCCTCTCCTGCACCGCGACCGCGTGACGGACCTGGGTCGGGCCGTCAGCGCGGCGTGTACCGGGCGGGTCTGAGGCGCCTCGTCGTCGCCGGCGGATCGGCGCGCGTCCAGCCCCGTCCGCCGCCTTCCGGTCCCGCACCGCGCCGGGCCCGACCGAACGCCCCCACGCGCTCCTGCGAGCGCGCCCCGCCGCCCGGCTCGCCGCGGCCCTGCGGGGTGGACGGTCGCCCGCGCCGATCCCCGCCCCCGCCGGCCGCCCTTCTCCCGGCCGACGCGGTGGCACTCGTTCGCCTCCACCGCCCTGGGAGTTCCCCGTGCCTCTTCTGCACCCGGCGCTCGGCGCCGACCCGGCCCGTCACGCCGCGCCCTTCCTGCCGGCCCCCTTTCTGCCGGCCGCGTGCCTCAGCGACGAGCCGGGCATCATCGACCTGGCGACACTGCGGGACCTGACTGCGGCCTTCGCCGGCGTGCCGGAGATCTGGCGCCCGGTGATCCACCACCGTCCCGACCGTCGCTGGTACACGCGGCTGCTGCTTTCCGCGACGGTCGAGGTGTGGTTGATCGGGTGGTATCCGGGGCAGCAGACCGAGGTGCACGACCACGGGGGCGCGCTGGGGGCGATGACGGTCGCCGAGGGCCGCGTCGAGGAGGACCGGTACGATCGGAACTGGACGATCACGCGGGTCCGCCAGCACCTGACCGGCTCGTCTGTCGGGTTCGGCGCGGAGCACGTGCACCGGGTCGCCAACCGCGGGCAGGAGGTCGCCACGACCATCCACGCGTACTCCCCGCCGGAGCTGCCGATGCGCTTCGCGCCGACGCAGGACGGCGCCGACGTGCGCGCGGCGGCGGTCCCGGCACCGGCGCTCGCGACCCCGGCCGGGCGGGACGTCGCGGCCGTGGGCGCCGCGCGGTGACCGCCGGCGGGAGCAGGATCGACGCGATGCTCGCCGCGGCCCGCTCCCGCCTGCGGCGCCTCGAGCCCGCCGAGGCGGCGCAGGCGTTGGCCGAGGGCTCGGGCAGCGTCCTCGTCGACATCCGGCCCGCCGCCCAACGGGCCGCGGAGGGGGAGATCCCCGACGCCGTGGTCGTCGAACGCAACGTGCTCGAATGGCGCTTTGACCCGACCAGCGACGCCCGGTTGCCGATCGCGACCGGCGACGACCTTCAGATCATCGTGATCTGCTCCGAGGGCTACACCTCCAGCCTCGCCGCCGACGCGCTGCGCCAGCTCGGCCTGCGGCGGGCCACCGACGTAATCGGCGGATACCACGCCTGGGCCGCCGCGGGCCTGCCGATCCGCGGCGGTGCGTGACCGGTCCGACGCCGATCGCCCCACTCGGCGGTACGCCACCGGAACTTTCCGCGTACCCCGAACCCCACCTGCGGCGCTTGCATCAGCAAAGGCGTCGAATGTGGTTCTGCGCACATTTCACGGCCGAATCCGGCCCGGTGACGCCCCCCGGACGGGGTTCCCCCGTTCGTCACCTGCTCGCAACGCGGCCGCGCGCGGCGCCGGGTGGGCGATCGTAGTCCTCTCCGTGAGGGCTTCGGTGTCCCGTGTCGGCCACTGGACAGCGATCTCCTGGGTGCCCGTTTCCGCTGCCCACCAGCAATTCTCCCCTGACGAGCAGCCTCGTCCCGCACCCGGCCGCCACTGCCATCAAGATCATCAAGGTTGGCTCGCGCCGTTGCGGATCACCCGCACGGCGTCCCGGCGCGCGCCCTGACGGCCCGCGGAAGCACTCCGGACGTCCGCGTTCCGGAACCCTTGCTATCCGGTCGAGAGGCGTCTACGTTCCTCGGTTAACGAGACGAGACGGGATCGTTTCCGAGTGGAGCCCACCCCCGGTATGCCAGGCGAATGGCACCGTCGGTGGATTCCTCCCGGAACCCCAGGGGGCCTCTCGCCGCAACAAGGTTGACCTGCCTGTCTGGGGTGTCGCGCTACGCCGGATTTGGCGGTCTGCAAAAGCATGTGTCCGCCTTTGCAACGTCAGCAGGAGACGGTATGCCCAGTCAGCTCAGCGTGCTATCTGCCAGAAGCTCCGCCGCACCCAGCTTCCTGTTCGCCGCGTGCCACTGCGTCTGCGGTGATGCCCGATGAGCGCCGGGGTACCTGTTCTTCCCGGTCGTGACCTGCCGCCGCAGCCGTTCGGCGCCGGCTGGCCCGCCTACTGGCGCCAGGACGCGGCCTGCCGCGACGGCGATCCGGACGCGTTCTTCCCGCCGGACGGCCGTAACACCAAGGCCCGCGCCGCCGCCGAGACCCGCGCCCGCAAGATCTGCTCGGACTGCCCGGTGCAGCGTCCCTGCCTGGCCACCGCGATCTTCCGGCAGGAGGAGCACGGCGTGTGGGGTGGGCTGACCTCGGACGAGCGCGCCACCGTCGTTCCCCGCGGCCGCCTGAGCGCTGACGACGCGCTGGTGTTCGCCGACCGCCTGCTGCTGTCGGCCTCGGTCGCGAGCTGACCTCCAGTACCTGCAGACCCCCCTGGTACTGCTGACCCCCTGGCACTACAACCGCCCCAGAGACGGTACGGCGAACGGCCCGACCCCCACGCGGGGCCGGGCCGTTCGCCGTCAAGTTCCCCGGCTGGTACATTTCCGCATTCCAGAACAGCTCGACACGGCCATGCACGGGAATGCGGGTGAAGTCATGTTCTCCACGCGCGGTATCAGATCACTCGGCGGTGTCGAGTGAGGCCGCCCCGCCGGCTGCTGCTGCTGCGTCACGCCAAGTCCGACTGGGCCGACGGTTCCATCCCGGACATCGACCGGCCGCTGTCCGACGCCGGGCGCCGCGGATGCCGGCTCATCGCCCGCCATCTCGCCGACAACGGGCTGGCCCCGGACCTCATCCTGTGCTCGGCCGCCCTGCGGACCAGACAGACCGTCGAGGGCATCGCCGAGGCGCTGCCGGCGAGCGTGCCGGTGCTGGTCGAGGACCGCCTCTACCTGGCGGAGGCGCAGGCCCTGCTGGAACGGCTGCACGAGGTCGACGACGGGGTGCCGAGCGTCCTGCTCGTGGCACACAACCCCGGCATCCACACGCTCGCCGTGGCCCTGCTCGCCCCCGACGAACGCTTCCGGATCCCCACCTTCCCGACCGCCGCGCTCGCGGTCGAGGACCTTGCCGTGTCGCGGTGGGCCGAGCTCGGCCAGGATTCGACCCGGCTCGTCTCCTACGTCACTCCCCGCGCGCTGCGTGCGGCAGCCGACCCCCCGGCCGCCTCGAGCTGAGCGCGGGGCGCCGCCCGACTCGCCAGGCTCAGTACGCCTGCTCCATGATCCGGGAGGCCAGGGCGACGATGCCGCCGCCGACCAGCAGCACGGCGGTGACGATCCACAGCGGCACCGAGGCGAAGATGAGCGCGAAACTCCCGATCACGAAGCCCGCGATCAGCAGTAGCACCGCCAGCCACGAACCCGTGTTGGCCTTGTGGTGACCGGTCTCACTCGCCACGTCCACTCCTGTCCCTCTCATCCCACCGCCTGCCGGCAGCGGGATGCGCCTCGTTCCCGCTGCGAGACTACCTGCGAACACCGATGGCGGATGCCCGGGGCCGATGTGCGTTCGCCCCTTCTTCCGACCCGTCCGCGCAGGCAGGTCGGCAGGGTGGTACCCGGACCGCACCGGGCCCTTCGGCCCGCCGTCCGGGGTCCGGTCGGCTCCGTCCGGGCTCCGTCCGGGCTCCATCCGGGTTCCTCCGGGCTCAGATGAATCCGGCGATCCGGCGCAGATCGACGAGCTGGTCGTCGAGCCAGCGCCGGACGTCATGGGTGCGGACCTGTTCGGCGGCGGCGGCGAGCCGGCGGTGGCGCTCCTCCATCGGCATCGTCAGCGCCGTGTACAGGGCGTCGGCCATCTGCTGGACGTCGAACGGCTGGAGGGTCACCGCGAACTCGCCGAGCTCCTCATGGGCGCCGGCCATCTCGGACAGGGCCAGCACACCGCCGCGACGGTTGACGACCGCCACCTCCTTCGCGACGAGGTTCATCCCGTCGGCGATCGCGTTGACGATCAGCACATCGCAGATCGAGTAGGCCGCCACGGCCAGCGGGAAGTCCTCCACCATCCGCAGGTCGATCGGCTGGCGGCCCTCCTTGGTGTGCCGGGCGTTGATCTCGGCGACGACGGCGCCGATGAGCGCGATGTAGTCGGCGTACTCCGGGACGTCGGTGCGGCTGGGCTGCAGCAGGGCGAGGAAGCTGACCTTGCCGACCAGCTCGGGATGCTGGTCGAGCAGCGTGCCGAAGGCGAGGAAGCCCCGCACGACGTTCTTGCTCGGGTCGGTGCGGTCGACACGCAGGATGAGCTGACGATCGTCGTCGAGGAAGATGTAGCGCAGCATCGCGATGTGCGCCGCGACCTCCTCCGACGCCTGGGTGGCGTCGAGCGCGGCCGCGTCGACCGAGATCGGGTAGTAGCGGGCGCGGACNACCCGGTCCCCGACCGTGACGGTGAGCTGCTCCAGGTCGACGGGCAGGCCGAGGAGTTCCTGGGCGCACAGGACGAAGTTGCGGGCGTAGCGGCGGGTGTGGAAGCCGACGACATCGCTGCCGAGCAGCCCGCGCAGCAGCCGCTCGCGGATGTCGCCGGGCAGAATGCGCCACTCGTCCGGGCCCGGCCAGGGGATGTGCACGAAGTGGGTGAGCACGACGTCGGGGCACTGCTCGCGCACCCAGTCGGCGACCAGGTAGAAGTGGTAGTCCTGCAGCAGGACGAGGGCCTTGCCCCCGCGGGCACGCACCTCGTCGACGACCGCGTCGGCGTAGGCGCGGTTGACCGCCGCGTAGCCGTTCTCGAAGGCGTCGTGCTCGGCCCGGGTCAGCACCGGCGCGAGCGACCGGCCGTAGAGGCCGTGCTGGATGAACCAGAGGATCGGGTTGGACCACACGCTGTAGAAGTCGGCGTAGGCGGTCGGGTCGGTGACGACGAGGCGGACCCGGATCGCCGGGCCGTCCGGCTCGCCGTCCACCACGTGGGGCTGGGGAGCGGTCTGGACGAGGATGGAGCTGCCCGCGCTCTCCGCCGCGACGGCGGCGTCCTCCTCGCCGGCGGCGCCACAGACCCAGACGGCGTCGTCGAGGTGTTCGGCGAGTCCGGACAGGGCCGACACGAGGCCCCCCGCGCCCCGGTTCACGGTGCGACCGGAGGCATCCCGGTCGAAGCTAACAGGACCGCGGTTGGACAGGAGTACGAGAGGCAGGTCGAGGGGGATGAAGTCCGACACGGCGGATGCAGCCTCCTGGTCACGGGCGGTACTCGGCGTCCGGTGCCGCTGATCGCTCGGGCGCCCGGGCGCACGGGGACAATCCGGACTGTAGTGAGCCCCGCTTTCGGATGCACCGCGTTGCAGGGCGCCTGAAGCGTTGTTACCCAGACCTTCATCTGGTCACTGTTGCCACCGGCGCGATATCCGTCCGTGACCCGCACTCCCCCCTATTGTGGGGATTCGGCCGCCCCCCGCGACATCGGGTGTGCCGACGATCACGGCAGGTGGGCTACAGGCCGTCCCGGTAGTCCCGGACCTCCTGCACGGCCGAGCCCAGGGAGGCAAGCGACATCTGCAATGTGTCACGCGTCTCGACGAGCGCGCTCGTGAGCTGCTCGACGGCACGATGCTCGCTGCCGTCGGTCGCCGCGATCACCATCGCCTGCGCCTCTTCGATCATGCTCAGCGCGCCCTCGAGCTGGCCGGCCACCTCCTCGGTGCGCCGGAACGCCTCGTCGAGCTGCGCCTTGACGTCGGCGATCGTGCCTGACACCCGTCCTCATCCCTTCCTGGAACCGCCGGCCCGCGAGCCGGACGGCGGCGCCTGCTCGGTGCCCGAGCCGAGCCCGAGGCCGAACCGGGCCGCGGCCGCGAGCGCGAGCAGCGCGGCGGCCACGTCGACCGGCGCCATCGGTGCGAGCCGGAACGTGGCGAGCACCGCCACCGCGGCGGCGCCCGCTCCCAGCATGCCTGCCCGGAACACGGCCATCNCCCCNCCATCGGAGCCGGCCGCCACGGCCACCAACGCCGCCGCGAGCACCGCCGCACCGATGATGCAGGGCAGCCCGGGCGCCTCGGTGAACGCCCGCAACACCCCCACGACCACGAGGCTGAGCAGGCAGGCGAGCGCGGTCATCAGCCCGGCGGAGGCCGAACCGGCCGCCTTGGAGACCGCCCGCAGCTCCGCGGCCTTGCTCATCGCCTCCAGGCAGAGGTCGTAGGCCTGGCGGGGGGCGGTGCGCGGATCGACCGGGGCAGCCGCCGTCGGCTGCCCGACGACGCCGAGCTCCCCGCGTCCCGACCGGCCCGCACGCCCCGACCGGCCCGCACGCCCCGACCCGCCCTGGCGGCCGGCAGCATGGCCGGCGTCCGACCCACCGCGCAGGTCCCGCCCGGAACTCGCCAGCGGCCGACCGGGCCGCCGCTGGGCCGGCGCGTCGGCGCCGCGGCGCGGGGCGGACTTCTTCGTGAGCGCGACCGCGGCGGCGGGCTCGGCGGCGGCCGGCCTGAGCTGATCGAGCTCGGTGAGCCCGTACTGGGCCAGCGGCTCGGCGACCTGCGCCCACACGCTCTCGACCCGGGCCCGGATGTCGGCGGCGGCCTCACGGTGCCGCCGCGCCTGCGCGCGGCCACCCTGGCGCCGCTGGTAGGCGTCCCGATCCGCGCGGGCGCGGGCGGCGTCGGAGGCGCCGAGCAGCCTCCGGTACTGCATCGCCGCCTTCAGCGGATCGTCGGGGCCGGGATCGGGATCGGCGCCCGCCGGACCGCCCGCCGGACCGCCCGGCTGACGTCCCAGCGCACCGGCGTAGGCGGCGGCCGCGCCACCGCCTGGTTCGCCCGGCACGACGACGCGATCCCCGGCGGGCGGCCCACCCGGAGCGGGGACGGCCGTGATCGCAGCCGCGTCCGGCGTCGCCGTCGCGCCCCGCTGCCACGACCCGGCGATAGACCAGGCCTCGGGGGTGTCCAACGACTCAGCTCCCGCCATCATCCCGCTCCGTCCTCCCCCGGGGCCGGCCGGCCGGGCGGGCCCCGCCTCGCGGCGGGTACCCACCCATCCGGCGCCGTCTGGATCTTCCTGCCCGATCGCCACCGCCCTACCCCCGCACCATCGGCGCGAACGGCACCACCGTGCGCGGCTCGGACTGGATGTGCCGGTCGAACAGCACCGCCCGGTTCGGCATCGTCCCGCCGGCCACCGGGCGATGGCCGGCCAGGGCGAACAGGTCGCTGCCGGGCACGCCCGCGGCCGCCCACGCCGCGATGTCGTCCCTGTTCACCGGCCCGAGGTCCTCCGCCATCCGGGACACCCCGCGCCACCAGCCGACCAGGTGGACACGGGTCGCCGGGCCGCGGCGGGTGACCGTGCGCAGATCGTCGAGGCCGGTCCGGCGCGACGCCGGATCACGCACCTCCAGGGCGGCCCGCCCGGCGTCCATCGCGAACACCACCACCAGCCGCAGGGGCGGTTCCGGGCCGCCGGCGCCGGCGAGCGCCGCCTCCTCCCGCGCCCGGGTCTCGTCCGCGGCGGCGGCGAGCACCGCGCGCAGCCCGGTGACGTCGGCGACCCGGACGGGGTGACCGGAGCGCCGCATCCGCTGGGCGAGGATCTCCGCCGCGCCGAGCGCGGTCGGCTCCGCGGCGACGATCTCCGCCACGAGGCCGCCGGCCGGTAGCTGGGCGGCGACGCTGGCCGCCGCCGCCTGCACCATGCCGACCGCCTCCCGGCGCAGCGGGCCGAGCACGGCGAGATGGCGCCCGGGCGAGGCGGCGAGGCGAATCCCGACCGCCGCCGGGGCGAGGTCGACGGGCACCCCGACCAGCGCGAGCGGGTCGCCGCCGGGCATCGCGACGGCAGGCATCGCGACGGCAGGCATCGCGGACCGGTCGGGAGCCACGGCGAGGGGCTCCGACTCGGCGGGTGCGTCCGCGCCGATCGGGGCCGGCGGTTCGTCCCCGATCGGCGCTGCGGCGGACTCGATCGCCGGCGGCGCCGGACGCCCGTCCAACGCGCGGTAGACCGGGTTGTCGTCGAGGATCGCCGGGGCGTGCCCGACGAAGACTCGCGGTCGGGGCGCCGACGGCAGGCTGCGCGCCGTGGCGGTCGCCAGCCGGTCCCGCAACTGGGCGATCACGACCGGGTCGGGGAAGGCGACCCGGACGAGCTCGTTGCCGGCCGGATGGCCGTTGCGCCGGTTCACGATCGCCTCGCCGACGCCGGACAGCGCGCCCGCGGCCTCGTTCGACGTGGACAGCAGGACCCGCGACTCCGAGATCGAGGTGCGCAGCGCCACCCTCAGCGCGAACTGGCCGAAGATCGACCCGCGCTTGCCGGCGGTGGAGTCGAGGGCGTCGATGCCGGACAGCGTCTGGCTGGCCAGCAGCAGGTGAACGCCGTAGGCGCGGCCCTGGCGGGCCAGGACCTCCAGGTGGGCGACGCCCTCGCGGGCGATGGCGTCCATCGGGGTGAGCATCACCTGGAACTCGTCCACGACGACGATGACCCGCGGCCAGGCGGAGCTGCGGTCGGCGGCCCGCAGACCGCGCAGGTCCCGCGCGCCGACGGCCCGCATCGCCACCGAGCGGCGGCGCATGTCCTCGCGGACCGCGCGCAGGACGGCGACGCCGAACTCACGGTCGCTCTCGATGCCGACGGTGTCGGCGTGCGGCAGGAAGAACGGGTCGGCGACCCCGGCGGCGAACTGGGCGAACTCCAGGCCCTCCTTGAAGTCCAGCAGGTGGAAGCGGACCTGGTCGGGGGCGTAGCGGGCGGCGATGCCGTAGACCATGTCGAGTAGCAGGGTCGACTTGCCGGCGCCGGCCTGACCGCCGACGAGGGCGTGGACGGTGTCGTCGTCGAAGGTGAGCCGCACCGGCCCGTCGGGGCCCTGAGCGACGGGCACGGTGATCCCGGCGGCGCTGTCGGACTCCCACAGGGCGCCGGGCAGCAGCTCGGCGATGCCGGGGGGGCGGGACGCCTCGCGGGCGGCCGCGTCGGCGACCTGTTTCGTGACGGCGGTGACGAGATCCGGCGGCGGCGGCGGGTCGAGCTGGACGGCCAGCAGGCCGGTCAGCGAGGTGCGCCAAAGGCCGGGCTGCGCGCCGCGCCAGTCCGGGCGATCGGCGAGCAGCTCGACGGCGGTGAACACCACCGAGTTCGGCAGCGCCTCGGCGACCGAGTCGGCCGCCTCGTCCAGACGGAGATCGTCGGAGTCGGGGTCGGGCGGGGTCACGTCGTCGAGCTCGTCTCCCCCGTCCAGGCCGCCCTGGTGGGGCTGCGGGACGAGCTGGACGATGGAGAGGACATGGACGCCGCAGGCGGGCCCCTGCGCGGCGACGGCCGCCAGCGACCGGGCACCCTCCTCGTACAGGCGCGGATCGCCGAGCAGCACCAGCAGCAGCCACGGTTCCGGCCGGCCGTGGCCGGCGTCCTCGCGTTCCCGTAGCGAGTCGAACCGGCCGGCGAGCCGCTCGACGGTGATCCGGCCCACCTCCGCGGACAGCTCGGCGAGGCGCTCCTCCAGCCGGGCCCGGGTGGTGATGGTGGCCGACGCGACGCCGGCGGCCCGCAGCGGCGCGAAGCCCGCGAGGCCGGCGCCGAGCTCGTGCGGGTCGTAGACGACGAGGTGGACCCGGCCGGCGGGCACCGCGGCCAGGATCCGGGTGAGCAGCCCGCGGACGAGATCGACCGCGGCGGCACGCCGCGCCGGGGTGGTCTCGATCCGCAGGTTGCGGCCATCGAGCAGCGGCACCGCCAGCGGCACCGTGCTGTGCGGCGTGCCTGGCTCATCCGGCGGGATGACGACCTGCCCGACCTGCCACAGGCCCGGGCGGAAGCGGCTGCGCACGCCACCCCCCGCGGCGGGGACGGCACCGAACGGGCCGTGCCGCCAGTCGGGGGCGGCCCAGGAGGCACCAGCGAAGCCACGGGCCCCGCTACGAGCGATCATCCGGGCCTGCGCCAGCTCGGCGTCGACGCCGTGCGACCCGGGCGCCGCGCCCGGCCGGCCCGGGGCGCTCGGCGCCGCCGTGGACGCGGTCGACGCTCCGCCACGTTCGAGCTCGGCCGCCTGCTCCTCCAGCCGGTCGGCGAGGGCCAGCGCCGCTCCCAGCGAGGACTGAATACCGGCCACGAGCGTGCGCGCCCGCCGGGTACCCGACATCGTCGACCTCCCCACACCATCTCCGCACCACACCGGGACCTCGGCACCACACCGAAGACCTCGGCACCACACCGGCACCTCGGCACCACACCGGCACCTCGGCACCGCACCGGGCGACCGCCGCCGCGTCGGGCACCCGGCGACGAAATTCCCCCGACGACCATGACACGTCCGAGGGAGCAAACATCCCAGAACCCGCCGACCGACCGAACCGGTGTACCCACCGGAGGGCCGCACGGGCGACGCCGTCACCGAGTGACATCGGATGCTGACCTTGGCCACGCTAACGACGGCCCGGCGCCGACGTGGCCGTTCGGACCCGGATCACACCCGCCGCCACCGCACGGACGACGCCGGGACCACCCCCGACAGCCTGCGCGGATCCGGCCGGCCGGCGGTCCACGCGCCGCGGCATGTGGGCCACCCGACACCGCGTCGAGGCGTCGAACCGGTTTCGGCGATCCATGACCATGACAGGGCCGCCGGGGCCCATGACGAGTGGGGCCCATGAGGGGATGGCGCCCACGACAGGATGACGCCCACGACGGGGTGAAAGGTGCGATGTTCGAGGCGATCCGGCAGGCAGTGCACGACCGGGACCGATATGCGGCACCGAGCGCGTGTTCAATGGCCGGGCGAGGGCAGCGTTCCCGGCGCGTCGTCGATGAGCCGGCCGGTGGGGGCGCGCAGCGTCGATGGCCACGCGGGAAGGGGATCCAGGTGACGGACGCGGCTGAAGCGGCGGGTATCGCCGGCACGGCCGACCGGACCGGCGGCACGGTGGGCGGCTCGCCGCCCGGCAGCCCGGCCGATCCCGCCGCGATGAGCGCCGGGGGTCGGGGGGGGCCGATGGTGCCGGAACAGCGGCCGCTCGCTGTCATCGACGTGGACGGGGTGGTGGCCGACGTCCGTCACCGGCTGCGGTTCCTGCGGGCCAGACCGGGCGACTGGGAGGCGTTCTTCGCCGCAGCGCCGGCGGACCCGCCGTTGGCCGAGGGGGTGGAGCTGGTCCACCGGCTCGCCCGCGACCACGAGGTGGTGTGGCTGACCGGCCGGCCCGAACGGTCGCGGGCGGCGACCTGGCGCTGGTTGGGCGAGCAGGGCCTGCCCCTGGGGGAGCTGCGGATGCGCCCCGACGACGACCGCCGCCCGGCCCGGGTGTTCAAGCGCGCCGAGCTGCGCCAGCTCGGCGCGCGACGGCAGGTCGCCGTCGTGGTCGACGACGACCCCGCCGTGGTGGACCTGCTGCGCGCCGACGGCTGGCCGGTGCTGCGGGCCGAGTGGCTCGCCTACGAGGCCACCCTGGGCAACGCCCAGGAGTCCGAGGGTCGCACCTGAACCTCGCGCCTGAACCTCAGGCCGCGGGCTCGCGCCCGACGTCGACCCTGAGCACCCGGGCTCGGCCCCTGCCAGACTCCGGCCAAGAAGCGGCGCCCCGGCCGGCCCTCGATGGCAATCCGCTAAGAACCCGCCGAAATACCGACAGAATCGGCGGCCCGGAAATCCCGGAAGCCATTCATCCAGGAAAACACGAATTCGGGCAGTGATCCGGGCCCGGAATCCTGCGGAGAACCGAGTCGCGGCGTTCCGGGGCGCTCTGCGGACCTGCGCGGCTCAGGCAGACCTGCGCGGCTCAGGCAGACCTGCGCGGCTCAGGCAGACCTGCGCGGCTCAGGCAGACCTGCGCGGCTCAGGCAGACCTGCGCGGCTCAGGCGCTGCTGCGCCGGGTGCGGCGGCTGGCGAGCTCGTCGCCCGGGTGGGTGGCGGGCGGCTGGCCGGGGCGCTCGCAGGGCAGCTCGGCGAGCTGGCCGCGCATGTCGCGCAGGGCCCGGCCGACCGCGATCGCGAACACCCCCTGGCCGCCGCGGACCAGATCGATCACCTGGTCGTCCGAGGTGCACTCATAGACGGTCGAGCCGTCGCTGATCAGGGTGAGCTGGGCCAGGTCGTCCACTCCCCGAGTGCGCAGGTGCTCCACGGCGACCCGGATGTTCTGCAGCGAGACGCCCGCTTCCAGCAGCTTGCGGACGACCCGTAGGACGAGGACGTCCCGGAAGGAGTACAGCCGCTGGCTGCCCGAACCGGACGCGCCGCGGACGCTGGGGACGACCAGGCCGGTCCGCGCCCAGTAATCGAGCTGGCGGTAGGTGATGCCCGCCGCGGCACATGCTGTCGGCCCGCGGTATCCGACGTCGTCCCCAGGAGCTTCGGGGATCTCGTCCGGAAAGAGCTGGCCCTGTTCGATCATCGTCGTACGCACTTCGCCGCCATGCCAGCCCCATCCTCCGGATCGATCCGGGTCGGTCCCGGCGGCCGGTCACCCGGTCCCGCCATCCCGGACACCCAGCCCGGTCGAGTCACTTCCACGGCCACGTCCGGATCGTCCCGACCGGACGCCACCGGACGCCACCGGCCTTCGCCCGCACACCGCCGGCCCGCGACCGCCGGCCCGTGGCTGCCGGCCGGCAGGGTCACGCCGACACCGGCAGGTCCACCGGTCGGTGCTGTCCGACCGGCACGAGACGCGCGCAGCCTACGCGCCCTGACCACCCGCGACGCGGGTCCACAGGTCCGGGCACGGCCCGCCGCCACCACCTCCCCGGCAAGGGTCAGAGCCGGAGCACGTTCGTCCGCTGACGCGTCCGCCACGGGCACGGGCGGCCACGAGCTCCGGGATCGGGTTCCTCCGACCGTAGGAGTGACGCGCGGTTCCTTCAATGATCTAAGCCGGCGTGTCTGTAGTCCAGCGGACATGGCCGGCCAGATCGGACAAAAAGGAATCGCATCGGAGCGGTCATGGCGGGACTCGTCCCACGGCGGGCCCGTCCGCCCTGAGAAGAGAGCCGCCGAAGCCCGCCAGGCCAGGGAAAGGGGCCCGCCGGCCGGGCCGGGCCGGACCACACCCGCTCCTGGGCGTGTGGGCCCGCGAACGGGGTGCGATGGGCCCGCGAACGGGGTGCGGCGCGCGCCCCCATCCCCACGACGGGGCACCCGGTTCGGGCCACGCGGGCCGCCGTGAACTCGCCGAAAGAGCAGGTAAAGGGCGTGCGGCCGAGCGGGCACCGCCGAGGACGACCGGTCGCGCGCCGACGCCGCCCCGCGACGGCTGGTCGCCGCGGGGCGGAGGCAGGCTCAGGAGCCGGGAGTGTTGAAGTCCTCGGGAGAGATCGTGTCCAGGAACTCCCGGAACTTCTCCAGCTCGCTCTCCTGTTCCTGCTCCTGCTCCTCGGGGACCGTGATCCCGGCCTCCGCCAGGACGGCCTCGACGCCGTAGACCGGCGCCCCCATCCGCATCGCCAGTGCGATCGCATCGGACGGACGGGCGGAGACCTCCACCCCGTTGCCGAACACGAGGGTGGCGAAGAAGACGCCGTCCTGCAGGTCCGTGATCGTCACCCGGGTCAGGTCCGTCTGCAGCGCCCGCAGCACGTCCCGCATCAGGTCATGGGTCATGGGTCGAGCCGTCGTGATGCCCTCCTGGGCGAAGGCGATCGCGGTCGCCTCGACGGCGCCGATCCAGATGGGCAGATACCGCTCACCGCCCACCTCCTTGAGCAGGACGATCGGCTGCTTCGACGGAAGCTCGACTCGCACGCCGACGATGTCCAGCCGATGCACCGATCTACCTCCTCGCGCAGGTGGGGCAGGGCGGGATGTTGTGACCGGAGCCAGAAAACCCCACAGGGGAGACAGTATCCCCGCATCCGCCCGGCGTCAGCGCGCCCACCGGTTCCGCTGCCCGGCAGGGCACTTCCGCCTCGGCCTCGACCACCCGGTCAGCTCGACCGACCGGCCGCCAGCCGGGACCGCAGCAGGGCCGCATGCAGCCGGACCAGCAAGGCCGCCAGCTCATCGGCGGTCTCCGCCTGCCGCCCGGCGTTGTCCGAGCCGCGCTGGCCCCGCAACGGGGCGGTGGCGGCCTCGATGAGACCAGCCTCACGATCGGCGACCGTTCGGGCGGCCCGCAGATGCCTGGCCTGGACGCCGTGCCCGGCGAGCAGCGCGACCGTGCGCGCGACGAGCAGGGCGTCGGAGTCGTAGTACCCGCCGCCCGCGATCGGGGCGACCAGGCCGTGCCGCTCCAGGTCCGCCAGTTCCTCCTCGTCGAGCCCCACGGCCGCCAGGAGCTCCCGGCGGGACATCCTGACCCTTTCCACCCCCAGGATGGCGTCCAGGCCGGTAGGAGCCGGATGCGGGGGCACCGCGCGGGGACCGGGTCGGTGTACCGGCGTCTCCTCGCGGTCGAGGGAGGCCAGCTCCTCCTTGATCACGCGAAGCGGGAGGAACCGCTCCCGCTGCGCGTGCAGGACGTAACGGAGCCGGGCCACGTCGTCGGCCGAGTACTTGCGGTAGTTCGCGCTCGTGCGAGCCGGCTCGACGAGTCCCTCCGCCTCCAGATAGCGGATCTTCGACAGCGTGATGTCGGCGAAGTCGGCCCGCAGCCGCTCCAGGACCTGGCCGATGTTGAGCACCTTCGCGCCCGAACCGGCCCGGTCCCGACCGGGCCCGTTCGGGCGCGGGGCCGGCGACGCCGCAGCGAAGCCGCTCACCGTGGGTCCCTCCCGCTCACCGCGCCGCTGACCCCCCGTAGCTCGCCCCGGTCAGGAACACCAGTCGGAACTTCCCGATCTGCACCTCGTCGCCGCTGGTCAGCTCGGCGGAGTCGATGCGCTCCCGGTTGAGGTACGTGCCGTTGAGGCTGCCGACGTCACGCACCGAGAAGCCCTTGGTGTAAGGCGAGCGGTGGAACTCCGCGTGCCGGCGCGAGACGGTGACGTCGTCGAGGAAGATGTCGCTTTCGGGATGGCGCCCGACGGTGGTCATGTCGGCGTCCAGCAGGAACCGGCTGCCGGCGTTCGGCCCGCGCTTGACGACCAGCAGCGCCGAACCCGGCGGCAGCGCGTCGACGGCGGCGACGGCGTCGCGCTCCGTCGACTCGTCGACGTGATCGCCCTCGATTCCGGAGAGCGCGGCGGCCAGATTCAACGTCGATGTCTGTTCGGCGGGCCGCTCCGGCGCCACGGGCTCACCCGGACGTACCAGAGGGGACCCGCACCGCGCGCAATACAGCGCGTCGGACGGGTTCTGCTGTCCGCACCTCGTGCAGAACACAGTCGCGTCCGCTTCCTGCCGGGACCCCGCGCGAGCGAGGTTCGCCAGCCGCCTCGGCCGCCGCCGGACAGGCGGCGGGAACGTCTCTACCAGCACTTGCGATGGTGGTAGCCAGACGTCCTCAGCCCACCCCCACCACCGGGATGATCACATGCCGACGGCTGGGCCGTCCACGACCGTGCCCCGGTGCACCCCGAGGCTAGTGCATCGGGGGCACGCTCGTGAAAAGGGTGCGACCCGTGTTGTTCGGCGTGGCGTCACCCACCGCCCGCCATCGGGACACAGCCAGTACCGTCAGTACTCCTTCACGTGCTCTGCGTACTCGCCGGCGTCCAGTAGGCCCTCGATGGAGTCCGTGTCCGTGAACGTGAACTCGACCAGCCAGCCATCCCCGTACGGATCAGAGTTGATCAGCTCGGGTGCGCTCACCAACGCCTCATTACAGGCGGTGATCTCACCGGCGGCCGGGGCGTAGATCTCCGAGACGCTCTTGGTCGACTCGACCTCGCCGAAGGGCTCCCCCGCCGCGGTGGTGGTGCCGACCTCGGGCAGCGTCACGAACACGATGTCGCCCAGCGCCTCCTGCGCGTAGGACGTGATGCCCACCCGGGCCGTGCTCCCGGTGAGCCGGATCCACTCGTGCTCACGGGTGTACTTCAGGTCGTCCGGGTACACCGGAGATCGCCTCCCCTTGATCCGCATCGCTCCGACCAGCGCCGGCGGGAGCCGTCGTTCCAACCCCGTCGCCAGGCAACCCGCGCGGCGGCGGAGCTATCCGGCCGGGCGAGCGTAGCGGGGGCTGGGAGCGGGTCGCAGCGCACGGATCTCGAGATGCCCGAGGGTCCGGACGCTGGCCTGCGCCCCGTCCCGCGCCGCTACCGTATCGAGCACCCCACCCGGGATCCGCAGCGCCTGGTCGAGGGTGTGGGCATCACCGACCACCCGAAGGACGTAGGGCGCAGCGACCGACCTCCCGTCCACGATCAGCCCGTGCCCCGGCTCGTCGGCGACGTAGGTCGACACGACCGCCCGCACGCCGGCGATCTCGATGGCCTCCGCGCCCGCGTCGCGCAGTTCCTGCAGCGCGTCGACGAGCACCGAGGCGTCGACCGCCCGGTGCGGGTCCCGGATGGTCAGCTCCAGCCCGGGCCCGTCGACCGGCACCGTCCCGGCGAGGATCGCCAGCTCGTCGGCCCGGGCGCGCTCGGCGTCCGCCCCGCCGCCCGACTCGGCGCCCCGCCCGCCGGCCGGCCCCGACGCCCCGCCCGGTGCCGGCGACGCCCCCGGCGATCCCGCCCCGGCTGTCCCGGCCGCCTCTCGGCGCAGGCGCCCCTCCTGCGACGCGAGCGCCCGGTTCTCGGCACCGATCGCGCCGAGGCTGGCAGCGAGCTCGTCCGGGCGGGCCGTGGCCAGGGAGAACGACGGGTCCGCCGAACGCGCCGCGACGACCCCGCCGAATCCGAGCGCGGCCAGCAGGACGAGGGTCACCGCCCGGCTCAGCCGCATCCTCGGCGGCCCCGATCCCGCCCCGGGCTGCGCGGGAGTCGTCGCCCCGGCCACGTCGCCGGTGCCTGGCTCACCCGCAACGGCCTGCGCGGCTCGGGCGACCGCACCGCCGACGGCTGGCTCCCCGTCACCCTCGACCTGCTGGACGCCATCCCCCCCGTCCTCAGCGGATTGCGGATGAGCGGGCTCCGGAACAGCGGGCTCCGCTACGGCGGCCTCCGGGACGGCGGGCTCCGGGACGGCGGGCTCCGGGGGGACGAGGGGCTCCGGGACGGCGGGTTGTGGGACGTCCGGCTCGCCAGCCGTCGACGGCGCCGGGTCCGTGCCAGCGCCGGCAACCGGCTCGGCCGGGGATTCGCCGGCGGGCTCGGGCCGGGAGGGCCGCGCCGCGCTCGCCGTCATCGTCAGAGCCTGATCAGCGCGCGGCGCAGGACCGTCGCGGTCGTGAAGATCCGGATGCCCAGCACGACGACGACCGCCGTCGACAGCGCACCGCCGAGGCCGATCAGGTCGCCGAGCAGCACGAGCAGGACGGCGATCACCACGTTGGAGGCGAACGAGACGATGAACTCACGGTCGTCGAACGTCCGCTCGACGAGCGACCGCGCGGCGCCGAGGGCAGCGTCGACCGCCGCCACGACCGCGACCGGCAGGTAGGGGTCCAACCAGTCCGGAGCGCTCGGTCCCAGCAGCAGTCCGGCCACCACACCCAGCACGAGGGCCAGCAGGGGAATCATGATCCGCTCCGTCGGGCATGACGCAGCACCGGTGACGGCGCCGCGGGCAGGGTCAGGGACGCGGCGATGGACGCCGTCAGTGAGGTCACGGGGGAACCGGGACGGTGGCGCAGCCGGTCGACCACCGCCGACTGTTCCACCCGCCGCACCAGCCGAAGCGGATCACCGACAGCCTCGACCGAGTACGGCGCAAGCACGGGAACGAAATTGATCAGCACGATGTCCCCCGCCGCCCGGATCGCACTGAGCGCCGTCAGCCGCACCCCGTTGATCGCGATCGCCTCGGCCCCGGAGATCCACAGCACGTTCACCAGGTCGGCGAGGTCGTGATCCTGGATGCGCCCCGGGGCGGGTGCGCCCGAGGCGGCCGTCGGCCCGGTCTGGTGCGGGCGGGGGGTACCGGACGCCGACACCCGGGGATCCGCGGCGCCGGAGCCGCCGGCCAGCCGGTCGTTGACGATGATCCGCACGCCGGGGCCCGTCACCGCGGCCGAACCCGTCATGGGACCGAGCGCCGCGACGTCCGCGACGGCGCGAGCCTGGTCGCGCTGGGCGCGGCGGCGCTGTTCGCGGGTCACCGCGAGCTGCGACCGCAGCCGCCCGACCCGGTCCTCGGTGCCCGTCAGGGCCGTGGAGCGCTCGCCGACCTGCGCGCGCAGGATCACCGCGAGCCGGTCTCGGGCGTCGGCGGTCACTGCGGCACGCCGCGCCCCGAGCGCGATCACACCACCGAGCACGGCCAACACCAGGGCCAGGGCCAGGGCTCGCCGCCACCCCCAGCACCCCGCCACCCGGCGCACGCGAGCCGACACGTCGCGAGCCGGCACGTCGCGAGCCGGCACGTCGGTGGATCGCGGGAGTGGGCGATCGAGGAGTGCGGCGAGCTCGGCGGGCAGGGGCTCCAGTGCTCCGGGCAGGCCTCGGGCTGCGGACGTCCCGGGTCGGCCGGCGGGGCAATTCGCCCCTCGCCATGGCCATCCGGTCCGATCCCGCACATTCGGCATTCTGACCGACCGGGAGCTCACCGCCGCCGACCGCGGTGCCACCGCGCGCGCCGTGGCCGGCCGAGAAACCCGTCGACTCGCCGAGTCAGCCTCCAGTAACGGATCGATTACGCAGACGTGCCGAGGGCTGTGTACGATTTTCCAGCCGAAAACCGCGCACAGCCCTCGGCACCATTGCGTCGAATTACCCTGGGCAAGGGTACAGCAGCGCACCGTGCATGGCGGACGGGTGGGATGAGGCGCCGCCGGCACGCAGACGCGGACGGCCCGCGTGGGACGGCCGCGGGAGGCGGCCGCGTGGGAGTCGCGGGGATGGCGGGCACGGGACGACCCGCGGGAGGCGGCCGGTGTGGGAGCCGCGGGAGGCGGCCGGTGTGGAGCCGCGGGGCGGTTCTACGGTGCCTCGACCACTTCGGCCCAGTGGCGCAGGAGCTGGTGGGCCTCGTTCAGGTCGGCCCCCTCGGCCCACAGGTGCGTGACGGCCTCGCTGGGATCGGGCAGCACCAGCACCCAGGAGCCGTCGGGGGAGACGATGCGCACCCCGTCGGTGGTGTCGAGGGTCTGGTCGGCGTCCGGATCGACGGACTCCACGATGCGGCGCATGACCGTGCCCTTCGCCGCCCACGGGGTGGGCACGGAGCGGCGCAGGATGGCGATGGACGGGATCCGGGCGTCGATGGCGGACAGCGTCAGCCGGGTCCGCGCGACGAGGGTCAGCAGCTTCACGAACGCCGCGAGCCCGTCAATGGCGGGGGCGAACTCGCCGACGACGAAGCCGCCCCGGCCGTCGGCGGCAAAGACGACGCCCTCCTCGCGGGCGACGCGGGTCAGCGCCGCCGCCGACAGGGAGGTCCGGCGCACGGTCAGCCCGTGGAAGTGGGTCACCTGGTCGGCCACCCGGGTGGTGGTGACCGGCAGGGCGACCTCGGCGCCCCGGTTCTCGGCGGCCACGAGGTCGAGGAAGACCAGCAGCGCCCGGTCGTCGTCGATGAGGTCGCCGCGCTCGTCGACGATGGCGATGCGCTCGCCGACGTGGTCGAAGCGCACCCCGAAGGCCGCGCCGGAGCTGGCGACCAGGGCGCCGAGCCGGTCGGTCGCCCGCAGGTCGTCGGCGGCGCTGTGGGCCGGGATGATCTCGTCGACCCGCCCGTTGACGGTCAGCACGTCGACGCCGAGCCGGCCGAGCAGGGTGGGCAGCACGAGCGAGGCGGAGCCGCCGGAGGGATCAACGACGATCTTCAGGTCCGCCTCGGCGAGGCCGGCGGTGTCGACCCGGTCGAGCAGGTCCTGGATGTAGAGGTCCAGGGTGCGGGCGGGGAAGCGCAGGTCGCCGATCTCGCCGGGGAAGGCGCGGCGGAAGTCCTGCCGGGAGAAGACCCGGTCGAGCTTGCGCTGGGCGGCCGGGGACAGGTCGTCGCCGTCGGCGTCGAGGAAGAGGATGTCGATGCGTTCCGGGTCGCCGGGGGCGGTGCGCACCATGATCCCGCCGGCCGCGTTGGAGGAACGGACGTCGAACCGGGTGACCGGCATCGGCGACACCTCGAGGTCGCGGATGTTGATGGCCCCGGCGGTCAGCGCGCTGATGACGGCCCGCTTGAGGGCGCGGGCGGCCCGGGAACCGTCGCGCGCCGTGGTGACGGTGGCACCCTTCTTCAGGGTGGTGGCGTAGGCGCCGGCGATGCGGACGACGAGCTCGGGGGTGATCTCGGCGTTGATCAGCCCGGACACGCCGCGCGGGCCGAACAGGGAGCGCTGGCCGCGGGACTCCCAGATGACCGAGGTGTTGACGACCGCGCCGGCCTCGATCGTCTTGAACGGGTAGATCTTCACGTCGTGGGAGACGAACGCCTCCTCCCGCACGACGCACTCGTCGCCGATGACGGCGCCCTCCTCGATCCGGGCCGCCCGCAGCACGTCGGTGCTCTTGCCGATGACGCAGCCGCGCAGGTTGGTCTGCGGGCCGATCAGCGCGTTGTCCTGGACGATCGCCCGGTGCAGGAAGGCACCGCTCTTGACCAGGACGTTGCTGCCGAGCACGGTGAACTCCCGCAGCTCGGCGCCGGCCTCCACCTTGCTGTAGTCGCCGACGACGAGCGGGCCCTTGAGGATGGCGTCGGGATGGACCTCGGCGTCCTCGCCGACCCACACGCCGGGCGAGACCTCGAACCCGTCGATCTCCACGTCGACCTGCCGGTTGAGCACGTCGGCCTGGGCGCGCAGAAAGCTCGCGATGGTGCCGACGTCCTCCCAGTAGCCGGCCGCGACGTAGCCGAACACCGGCGCGCCGGCCTCGACGAGGCGGGGGAAGACGTCGCCGGACCAGTCGACCGCCTCGCCGGGCGGCACGTGCGCGAGGACCTCGGGTTCCATCACGTAGATCCCGGTGTTGACCGTGTCGGAGAAGACCTGCCCCCAGGTCGGCTTCTCCAGGAAACGCTGGATGCGCCCGTCCTCGCCGGTGATGACGATGCCGAACTCCAGCGGGTCGGGCACCGACTTGAGCGCCACGGTGACCAGGGCGCCCTGGCGACGGTGGAAGGCGACGAGGTCGGTGAGGTCGATGTCGGTCAGCGCGTCCCCGCTGATGACGAGGAACGCCTCGTCACGCAGGGCGTCCTCGGCGTTCTTCACGCTGCCGGCGGTGCCCAGCGGGGTCGTCTCCGTCGCGTACGACAGGTGCATGCCGAGCTCGTCGCCGGCGCCGAAGTAGGTGCGGATCATCGAGGCCAGGAACTGGACCGTCACGACCGTCTCATCGAAGCCGTGCCGCTTGAGCAGCCGCAGCACATGCTCCATGATCGGCCGGTTGACGACGGGCAGCAGCGGCTTGGGCAGGTTGGCGGTCAGGGGACGCAGCCGGGTGCCCTCGCCACCCGCCATGACGACGGCTCTCACCGCTTACCTCCCGCTCTCGCCGGCCCCGGGGTGGGCGCCGGTCGGGTCGTGGGCGCCGGTCGGGGGCTGGCCGCCGGTCCGGGTGTGGGCCCGGTAGCGCCGGGCGAGCTGGCCGGCCTGCACGAAGTAGAGCAGGCCGGACCACCAGTACAGGGCAGTACCCCAGATCGCGAACGCCCAGCCGAGCGGGCGGGCCGCGGTCGCCAGCCACGAGTCCCCGGCGGAGAGCAGCAACAACGGGAAGGCGTAGAGCAGGTTGAACGTCGCCGCCTTACCGAGGTAGTGCACGGGCAGGGCGACACCCACGCCGATGCGGCGCAGCAGCGGTGGCAGGGCGAGCAGCGCCACGTCCCGGGCCAGCAGCAGGACGGCGAGCCAGATCGGCACGATGTCGCGCACGGTCAGCGCGATGATCGTGGAGAGGATGTAGAGGCGGTCGGCGAGCGGGTCGAGCAGCACCCCGAGGCGGCTGGTCTGGTTGAGCGCGCGGGCGAGCTTGCCGTCGAGGTAGTCGCTGACCCCGGCGAACGCGAGGATCCCCAGCGCCGCGCCGTCCGCCTCCGGCCCGAGCACCAGCCAGAGAAACACCGGCACTCCGAGCAGCCGCAGCGCCGACAGCGCGTTGGGGATCGTCCACACCCGGTCCGGCGGCGCCGGCTCGGACGCCGTGGGCTGCGGGGTGGGCGCGGTCATGCGACGTCCCTCCTCCACCGGCGCTTCGACCGGCTCGGCGGCAGGTGCCGCGAGGTGCGGTGAGCGGCCGCCCACCGCGCCCGGTGCGCCCGCGGGTCCCGCCGCGGGCACGGCGCCGCCCGGGGCCGCCCGGTCGCGCGCGGGCGCCCGATCGGCAGTCCGGACAGGGCTGACGCTAGCGGATGGCCGTCGCCACCGGACCGTCGGACCCGGCGGCGCCGCCCGGCGCCGTCAGTGGATGCGGCCGACCTTGTAGGTGGAGCTGTAGATGGGACGCAGCGAGACGACGCCGCCGGTCTGCGGCGCGGCCCACATGTAGCCGTTCCCGGCGTAGATGCCGACATGGTAGATGTTGCCCGGGGTGCCGTAGAAGATCAGATCGCCGGGCTGCTTGCCGGACTGCGGCACCTTGGTCGAGACGTTGTACTGCCCCTGCGCGGTGCGCGGCAGGGACCGGCCGAGCTGCTTGAACACGTACTGGACCAGGCCCGAGCAGTCGAAGGAGTAGGGCCCCTCGGCGCCCCACACGTACGGCTTGCCCTTGTTCAGCGAGGCCAGGTAGACGGCCTTCTCGCCGATCGAGCTGCCCGGGATGACCGTGGGGATGGCCTGGTCGATGACCGACCCGGAGCCGGATCCACCGAGGCCGGCCGCGCCGCGCAACGGGCTGGTGATCGTCACGGTGGCGGCGCCGGCGAGAGAGGGCCGCAGCGCGTTCGATCCGTCGAAGACGGCGGTGATGGTCGTGGTGGACAGCAGCCGGGCGGTGATCTGGGCGGTCCCGTTGGCGTCGGTGTGCAGGCGCGTCGAAGTCTGCCACTGCGGCCCGTTCACGACCACGATGCGAACGTCCTGACCCGACAGGGGGGCGCCGCTGTCGGCCTCGGTGGCGCGCACCGTCAGCACGACGGGGGTGTTCGGCGCGACGGCCGACTTGTCCGCGGTGATGGAGACGTTGGTGAAGACCGGGTCGTGGTCGGCGATCGCGGTGGCCAGCGGCGCGAGGGTGCGCGCCCTGGTCAGGTCGCCGACGGCCCCGTGCCCGCCGACCATCGCGGCCTCGTGGATCGGCGTCGCGCCCGCGTCCAGGGAGGCCGCACCGTCGGTCCCGCCGGGCACGGTCGCGGCGAAGGCGGCCGTCGACGCGGCGAGCGTCCCGGTCGTGAACGCGGCGATGGTGGCGGCCCGCCGGGGCGGGGGGGTGGTACGGCGGCGGACCGCGCCGGAGCCTGAGGAGGTATGGGGCGCCGGCGGCCGCTGGCGGCTGCGGACGAACTGTTCCCAGTCCTCCGGCAGCCAGGCCATACCACGACGGGGCAAGGCGTGTCCTTCCCGTGCGCCTACGAGGTGAGCTGCCGGGATTCGGGCCGGGGAGCCCGGTGCCGGCCGCGCGGACCTATCGGCTCCACCCCTGGGAGCGGCGCCGCCTGCGGCAACCGCCTCCAGGACCATGGGTCCCCCGCGCCTGCCCCGACATACTCGGAGGGGTCGCCGAACCGGGGGCAGGACTAGGCGCATCGGTCCGACGGGTATCGCTGTTCGCATGGCACGTAACCAGCACCGCCTATTCCAGGCATCGATGAACGGCCGGAACAGAAGTGCTGTCGATGACCATAATGGACATACCAGCAGGGTCGGCAACCACCCTGAACCCAACGCTCGGACACGCCATCGGAAAGCGCCCGCCCCTCAGCAAGTCGTGCCCCCACGCTCACTTCTCGTGACGACGACCGGGTGGCGGCACCCCTCGACCCGCGCCTTCGTGACAGTCGGCTCGCCACACACAACCCTCCGCCTACCGTTCCGCGCCTCGAGTGACGCTGCGCAGGTGATCCAGCGAGCCACCCCGGGGCAGCCGGAATCGGGGTCCCCACCGGTTCCGCGAACCGCGGGAAAGGCGTCGTTCCGGGACCGGACGGGCGGCACGCCACCCCCTTGCCGGACGCCGTGCGCACAACGAAGGACGGACGTCGCCGCGCGCCGCGCGGCGCGCGGTGAAAAGCGGAACGGTCAGCCGCCGGATCGACCCGGGGGAATTCCCTGACCTACCCGCACAGCCACCACGGGGACGGCCGGCGCCGCCGGATCAGGGAATTCCCTGACCCACGCCCACACCCGCCGCGGGGACGGCCGGCGCCGCCGGGACCGCACCGCGGGTACCCGTCGGGACGGGTACCCCCGCCGCCGGCGGGGCGGCACCCGAACTCGCGCCCGGCGGCACCAACGTGCCAGCGCGCACCGTCGACGGGGGAACGGTCGAAGGGGGAACCGCGGCGGCGCGGGCGGGTGGAACGGCAGCCTGAGCAGGCGGGACGGCGGGCGCACCGGGAGCGGGACCGGCGAAGGTGTCCGCGTGCGCGTAGACCACGACGTTGTTGAGGTAGTGCTTGGTCTTGTGGTCGAAGGCGCCGCCGCAGGTGATCAGGCGCAGCTCCGGACGGGTTACCGGCCCGTAGACCCGCTGGCTCGGGAACGCCGCTTTCGACACGTCCTCCTTGCGGTCGACGATGAACGCCTGGGCGGCTCCGGTCCGCCCGGCGACCTCGATTCGGTCGCCGGGGACGAGCTGGGGCAGGCGGTAGAAGACCGCCGGCCCCGTGGTGGAGTCGTAGTGGCCGACGAGGACAGCCGGCCCGATGCCACCCGGCGCGGGACCGCGGTCGAACCAGCCGACGTCGCCCCACGCCTTCGGCACCGCGATCGAGCCGTCCGGGCTCAGACCGAGATGGGTGATCGGCGCGTCGATCCCGATCCGCCGGATACGCAGCCGGGCGGGATCGTTGATGACAATCACCGGCTGCTCGACCAGCACGGGCGGCAGGCCCGTCGTGGGGCCCGCGGGAGCCGGTGGGGGCGGCGGCGGGACGTCTGGCAGGTCGGCCACCACATCCGTCCCGGAACCGCCGCGGACGGCGTCGAGTGCCGGTTCCGCCAGGCGGAATCCGCTGCCGACAATGAGCACCAGGCCCACGAGGAGCAGCCCGCGCCACAGCAGGGGACGCCGCGCGGCGGCGGCGACGGGGACCGGTCCGATGGCAGGCTTCCGGTGGCCGTCGTTGGTCTCGCCTTCCACAGTCCCTCCCGCCCGGTCCGCGCGCCGCTGGCCGTCTACCGCTCGCGCCGCCGGTTCCGCCTGCACCCCGGCCACAACCCCTTCACTGACCGTTACTGTAGCGAGCAAGCCGACCACAATCGGTGATCCTGCATCGACAACCCGGAGGCCGGCCGCCGGCAGCGCCCGCCATCCCGGTCGAGGGCGGGACAGACCGTGAAATCCAGCCGGCCAGGCGGTTCTCGCGCCGGCCGGACCGGTCGCACCACGCCCGGCCCGCTTGACGCGCATCTCCACACGCAGTCGCTATGGTGTCACTCGCAGTGACATTTTGATCACCGTAAGTGAGAGAGGGGACCAGATGAAGAAGGGTATGGGCCGGAGCGCCGCCGTTCTCGCGATGTCGAGTGCAGCGAGCGTCGCCCTCACCTTCGGGCCCGGCCTGGCCGCCGCCCACGCCGTCGACGACAGGAACAACAACAACCGTTGCGACGACAAGAAGGACGACGGTTGGGACATCTTCGGCGACAAGGGCGGCAAGGACGGCAAGGACGGCCGCGACCACAAAGACGGCATCGACAACAAGGACGGCATCGACAACAAGGACGGCGGTAACAGGCTCGACGGCGACAGGCTGGGCCGCGCCGACAACCTCGACGGCAACCGGGACAACGGCAACCGGGACGGCCTGGACGACGGCAAGGACGGCCGGGACCAGGACAAGGACGGCCGGGACCAGGGCAAGGACGGCCGGGACGGCGACTGGTTCAACTGGGATGACAAGGACAAGGACAAGAACCGCGACTGCCCGGTCGGCGTCGGCGCCGGCGTCGTCGCCGGCGTGGGTGTCGGCGGTGTCGGCGGTGTCGGCGGCGCGGGTGTCGGCGGCGTCGGCGGCGGCCCGGGCGGTGTGGCCGCCGGTGGCGGCGGCATGGCCGACCGCGGATCCTCGCCCCTGCTCCCGCTGGCCGGTGCCACCGTCGGCGCCCTGCTGATCGGCGCGGGGGTGGCTCGGCGGCGCGCCCAGGGCGCGGCCTGACCCTTCCCTGTCGCGGCCGACAGCCGCACGGACACCCTCGTGGGTGACGGCCTCGGCCTGGTCCCACGCGGGGCCCGCACACGAGGGTCGGGGGTCGGGGGTCGGGTCGACGCTGACGCGGCCCCCGGTCACCACACCGGGTCGCCGATACGGTAATGTTGCCGTTGTACGGGACGTGGCGCAGCTTGGTAGCGCACCAGACTGGGGGTCTGGGGGTCGCAGGTTCAAATCCTGTCGTCCCGACACGGGTGAGGGGTGAGGTGTGTCTGCGGAGAGCGCAGACCGGGGCCTCACCCTTTATTCATTGCTCGGCTTCGCCTCGCGGGGCTAGGGGGAGCTTCGCTCCACCCTCGCGCTCCCCCTCCCCTGGCGGGATCGGCCGCAGACGATGGTCGGTGGCTTTGGGGGGCGCTCTGCTTCGGCTGATTCTCGGGCCGGCATGTGCGGCAGCCTCGGGGCCGCTCCGTCCCACGGCGACACAAGGCCGCTGAACATCGCCGAAAACGACAGCCCGACCCCCAGCCTGCCAGGCGTGGCACCCTCCTGTAGTCGTCCTGCGTACGACAGGTTTGCGATCAAAGTGGCTGTTTCAGGTGCGGAGTGCGTCGCGAAGGTGCGCCGCGAGGGTCTGGGCGCTGTGTCGCAGACGCGATGGGTCCGGCCCGACGGCGAGCAGCGACCGGGACGCGGAGGCGAGAACGCGATCGGGACAATCGGCGAAGCACGCCGCGACTGTCGCGGGTGTGGCGCCCTGGGCGCCGACTCCCGGTGCGAGGAACAACCCGTTCATCGCGCGGAGATCGAAGTCCGTCGGAGGTCCGTGCGTGGGGCCGAACACCGATCCGATCGGGCCGACGCGGCCAGGCGCGAGGCGGTTGTTCTCGGCGGCGATGTTGGCGACCAGGTGCTGTTCGACCGTCACGGTGTCCGCGTGGCGGGCGCTCTGGAGGGCGCGGCCCTCAGCGTTGGATGACCGGGTGACGACGAACACGCCGGCATCACTGGCCACGGCTCGATCCAGGATCGGTTGCATCGCCGCGAAACCGAGATATGGGGTGACGGTGATCGCATCCACCGGAATCCCCGCGTCAGGTCCAAGGTAGGCCTCGGCGTAGGCCTGACTGGTCGAACCGATATCTCCCCGTTTCGCGTCGAGGAGAACCAGCAGACCCGCGCCGCGGCACGACTCGACGAGGCGGGCCAGGCTACGAATTCCTCGCCAGCCATGCCGTTCGTAGAAGGCGGCCTGGGGCTTCACGACGCCCACCGCCCCCACCGAGGCATCGAGGACGATGTCGACGAAACGCTCCAGACCATCCGGAGTGTCCGGCAGACTCCACCCGGTCAACAGATCACCCGACGGGTCAAGCCCGAAGACGAGCGGTCCATACCTACCCACTGCCGTACGGACCCGATCAGCGAAAGGCGCACTGGACGACCCCGGCAGCCCGAACCCGACCGATCCCGCCTTGGACACCAACGACATGGGCACGATCGTGACCCATTCCGTCCGCACGCGCCAGAGCCGGTCCGCCGCCGTTGGGAGAAGCCCAAGCGGGTAGCCAAGCCGGCGGACAAGTGCGGGCGCCAGCGGAGCCCACGTCCAGGCCGGGCCGACGGGGCGGATGGGGCTGGACATGGGCGGACGGACCGGGCCGACCTTGCAAGGCGTTCACGGACGGCGGCGGACGAACGGTCCGGCTTTGGAGGAGAAGGCGGCCCCAGGACGGACTCTCGGCCTGCCGAGCTGGGACCAGACTGGGACCAGACTGGGACCGCACGCTCTACGCATCGGCTCACGAGGGGCTACATCACGCACGCCTGAGGGTGCACGTGCCCGCGCATATCGTGCAATACATCCGCAGACCGGGGCCTCACCCTTTATTCATTGCTCGGCTTCGCCTCGCGGGGCGAGGGGGAGCTTCGCTCCATCCTCGCGCTCCCCCTTCCCCGGGCGAGATCGGTGGGGACCCGTGGTCGGGGGCCTTCTGGTGGTCCTCGCTTCATCCCCACGGTCTCCCTCCCTGGCGGGATCGGTGGGGATAAGGACGGATGTGATCGAGTAGGTTCGGGACTTTTGGGATCTCTGCATCTGTTACTTGCGGGCCGCTGGGACTGGCGTGTGTCCGGGGTTGGGTTTCGGGACACACAGGGGGGTTCCCGTGACCGGGTCGTCGATGATCACCGACTGGATTCCGAAGACTTTCTGGACCACGTCGACTGTCACGATCTCCTGTGGCGGGCCGGCGGCGACGATCTGGCCTTCTCGCATGGCGATGAGGTGATGGGAGTAGCGGGCTGCTTGGTTCAGGTCGTGGAGGACCAGGATGACCGTCCGGTTCTGCCGGTCGTTGAGCTCGCGGAGCAGGCCGAGGACCTCGAGCTGGTGCGCGATGTCCAGGAATGTGGTCGGCTCGTCGAGCAGCAGGATCGAGGTGTCCTGCGCGAGCACGAGTGCGATCCATACCCGTTGGCGTTGGCCGCCGGAGAGCTCGTCCACCGGTCGGTCGCGTAGATCGGAGGTGCGGGTGAGTCTCAGCGCCTCCTCGACCGCCTGCTCGTCGGTGACGCTCCATTGCCGACGGAACGTCTGGTGGGGATACCGGCCTCGCGAGACGAGTTCTTCGACGGTGAGGCCTTCGGGAACCGTCGGGCCCTGCGGGAGCAGTCCGAGTCGCTTGGCGATCTCTTTGGAGCGCTGCGCGTGGATCGACTTCCCGTCGAGGAGAACGGTGCCGCTCAGGGGCATCAGCAGCCTGGCGAGTCCGCGGAGCAACGTCGACTTACCGCAACCGTTGGCGCCGACGATCGAGGTGATGAGTCCCGGGGGAAACGTGGTCTGGAGGTCCGTCACGACAGGTGAGCGGCCATACCCCAACGACACATGGTCGACGCCCAGTGCGTGCTCGTTCATCATCATCCCATCCTGGATTCGCCCCTGACCAGCAGGTACAGCAGGTACGGAGCTCCCAGGACGATCGTCACGTAGCCCACGGGAAGCTGCGAGGGCTCGAGGACGCGCTGGGCTGCGTAGTCGGCGAGCAGGAGCAGTAGACCTCCGACACCCATCGCGGTCGGGATGGACGCGACGCTCGCGGTGCCGGTTATCCGACGGGCGATGTGCGGGCTCACGAAGGCCACGAAACCGATCGGACCGGTGACCGACACAGCCACCGCGGCGAGTAACGCGGCGAGGCTGACAGTGGTCAGCTGCAGCCGGCGGATCGGGACACCGAGCGCGGCACCGAGGTCCTCTCCGAGCTGGAGGGTGTTCAACTGGCGGCCGCAGGCGAGGATCGCCGGGGTCAGTAGGGCGAGTGTGCCCGCGGCGATGGCGACTTTGGGCCAGGTGGTCGCGCTCGTGCTTCCAACGAGCCACTGCTCGGCCAGGGCGAGCCGGTCCCGCTCGACCGCGTTCGCCGTCGTGATCAGGTAAGTCACGACCGCGTCGATGAGCGTGTTCAGGCCGATGCCGATGAGGATGAGCCGATACATCGAAAGATCACGCCGCACGCCGAGCACGGCGATGACGAGCAGCGCAGCCATGGCCCCTGCGAACGCCCCGACGGGCAGCATTGCCGTCGGAAGCCCGCGCAGGATCATCCACACGGCGACCACCGCCGACCCCTGGGTGACGCCGATGATGTCGGGTGCGGCCAGGGGATTGCGCGTCAGGGTCTGGAACACCGCGCCGGACAGGGCCAACGCGGCTCCGACGAGCACGCACATCAGCACGCGCGGCAGGCGATGGTCGCGGATGACCAGGATGTCGATGGAGTNGCCGCGGCCGGCAATCGCCTCCACCGTGCGGTTCAGCGGCACCATGTACTCCCCGTACGCGGTGGTGAGAATGACTGCCGCCGTGGTGGCTGCCAGCACCACGAGAAAAAGGATCACCGCACGGGTGCCGACCTGCCGGGAGAACTCCGGCCGGGTGATGCGGACCGGGACCCGCCGCATCACAGGGTCCGTATTCTGCGCCGGCTGACAAGGTAGAGAAACAGGGGGGCGCCGATGGCCGAGATCACCAGTCCGGTCTGGAACTCGGTCGGGCGCTCGATGACCCGTCCGATCACGTCGGTTCCCAGGACGAAGGCCGCTCCGGTGAGCGCGGACAGCGGCAGCAGCCATCGATAGTCGTCGCCGACGATGGTCCGCAGCGCGTTCGGCACCGCAAGGCCCACGAAGGCGATCGGCCCCGCTGCGGCCACCGACGCACCGGCCAGCAGGACAACCGCCACGATGGCCGCCACCTTCGTCACGCCGACCCGTTGTCCCAGGGTTCGCGCGACATCCTCCCCGAGCGACAGGGCATTCAGGGACCGCCCGAGCGTCAGGGCGACGGCCAACCCCAGCGCGACCATGGGCGCGGTTGCGGCGACGACCTTGATACCGCGGCCACCGACGTTCCCGATCACCCAGAACTGAAAGCCTTCCGCCACCTCGGGATTCAGGAACGTGATGATGCCCGTCACCGCGCTGCAGAGCATCGCGGTGATGACGCCGGCCAGCGTGAGGGTGACCGGAGTCGGCCGGCCGCGGGCCAGGACAGATATCACGAACGCCGTGACCGACGCGGCCAGCGCACCGGGAAACGCGAACCACACATACTCCCCGGGCCGCACCGCCCCGAACACACTGATACCGATCACGACGCTCAGCGCGGCACCGGCGTTGATGCCGAAGATACCCGGGTCGGCGAGCGGGTTGCGGGTGAGTCCCTGCACGAGGGTGCCGGCGACCGCGAAGCCGATCCCCACTTCCATGGCCACAAGTACCCGCGGCCCACGGAGGTCGCGGACGATCATGTCCTGTTGCGTGCCCGTGTAGTGAAAGAGGGCGTGGACGAACTGGTCCCAGCCGACCGGAGCGGCGCCCACCCGCAGGCTCACCACGACGGTGAACACGAGCAACACGACGCTTACGACCGCCGTGAGACGACGTCGTAGAGCGAGGTGCGTCGTCGTCACGCCGCTGCCGGTCGACCGAGGTCCAGCGACTGTCGTCATTGTGCAGCGGCTATCGTCATCGATCGATGGTGGCGGAGCCCGCGGTGGCGAGGACGTCCCGGCAGCCCCGCACCGTCGCTCGCCGCCAGCTCCGCCGAATCCCGTCCTCGCCCGGCGGCCGCTGGTGCGCGGACTCCTCGAGATGGTCCAGGCAGGCGAGCTGGGATCGGATCATGCCGGCCAGATCGGCCGAGCCGCCACGCGCGAGGGCGAGGCGCAACGGGACGACCGTCATCAGCTCGGCGACGAGCCGGGTCGGGGTGGCGAGCCATTCCTCGGCGGCCTGCCGGCCTGCTTCGGTGAGGAAGTAGCTGTGCAGGCCCGCGCCGTCGTACCGGGCGGCCCGGTCGGTCCTGGTGATCGCGCCCCGGGCCATCAGGATGTCGACCGCCTGACTGAGGACGTCGGACCGGCTCAGCTGCCCGGGGGACGGCAGCGGAAGATACCGTCCGACCATTCCGGCCGGTGCGAACGCGAACATCAGTTCCCGATACGTCCAGCCGTCGTCCGGTCTGGTCGCCAGCAGGGCCAGAACGCACGACTCGGTGGTGCTCATCGCCTGCGTCCGGTCCCAGGACATTCCCGCTGCCGGCGGCAGCGGGAGGTCCGCGGCCTGCCCCCGGAAGACCACCGCGATCCGCAGATCCGGACCGGTGTTCACCGCGGAGGAATGAACAATGTCCGGTCGGAACAGGACGGCGTCGCCCACCGCGTAGCCCGCCACGTCCCAGCCCTCGTCCGCCACCTGAACGGGTCCGACACCGTGACTGGTCCGGGGATACCGATCCGCGCGTTCCCGGTGTGAACCGGTGTGGAAGGCGAGTGATCCCTCACAGGGCCCGATGTCCGTCAGCGGCACCCAGAGATCGAAGTGATCGCCCGGCCCCCCGATTCCGGCGTCCTGCCAGCCGTCCGCATGACCGATCCATTCCGACCGGTCGGGCGAACTGGCGTCCGGGACCTTCAGGAACGCCGCGGTGTTGGCCCAGAGCAGGCTGGGGCGACCCCACAGGTCCTCGACCACCCGCCGGATATGACCGTCCTGGACCAGGGGCAGGAACACCAGCTCGTCCCGGTACCAGGTGGTCACCCCGGAACCGTTGCGATGGCGCCGGGCGTCCTCGACCCCGCCGGTCCAGCGGACCCGGTCGGCCCCCGCCGGCGACGGCTCGACCAGGCCTTCCGCCTGCAGCGCGGCCACCAGCGGCTGGCGGACCCGCCGGACCAGCTCCGCCGGGAGCACCTGCCGGCCGATCAGCCAGCCGTCGCGCTCCAGCGAACCGTCGCGATCCGGCGAGCCCATCCGCGCCGAGAAGCCGGCCTCGACGCCCGGCGCCTCGATGTTCATCCCACGACCACGGACGCCGCACCCGGTACCAGGGAGCCGGAACCGCCGACCGCGGTCAGCTTCGCGTCGGCGGGCGAGGCCATCAGCGCCTGCGCCAGCTTGGGCGCGACAGGGGCGCAGCCCGTGCTGAAGACCGTGGGCGGAGTCGTCTGGTACTCGGTCTCGGCGGGCGCGAACGTCGCCTTGTCCGCGAGCTTCACGGTGGTTCCGCCCGCGGCTATCTTGATCGTCCCATCCGGCTTGCTGGTTCCAGGGGTCGGGGACACCGACCAGCAGAGCTTGTTCGCCGCCGGATCCACCGCGAGATGGGCGCGACCGCCGCTCCCCAGCGCGGCGTGGAACTCCTTGACGTGGAACGCGTCGGCGATCTCGTCCAGGAGGAACGAGACGCCGATGGGCCCGGTGTCCGTGAACGACTTCGCGACTGACACATGCCCGCTCTTGACGGCGGGGAGGTTCGCGAACAGCGGATTCGCCTTGAACACATCCAGATCCGAGGAGCTCATGCCCGCCGACTGGACCAGCACACCGTCGACGCCGCTAAGCGCCGGCAGCGTCTCCATGCTCAGATCCGTGCTGTAGCACGGCTTCGGCTTCTTGTCGTCGAGACAGCCCGCGTCATAGTCCGCCGCGGTCGCCTGGTAGTTCTCGATGCCGAGGTCCCGGACGTAGGTCCAGGCCAACGGCAGGTACTTGTTGACCACCTCGTAGGCGCTGGTCGATTCCGTTTCCACCACCGCGAGCGACTTGCCGCGCAGCAGGCCTTTCAGGGCACCTTCCTGCAGGTCGACGGTCGCGGTGATGGCGTGCGCCTTCTCCGTCGCCCCGACCGGACTCGCGGCCGCGTGCAGCCAGTTGCGCCAGGTCGATCCCGCCGATCCGTCCGCACTGATCGGTGGATTCGGCTGAACGAACTCCACCACCTTGCCGACCTTCCCGATCGTCGTCATGACGTCGGGGTCCTCCGCGCCCATGAGGATCACGTCAGGTCGACACTTGGCCAGCGCGTCGATGTTGAAGACCGTGCCGTCGACGCGCTGTCCCAGGTCGATGATCCCGTCCAGGTACTTGGCAAGGAGCGGAACGTATTTCGGACTCGCCCACAGCGAGCAGGCCGGCTTCTCACCGACGGCGATCAGGGTTTCCATGGCGATGGGATTGTCGGTGGCGACACGCTGCTTCGGCGCGGCGGGACTGGCCGAGGCGGAGGTTGCCGGAGACCCGCCGGAACCGGAACTGCCGCACGCGGCCAGGCCGACCGCCATGCCAACGGCGAGAATCGACCATCCACGTCTCCTGAAACTGCCCACTACACGACCCTTCCTGGTGTCGACAGACATCACCTCGGCAGCGCGATGACACGGCCGGCTGTCTGCGGCCGCCGTTGAAAGCGCCACCCGCCCGGGATCCTGAACCTCACGGAAATGCTCCGGCGGCGCGCACTCCCTCCAGAGTGGCCTGATCTTTGATTTCGGGCACGGCGGTAGCCCGCGCGAACTTTGCGACGTGCCCACGGGACGAGGCGAGGCTGAACCCACCAGGATCTCCCGTGATCCTGGGTCGCCACCTGTCCGGGCAACGGAACTGTACTCCCAGCAGAGACGCGGATGCGACGGTTATCAGCAGAATTTTCCGTATCTGCGGCAGCAGTCGACAGATACGACCGTATGGAGTAGGTCTCTCACTTCAGGTCGCCGGGCAGCCAGCCATGCGTCGGACGCCGCGATCCACTACTGGGAATCGCGTCGTTACTCCACGCTCCCGGCAACCGCACTACGCACACTGGCCAGTTACCAGTCCGGCACAGAACTCGGATATGAACTCCGGTGTCCGCCGGAGGCGGAGATTCCCAGCTACACGTGGTGGACGCCCGGCCCACCGCGGTCTCTCTACGACTTTCCGTAATGCCTCGTTCACGTCCGACGCGGTGGTGTCCCGTCGCACCGGTACCGTCCGCACGAGCACGAGGTGGACGACGGGTCGACGCACGGGAGGCCGGCATGCGGTACGGGTGCCCACGGCGCGCAACCAGCCGAGGCGCGGACTCGTGGCGCGGGAACGGCTGGACGGCCAGCTCGGCGACGGCGCCCGGGCCGACAGCCAGGACATCGTGGCCAGTGGCTACGCGGCATACGCGATCGTCCAGCCCTCCTGAACCATCGGCAGCAATGGGCAGCAATGGCAGCGATGGCCGAGACGCCTGTAGAAGAGACAGGTAGCGCCGCTGCCCCGCACGCTCGGCACCGGACCCGGACCCGCTACAGGAGCCGTACCCGCCACAGGAGACAGACCTTGACCACCGGCCCCACCATCGGACTCGGGACCCGCCTCGCCGCCCGCGTCATGCGCGCGGGTTTCACCCTCGTCGGCAGCCCGTCGAAGTCCCTGCGGTTCGCCACCCAGGCGGTCGCCGACCCCGAGACCGTCACGGTGCCGACCCGGCACGGCCCCGTCCGCTGCCTGCTCTACCGGCCGCCCACGGGCACCGGGCCTCGCCCACCCGTGCACGTGCAGCTACACGGCGGCGCGTTCATCGTCCGCAGCCCCGAGCAGGACGACCATGTCTGCCGCTACCTCGCCTCCGACGTCGGCGCCGCGGTCCTCGTCCCCGACTACGACACCGCCCCCAAGGTCGCCTACCCCGTCGCCGAGCACCAGGCGTACGACGTCGCCGCCTGGGCCCACGCCCACGGTGCCGAGCAGGGCTGGGACGGCGGACGGCTGTCCGTCGGTGGCTACAGCGCCGGCGCGAAGCTCGCGATCAACGTCGTCCAGCAGGCCCGCGACGCCGGGGCGTTCCTGCCGGTCGCCCTGGCCGTCGGCTACGGCGTCACCGACGTCGGCCTCGACCCGCACGCCCGCACCTCGCCGAAGAGGCGCCCCGCCATCGGCCCGCGGCTGCTGCGGCTCGTGCAGCACGTCTACTTCCCCGACCCGGCCACCCGCGCCGAACCCCTCGCCTCGCCCGCGCTCGCCCCGGACCTCGCCGGTTTCCCGCCAACCCTGGTCACCACCGGCGGGCTCGACTCCCTCGAAGCTGACGGCCGGATCTTCGCCGAGAAGCTTCGCGCCACCGGGGCCGACGTCACCTATCACTGCTTCCCCGACGTCGACCACGGCTATACCCACAAGCGGCCGGTCGAGACGGCCCGCGAGGCGATCACCGGACTCGGCGACCACCTCGCCCGCGCCTACGCCGCAGCCAACCCGGAAAAGCCTGGCTGAGGCGCCCCGCCGAGCGGCCGACGCGTGCACCGGGCGCCTGTGCCCGCCGGATCAGCCGGATCAGCCGGATCAGCCGGCGGTGGGGCTGCGGCGGTCGCCGCGTTCGCGGACGCGGACGGAGATGGCGATGGGCGAGCCGGCGAAGCCGAAGTCCTCGCGCAGGCGGCGTTCCAGGAAACGGCGGTAGGCCGGCTCCAGGAAGCCGGTGGTGAACACCACGAAGCGCGGGGGACGCACGCCTGCCTGGGTGGCGAACAGGATCTTCGGCACCCGCCCACCGCGCGGGGGCGGCGGGGTGGCGCCGACGACCTCGCCGAGCCAGGCGTTGAGCCGGCCGGTCGGGATCCGGGTGCCCCAGGATTCCAGCGCGGTGCGCAGCGCCGGGGCCAGCCGGTCGGTGGCCCGCCCCGTGCGGGCCGAGACGTTCACCCGCGGGGCCCAGGCGATCCGGCCGAGGTCGCGGTCGATCTCCCGTTCGAGGGTGAGCCGGCGGTCCTCGTCGACGAGGTCCCACTTGTTGAAGGCGAGGACGAGCGCCCGGCCGGCCTCGATCACCATGGTGATGATCCGCTGGTCCTGCTCGGTGAGCGGCTCGTCCGCGGCGAGCAGGACGATGGCGACCTCCGCGGCCTCCAGCGCCCCCGCGGTGCGCAGCGACGAGTAGTACTCGGCGCCGGACGCCTCGCGGATCCGCCGGCGCAGCCCGGCGGTGTCGATGAACATCCACTCCTCGCCGCCGACGGTGACCAGCTCGTCCACCGGATCGCGGGTGGTGCCGGCCACGTCGTGCACGAGCGAGCGGCGGCTGCCGGCGATCTTGTTGAGCAGGCTGGACTTGCCGACGTTGGGCCGGCCGATCAGCGCGACCCGGCGTGGGCCGTCGGTCTCGGTGAAGACCTCGCGCGGTGCCTCGGGCAGCACGGCGAGCACGGCGTCGAGCAGGTCGCCGCTGCCGCGGCCGTGCAGCGCCGAGACGGGGTGGGGCTCGCCGAGCCCGAGCCCCCACAGGGCGGCGGCGTCGGCCTCGAACCGGTTGTCGTCGACCTTGTTCGCGACGAGGATCACCGGCAGGCCGCTGCGGTGCAGCACCCGGGCGACGGCCTCGTCGGCGTCGGTGGCCCCGGTGACCACGTCGACAATGAACAGCACGGCGTCGGCGGTGTCGAGCGCCGCGGCCGCCTGCTCGGAAACCTGCGCGGCGAGCCCGGAGGCGTCGGGCTCCCAACCGCCGGTGTCGACGAGGGTGAACCGGCGCCCGTTCCACACCGCGTCGTAGGCGATGCGGTCGCGGGTCACCCCGGGCACGTCCTCGACCACGGCGGCGCGGCGGCCCAGGATCCGGTTGACCAGCGTCGACTTGCCCACGTTGGGCCGCCCGACGACGGCCACGACCGGCTGGCCGGCGACCGGGCCCAGCTCGCCGGCTCCAAGATCGTCGATTCCAAGGTCGTCGGCTCGAAGGTCGTCGCCGGATGCCGCCTCGGCGCCGTCCATCGCTGCGTCCTGTCTGCTCATCACTGCCATCACTGCCACACCTGTCGTCGGGACCGGTGATCTACGATGATCACGCGGCGGATTCGCCCGGGGAGGCACGGGCGGTCTCGAGATGATCGAGCAGCCGCACCCGGATGTCCTCGGCGACGGCGGCGAGCGCCCGCCGCGAGCGCGGGTTGGCCGGCACGTCGACCTCGAACGGCTTGCCGAAGACCACCCTGACCTGCACCGAGCGACGCGGCCAGCGCGCGCCCTTGGGCAGGGCGTCGCCGGTGTTGATACAGGCTACGGGGAGCACCCGGCAGCGGCCGTGGACGGCGAGGTAGGCGATGCCGTGCTGGACCGCGGCCATCTCCCCGCTGCCCCGGGTGCCCTCCGGGAAGACGCCGATCGCGCCGCCGCGGGACAGCTCGTCGAGCGCGGTGTGCAGCGCCTCGCGGTCGGGGCGCCCCCGGTCGATCGGGATCTGCCCGCTGATCAGTAGCAGGCGGCCGACGATCCGGGTGTACATCTCCGACTTGACCAGGCAGCGCACGGTGCGCGGCGACTCGATCACCACCAGCGGGCCGTCCAGCCAGCTACTGTGGTTGCCCGCGAAGATCAGCGGCTCGTCCACGGGGACGTGCTCGAGCCCCTCCAGGGTCACCCGCATGATCAGTCGGTTGATGATCTGCCGCACCCCGGGCTTGAGCACGCGGTGCGGCAGGTCGTTGTAGACCGGCGAGGCGGCGCCCCGGTGCAGCAGCCCCGTCCCGGAGGCCGGCCGGATGGTCTCCGGCGCCGGCCGGGTGATCTCCGGGGCCGACCGGGTGGTCATCTCGTCCGCGGCCTGTTCGGGGCCCGTCACGTCGTCACGTTCGACGACTGCCCGCAGCGCCGCAGGACCTCGTCGACCACCTCGGGGACGGACAGGGCCGTCGAGTCCAGCACGATCGCCCCCTCGGGGACGGCCAGCGGGTCGGCGGCGCGGCTCGAGTCGAGCGCGTCACGCCGGTCCAGCTCGGCCAGCGTCCGCGCGACGTCGTCGACGCCCTTCTCGCCGAGCTGGCGCGACCGGCGCAGCGCCCGCACCTCCGTCGACGCGGTGAGGAACACCTTGATCTGGGCGTCCGGCGCGACGACGGAACCGATGTCGCGGCCCTCGACGACGATGCCGCCGGGCCGGGTGGCGGCGATCACCTGGCGCTGCTGGGCGACGAGGCGCGCCCGCACCGCGGGCACCGCGGCGATGGCGCTGACCGCGTTGGTGACCGCCCTGGTGCGGATCTCGGCGTCCACGCCGACCCCGTCGACGGCGATCGACGGCTCGTCCGGGTCGGTGCCGACGGAGAGCACGGCCCGCTCGGCGAGTTCCGCGACCGCCTGCGGATCCTCGATGTCGATGCGCCGCTCCAGCGCGAGCTGGGTGACGGCGCGGTACATCGCCCCGGTGTCGAGATAGCGAAGCCCGAGGCGCCGCGCGAGCTCGCGGGCCACCGTGCTCTTTCCCGATCCACCGGGGCCGTCGACCGCCACGATCAGCCCCTCGACCGGGCCGTCGGCAAGCGCGGACGCGCTCCCCTCGGACCCGAGCGGCGCGGACGTTACCTTCACCCCGTCGGCGGCACTCCCGCCCACCGACAGCGCAGACCCGTGCTCGGGCTTCACCCGATTCCTCCGTCCCGGACACCTGAGAATCGTCGGGTCGCGCCCCGCGGACCCCTTCCCGCGCCGCGTCCGCCCCGACCCTCGCCCACCGCGAGGGCGGTAGCCGGCCCGCCGGCCGCGGTCACCGGACGATGAACGTCAGACGACTCCCGGCACGCGAACCGGGCCGAAGGGCGGGCCGGTGGCGTCAACCCGTCGGTCGCACCGCGGCGGGAACCGTCGCGGGCAACCCGGATCAGGCTACTCGGTACCGCATCAGGATCGTCGGTATGCCGTCCATCCGGTGCTTGTGAGCCGGTCGACGAGACTGTCCGCGACCGCCGGATCGACGGCCAGTTCGACGATGCCGGCCGGCGCATCCAGACTGTGCTCGAACGGACCGACATCCTCGATGTTGACGTCCCACGCGCTGATGAGGCCGACGATCGCGGCGAGCTGCCCGGGCCGGTCGTCGAGCACGACGCCGACCCAGCCCCAGGACCGCGCCGTGGCGCCGGCCTTACGCGGCAGCAGCGCGCGGCCCGTGTGCCCGTCCCGCATGAGCCGGGTGACCGCCGCGGTGACCTCGTCGGCGCCGGCCGCGTCGAGGACGTCGGCCAGCGCGGTCAGCCGGGAGCCGAGGTCGCGCACCCGCCGGGCGATCGGCCCCCGGTTGCCCTCGACGATCCCCGCCCACAGCTCGGCGTCGCTGTCGGCGAGCCGGGTGGTGTCCCGGAACCCCTGACCGGCGAGCGGCACCTCCCCCGGCGAGAGCCCCACCAGCACCCCGGCGAGCGCGCTGGCGACGAGCTGGGGCACGTGCGAGACGGTCGCCATCGCCTCGTCGTGACGCTGCGGCGTGGTCCGCACGGGGGTGGCGCCGCAGGCCAGGGCCAGCGCCACGGTGGCATGCAGGGCGGCGGCGCCGGTGTGCGGGACCGGGCAGATGGCCCACACCCGCTCGGCGAACAGGTCGGCGCGCGCCGAGACCGCGCCGTGCCGCTCCCGCCCGGCGATGGGATGCGCCGGGCACCACGTCGACAGGTCGCAGCCGAGCTGGACGCCCTCGACCAGCGGGCGGACCTTGACGCTGCCGGCGTCGCTGACCGTGTCGGCGAGCCCGGCGCGGGCCAGCGCCCGGACCTCGCCCGGGATCGTCGGCAGCGGGGTGGCGACGATGGCGTGCTCGACCCGCTCCCCCGCCCAGGGGTGCCCCGCGCCCATCTTCGCGGCGATGGCGACCTGAGCCTCGTCGGCGTCGCGGAGCAGGACCTCCACGCCCTGCGCGGACAGCGCCAGCCCGATGCTGGTGCCGATGAGACCCGTGCCGACCACACCGACCCGGCGCAGCCGCGGCAACTGGGCATCGTCCCAGCCCGATCCGACCATGACCGACAGCCTATGGCGACATCTTTCGACACACTCGCCGTGCTCGGGCCTGTGGCGCTCCTTGTCGACAGCCGGCGCCGAGGTGTGTCGCTGCGAGCAGGCCCTCGGTCGGTGGCCGTGAAGATCTGGTCAGACGACCGGGGTCGCCTCGGCTCCCGGCGTGGTGCCCACTGGCCGCCCTACACGTCTGTGGCTTTCCGTAACTATCCATGCACACAATCATGCCGAGGCTTCGGTACGGTTTTTCGGAAAAACGTACCCAAGCCTCGGCACGATCTGGCCGCAATCTGGCCGGAGCCGGGCAGCCGGTAACTCTGCGGCGCCACAGGGTTGATAGAGGAGCGACCCGAGGTGACTGAGGCGGATTCCGTTACTCGGCTACAGGCCGACGTTGCGGTAGAGGGCGCCGATCTCGCCGCGGGTGAGATGGCGGGCTCGGCCGGAGCGCAGGGTGCCGAGGTAGACCGCGCCGAGCCGGGTGCGGACGAGCCGGTGCACCGGGTAACCGACGGTCTCCATCATCCGGCGGACGATGCGATTGCGACCCTCGTGCACGACGATCTCCAGCATCACCCGACCGTTCGCCTGATCGACGATCTGCACCGAGTCCGCCCGCGCCAGCCCGTCGTCGAGCTCGACGCCGGCGCGCAGCGTGCGCGGTACCTCGCGGCGCAGCGGCCCGGAGACCTCGACCAGGTAGGACTTGGGCACCTCGTAGGAGGGATGGGTCAGGCGGTGGGCGAGCTCGCCGTCGTTGGTGACCAGCAGCAGCCCCTCGCTGTCGCCGTCGAGGCGGCCGACGTGGAACAGCCCGCCGCCGAACTCGGTGAGCAGGTCGGCGATGGTGGGCCGGCCGCGGTCGTCGGACATGGCCGACAGCACCCCGCGCGGCTTGTTCAGCGCCAGGTGGACCAGGCCGGTGCGCGTGACGATCCGGTCGCCGTCGACCTCGATGATCGCGGTCTCCGGGTTGACGCGGCGGCCCTGCTCGCGCACGACGACACCGTCCACGCTGACCCGGCCGTCGGCGATGAGCTCCTCGCCACGCCGGCGGGAACCGATGCCGGCCGCGGCGAGCACCTTCTGCAGCCGAATGCCCTCGTCCGCGGCGGAAGCCGGGTCCCGCGGCGCCCGCACGGGACGCTCCTCCCGAGCCGGCCCCGCTTCCCGGGCCGGCCGAGCCTCCCCGCGGGCAGGACGCGCCTCCCCACGGACGGGGCGAGCGTCCCCACGAGCCGAACGGCCCTCCCCACGAACGGGACGGCCCTCCCCACTAACGGGCCGAGCGTCTCCCCGGACAGGCCGAGCGTCCCCACGAGCCGGACGGCCCTCCCCACGAGCCGGACGGCCCTCCCCACGAACGGGACGGCCCTCCCCACGGGCCGTCGGACGGCCCTCCCCACGAACGGGCCGAGCGTCTCCCCGGACAGGCCGAGCGTCCCCACGAGCCGGACGGCCCTCCCCACGTGCGGGACGGCCCTCCCCACGAGCCGGCCGAGCCTCCCATGTTGGCCGAGCCTCCCCACGAACGGGACGGCCCTCTCCGCGGGCGGGTCGAGCCTCCCCGCTGCTGGGCCGAACCTCCCCACGGGCAGGACGCGCCTCCCCACGGGCAGGGCGAACCTCCCCACGGGCAGGCCGAGCCTCTCGGGAGGGGCGGGCTTCCCCTCGGGCGAGGCGGGGCTCCCGGGTGGGGCGGCCGTCCGCGGGTGGGCGGCCGTCCCGGCGGGCGCGGGCGTCGCGCGGCGCGCGGGGGCGGTCAGCAGCAGCGTTCATGGGGCAACGATGTCATCCAGATCGTCGAGTCCGGGCAGCAGGGGGGCCAGAGGCGGCAGCTCGTCGAGCCCGCGCAGGCCCATCCGTTCCAGGAAGTAGTCGGTCGTTCCATACAGGATGGCACCGGTTTCGGGATCGTGCCCGATCTCCTCGACGAGCCGCCGTGCGGTCAGGGTGCGGATGACGCCATCGGCAGAGACGCCGCGCACCGCGGCGATCCGTCCGCGGCTGACGGGCTGCTGGTAGGCGACGACGGCGAGGGTCTCCAGCGCCGCCTGGGACAGCCGGGCGGACTGGCCGGCGAGCACGAAGCCCTCCACCCAGGGGGCACACTCGTCGGCGGTGTAGAACCGCCAGCCGGCGCCGACGTGACGCAGCCGGAAACCGCGGCCGTCGCGGACGTATCCCTCGGCGAGCTCGGGAAGCAGCCGTTCGATCTCACGGGCCGGGGCGCCGAGCCCGGTGGCGAGCTCCGCGACGCCGACCGGCCGCTCCGCAACCATGAGCACCGCCTCCAGCAGCGCCGCCAGCGGCGGCCGGTCCGCACCGGGCGACGCGACCGCCGCCTCACCGCCTACGCCGGCGTCCGGCTGTTCGCTCACGATGCCGCCTCCCGCGGTTCGTCGGCCGGATCCTCGTCGTACAGCCCCCGGCCGATGGACAGCAGGTCGCCGTCCGCGGCCGGGTCGACGGCGATCCAGCGCACCGTCAGCTCCCCGAGGGGAATCTCCTGGTCGAAGGAGATCCGGCCCTCGCGGAACAGCTCCAGCAGGGCCAGGAAGCGGGCGACCACCTCGATCGTCTGCTGGCAGCCCGCGCACAGCGTGCGGAAGTCCGCGGCGCCGAGCTCCCGCAGCAGCAAGATGATCGCGAGCATGTGCTCCCGGACGCTGATCCGGGGCAGGTGCACGTGGTCGGTGGCGACCAGCGGCGGCAGCGGCGGCTCACGCAGCTTCGCGGCCAGCGCCGCGAGCTCCGTAGGGCCGATGCCGATCTGCACCTCGGGCAGGGCGGCGGCGTAGCGGGGCTCCAGCGGCACGGCGCGGGGCACATGGCGGGCCTCCAGCGCCATCAGCCCGGCGAACAGCGCCGACGCCTCCTTGTACGCCCGGTACTGCAGCAGTCGGGCGAACAGCAGGTCGCGGGCCTCAAGCAGGGCGAGGTCCTCGGACTCGTCGTCGGACAGCGCGCCGGGCAGCAGCCGGGCGGCCTTGAGGTCGAGCAGGGTCGCGGCGATCACCAGGAACTCGGTCGCCTGGCCGAGGTCGAACCGGTCCCCCAGCCGGCGGATGTGCGCGACGAACTCGTCGGTGACCTGGGACAGCGCGACCTCGGTCACGTCGAGGCGGTGCTTGGCGATGAGCGAGAGCAGCAGGTCGAACGGACCGGTGAAGTTGGCCAGCTCGACGACGAAGGGCTCGGTCCGCCCCCCTCGGGCGGTCGGTGTCGCCGGCTCGGCCCCGGCGGCATCGGCTCTGGCCCGGGTCATGACGCCACGCTACGCCCCAGGCCAGCGGTCATGATCGTGCTCAAGCCAGGTGGAGACCGATCAGAGCGGCGAGCCCGCGCAGCAGCGGGCCGATGAGCTGGCCGACGACCGACGGGAACCCGACGAACAGCACCGGCAGCAACAGCAGCGCCAGCAGGATGACCAGGCCGATGTTGCCGTCGGTGAGCCGGTGGTAGGTGCTGCGCCAGCCCGACGACGTCCCGCCGAGCAGGAACACCAGCCGCCCGGCGTCCGTCGGCGGGACCGGGATGAGGCTGACGATGAACATCGAACCGAAGGTGATCGCCAGCCACAGGGTGAACTCGGCGGCGAAGCTGTCCGGCACGGTCACCTCGGTCACCCGGTCACCGAGGAAGATCCTGGCCGGGTCGCCGACCACCTGGAACAGCGCGAGCGAACCGAGCGCCAGCAGCAGGTAGGCCAGCGGGCCCGCGAGCACCGCGGCCGCGACGTGGAAGCGCCGCCGCCGCCACACGTCGTTCATCGGCACCGACTCGGCCCAGCCGTGGCCGACGATGAACACGGCGAGCCCGCTGAAGGGGCTGAGCCGGTCCTTGACGCCGGTGGTGAGCCGACCGCTGCGCAGCGGGGTGGGGTCCCGGACCACCCGCGCGGTGAGGACCTGGGCGGCGTCGTGCGCGAACACCCCGATCAGGAACGCGACGACGATCCCGAGCAGCGCCGCCGGCTCGGCGAGATGGAAAAGCACGTTGCTACCTTTTCGCCCCGATCATGCAAAAGCCCGGATTCAGCCGACGAGCGGGGGCGTGTTGTGCCGGACCATCAGCTCGCGGGCCAGCCGCCGGTAGCCGGCGGCGCCGACCGAGGTGGGCGCGTACGTCGTGATCGGCTCACCGGCCACGGTCGTCTCCGGGAAACGGACCGTGCGGTTGATCACCGTGTGGAACACCTCGTCGGGGAAGCGCTCCACGACCCGGGCCAGCACCTCGCGGGCATGCAGCGTGCGGGCGTCGTACATGGTGGCGAGGATGCCGGCGAGCTCGAGGCGCGAGTTGAGCCGCTCGCGCACCTTGTCGATCGTCTGCAGCAGCAGCGCGACGCCGCGCAACGCGAAGTACTCGCATTCCAGCGGGACGATGACGGCGTCCGCCGCGGTCAGCGCGTTCACGGTCAGCAGACCGAGCGAGGGCTGGCAGTCGACGAGGATGACGTCGTAGTCGTCGAGGATGGGGGCAAGCGCGCGGGCGAGGCTGTGCTCGCGGCCGACCTCGGTGACCAGCAGCACCTCGGCGGCGGACAGGTCGATGTTGCTCGGCAGCAGGTCCAGATTGTCGACCTGGGTCTCGACGATGACGTCGCGGACGTGGGCGTCCCCGCCGAGCAGCAGGTCATGCACGGTCAGGTCGAACTGCATCGGGTTGATGCCGAGGCCGACCGACAGCGCGCCCTGCGGGTCGAAGTCGACCAGCAGCACGCGGCGGCCGTACTCGGCGAGGGCGGCGCCGAGGTTGATCGTGCTGGTGGTCTTGCCGACGCCGCCCTTCTGGTTGCACATGGCCACGATCCAGGCGGGACCGTGGGAGGTCAGCGAGGCGGGGNCGGGGNACGACGGCAGCGGCCGGCCGGTGGGGCCGGGCTGGCCCACCCCTTCGTCGACGCTCTCGCCGCCGGCTTCGAGCCGCCCATCCTCGGACAACCGAGGGTCACCGACGGTCACCTCACCGTAGGTGCGGCGTTTCGGGGAATCGACGGAGGGAGCGTCGGCAAATCGGACCACGGAGGGGTTGCTCCTTCTACAAAGAGCAGAAACGGACCGGTAGGAGCGTACCGACACTCACCCGTTCCCGGCGGCGCTGGGTGGCCGTAAAGCGGCGTGTCGCGCCATCGGGGGCGGTGTGCGTTGGACGGGTCACGCCCACAGGGGTACGAAATCATGCACCAGGGGTCACCGATGCGGTTCGGTCAGGCTTGCACCGCAACGGATACGGTCCGCGAGCGTGCTCGGCGGGGTGGCCGGTGATACGGGCCGAGCCGTGCGGCGGGCCGGGCGACGACGAGGCGTTTTCCGAGTGAAGGGAGCTCTCCTATGGGCGCACAGACGGTGGAAGCGGTGGTGGCCCGACACAAGGGCGCGCCGGTCGGTCTGGAGCGGATCATCGTCCCGGACCCGGGGCCGGGCGAGGCCCGCGTGCGCGTGCGCGCCTGCGGCGTGTGCCACACCGATCTGCATTACCGCGAGGGCGCGATCAACGACGACTACCCGTTCCTGCTCGGCCACGAGGCCGCCGGCACGGTCGAGTCGGTCGGCGAGGGCGTGACGGGCCTGGCCCCCGGCGACTACGTGGTGCTGGCCTGGCGGGCGCCGTGCGGGACGTGTCGGGCCTGTCGGCGCGGGATGGCCTGGTACTGCTTCGACTCCCGCAACGCCGCCCAGCCGATGACGCTCGAGGACGGCACGCCGCTGGCGCCGGCGCTGGGCATCGGGGCGTTCACGCCGCTCACCCTGGTCGCCGCCGGCCAGTGCGTGCCCGTGGACCCGGCGGCGCGACCGGAGGCGGCCGGCCTGATCGGCTGCGGGGTGATGGCCGGCTTCGGCGCGGCGGTGAACACCGGGCGGGTCACCCGCGGGGAGACGGTGGCGGTCATCGGCTGCGGGGGCGTCGGGAACGCGGCGATCGCCGGCGCCGCCATCGCCGGCGCCCGGAAGATCATCGCGGTGGATGTCGACGAGCGCAAGCTGACCTGGGCCCGCCACTTCGGGGCCACCGACACCGTGGACGCCCGCTCGGCCGACCCCGTGCAGGCGGTCCGCGACCTCACCGACGGCTTCGGCGCCGACGTCATCATCGAGGCGGTGGGCCGCCCCGAGACGTACCGGCAGGCGTTCGACGCCCGCGACCTGGCCGGGCGGCTGGTCCTGGTGGGGGTGCCGGACCCGACGATGACCGTCGAGCTGCCACTCGCGGAGGTCTTCGGCCGCGGCGGCCACCTGTCGTCGTCCTGGTACGGGGACTGCCTGCCCAGCCGCGACTTCCCGATCCTCATCGACCTGTACCGTCGGGGCCGCCTCGACCTCGACGCCTTCGTCACCGAGACGGTCGGGATCAGCGACGTGGAGGAGGCGTTCGCCCGGATGCGCCGCGGCGACGTGCTGCGCAGCGTCGTCGTCCTCTAGAGCCCGTCGAGATCCAGAGCCCGTCAAGATCCAGGGCCCGTCAAGATCCAGGGCCCGTCGAGTGTCCCCGCGGGCGGGGACGCCGGCACCCGGACGGGGTGCCGGCGAGGGCCGCGTGCGTCGGCGGTGTCGCGCGGGCGGTGGGTCGATCCGAACCCGCGAAGCGCCCGATACGGTCGACGTGTCGGGGACCGCCGCCACCGGCGGCGCCCCGGTGCACGGCGGGCGGATCCTCCGGGTCTCCGACCCGATCGGGAATTCGGGAACAGAGGAGCGGGCGCCATGACCGGCAATGCGGGGCTTCGGGTGGACCGCGTGATCACCCGCGGCGACTTCACCCTGGACGGCCAGACGTTCACCGTCGACAACAACGTCTGGCTCGTCGGCAACGACCAGGAGGTCCTGGTCATTGATGCCGCGCACGACCCGTCGGTGATCGCGGCGGCGGTCGGCACCCGCGTCGTGACCTCGATCATCGCCACCCACGGGCACAACGACCACATCAACGCGGCGGCGGAGCTCGCCGACCTGGTGCGGGCGCCGATCGCGCTGCACCCGGCCGACGTGATGCTGTGGCGGACGATCTACCCGCACCGCGCGCCCGACCGATCGCTCGCCGACGGTCAGCTCGTCGGCCTGCCCGGCGGCGGATCGCTGCGGGTGCTGCACACCCCGGGCCACTCCCCCGGCGGGATCTGCCTGTTCGGCGAGCTGACCGGCGAACCGGTGCTGTTCAGCGGGGACACGCTGTTCCGCGGCGGGCCGGGGGCCACCGGGCGGTCCTACTCGGACTTCCCGACGATCCTCGCCTCGATCCGCACGCAACTGCTCACCCTGCCGGCGAACACCGTTGTGCACACCGGGCACGGCGACGACACGACCATCGGCGAGGAGGGCGTCGACTACGACGACTGGGTCCGCCGGGGCCGCTGACGGCCAGTCACAGCCGGCCCGCCGTATGCCGCTGATGGCGGTCGCTGCCATGGGTGTGCCGCGTCGCCCACAACGGCGCGACGACGGCGACCAGCCCGACCGCGACACCGACCTGCAGGATGTGCCGAATCCAGTCGACGCCGCCGGTATGGCGCACCCCGATTGCGCTGGCGATCACGTTGCCGACCAGCGCGCCCACGATGCCGAGAGCGACCGTCAGCCAGATCGGAATGTCCTGCCTACCCCGGAGGATCAGTCGGGCCAGCAGGCCGATCACCAGGCCGGCGAGAATAATCCAGATGATTTGAAACACCGCACACCCCCAAGAGAGAGCCTGCCCTGGTTTTCTCCGTCACCGGCCGGCCACAAACCCGTCCGACACGGCCGGACAATAGAGATAAAAAGCCCAGCTCGCCGCCGAGGCCGGGTCGCAAATACGGTCAGCGCGGCAGAATCCGGGCGTCGACCGCGTGCAGATTGACGGTCTGCAGGCCCTGCTGCATCCCGGGGACCACATCGACGAGGAAGTATCCGTGCAGCCGGTAGAAGCCCTGCGCGAAGTCGAAACTGGCCCCGCCGCCGGTCAACCCGGCCAGCCGATAGGTGGTGCCGGTGCAGCCCCGGTCGGGACCGAAGCCCGGCGTCTGCCCACCGCCCGGGGCGTCGCACGACGCGACCAGGGTGAAGTTCGGCAGCGGGTCGCCTCCGAGGTCCGGGCCGGGGAAGAAGGCCCGGGCGTTGTCCTGGCCCGGCGCGAGGACCTCCAGGAAGACGACGCCGGTGTTGTGGGCGGTGACGAAGTCGCCGAACTGCCGGCCCTGCGAGAGCTGCCCGATCACCCCACGGAACGCGGGGACCGCCGACAGGGGCACCATCTGCGCCGCGCTCAGGACGGTGACGACCGGGGACTGATCGGCCCGGGACTGAGCACCCGGGGACGGCGGGCCGCCGGGCACGTTGGCAGGTCGGCCCACGCCCGAGCGGGGTCGCAGGCCCAGTCCGGAGCCGGGGCCGGGAACACCGGAGGGAACAACCTGGATCACGCGCGGCGCCGCGGGTTGCCGGGACGGGGAGTGGTCGGACTCGTCCGCGGCGTGGGCGGCGCCCAGTGCGGCCAGGCCGGCGACCGCCGCAGCCAGCGCGGCCAGGGCCGCCGTCCGCCTGGGGTACCGGGCTGCCTGGCCGGCCCGGCCGCGCGACTCGCCGGTCCCGCCCGGCCCCTCGACGACATCCGGCCCCCCGACGTCCGCCCGCCCCCCGACGTCCGGCTCCCCCGGGCCCATCGGGGCCGCCGAGCTCGGCCCGCTCTGATCGCCGCCCGCCGCCGGCCCGGCCTGCGGCGCGGCCCACGCCTGCTCCGCAGTCCGCCCCGCCGCGCGCGCGCCAGACCGGGCCCCATTAGCCCCATTAGCCCCATCAGCCCCGGCACCGCTCGCCGGCGACCCACCTGCCTGCGTCCCGGCTCCCGCGGTCCCCGTCGCCACGACGGTCCCGTCCGGGCCGGGCAGGGCCGCCGCGTCAACCGGACAGGGCCCTGCGGTCGAGGTGCCCTCGCCCGGGCGGCCCGTCGGGCCTGGCGCCGGCTCCGCCCCGCCGGGGTGATCCCGGCCGGCCGTGAGCTCTGGACCGGCCGAACCCTCCCAACCGGCCGGGCCTCGCCAGACGAAGGAACCGTCCGAACCGGGCGGGGCAGGCGTCTGCGCGGGGAAACCGGCCCTGTTCGTCGCCGGCAGGTGACCCACGGCCCCGGCGGCGACGCCCGCCGGCGAGGACGCCGCGCCCGCGGGCGTCGGTGGGCTGGACCTCGCTCGGCGCCCCGCGCCCAACCGCGCCGGCCGGCCCGCGCGGCCAGACCTCCCGGAACCGGGGAGCTCGCCCGCACCGCCGGGCCCGCCCGAGCCGGCCGGGCGAGCCACCGGTCCCGATCCCTCCCACGCCTCGGCGCCCATCAGGTTCTCGGCGCCGGCGGTCCGCGCGCCGGCCGGCACCGGCGCCCCCGGCGACGACTCCCCCGCTTCCGTCGTGCAGCGCGGCGGCATCGGCATCGGCATCGGCGCACGTGGGTCGGCATGGTCCGGCCCACGCCCGAGCGCGGCGGCAGCCGGCGGCGCGGCGTCGCCGGACGCCGCCGCGGTCCGGTCCGGGACGCCCGGATCCGGCACCCGCCACCAGGGGACGGCCACGGCTGCGGCAGCCGCATCGGCGGGGGCCCCGCCGGATGAGTTCGGGTCGAGTCCGGTGCCGGCCGCCGCCGGATCCAGCTCCTTACGGTCCGCCGGTGCGCCGATGGGCGCCCAGGGGGTCATCGCGTTGGCCGACCCGGGATCCCGGCCCGGGGTCGGCTCGGCGGCCGCGGCCTGACGCTGACCGCCGGGCGCCGGCCCGGAGCCGTCCGCGGCGCGGGCCGCCGCCGCACGCTCGTCGGCGCCCACCCGCCGGCCGACCCCGGCGCGCCGGCCGGCCGGCGATGCCGACGTTCCCGGGGTAACCGGCACCGGCGGCCGCGTGACCTCACCGAAGACATCGGACCGCGGGGAGCCGTCCGGCCGCAGGGAGCCGTCCGGCGGCGAGGCGGGGNCAGCTGGTGTGGGAGGGCCGTCGGGCACCGACGGGAGGGCGTCCCGGGACGGCCCGCGCGGGGCAGGCGGGACCGGCGCGGACGTTCCGGTCGGCGCGGCGAAGACACCCGGCGCCCAGCCACGCAACCGGCGCACCGCACGCGCCGTGGGGCGGCTGGGCTCGGGGGTGCGCTGGGCCGGAGCGATGAAGCTGACCGAAGGCCGCGGCGAGGGCAGCCCGGCCAGCGTCTGGCTGTCGTGGAAGTCGCCGTCGCGCAGCCGGTCACCGGCGCGCGACGAGGTGGGCGACGGGGTGAGCGTGGGCACGTGGACGAACGCCGCGGGGTCGATGGGCGGCGGGTTCCAGGCCTCGCGCAGCAGCCGGCGGGTACCCGTGGCCGGATCGTCGGTGGGCCCGATCAGTCCCCGCAGCAGATCGTCGGCGCTGGGCCGCCCGGCGGGCTCCTTCACCAGCGCCGCGGTCACCGCCGGCCGCAGCTCGGCGGGGACGTCGCCGGTGTCGGCCTCGCTGTGCACGACCCGGTAGAGCAGCGCGTCGGCGCGGCCGGTGCCGAACGGGGGCCGGCCGGTCGCCGCGTAGAGCACGGTCAGGCCCCAGGCGAAGACGTCGGCCGCGGGACCGACCTCGCCGTGCCCGGTGACCTGCTCGGGCGCCATGTAGCCGGGGCTGCCGAGCAGGACCCCGGTGCGGGTGGCGACCGTGGCGTCGACCGCCGCCGCGATGCCGAAGTCGATCACCTTGGGGCCGTCGCCGCCGAGGATGACGTTGCCGGGTTTGAGGTCACGGTGGACGATCCCGGCGCCGTGGATGGCGGTCAGCGCCTCCGCGAGGCCGGCGGCGAGCGCGACGACCTCCCGCGTGTCCATGGCGCCCCGGGTGGCGATCGTCTCGGCGAGGCTCTGCCCGGGGATGAGCTCGGTGGCCATCCACGGGTCCTCGGCGTCGGGGTCGGCGTCGACCAGCCGGGCCGTGCAGGCCCCGCCGACCGCCCTGGCCGCCTCGATCTCGCGGCGGAACCGCGAGCGGAACTCCGGCTCGGCGGCGAAATCCGACCGGATCACCTTCAGCGCGACCAACTGGCCGGTGTCGTCGTCCGCGCCGAGATACACGATGCCCATCCCGCCGGAGCCGAGCCGCGCGGTCAGCGCGAACCGGGCGACCCGCTCGGGGTCACCCGAGCGCAGCGGCCTCGGCGGCACCACGCCCTCCTTACGTCGTTCTTTCCACCATCGGCGATCGTCGGCCCACCCGCCGGACGGCTAAGGTGCCGCCCGGCGCCGGCCCGCTCCCGGCGGGGCCGAAGGTCCGGTCGCCGGCATCACCCCACCGTGCCCGCGGAACCTGTGACGCACATGTGCGCCGGTCGGGCCACGCCTCCCACGCCCTCATCAGACGACTCCGGGGGCCGGGGAAGTTCCGTCGCCGGACGCGGCGCGACCAGACGTGGCACGAATCTCCGCCGGGTGACGGGACCCTCGACGCCGCCGTTAGCGCAGCTCCGCTCCGCTGTCGGTGAAGGCGCGGGCCGGAAGTCCGACTGCTCACCACCGCCAAAGCAATGGACAAAGCGCGCCGGCAGGGGGTACCGGGCCTCGGTACCTTCGCCGGAAGCGGCGCGAGGTATGCCCCCGGAGGCGGGACGGTGCGCTGCGGTGTCACAAATCGGACTGTACCGATGGAACCGCAGCTACCCGGCCATTCGACTCCCTGGACACCCACCTATCGGTTACCCCAACCGGCCACCTCTGCCGGCGGCCCCCCCGCCCTTCGGCCGAAAACACCCCCAAACCGCGACGGAGAAGCCGGTGACGCCGCCCCGGAGGCTTCTCCGCCGCGGGATCGATCAGCTTTCGGGGATGTCCCGCCGAGCCCTCACGAGAATGACTCGATCAACGAGTTCGACCCGTTCCTCGGAGACGGCGGCCACACTCGGCGACAGGTCGCGACCGTCCTCGCCGCCGGCACCGCCGCGCACGACGATGATCCTTGCATTCCGGCCGGTGGCGGCGCCCGGGACGCCCGAACCGGTGATTCCCGCACATGCGGTCCGACCCAGTCGGCGAATGGCCCTCGTTTCTGCCATGAAACCTCCCAGATCAAAGTTGCTCGAAACATTACCCGACAACAGGAGAACGATGAACGCCCACCCGGTCGACTCCGGTGAATGTGAGGAAAACAATGATCCTCCGGCGCCGACCGCGTCCCCGCTTCCCGCCGGCAGAATTCCGCTGCCACGCTCGTGCCGGCGGTAAAACGCGAGGTCCAGGGGTGCTACGACGGGCCGGGCACCCGGCCCGCACCAGGGGTCGCAACCCGGCCGGGCAGGGCACCGACAGCACCGCGGGAGCCGTTCGGGCCCCCACCGCGGTGCGGCGCACACGCAGAGCCGTTCACAAGGGTCACCCACGAAACGGGCTTGTCCACCCCACCAGAACGCCCCAGGGCTACACCTACACCCCGCCCGCCCTAGCAGGGAACATCTTGTGCCGACGAGGCGGGTGGGCCTCCGGCATCCTGCACCGATGGCCCGTAAGGGTGATCCGTGGCCGGTCCCGCCGCCCGGCCCGGCGCCTCGCGGGCCGTTAGTCCTGCCGGGTCGGAGCCGGACGACCCGGGTCACCCCGGCCGGGGGGAGGGGCAGTGGCCGCGCTCTCCGGCGCGAACGCTCCCCGGCGCGGCCGGGCGGGGCGGGCATGGGCGACGGGACCGCGCGGAAAGTCGCCGGCCTGGATTGCCACTCGATGGTCGTGCACATGCGCGTGCCGCTGCCGAAACACGGCACGTCGATGACTCATCTGCAACAGGTGCGGCCGCGTTTCGTCGGCGGACAGGAGCGGGATCTTCATCGGGTTCTCACGCTCCGCCCGGGCCCCGGTTATGCAACCTCGCGGCCGGTTGGGCGGCGGCGAGGAGACGGCAGCCGACCGGATGCCGACCGGAAGTCGACCGGAAGGAAGCCCCGTTCTTCGGCCGCGGCGGGACGGACGGCTGAGCGAGATCGGTAACCTCGGCCGGTAAGCCGGCCATCGACCCGTCGTCCCGCACGCTGGTACTGCCGCCGACAGCGGGCTCGGAGCGAAGACGGATATACCAGCGCCGACGACGCGCGGAGTGCGCGTTTTCACCCCGTCGGAGTGCCGGAGAACTCCGCGGCGAACGCGACCCTGACGATCGGCGGCGCGCGCCGCCGATCGTCAGGAATACCCGCGCGACGCCCACCGCAGCACCGACCGCCGCGCGGGAGTTCGTTTCCCTTGTTCGGCGTCCTACCGGCCGCGAGCCGCCTTGCGTAGCTGACGCAGCTCGCGGCGCAGCCGGATCTGCGGAATCACCCCGATGAGCAGGCCGATGACGAGCCCCGCGGCGGCCGCGGCGGCAAGCGCCGCGGCAACCGACATCTGCTGGGTGGAGCCGAAGAGCCAGATGCTCACCCGCGCGTCGTTCTTGACCACAAACACGACGACGGCAATCGCGATGACCAGTACCAGCACCGTGATCGCGTAGGTGGTGTAGGCGACCCCACGCCGCCGCGGCGGCCCCTCGGCCGGCGCGCCGGGCGCCGGCGGCGTCCCCGGCGCCGCCGGACCGCCTGCTGTCCCCGCCACCCCGGGAGCCCCGGCAGCCCCGGTCGGGTAGGCGGTGCCCGCCGGGTAGGGCGCAGGCACCGTGCCCGGCGAGGTGCCGCCGACCGGCGCCGCGCCCAGCGCCGGGACCGCGGGGCCGCCGGGGGGCGGCGGCGGGCTCGTGGGGCGGGTGTGGTCGATCCTCTTGCCCGGCTCGTCGGATCCCGCCATCGTCGCCCCATCCATCATGATCGCCTGCACGGCCGTGCCCCGCGCCGTCCAGTTCCGTCCCCTGTGCCCAGGGATTCTAGGCGGGCGCGTGCCCTATGCTGAAGACGCGGACGAGGTGGCCGGGCGGCCGCGTCGGCACCGGTTCACGCCGGTGCCGCCGAGGAAAGTCCGGGCTCCACAGGGCAGGGCGGTGGGTAACACCCACCCGGGGCGACCCGCGGGACAGTGCCACAGAAAACAGACCGCCGGTGCCGGTCACGGCGCCGGTAAGGGTGAAACGGTGCGGTAAGAGCGCACCAGCGCCCAGGGTGACCTGGGCGGCTCGGTAAACCCCGCCCGGAGCAAGGTCAGAAGGCCCGCGGCCGTAACCGGTCGCGAGCCGCGCAGGCGTTCGAGGGCTGCCCGCCCGAGCCTGCGGGTAGACCGCTGGAGGCTGCCGGCAACGGCAGCCCGAGAGAGATGGCCGCCACCGGCGAGCCGCAAGGCGACCCGGCCACAGGACCCGGCTTACAGGCCACCTCGTCCGCACTACCAGCACGTTCTCGCGGATCACGCGATCTACCAGGAACTTTGGTCTTTCGCGATCTCCCCCCTGTCTCCCGGCTGCGCGGGTTCGGCCCTGCGAGGCCGTGGGACGCCGCGCCCGAGGTCAGTGAGTCTCCCGCCGCCGGGAGCACGCCGCCGGGAGCACGCCGCCGGGAGCACGCCGCCGGCCGGATGACCTGCTACTGGCCGCCCTCGCTCCGACACCGGTGACACCCGAGGTTGCTTCCACCTCGGCGCACTTCAGCCGCGTAGCTGTCGGTCCACCACGAAGACCACGAAGCGGTAACCCGGAGCGAACTACCGTGGTGTAGTTCGCCACCAATCCAAGTGCCAGCGACGATGCCCGGGTAGGTTCGAGTGGAGGTCGATGGATGCCACGACCGCGGCACCCGATCAAGGAGCTGGAGGCACTCCTCCGAAACGGGGAAGCCCAAGGTTGGAAAGTCACCAAGGGTAGCGGGTACTTCCGGATGTTCTGTACGTGCGGCGATGGTCACTACAAGTGGGTGCACCTAACACCGTCGAACCCGCGATACGAACGGAACCTACGGAGCTACCTGAGGAGCAGGACCTGCTGGAAGGAGGGCGGACTATGAAGTATGAAGGCCTCGTCGAGCTCACGGTGACCGGTCCCATCGGCGACTTCGAGACTCGCACCGACCAGCTCATGGATGCCCTGCTCACTCTGGAAGACCTCATCGACCCCGACATCGGCGGCAACCTCACCGAGGGCCGGATGGACATCACCATGACCATCGAGGCTGACACCATCCCTGATGCGGCCTACAAGAGCCTCTGCGCAGTGCGGACCGCGATTCACGCCGTTGGCGGGGCCACTCCGGGCTGGGAACGCCTGATCCAGAAGATGACCGCAGAGGCTCGACAGCCCGCCGACGCCTAGAGACCCGCGGCCCTTCACTGCACGCAGGCGGCGGCCATCACGCAACTCCAGGAGATGCTCGACCGGGTACGCGGCGAGCCGGTGTCCCGGACTCGGGCGCAGGTGATCGCCCGACCTGAAGGGCGTCCCGGACCCGCTGATCAGCCGTCCGTCCGCCGAGGACCCGCGGCGGCGCCCGTGGGCCGACGTCGAGGAGTGGCTGGACGGGCATCGTGGCGATGCCCTACACGGGCAGGTCGCGATCCGACAGCTCATCGATGGCGGTGGGCCACGAGCGGAGGGGTCCGATGCCGGTGAGGCCGTTGCGCGCCATCGATCCCCGGGCGGTGGGGCCGTACCGGCTGCCCGCGCGCCTGGGCAGCGGCGGCCTGGGAATGGTCTACCTCGGCGAGGACGCCGACCCGGAGGCGGAGACTCCGTGGCTTGCGACCGAGTACATCGAGGGCCCGACCCTGACGGCCGAGGTGGCGCGCAGCGGCCCGCTGTCGACCGCGGCGCTGCAGACGCTCGCGGTGGAGCTGGCGACGACCCTGGTCGCCATCCACGGCGCCGGCGTGGTGCATCGCGACCTCAAGCCCGGCAACGTGATGCTGGCCGACGACGGCGCCAAAGTGATCGACTTCGGGATCGCCACCGGGGTGCCGGGACCGTCACGGTCACCGGCGTGGTCCTCGGCAGCGTCGGCTACATGGCGCCCGAACTGCTCACCACGACCGGTTCGCCCGGACCGGCCGCCGACATCTCCTGGCCCCTGACCCTGTCGGAGGTCACTGGCACCGGCGACGGCGGCAAAGTCGGTGGGAGCCGGAGCATCCTTTCCGCCCCGCCTTCGAACAGCAATGTCGACGGCCGCGATGGCGAGCCAAGACTGCCATCTCCGCACGCAAGGCCACAAAAGAGCTACACACAGTGAACTACAGTCGTGTAGTTGCCCATGTAGCGCTGCGGCCGGCCCGGGAACCTAGGTAAGTTCATGCGGAGGTGGCGGGATGCCACGATCGAGGCACCCGATCAAGGAGCTGGAGGCGTTCCTCCGACAGGCGGAGAGTCAGAGCTGGAGAGTCGAGAAGGGCAAAAAGTACTTCAAGATCTACTGCCCGTGTGGAGAGCACAAGCACACCGTGCATCTCACTCCATCCGACCCGCGCTACGAGAAGAACCTCCGCGGACACCTGAAGAGCCGAACATGCTGGGAGGAGGCCCCGTGATGAAGTACCAGATGCTGATCGAGCTGCAGGTAGTCGGCCCGCTGGACGACCTTGACGAGGTTTCTGACCGGCTGGCCGACGCGCTGTACGAACTTCATGACGTGATCGACCCCGATCTCAGCACCAACCTGAAGACGGGCCGTCTCGACGTCACGATGATCGTGGATGTCGCGACTCTCGAAGAAGCCCTACGCAAGACGCTCGCGGCGACACGCGCGGCCGTCCACGCGACCGGTGGCTCGACCCCGGACTGGGACCAGATGTTCCGCGAGGTTGGAACGCAGGCCCGCGAACTCACCGACGCCTAGCCGGCCGGGGATCGTCGACCGGCCGGGGCTCCGCCCTCCCCGGCCAGCCAGCCGCCCGGGCCGAGATCCACGGGTCAGGGNCGGTGGATATCAAGTGGTCTACCACCCCGACGACGACTGAATATGGCCCGAAGCCCCTCGCACGCCGTCGAGTAGACGGCCAAGGCGGCAGCCTCGGCGGTCGGTCCGCCGCAGCGGGACTACTGCGTACCGCAAAGGGGACGCCCCGTAAGCTTGCATGCACGATGCGGCGAAGGGGGCGTTCGGTCGGATGAGCGGAAAGCCTGGTAAGGCGATTCCCGGGGCCGTCATCGCGGTCCAGTCCGCGCTGACCCGCGAGTTCGAGGGGCTCATCGACACAGCCGACGTCACCCACCCGGACCCAGGCGAGCGCCGCCGGAAATTCCTGTCCCGGGCGCTCGCCGCGCTGGTCGCCCGGGACCGGGCCGCGTGCGACACGGCCGACGCCGCCGAGCTGGTCATCGACGGGCGGGATGATTTCGGTATCGACGCCATCGCCGTGGCCGCGGGTGAGCCGAGGCTCTGGTTGATCCAGTCGAAGTGGAGCGACCGCGGCGAGGCCGGCCTGAACTCCGGCGAGGCCCTCAAGACCCTCGAAGGGCTCCGCCTGATCGACCAGCACGAGTTCGACCGCTTCAACGAGCGGCTCCAGGTGCTGGCCGAGCGCATACGTGCCGTGCTCAGCGACGCCAACCGGCGCATCACCTTGAGCGTGGTCCTGATGGGCAGTCAACAGCCCTCCCAGGAAGTGCGGCGGAAGTTCGACGACGCCGTGAAGAGCTTCAACGAGTAGGCCGGGGAGATCGCCCACTGGCACGCCGAGCACGGCAGCCTCCTGTTCAGCAAGAACATCCGCACCAGTCTCGGCATCACAAAGATCAACAGTGGAATCATCGAGACGCTGCTCAAGACCCCCGAGAACTTCTGGTACTACAACAACGGCGTCACCGTGCTCTGCGACGGCCTCACCTTCAACCGTTGCATGTGAGCGTCATATAGCGCTCTCATGCCGCCTCGCCTCTCGGCGAGGCACCCCCGGTCTGATCCGCTCGCGCGGTGCCGGGTTCCCGCTTCGCGGCCACCTGCCGTCGCGCCGGTACTGCTAGCGCACTGGTCTTACGGTCGGCTCCACGAGCAGTTTTAACGTCGCCGATGTACTCGCGGTCGACGAGCCGCCTGAGATTGATCGCCGCGTTCTCATCACGGTCGATCACCAGTCCGCAGCGTTTGCAGGTGAAGGTGCGGTCCGACAGGGTCAGGCTTGGGTTTCGCCAGCCACAGCCGGAACAGGTCTTGCTCGACGGGTACCATCGGTCGGCGACGTGCAGGTGCGCGCCGTGCCAGCCGGGCACGTACACATCGGTCCCGGTCTTCGGGTTGCGGACGGTCCGGCCGCACTTGTACTCCAGCTGGCGGCGCAGCTCGCCCATGCCGACGTCGAAGACCGCCTTGGCCAGATGCCGGTTGCGGACCATGCCGGTGACGTTCAGGTCCTCGATGACCACCGTGCGATGGGTTCTGGCCAGTTCGGTGGTGAGCTTGTGCAGCCCGTCGCGCCGCTGGTTGGCGGTGTGCGCGTGCTGCTTCGCGAGTTCGGCAGCGAGCTTCGCCCGGCCGTTGCTGCCCGGCTGCGACCGTGCGTAGGCCCGGGATGTCCGGCGCAGTTCCTTCTCCGCGCGGGCGGCATGCTTCGGGTTCGGGACCTTCTCGCCGGTCGAGAGCACCGCGAGGTGCTTCACGCCCAGATCGATCCCGACAACGCCGCCCCTGACCTGCCGCGCCGACGGGGTGTCCGGAATCTCCCGCTCGGTCTCGACCGTGAACGACACGAACCAGCGGCCGGCGGTCCGGGACACGGTCGCACCCCCCAGCCGTGCCCGGCCGTCCACGAGCCGGCTGGTCAGCGCCCCCATCGGCTCGTGGACCTTCACCGGGCCGATCCGGGGCAGCTTGACGTGCAGCTCCCCGCACGGTCCGTAGGACCCGGTGGTGTAGCGGAACGAGTCGCGGGCCTTGCCACGCTTCTTGAAACGCGGGAAGCCGACCTTCCCGCCTTTGCACTTGCCCTTCTTCGAGTCGGTGAAGTTCTTCAGCGCGTTGGCCAGATCCGCCAGCCCGGCGGAGAACGCCTCCTTGGAGCAGCCGGCCCACCAGGGGGCGATACCGTTCTTGATCTGGTTCCAGCGCAGACGTAGCGCGGGCAGCGTCCACGGCACCGGAGTCAGATCATCACCGGACAGCCCGTAGGACTTCTCCGCCTCCCGCTGCCCCAGCGCGGCCTTCACGAACGCCAGGCCCCAGTTGAAGGCATAGCGCCGGGCACCGGCATGCCGGTTGAGGTTCGCGGCCTGGACGTTGTTCGGGTCGAGCGCGAACCGGTACGCCTGCAGGACCCGACTCACGAGGGATCCTCGGTGGCCGCCGCGACCGCGCGGGCGGCCCGGTTCGCCGCGGCGCGCCGGCCGTAGAGCCGGGCACACATCGACGTCAGGACCTCGGTGATGTCGCGGACGAGGTCGTCGTCGACCTCGGACGGGTCGACGACCAGCAGGCGGCGTCCCTGCGCGGACATCGCGGCCTCGACGTACTCGGCGCCGAACCGAGCGAACCGGTCCCGGTGCTCGACGACGATCGTCGCCACCGTCGGGTCGCGTAGCAGCGCGAGGAACTCGCGGCGATGGCTGTCCAACGCGGAGCCGACCTCGGTCACCACTCTGCCGACGGGCAGGTTCTGTCCGGCCGCCCACGTGGTGACCCGGGCGACCTGCCGGTCAAGGTCCGGCCGCTGATCGGCGGACGACACCCGGGCGTACACCGCCGTCACACCGGACGGTGCCGGCCGCGCCTCGACGTCGCCGACGAGGATCAGCCGACCGACCCGGCGGGTCGGGACGGGGAGTGTGCCTTCGCGGTGCCAGCGGCGCGCGGACGTGTATGACACGCCCTGCGACTCGGCCCACTCCTTTAGGTTCACCTGGCCACTATACGACGCCAAAAGACGCTAGATGACGCTCGACAGACAGCAGCTTTCAACCCCCTTCAGTCTGAGTGCGCCGAACGGCGCGGCCAGGCTGACGATCGACGGGGCGAGCGTGGTCAACGGAGCGCAGACCGTCGTCGCCATCAGCGAGGCGGTGAAGAAGAACCCGGCGGCCGCCGCAGCGCGTGTCGGCGTCCGCGTCATCGTCGTGCGGGAGGAGGCCACCGGCCTCGCCACCACCATCACCCAGACGACGAACACGCAGAACGACGTCGAGCTGCGCGACTTCGTCGTCCTGGACCCGGTGCAGACCGACATCCGGGACGACTTCGCCCTCACCCTCGACAAGACCTATGTCATCAAGCGAGGGGAGATCGACCCGCCGCCCGAGGGCGGCTGTTCCGTCGTGCACGCCTCCATCGCCCTCGCCTGCGCATATCCCGATGTCGAACTGGCGGTGCGGGCGAAGAAGGACACCGCCCTGCTGTGGGAGCGCGACCCGAAGGGCGCCTACACCCTGCTGTTCGGCGGCCGCCGCCCGTCGGCACTGCGGATCTGGCGATGCGTCCAGACCCTGCGCGCGGTGCAGCAAAGCCTCCTCGACAGCCGCGACGACCGCCGCGGCCGTGCGCAGGCGGTCGCGGAGCACGGTGACCTGCTGATCGCGCACATCGTCTTCGCCAAGATCACCCTGGACGGGGTCGATGATCCTGACGTCGACTGGTCCGCCCGGCTCGCCGACGTGCCGGAGCTGGTCCGGCAGACGATCGGTTGGCTCGTCCTGCACATCGACGTCCACTTCAGCCAGACCGCCTTCATCGGCAGCACGCTGACTAGCACCGAGCGGTGCAAGACCCTGGTCGAGCTGGTGCTTCGCAACATCGCAAGCCCCCAGCCGGAGCCGACTCTGCCCGACGCCTACAGCCCGCCGAAGGCGGAACGGCGTAGCCGCCGGCCGAACTCGGTGGGGGTCCTGGTCGACGCGAACAGGATCGGAAACGGCGCACGGCTGGTGTTCTCCACCGCGAGTAAGGCCGAGGAGCGCGCGATCGGAAGCTGGTTGGCGGCCAATCCGCGGCGGGCCGAGGCGACGTGGACACCCAGTCGCTCGAGGCCGTTGGTCTGGGCGGCGGACGGCCACCAATACGCGCCGTCCGGCCTGGTCATGGAAATGTGGCGGCAGGCGGGATGGAAGCGCTCCCCCGTCTCCGTGCAGGGGCCGGCGCGGTGGTCGCTGCCGGGTGAGGGCTCGCTCGCCGAGCTGGCCGAGGCGGTGCTGCGCGCGAACGAACCCGACTGACGCATCGCCGCGCCGAGCGCACCCGCGAACGCATGACGTCGCTGCGCGGGTGCGCCGGACTCGTCAGAGGGGAAGTTCCCCGACCGCGGGTGCGTCGTCGGCCGACGCGGAGCCGTCGGGTTCCGCGGAACCGTCGCTGCGCGGACCGGCGGCGAGGGACTCGGCGATGGCGGCGAACTCGGCCAGCGCGGCTTCGAGATCCTCGACGATCTCCCGGGCGATGACGTCGGGAGGCAGCAGGCTGTCAGCGTCGTCGAGGCTCGGGTCGCGTAGCCAGGTGATGTCGAGGTTCGCCTTGTCCCGGGCGACCAGCTCGTCGTAGGTGAACGGACGGAACCGCTCGGACTCGACCCGGGTCTTCCGCGGTTCCCCAGGCCGGTAGCAGGCGACGAAGTCGTCAAGGTGCTCTCGGCGCAGCGGGTTCTGCTTGAGTGTGAAATGCTGGCCGACCCGCAGGTCGTAGACCCACATCGTCGTCGTCCACGGCGTGCCCGGCCGGGCTCGGCGCTTGTCGAAGAACAGCACGTTCGCTTTGACCCCGCCGGCGTAGAAGATGCCAGTGGGCAGGCGCAACAGGGTGTGGACGTCGTAGTCAAGCAGCAGCCGGCGGCGGACAGTCTCCCCCGCGCCGCCTTCGAACAGGACATTGTCGGGGACGACGACGGCCGCCCGACCGTTCACGTCCAGCGACGTCGCGATGTGCTGCACGAAGTTGAGCTGCTTGTTCGTCGTCGTCGTCCAGAAATCCGTTCGACTGTAGGCAATGTCGTCCCGGCCGGCGCGGCCATCTTCCCCGATCACCGTGATCGACGACTTTTTCCCGAACGGCGGGTTGGCGAGGATGACCGTCGGGTTGCCCCCGTACCGCCCGGCAAGCGCGTCCCCGACGTCGATGAGCGTGTTGCCGTTGGGCTGGCCGATGCCATGCAGGATCATGTTCATCGCGGCGAGCCGGGCGGTACCGTCGACCAGCTCCGTGCCCTTGATCGCCCCCCGGCTGAAGGCGCTGCGCTGCTCCGGCGTCATGTCGGCGCCGTGATGGCGCTGGATGTAGTCGGCGGCGGCCAGGAGGAAGCCGCCGGTGCCACACGCCGGGTCGTAGACGGTGTCGCCGGGCAGTGGCTGGAGGCAGTCGACCATGGCCGCGGTCAGCGCCCGCGGGGTGAAGTACTGCCCCGCGCCGGACTTGATGTCCTCGGCGCTTTTAGCCAGCAGCTCCTCGTAGGCATCACCCTTGACGTCGACACCGGTCGAAGACCACTGCTCCTTTTCGATCAGATCCACGATGAGCCGCTTCAGCTTGGCCGGATCCTGAATGCGGTTCTGCGCCTTCCGGAAGATCACCCCGAGCATGCCCGATTCCTTGGCAAGCTCCTCCAGTGTATGCCGGTACTCGACCTCCAGATCGTCGCCGTCGTAGTCGAGCAGCTTCTGCCACCGCGCCGCAACCGGCCTCAGAGCGATGTCCGGATTCAGCTTGCGTTCGGCCCGCTCGTGCGCCATCTTCAGAAACAACAGGTAAGTAAGCTGCTCGACGTAGTCGATCGTGGAGACACCGTCATCCCGCAGCACATCGCAGTATTTCCACAGCTTCGCAACCAACCGCCGTGCGTCCGCGCTCACCCCAGCACGTCCTTATCTTGATCTATGCCCATGTCGCCAAGCGGCAGCATCGGCACGGATGCGGCAGCGACGGAGTCCCAACCTCTGGCCGGTCGGACTGTAGCCGGGCCGGCCCCAGCCGACTTTGGAGTCCGCCGCCTTGGTGGCACCTTCGCCATACCGGCGCGCTCTCCTTGGATCTGCGCCAATAGCATCGATGCCGGCTCATCCCCCGGATCCTGCGTCACCAACCGCCCCGCAAATGCCTCCGCCAGTAATGCGCCTCGCAAGCGTCGAGACCGAGCATCAACTATAGCAGTCGAATTTTTCCAGATTTCCACCACCGACAGACAACGCTCTACTTCTCGAACAATCTCCCGTTGCACTACAATCGGCGGTATCACTACTGGAAGTGCTCTTATCGCCGAAATATTTACCCCTTTAACCGCAACCCCTCTCGCGTGGCGCGCGAAATACTGGCGGCTAAAGCGGCCCTGCAGATAGAGATGCAGATAATCGGAAGCCAGGTCGGGCAGCGGAGAAATTCGAGCAACATCGCGACTAATATTTACGCCGGTCAAATCGGAAGATATAACCGCGGAGCGTTCATATGAGCCTCTGATAGCCATCACAACATCACCGGCTCGCAACCTTGAACCCGGGAATTGGGTGTCCATCTCCTTCGACGTTCGCTTCAAAGATTCGCGAACCAAAGACCCCGCAGACAAATCCCGAACTTCGACGTATGGAACTTCTCGCACGCCGGGAGAATTTGGCTTTAGGATACCATAACGAATAGTTCTGATGGGGTCAGTTGCCGCCTCAAGACTGACAAGAGCCCATCCGCGCGGGATCGACGGGGGCGGCTCTATATTCGGAGCTACGGGAGAATTATAATTTGATCTTCGCGCCGCAGCCCAAGAAACCTCGCGTTGCCTAGCCAGCTTAGCGGCAATTTCCTCACTGGAAGATATACATGAGGTGGAGTGCTTCACGAGCCGCCCCTCCACGGCGCTTGAGATTATCGAAAGCGCAAGATCTCGGCTGCGGATGTTGACACGACCAAGCGAGTCAGCAGCCTTCGCAAGTCGCGGCAAATATTCATCGAGGACGGTAACGATGCGGCGCTGTTCGGCCAACGGTGGGACCGGTAGGGGCATACGCCGCAACTCTCCGAGACCCAGACGAGGCCGACCAACCCCTCTAATCCTGGAAGCCGCGTAGCTTCGAGACTGTGGCGCACTCAAAAAGTAGAGCAGCCAATGCGGATCGATGGAGTGGTGAGGACGAACACGAATGCAATCAGCCTTCACGATCGCCGATACATCGAACTTCGGCATAATACAAACGCGAGGAAGATTGTCGCCCAGCGAAGCGACTATGAGATCTCCTGCACACACCTCATGCGCGCGCAGAGATTCAAAATGATCATCGGCGATATAGGCTCGATCTTCGTCATTGAAGATTCCATCACCGATGTTCTGCAGTCGAATTACCCTGACACCCGAGGCAGTGTAATGGCGAGAGGCTAGATTCGAGCCAAAAGGTCCGTCAGTGATAGCCCTCGACTCCACCGCAAGAAGATCTTCGAGGCAAGCCCATTCCCAGCCGAGGGGGAGGTTGGTCATGCGGTGAGGGCGGTGCGGAGGGTGGTGAGGACGGTCTCGGCACGGTCGTTGCCGAAGGCGGCGAGGAAGCCGTCGGTGCCACCGTTCTGGGTGAAGGGCGACTCGTCGAGGTCGCTGTCGTTGAAGGTCGCCGAACTCACCACGATGTCCTTGATCCTCTCCAGCCACCATTCCTGGTCGGCCGTGAACGTCACGCCGGCCTGCCGCTGGGCGGCGAGCCAGGAGGCAAACCGCTCGTCAACCACCGCCCGATGTGGCCGCGGCTGCTCCTCGATGCCCAGCTCGTAGCGGATCAGGCCGATCAGATCCAACGTTCCGTAACTTACCCCCGGTGCCTCGGGCGCGAGCCCGAGGACCTGGTACGAGTGCCACAGGCTGAGCGGAGACCACAGGTGCGGTGGCCGGGCGATCCGCGCGGCCAGTTCTTTGAGCCGGATGTACACCGACCGCGGGTCGCCGCCGTGCTCGTAGGCCGCCTCGATCAGGGCGATCTCGTCATGGTTAGCCTTCAGGTACGCCCGCCAGGAGGTCACCTGGTCGCGGGCCAGCTCGGACCGGTCGACGCCACCCGCGGAGAGCAGGACGTCGGTGTTCACCTCGTCGATGGTGATCTCGTGGGCGCGGCGGATCTCCAGCAGCCGGGCGCGCAGATCCGGGTTCGCAGCGAGCGGGCGGACCGCGGCAACGACCAGCTTCCGTACCTCCGTCGGGCCCTTCCTCTCCGCGTCGGCGAGCAGGTCCGGATCGGCGGCCCGAACCAGGCTGCCGACCACCTCTGCGAGCGGCATTTTCGCGAGAGTCTCCAACTCCGTGCGTTCCTCCGCGGTGAGCCGCTGATCGAGACGGGCGAGACGGGAGGCGAGCGTCGCCGTCTCGTCGGCGGTGATCTCCAGGCTGCCGGCCTTGCGCAGCAGCGCCTCCAGGCTGATCTGCCGTTCGGTGTGCCGGGCCAGCGGGGCCGCGTCGACCCGTTTCGTGTCGACGACGCCGATCGCGTCGACGAGCACGAAACGATCCTTGGTTCGCGCATCCGGCGTGACACTCTGAAACTCCGCCGGGTCGATGGTCCGCGCCCCGCGACCCTTCATCTGTTCGAAGGCGACCGGGCTTTTCGGGTTGCGCAGGAACAGCAGGCATTCCAGCGGGCGCACATCCGTACCGGTGGAGATCATGTCGACGGTGACAGCGACACGCAACTCCGCCGAGTTACGGAACGATGCCAGCAGCTCGTCGGTGTTGCGCACCGAATAGGTGATCTTCACGGCGAACTCGTTGCCGCGGTTGAAGACCTCGCGGATCCGGCGGACGATCTCGTCGGCGTGGTTGTCATCGCGGGCGAACACCAGCGTCTTCGGCACCTCGGTACGCCCCGGGAAAATCTCGGTGAACAGCCGGTCCCGGAACGTCGCGAGCACCAGGTCGAGGTTCCCCTCGCTGATGACGGTCCGGCCGAGCTGGTCCGGGCTGTAGCTGAAGTCGTCGTCGAGCTCCTCGTAGCGCTGCTCCCGGGTCCGCCGGTCGCGGCGCGGCACGGTGATGCCGGCCTCGATGGTGTCGCCCTGCTCGCCGTGCTTCGTGCGGATGCGGTAGACGTCGAAGTCGACGTTCACGCCGTCCGCGACCGCCTGTTGATTGGAGTACTCGCTGACCACGTTCCGCTGGAAGTAGCCCAGGGTCTGCTTCGTCGGGGTGGCGGTCAGCCCGGTCTGGAAGGCGTCGAAGTACTCCAGCACCGCCCGCCACTTCCCGTAGATGGAGCGGTGGCACTCGTCGATGATGATGAGGTCGAACGTCTCCGGCGGTAGCGCGGCACTGTAGGTGACGGCGGCCGGCTCGACATCCTCGTCGCCCGACGCCTCCATCCCGTCGTCGAGGTCCGGGTCGTCGGTGTCGGCATCCGGCACGCTGCGGCCCGACAGCACCGCGTACAGCCGCTGCACCGTCGAGATGACGACCTGCCAGGAGTCGGCCACCCCGGAGCCGGCCAGGATCTCGGCGTTGTAGAGGTCGGTGAAGCGGCGACCATCGTCCGGGACCATGTAGCCGCCGAACTCGGTGCGCGCCTGACGGCCCAGGTTGTTGCGGTCGACGAGGAACAGCACGCGCCGGGCCCGCGCATGGCGCAGCAGGCGGGCGCTCGTCGTCACCGCCGCGTACGTCTTGCCCGCGCCGGTCGCCATCTGGATGAGCGCCCGTGGCCGACCGGTGGCCAGCGAACGCTCCAATCCGGTGACGGCGTCGACCTGAGCCGGCCGCAGGGACGCAGTGGCCAGCGGAAACGTCGCCGGCAGCGCGGCGAGCCGGGCCCGCAGGGTCGGGTGGTCCGGGTCCTCGTCAGCCTCCCGCATCCAGCGAGCCAGCGTCGCCGGCTGGTGAAAGGAAAATACGCGCCGGGATCTCGGCACGGGATCAAGGACGTTGGTGAACTGCGTCTCGATCGCCGTCGACTCGTACCGGAAGGGCAACGGGGAGCGCCAGGTAGCCATCTGCTGTTCCTTGGTCAGCGTGCCGGCGTACCGGGCGGACTGGCCCTCGACCTGTGTCAGCGTGGTGCCTTCCCGCTTCGCCTCGATCACGCCGACGAGTGCCTGATCGACGTACAGCAGGTAGTCGGCCGGGCCGGAGGCAGTGCGTCCCTCCCGGACCGCGACACCTCCACCCCCCACGAACAAGTTCAGCGCGGACACGTTCTGGACGACCCAGCCGGCGGCCTGCAGCATCCGATCGATCTCGGCCCGGACCTGCACCTCCGTACGCGGTTCGCGGGCGGCCACCCGGGCCCGCTCGATAAGCGCCTCACGCTGGTCCGCATTCGTCGACCGCGGCTGCATCCCGGGTAGCCCGATGCCCGCCTCGACGGACAGCACCTCGCGGACCGCCATCGCGTCGGCGTCGGCCGACTCGGTCGCTACGGTTGCCGGCGTCAGGGTCGTCTGCCGCGGGGAGTCCGCCACCAGCGCTGAGATGCGCCGGTGCAGCTCGGCGACGGTCTCGTGCAGCGCCTGTGCCTCCGATCGGGCGCGCTCGGCGGCCTGCTCGGCCTCGGTTCGCGCCGCCTGCTCGGCCGCCAGTTCATCCAGGCGTCCGTCGAGGCGGACCTTCGTCTGGGCGAGCCGGTCCCGATAGGCCGCCAGCTCCTCCCGCAGCTGGCGCAGCTCGTCGGCGTCGACAGCGGACGACGCCGCGGTGCCCGATTCCGGCGGGGCGGGCGGGACGAAGGCGATGACGCTGCGGTCCTCGGTGAGGAAGCGGTGGAACCACACGCCGAGCTCGAAGCAGTGGCCCACCATGGCGAGCGCTACCCGAACCTCGCCGAAGTAGCCGTGCACTGCTTCGTTGCCGGCGCGGCGAACGGCGTCGAACGCGCGCTTGATCCGACTGTCCAACAGACCGGACCTGGCCAGCGCGGCGAGGCGGTCCACCTGCCGGTCCCCGCGCACCCGCGTCTCGGTCTCTGCGACCATGCGCGCGGCCAGCGTCTCTGCGAACTGACGCGCCTTCATCAGGGACGTGTTCGGATCGGGATAGATGTAGGACTCCGCGCTCACCCCGAACAGGACGAGCAGCGGCTCGTGCTCGAGCAGGAACCCGAAGTTCTGGGACGCCTGAGCCAGCTTCACGATCTGTGCGTGCAACGCGCCGTCCACCACGCCCCCACGTGTTCAAGCCGCGAAACCGGTCCCGGAACGAGACCAGCCGCCTACCATAACGTATATCCGTCCCATCAGCAGACAAGCCCGCTCACGGACGGTTCGCGACATGCATGTGGCAGCACTGCTACTTTGGGTGGCGATGTCTATCGAGCGGCCGGCGGCGACTCCCGAGCGGTCGCCGGTACCAGACCAGTCCGGAGAGCCGCGCGTCGACCGTCCCTCGGGGCCTACCGAGCGGTCGAGAATCGAGTCGAAGCTGGATGCGCTGGAACGTCGCGCACTGTCGGATGATCGGCCGCAGCCGGCCGATCGCCGGACGGCGGTCGAGCCCGAGACCCGCCTTTCACCGCTGGAACGCAAGCTGGCACTGCTTGACGACGCTACCCGTGATGATCCGGCCGGGGACGTGGGCCGGGACGCGACAGCCAGAAAGCGGGATGGGTCGGACGGACCGGAAAGGCTCGGCTGGAAGCTGACCCGGATCTGGCGGGACAGCCTGCCGACCACCGACGGACGGGCCTTCTACGAGAAGTCCGACGTGGAGATGCGCACAACCGCTGCGGAAGCTAGACCGGCCCCGGGTCAGTACACCGCCGACCTGCACGGTACCCCCTCGGAATTCCGGGTCGGCCGGACACGACTCGACGCCCGGCAGCTCAGCGCGCTCATCCGCGCGGACGAGAACTGGCGCGGCCGACCGGTGCGGCTGGTGTCCTGCGAGACTGGACAGGGCGACGACCCCGTCGCCCAGAAGGTCGCCGACGAACTCGGCGTCACCGTGACCGCACCGACCGAACTCGCCTTTAACGACGAGAGAGGTAATGTCGTCACGACGTCAAGGCGACGGAACGAGTTCGGAATCCTGGTGGCAACCCGACCACACGACGGCCATTGGATCGATTTCCACCCGACAACCAAAGGTGATGGCAATGCCCCAGATTATCGGTGATCTGAAGATGGCCAAGGTCTTCGATGGCACAGCGGACGGCACCCCCTTCATAACCGACCGCCCAGAGCTGCCCCCCGGTCGCGAACGCAGCGAGGTTCTGGCCTACCTGCGACACGCGGCAGTCATCCTACGGGCCGCCGGCCTCGACGTCGACCAGCTCGACCCGGCCCGACCGAAGCAGGTGCCCATGGCACTCCTGACGGATGGATTCTGGATCTGGGACGCCTCCGTCGCCTACTACCTGGAAGCGCACGATCTTCCACCCGAACCGGAGTTCCTCGAGTACCTCCGCGGCCGAGACTTCACGTATGTGGCGCCCACGAGAGAACAGATTACGGCAGCGGCGGACGCACTCCGATCGCAATAATCACGGGCTGGAAGCGGGACGGTGATGGGGTGGGCGCAGGGAGACGTCTGGAGGCGTCGATCGACCCGCCGCCGTGGTTCGTGACCTGGTCGTTCACCGCAGCCGACGGCGGACCGGCGCCGATCCGGGCAGAGGCGTTTCTCATCTCCGCTCAGATTCCTCCGGCCACCAGCTTCGTGTTCGACGAAGACGCGGCCGACTCCTCCTCCTGGGCCGCCTGGCCGGTCGCACTCGACCAGGACAAGCACGATCAGCCCACCGGGCCGGCACTTCTCACAGCACGCCCGCAGATAGCCGATCAGTTCCGCCCGGGACGGGTCTTCGACCATCTCCCCTCGCCCAACGAAGATCCCACCATCCGCCAGCCGGGCGGCACGCTCCTCGAGCCGGCCATCGCACCGGAATGGCTCATCCGGCGTCTCCTCGCGCGGCTCGCCACCCTCCCGTGCGACCCGACCGCCTTTCAACCCTGGGAGACTACCGTCGACCGCGCACGGGTCAGTCACGACGGACGTGAACTCCGGTTGTGCGTCGCCACGAACCGCGGCGAGATCCCGGCCGGCGTCGACGTCGCGGAATTCGGCGACCGGATCGAGGTGCGCGTCCGCGTCGGCATCGACCGGCAACAGCCACCACGACCGATCCGCATCAGGAAGGTGCCTGGTACGGCTCATGGCCGGAGCGCCCGCCACGGTGGAGTTCAACGGCGATGGTGGATCGGCGTCGCCCTCGCCCGGCCCCTCGCCGACCGCCCCGTCTTTGACGTCGGCACCCGCGATCGGGCTGCCTGGTGGGCTGCCCGCCTGGCCTGGCAGGCAGCCCACCAGCAGACCTGCGGTGACTACTCGCCGTAGGTGGTCAGGTTCACGGAGTGGTGGGTGTCGTTGAAGCCGCGCAGCACGGCGGGGCCGTCGGAGTACCAGTCGATCGTGGTCAGCGAGACCAGGTCCAGGTGCAGGCGGTACAGGACGGTCGGCTCGGCGGCCAGTGCGAGCTGGGTCAATCCCTTGATCGGCGTGACGTGCGAGACGACGAGGATCCGCTTGCCGGGCTGCTCGGCGAGCAGCCGGTCGCGGGCCCGGGTCACCCGGGTCACCGTCGAGATCAGGCTCTCCCCGCCGGGCGGCGGCACGTTCGGGTCGGCGAGCCAGGCGTTGAGCTCGTCAGGGAAGCGCTCGCGCACCTCGCCGAAGGTCATCCCCTCCCAGGCGCCGAAGCTGGTCTCCCGCAGGTCGTCGTCGACGACATAGTCGCGGCCCAGCGCCTCGGCGGTCTGCCGGGCCCGCTTCAGCGGCGAGCTGACGATCAGGTCGAACGGTTCGTCGCGCAGCCGGTCGGCGACCGCGGCGGCCTGGCTCATCCCCAGGTCGGTCAGCGACGCCTCCACCGTCCCGCTGAACCGCTTGTCCACCGACAGCGGGGTCTGGCCGTGGCGCAGCAGCACCGTCGTCGTCGGTGGGGCGGGCGGAGCCATCCAGCCGGAAAGCCGGTGGGTGGTGGGGGCGCGGTGCGGCGCCGGATCCGGTGACTGTGGGACCGACGGCTCCCAGCTCCGCCCGGCCGCGGCGGCGTCCATCGCCTCGTTGGCGAGGCGATCGGCGTCGGCGTTGCGGGCGCGGGGCACCCACTGGTAGCGCACGGCGGGGAAGGTGCGGGCGAGCGCGGTCGCCTCGTCGGCCAGGGGGCGCATCGCCGGGTGCTTGATCTTCCAGCGGCCGCTCATCTGCTCGACGACGAGCTTGGAGTCCAGCCGGGCTTCCACCTCGGCGTCCGGGGCGATCTCGGCGGCGGCCCGCAGCCCGGCGATGAGGCCCGAGTACTCGGCGACGTTGTTCGTGGCATGCCCGATCGACGCGGCCCGCTCGGCGAGCACCGTCCCGTCCGCGGCGTCACGGACCACGGCGCCGTAGCCGGCCGGGCCCGGATTGCCCCGGGATCCGCCGTCGGCCTCGACGACCAGCCTGCGCACCGTGCTCATCTGCCACTCCCCTCGCCCTGCCCGAACCGACCTGCCGCTACAGCCCCGACTCGGGGGTACGGACCAGGATGCGCCGACATTCCTCGCACCGCACGACCTCGTCGACGGGGGCCGCGGCGACCGCCCGCAGGTCGCCGCCGGAGAGTTCAAGATGGCAGCCCTGGCAGCGCCGACGCAGCAACGGCGCCGCGCCGACCCCGCCGGAGGACGCCCGGATCCGCTCGTACAACGTCACCAGCGCCTCGGGCAGCCGGGGCGCGAGGGCCTCCCGGTCCTGCCGCAGCCGGGCGGTCTCGGTGTCGATCTCGGCGTACGCCTTGTCGCGGGCGATGGTCGCGGCGTCGATTTCCGCCTGCAGGTCGGCGCGGCGCTGGCTGAGGGCCGCGAGCTGTCCCTCCAGGCCCTCGACGGCCTCCATCTTCTCCAGCGCGTCATCCTCGAGCACGCCCTGGCGGCGGGCCAGGGAGGCGAGCTCCGCCTGAAGGTTCTCCAGCTCCCGGGAGTTCGTCACCGCCCCGGACTCCAGCCGCTGGGAATCGCGGGCGGAGCGGGTCCGGACGAGCTCGATCTCCGTCTCCAGCTTGCGCTGGGCGCGGGTGACGTCCCCCAGCTCGGTGCGCACCCCGACGACCTCGTCGTCGAGGGTGCCCAGGGCCGCGGTGCGTTCGGTGATGACGGCGAGTTCGGGCAGCCCGCGGCGGCGGGCGGCCAGCCGGTCGAGGCCGGCGTCGAGGGCCTGCAGGTCGAGCAGGCGGAGCTGGATTGCTGGGTCGGCCTTCATGGACTCCTCACCGGTATGTCCTTCATCGGCGTCGGCCGCGATCGACGACGCCCTTGCCGGTACCGCGCCGCCCGGCCCGCGAGCCGGAGCGGTCGGCGGGACCGTGACGAACCCGGCCCGGCGAGCCGGGCATCCGCCTGCGACGCCGACTACCGGGACGGAACGTGCAACCGCCAGGGATCGGTCACGATAGCGGACACCGATGTGCTCACCGTACGTCCCCGGGTCCGCAGACCGGCCTCCAGACGCGCGGCGGCCTGCGTGAGCCACGGCCATTCGCTCGCCCAGTGGGCGACGTCGACGACGGCGATCGGATGCTCCCCCACCGTGTCGAGCACGTGGTGATGCCGCCCGTCCGCGGTGACCAGGACGTCCGCGCCCGCGGCCCGCGCCGCGCCGGCCAGTTCCCCGCCGGAGCCGCCGCAGACCGCGACCCGGCGCACGAGCCGATCCGCGGCCCCGGTCGCCCGAACCCCACCGGCCGTCGCGGGCAGCGCCCGGGCGACGCGGGCGCAGAAGCGGTCCAGCGGCTCGGGCTCGGGCAGCTCGCCGATGCGCCCCAGCCCCCGACACACCGTCGGCCCCGCCCCCGCGCCATCCCCGGCCGGCTGCGCGTCAGCCGGGTGCACGTCAGCCGAGTGCCCCGGGTCCAGCGGGCCGACCCGGCGCAGCCCGAGGGCTGCGGCCAGCGCGTCGCTGACCCCCGGGTCGGCGACGTCGGCGTTGGTGTGCGCCGTGTACAGCGCGACCCCGGCGCGGATGAGGGTGGCGACGACCCGCCCGCCGGGTCCGGTCTCGGCCACCCCGTGGGTCCCGCGCAGGAACAGGGGATGGTGGGTGACGAGCAACTGGGCGCCGCCCGCCGCCTCGACGGCCACCTCGACGGTGGGATCGACGGCGAACAGCACCGCGGAGACGGGAGCCTCGGGGTCACCGACCGCCAGGCCCACCGCGTCCCATGACTGCGCCCAGGCCGGCGGGAACGCCTGCTCCAGCACGGCCACGCAGTCACTGACCGTCGCCACCCTAGTGCTCACCACGGTGACCCTACCCGCACGGTCGCGGGCGTCCACCAGCCGGTCACGGCGGCCGCCGAGGTACCGAGGTCCCGCACGCGACGCACCGTTCGCCCCGTAACGTCACCTCTGGCAACGCGCCTGCGCAGGGGTGGCGAGCCACGAGGAAGGGGAACTCGGCATGGCGGACGTTTCGGTGCGATTCCAGGTCGCGGGGGATTCGGAGATCGTGCTGAACCTCTCGACCCCCCAGGCCGTCCGCCTCGTTGAGGCCATCATGCGCAAGGTCGCCGATGCGATGGCCGCCTCCCCGGCGGGTGGTGCCGGGTTGGGCGGTCCCGGGACCGGCGGCGCCGGGCTGGGCGGTCCGGCGATGGGCGCGCCGGACCGATCGGCCGTCGGTTCCGGCTGGCCGGACATCAATCCCGGGCAGAACTCCTTCCCGCCCGAGCGGTGACCCCACCCGGGCGGTGACCCCACCCGGGCGGTGGACCCGGCGGACCCGCCGAAGCGTCTGACCGCACCCGAGCGGTGAACCCGCCGGTGGTCGGCCGCTCTGCCGGACACCGGCGACGCCGCAGCCACGGCCGGCTCCGGCCGTCCGCGCACGGTGGCAAGCACCCGAACCGGAACTCCGTGCGGCCGCTATGCGGATAAAACGGGTCGTATATGACGGACCGGCACTCCCGGCACTTGCTTCCGTAAAAGCCGACACAACAAAGCCGCAACACGATACAACTCCGCACAGCCATTCCTCACCGAAGGGAAAACGATCACGCATGGCGGGGGACGTACCGGTCGACGAACGCGCCCTGATCACCCCGGCCGACGCGGCGGCCAGCCGTTCGCTGTGGGCCGCTCCCGCGAGGGCTGACGCGACCGATCCGGCCACGGGCGGCAACGCGGCGACCGACGACGGCACGCCCGCCCCGCCCGCCGCCGCCGGCGCCGGTGGCGAACGGACCCTGCACCGCTACGGCCGGGTCCAGGTGCTCGGCCGGCCGCGGGACGACGCGCCCGGCGGGCCGGGGCTGCTCGCGGCCCGCGCCGGCGCGGGCCTGCTGCCCCCGGCCGACGGCAGCGTCGTGTCGACCACGGGCGTCTCCCCCGGCCTGAACCGGGCCGAGACGCTGGGTCTGGATGCCTTCCGGCTGCGCGCCAGCGCCGCCTACCGCCGGCTGAAGCAGGATCGCCCGCGCGACGGCCATCCGTGGGACATGGACCGGCCCTGCACCGACGTTCCGCCCCCGCGGGGGTCCTTCGGGCCGGACCCGGACCGCCCGACACCACGCGCCTTCGCCAACGGTCAGTCGCTCCTGCAGAGCCCGCTGATGACGCTGACCGCCACAGGCGCCGCCGCCGACAGCGGCCCCGCCACGGGCCCCGCGGCCGGCGCCGCCGGCTCTCCGACCAGCTCGAAGCTGGAGGGCTCCGTCGCCATCGGCCTGATCCTCGTCGAGGGGCCCACCGCGGACCTGCAGTTCGCGGCGGCCGAGCGGACCAAGGTCGTGGCCGAGGTGCAGAACGGGCTGTCCTGGTACGCCACCACGAACCCGGCGGCCGGTCTCACGTTCTCCTACGACATCCAGCTCGTACGCCTGTCCGTGCCGGCGGACCCGAAGGCGGCCGATCTGGAGGCCCTGTGGCGGGATCCGGCGATGAGCCGGCTTGGCCACGCGGCCACCTTCNACGGCGTCTACGACTACGTCGACGCGCTGCGCGCCCGGCTCGGCACCCGGTGGGCCTACTGCGCCTTCTTCACCAAGTACCCGCTGGGCTACTTCGCCTACTCGTCGGTCGGCGGCCCCCGGATCGTCATGTCGTACGCCAACGACGGCTGGGGCCCCGACAACATCGACCGCGTCTTCACCCACGAGACCGGGCACATCTTCGGCGCCCCGGACGAGTACGGCGGCGCGGGCTGCGACTGCGGCGGTGCGTGGGGGGCGTTCGGCGTCCCGAACGGCAACTGCGACGCCTGCGCGCCGGCGCCGGCGGACTGCCTGATGCGTTCCAACAGCTTCGCGCTGTGCCGCTACACCCCCGGCCAGATCGGGTGGGGCCACGGCGTCGGCGGCAACCCGGCGATGGTCCAGTCGAAGGGGCTCGGCCGCGCCGGCAACTTCGACGTCGTCGTGCCGTCGGCGTTCGCGGGGATCACCCACGTGTGGCGGGACAACGACGCCGCCGGCTTCCCCTGGCGCGATCCGTGGCAGACCGCGCAGTCCCTCGGCCGCGTCGACGCACTCACCATGGTCCAGAGCACCCTGGCCAACCCCGGGCCGCTGGAGGTCGCCGTCCGGGTCGGCTCGACACTGTACTTCCTGTGGCGCGACAGCACCGGGGCGTTCGCCTGGCACGACCCCAAGCAGCTCACCCAGGGCGTCGGCGGGGTACCGTCGCTCGTCCAGAGCCGACTGGGGACGAAGGGCAACTTCGAGCTGCTCATCCCGGCCGCGGACGTCGGGATCCTGCACCTGTGGCGCAACCACGACGTCTACGGCTACCCCTGGAGCGCGCCGCGGCTGTTCGGCGCGAACCTGGGCCGGGTCGACGCGGTCAGCCTCATCCACGGCACCCTCGGCGGCGGCGCGGGCATGCTCGAGGCCGTCGCCCGGGTCGGCAGCCGGCTGGTGCACCTGACCCGGGACAACTCGGCGGTGTGGCGGACCGGCCCCGTCTTCGGCGAGGGGGTCGCGGGCAACCCGTCGCTGATCCAGAGCTCCTTCGCCGACGGGGCGCGCAACTTCGAGGTGGTCGTCCCCGCCGCCGGCGGCGGGCTCATCCACTACTACCGCAACAACGGCGCGCCCACGCCGTTCTGGAGCGGGCCGCGCCCGTTCGCCGCCACCCTGGGCAACGTCGACGCCGTCTCGATGATCCAGAGCAACTTCGACGGCCACCTGGAGGTCCTCGCCCGCGTCGGCGACGAGCTGCACATGGTGTGGCGCACATCCGGAGCCGGGGCGACCTGGTCGACCCCGCGCCGCGTGTTCTAGCCGACCACGGAACCGGGCGGCGGGTCGGGGGGTGAGGCGCCGGGGGCGTCCCAGGGAAGTCCCTCGGCGGGTCGGTCCTTGGCGCTGCGGCGCGCCAGCCAACCGTCGACGAACAGGGCCTCCGCGGGGCTGAGGGTCTCCCGCAGCGCCGGGGGCACCCCGTCGACGAAGACGCCGCGCACGCCGGCGCAGGCCCCCAGCTCCGCCGCTCGCGACGCCGGCACCGCCAGCAGTGCCAGTCGCGGCGGCAGCTGCGAGGTCACCGGTCCGAACTCGGCGAGCGTGGCCAGCGGACCATCGGCGCGGCCCGCTCCTTCGAGGACGACCAGGAGCTCAGGTTCGGTTCCCCACACCGGTCCATTCTCGCCCGAATGGCGACCGAAGGAGGACCCCGGGCCCGGTGGCGCCACCCCGGGCGGACCACCCGCGGCGCCGACACGCCCTCGTTCGGCGAGAATCACAGGGGTCGGCCGATGGACACCGCGGCCGGCGCGGGACAAGGTTGGATCGAACGGCCGGCTTCGGCACGCGGATCCGCCGCGGTGCGTCACCCCGGCGGCGAAGGCCGACCGGCCGCGGCCGACCGGCGGCGGCCGGCTCGGGCGTGGGCAGGATCCGGGTGGGCCAGAAGGGGAGGGCACCGGCGATGAGCGCGCGACTCCCGCTGTTCCCGCTCGGGACCGTCCTGCTTCCCGGGCTCGTGCTGCCCCTGGAGATCTTCGAGGAACGCTACCGGGCGCTGGTCCGGGAGCTGCTCGCCCAGCCCGCCGACGAGGCGCGCAGTTTCGGGGTCGTGGCCATCCGGCGGGGCCGCGAGACGGGGCCGGCGCTGCCGGCGATCCACGAGGTCGGCTGCACGGCCGTGCTGCGCCGGGTGCAGGAGCATCCGGACGGCCGGTTCTCCCTGATCACCGTCGGCGGGCAGCGGTTCCGCATCGGCGCGGTGGATCAGCGCAGCGCGCCGTATCTGGTGGGGGACGTGGAGTTCCTGCCCGACGAGGTCGGTGACGCCGAGTCCGCCCGCGAGTCCGTCGCGCCGGTGCAGCGGCTGATGCGCGCCTACGCCGAGCGGCTGGCCGCCACCGGCACGGTGCAGATCTCCCTGCCGGACCTGCCCGACGATCCCGTCGCCCTGTCCTACGTGATCGCCGCGGCGGCCGTCACCGATCTCACCGAGCGCCAGGGCCTGCTCGCGGCGGCCGACGCAGCCACCCGACTGCGCGTCGAGCGGGCGCTGCTACACCGGGAGGTCGGCCTGCTCCAGAAGATCACCACGATCGGCTCCAGCGAGCTGCGCCGGGTGGATCCGAGCCCCAACTGAGACAGGCCCGGCCAGGGTCAGCCGGATACCCGGGGGGCGTCGGGTCCGCTAGGGGCCGGCTCGCCCGCGGCGTCCGCCGGACGCTGCGGGCCCTCCGCGCCCTTGGTGCTGGCGGCCCCGGACTCGGTGCCAGGACCGGAGAAGGGCGCGGGCGGACGCGCGCCGCGTGGGCTCCGACGGGGGCGGGAGGTCGCCCACAGGCCGATCGCGAAGACGCCCAGGGCGACCACCGGCATGACCAGGTAGAGCCCGTGCGCGCGGACCCGCAGGTCGACCAGGTCCACCAGGATCGGCGAGGCGTTGCTCGGCAGGCTGTGCAGCAGGTCCGGAGAGCGGCGAAGATGACCGATCCAGCCGACGATCAGCGCGCCGCCGAGGCCCCCCACGGCAAGCCCCAGCGGCACCAGGAAGCCGGCGTCCCGGGCCCGCCAGAACGCCACCAGGCCGCCGACGAGCCCGGCGACCCCGCAGATCAGCGCGAAGCGGGCGTCGATGTCGCTCTGGACCGCGAACGCCGACTCGTTGCCGTGCAGCGCGCCGGGGACGTCGAGATGCGGCGCGACGGCGGCCCACAGCAGGCCGAGAGGGAACCCGGCGACCGCCATCGCCGCCGCGCAGATCAGGCCGGCGATCAGGTCCGGGCGGACACCGAACGGCAGTGGCCGCCGCGAGCGGGCCGGCAGCGGGGAGGTCTCAGACGGCTCGGCTCCCGGGCTGTCCGTCGGGACCCCCCGGAACTCCGCTGAACTCTCCGTCACGTCGCCCGTCCCGCCAAGAGGTGTCCGTCTCCTCGTCCACATCACCTACGGCGGCGTCGTCGGCCACCGCGGACGGTTGACACTATCGTGCTGGGCGGTCGTCCCGGCCACACTGGTGTGACAGTGGTCCCGGGCGACGCGATCCTGGACGGTTACGCTCTGGTCAGGAGGTTCCGACGCGGCGCAGCGTCACCGCCGCGACGGCCAGCGCCGCGATCCCCACGGCGGCGCAGACGGCGAGGTCGAGGACCACCTTCGACCAGTCCACGCCCGGTTGGAAGGCGGCCGCGAGGGCGTCCACGGCGTAGCTGCTGGGCAGCACGTCCCGCGCGACCCGGCCGATCTCGGGCAGCCGGTCGGCCGGGATGACCCCGAGAAACAGCACGATGCTCATCCCGAGCTGACCGGCGATGGTCGCCAGCTCCGGGCGCGGGGCGAGCAGACCGACCACGGCCCCCAGGCCCGCCAGGCACACCCCGGAGAGCACGACGACGGGCAGGAGCAGCCACAGTCCCGTGATCGGCAGGTTGTAGAGCAGGGCGCCGAGTACGGCCGTGATGACCGTGCCGGGCGCGGCGAACGTCGCGTAGGAGGCGGCCGTGCCCAGCACGACCGCCGCCGGCGGGATCGGCAGGGTCAGGTAGTAGTCGAGCGCGCCGGCCGCCCGCAGGGCACCGAAGCGCTGGGCGAGCAGGTTCAGCGCGACGAACGCGACCACCAGCACGGTGGAACCCGCGACGACCTGGCCGGCGGCGGTGGTGTTGTCGACGTCGAGGATGCCGCGCAGCAGGACCAGGATCCCGATCGACTGGAACGACGCCACGAACAGCAACGGGATGCGGCCGACCTTCGACCGGGCGAGCTGCCCGCGGTAGACCGCGCCGAACGCCGTGCCGAACCGGGTGGCCAGCGGCATCTTCGGCGGCCCGAGCCGCGCCGGCATCGGGATCGGCAACGGCAGCGGCACCGTGGACGGCCCCGACGTCGACTCCAGAGACGACTCCAGGGACAGCCCCGACGTCGACTCCAGAGACGGCTCCAGGGACGGCTCCGACGACGGTTCCAGGGACGGCGCCGGCTGCAGTGCCGCGAGAATCGCCGGCGCGTCGCGCGCGTCCGGGACGATGGTCATCGGGGCCACGCCTGCTGGCCCGGACGACGCACGTGCACAGTCATGTCCGCTCCAGGTCTCGGGACGCCCCGCCGAGGGTGAGGTAGACGTCCTCCAGGGATGGGGTGGCGAGGCTGAAATCGTCCAGCGCGGCGAGGGCCGCGCCGGTGGTCAGCCGGCCGAGGGCCTCGCGGGCGGTCGCCGGGTCCAGGCGGACCGTCCAGCGCCGGCCGTTGGTCGTCGCGAGGCCGGCCAGCATGGCGACGGTGGGGTCGTCGGCGGGGGGTTCGTGGCGCCAGGCGAGGTCGAGCCGGACGTCGCCGGACACCGACGCCTTGAGCTGGCCGGGTGTGTCGCAGGCGATCACCCGCCCGGACTCCAGAACGGCGACCCGGTCGAGCACCGACTCCGCCTCCAGCACGTTGTGCGTGATCAGCACGACGGTGGTGCCGGCCGCGTCACGGCGGCGCTGTAACGCCCCCCACACCGCGCGCCGGGCGACCGGGTCGAGCCCGGTGGTCGGCTCGTCGAGGACGAGGACCGGCCGATCGCCGACCAGCGCCGTGGCCACGCAGGCCAGCCGCCGCTGCCCGCCGGACAGCCGGGCCAGCGGCCGGTCCGCCACCGCGGTGAGGCCGAGCTCGTCGAGGATGGCGTCGCGGACCTCCCGCACGGCCGCGCGGGGAACGCCGCGCATCCGCGCGGTGGTGGCCACCGCGGTGGCGACGGGCAGCTCCGCCAGCGCAAGATCGTCCTGACCGAGATAGCCGGCCAGCCGGGCGGGCAGGTCCGGGGCTGCGCGGACATCGCGGCCGAACATCGTGATCGTGCCGGCGTCGGGGCGCAGCAGCCCCATCAGTTGGCGGACCAGCGTGGTCTTCCCGGCGCCGTTCGGGCCGAGCACCCCGAACACCTCGCCCTGCCGGACGTCGAGATCGATCCGGTCGTTGGCGAGGACGGAGTGCCCGCCCACCCCGTGTCGTCGGGTGAGCCCGCGGACGGCGTAGCTCAGCACGTCACCCATTCTCGCAGCCGGCTGCGGGCGATGGCCCCGGGCCGTCGTCGGGACGAGTCACACTGCGCTGCTCATCCACACCACGACGTCAAGCATGCGCAGCGGGGTGACCGGCGGGCCGCTCGACGGCACCAGTGCGGCGAGCCGGCGGAACTCCTCGGCGTTCTCCCGAAGGTCGTACTGCATGGCCCGGACGAGCAACCCCATGTACTGCCGCCAGCTTCGACCGTCGCGCGGGGACGGCGGGACGCAGTCCTCGTGCTGGTAGAAGATCCGAACCTTGGAGTCGAACAGGGGGACGAGCGCGGGCCGCTTGCGGTGCAGCACCTTGGCGATCAGCGAGCCCTTGACGTCCCGATCGGAGACGTCGGGGTCGTCGAGCGGGTCGTAGAGAGCGGCGACCAGGTCGAGGGTCACCTCGTCGGCCTCGATCAGCTCGATGCCGGGCGGCAGCTTGTCCAGCGCCCGTTGCAACAGCGGCGTGAGCGCGGTCAGGGTGTGCATCCGGTCGACGTCGACGTGCACGCCGAGCAGGCTGGGCGCCAGCAGGTCGCCCGTGCACAGCAGATCCGGGTCGTCGTTGGTGACCAGTCCGTCGTAGTAGGGGTAGGCGTAACGCAGCCCGCGCTTGCGGGGACCCAGGTACTCCTCCACCAGGCTCTCCGCGTCGAAAACCTCCCGGGTGCCTTTCGCCAACTTCACCCCTGGGCTCCTTATCGTCCTGTAGTCGTCGCTGTCGTCGTCATCGTCACTGCAGTCGTCATCGTCACTGTCGTTGCCATCGTCGCCGTGGTTGCCATCGTCGCCGTGTCGTCCGGGGTGCTTGCCCGCGACACCGCGACCGGCGTCGTCCGAGCCCGGCAACCCGCGCTGACGAGGGCGTTGTGCCTCATCCTCCCTTGTGGCCGCCGCGACCGGTACGGGGGTCGACGCCGGCGGCGGCCGGCAGGCCCGCGCCTCGTCCACCGGATGGCAGTGACCCGGCCAGATGATGAGGGACGGCGCGCCCCAGGTCAGCGGCGATCCGGCGACAATGGGAGGAATCTCACGCTGGGCGGCCCGGCGCCGGGTGGCGCGGGATCGACGACCCGGACCCGGGGATCGGCCGCGAGCTGCGACAATCGCCCGGCCGGCGCCCGGACCACGGCGGCGAACAGGCACGCGCACCCGGCCCGTAGCTGCGCCTCGGCCTGGCGGTCCCGCTCCTCCGCGCCGGCCTCGCCGGCTCCCGCCTCGGCCGCGGCCCGCGTCTGCGCCTGCGTCGCCGCCGAGGCGAAGGCGGCGTGGACGTCGGCGACCGGGTCGCGCACGGTGGCCTGCNCGNCCNCCCCGCCGGTCCCGGCAGTGAAGAACACCTGCACGGCCCGGTACGCGCCGAGAACCCCGAGCATCTCGTCGGGGGTGACCGGGGCGGCGAGGCTCGCGACGGCGTAGAGGTCCGCGGCGGGGGCTGCGGCGGTCAGGGACGCGAGGTTCTGCCGGCTCGCCCCGAGGTACTCGGCGACCGAGTCGTGCGCACCTGGGCCGATCGTGACCGTCGGCGTCAGGGGCTGCGCCGCCGGCGGGGAGCCGGTCGGCGCGTCGGCGGGCGCCGTCGCGTTGGACGGCCGATCCCGGTCGACGCTCTGCAGCATCGCCGCCGCCGCGCTCACCACGATCAGCACGACGAGCCCGAGAACGAGCACCCGCGCCCCCCGGTCCACCACGCCACCGGGCGCGACGCCGACCACGTCGAGCAGGGCCGGCGAGCCCTCGGCCCCGGCGTCGGCCGGCCCGTCCCGGCCCACCCGCCCGCGCCGGGCCCGTTCGGCCAGCCGGCGGGCCCGGCAGGCCTCGCGATCGGCGGTGCCGGCGAGGCGGGACCGGGCGGTGTCGAGGATGCGGAACACGGGCGGCAGCGCGGCGTCGTCGAGCCGGTCGAGCGGGTTCACCGCGGGCCGGGCCGTCACCGGCCGTGCCTCGACGGTCGCGTGGAGGACCGCCGTGGTCAGCCCGCCTGAGGCCGGCCCTCCTGAGGCCGGCATGGCGACAGGCTCGGCCTCGGCGGGCACGAGCGGCGGAACCTCGGGGGTCGGCGGAACCTCGGGGGTCGGCAGTACGTCGGGGGTCGGCAGGGACGGCTTGCCGATCGCCACCGGTTCGGTCATGCCTGCTCCCGCAGCCGTTCCACCGCCTCCGCCAGGTCGGCCGGGTCCGGGCTGGTGAACTCGACGGGGCCGCCGTGACCGGGATGGTCGAACGACAGGCGGGCCGCGTGCAGCCATTGCCGGGTCAGGCCGAGACGCTCGGCGAGGGTGGGATCGGCGCCGTAGGCGAGGTCGCCGACGCAGGGATGGCGCAGGGCCGACATGTGCACCCGGATCTGGTGGGTCCGGCCGGTCTCCAGGCGTATCGACAGCAGCGAGGCCGAGCGGAACGCCTCCACCAGGTCGTAGTGGGTCACGCTGGGTTTGCCGTCCGCGACGACGGCGAACAGGCCCGGCCGGCGCGGATGGCGGTCGGTCGGTGCGTCGACGGTGCCGCTGAGCGGGTCGGGATGGCCCTGCACGACGGCGCGGTAGCGCTTGTCCACCTGGCGCTCCCGGAAGGCCCGCTTCAACAGCGTGTAGGCACGCTCGCTCTTGGCGACGACCATGGCCCCGGAGGTGCCGACGTCGAGGCGGTGCACGACCCCCTGCCGCTCCGCGGCGCCCGAGGTGGAGATGCGGTAGCCGGCCGCGGCCAACGCCCCGATCACGGTCGGCCCGGTGAAACCGGGGGCCGGATGGGCGGCCACGCCGGGCGGCTTGTCGACCACCACGATGTCGTCGTCATCGTGCAGGATGCCGAGACCTGCCACCGGGGTGGGCTCCACGGTGACCGGGCGCGGTGGCGCGGGCAGCCGCACCTCCAGCCAGGCGCCGCCGCGGACCCGGTCGGATCGGCCGCGGACCCGACCGTCGAGGCTGGCCTGGCCGTCGTCGACGAGGGTGGCGGCCGCGGTCCGCGACAGCCCGAACATCCGCGCGATCGCGGCGTCCAGGCGGATGCCGTCGAGCCCGTCCGGGACCGGCAGCGAACGCAGGTCTCCTCCGGCACCCAGGTCTTCCCCGGCGCTCACGTCTCCCCCGGCGCGGGTCACTGGCCGCCCGGCCCGGTGCCGCCTCGGCCGGCGGCATCGGCGGGCGGGTCGGCCCGCAGCGCGCCGCCGTCCCCGACGACCGGGTCGGGATCGCCGTAGTGGGTGCCGTCCAGCCCGATGCCCCGCAGCGACAGCACGACGGCGAGGATGCCGCCGCAGACGATCGCCGAGTCGGCGGCGTTGAAGATCGGCCAGTGGTGCAGGTAGACGAAGTCGACAACGTGGCCGCGCAGCGGGCCGGGGGCACGGAAGATCCGGTCGGTCAGGTTGCCCAGCGCGCCGCCGAGCAGTGCGCCGAGCACGATCGCCCAGCCCACCGACCGCAGCCGGCGGGCGGTGAAGACCACCACCGAGATCACGGCCAGGGCGACGAGGCTGAGCACGACCGTCGCCCCGCCCGCGAGGCTGAACGCGGCCCCGGAGTTGCGGGTGAGCCGCAGGTCGAGGACGCCGGGAATGATGTTGACCGGACCACGGTCGGACAGCGTGGCCACCGCGATGTGCTTGGTCACGATGTCGAGCAGCAGGATCACCGCGGCCGCCGCCGTCAGCGTGGCCACCGGACGCCGGGCTGGGCCCCCGGCGCCGCCCGCGGCGGCCGACCCACGGTCGGCGGGATCTTCGGACACACTGCTCCCGATGGTCGTCTCCGCCCCCACCCGATCCACTCTACGGGCCAGCCCACACGGGGCGCCCCGATGGATCCCCACTGGGCACCGGCCGAGCGCCCGAGCGGTCGACTAGACTCCATCTGGTAGCGGCACGGCATCGACGGGGACGAGTAGCGGCGGGCGCAGCCCGAGCGAGCCGGGGTTGGTGGAAGCCCGGTGGCCAGCGCGTTGCGAAGATCACCCCCGAGCCGCCGGCAGAACGGGACCCCGCGGGCGCGAGCCGGCGGAGCCCCCAGTAGACCCGGCCGCCGCGAGCTTTGACGAGAGGCCGTCCCACGGCCCGCTCCGCCTCCGGCGGAGCGGTCGAGCGGGGCGCGCAAGGAGGGTGGTACCGCGGTACCCCCGGTCCCGGGCGGGACGCGGCGGCGGGCAGGCCCGCCGGCCGTCGCCACGCGCGGCCGGTGAGGCGTCGTCCCTCCGTTGGTCCGACGCCAGCCACGACCGAGGAAGACCGGGTCCGCCACGATGACCACCGCCCCGCGTACCCCCACCTTCGCCCCGCTGCCCGCGCAGGTGGACCTACCCGCCTTCGAACGCGAGACGCTCGCCCGCTGGCGCGACGCGAAGGTCTTCCACCGCTCGCTGGAGTCCACGGCGGACCGCCCGCTGTGGGTCTTCTACGAGGGGCCGCCGACCGCGAACGGCAAACCGGGCGCCCACCACGTCGAGGCGCGGGTCTTCAAGGACCTGTTCCCCCGCTACCGGACGATGAAGGGCTTCCACGTCCCCCGCCGCGCCGGCTGGGACTGCCACGGGCTGCCCGTCGAGCTCGCGGTGGAGAAGGAGCTCGGCTTCACCAGCAAGAACGACATCGAGGCCTACGGCATCGCCGAGTTCAACGCCCGCTGCCGCGAGTCGGTGCTGCGCCACGTCGCCGACTTCTCCGCGATGACGGAGCGGATGGGCTACTGGGTCGACCTCGACAGCGCCTACCGCACGATGGACACCAGCTACATCGAGAGCGTCTGGTGGTCGCTGAAACAGATCTTCGACAAGGGTCTGCTTGTCGAGGACTTCCGCGTCACCCCGTACTGCCCGCGCGACGAGACGCCGCTGAGCGACCACGAGGTCTCCCAGGGCTACGCCGACGTGGACGACCCCTCGGTCTACGTCCGTTTCCCCCTGGTCGCCGACGACCTCGGGCTCGCCGAGCGCGGCGCGGAGCTGCTGGTCTGGACGACGACGCCGTGGACACTGGTGTCGAACACCGCCGTCGCCGCCCACCCGGACGTCGACTACGCCCTGGTCCGCGCCGCCGGCGGGGAGCTGTTCGTCGTCGCCGAGCCGCTGGTCGCCGCCGCCGTCGGCGAGGACGCCGAGGTCGTCGAGCGCTTCCGCGGCACGGCGCTCGCCGGCGCCCGCTACGCCCGCCCGTTCGAGCTGCTGGCCGCCGAGCGGTTCGCCGCCGGCACCGGCACGCCGCACTCGGTCGTGCTCGCCGAGTACGTCACCACCACCGACGGCACCGGCCTGGTGCACCAGTCGCCGGCGTTCGGCGCGGAGGACCTCGCGGTCTGCCGGGCCGCCGGCCTGCCCGTGGTCAACCCGATCGGCACCGACGGCCGGTTCCTCGCCGACACCCCGCTGGTCGGCGGCGTGTTCTTCAAGGACGCCGACGCGGCGCTGACCGCCGACCTGCGCGAGCGGGGCCGGCTGTGGCGGGCCCAGACGTACACCCACAGCTACCCGCACTGCTGGCGCTGCCACACCCCGCTGATCTACTACCCGCTGCCGTCCTGGTACATCCGCACCACGGCGATCCGCGACCAGCTCCTGGCCCAGAACGCGGCGACGGACTGGCACCCGGAGCGGATCAAGAACGGCCGCTACGGCGAGTGGCTACGCGGCAACGTCGACTGGGCGCTGTCCCGCAACCGCTACTGGGGCACGCCGCTGCCGGTCTGGCGCTGCGACGACGACCCGGACCACCTGGTGTGCGTCGGTTCGATCGCGGAGCTGTCCGAGCTCGCCGGGCGCGATCTCGCCGCTCTCGACCCGCACCGGCCGTTCGTCGACGAGGTCACCATCGCCTGCCCGACCTGCGGCGCGACCGCGCACCGGGTGCCCGAGGTGATCGACGTCTGGTACGACAGCGGCGCGATGCCGTTCGCCCAGTGGGGCGCGCCGCACCAGGGCGCCGAGCAGTTCGCCCGCCAGTACCCGGCGCAGTACATCTGCGAGGCGATCGACCAGACCCGGGGCTGGTTCTACACCCTGATGGCGATCGGGACCCTGGTGTTCGACCGCTCCTCCTACGAGACGGTGCTGTGCCTCGGGCTGCTGCTCGACGCCGAGGGCCGCAAGATGAGCAAGCACGTGGGCAACGTCCTCGACCCGTTCGAGCTGTTCGAGCGGCACGGCGCGGACGCGGTCCGCTGGCTGATGCTCGCCGGCGGCTCCCCGTGGGCGGACCGCCGGGTCGGCCACGAGGCGATCGAGGACATCGTCCGCAAGGTCCTGCTGACCTACTGGAACACCGCCTCCTTCTTCGCGCTGTACGCGGGCGCGGCCGACTGGCGTCCCGGTGAGGGCCCGGCCGCGGCGGCGCCGGCCGAGCGGCACGTGCTGGACCGCTGGGCGCTGTCCGAGCTCGCGGCCACGGTGGACGAGGTGGACGAGGCGCTCGCCGGCTTCGACTCACTGCGCGCCGGGCGGCGGATCGCCCGGTTCATCGACGACCTGTCCAACTGGTACGTCCGCCGCTCCCGCCGACGGTTCTGGGCCGGCGACCCGGATGCCCTGGACACCCTGTACACCTGCCTGGACGCGCTGACCCGGGTGATGGCCCCGTTCACGCCGTTCCTGACCGACTGGCTGTGGGTCCGGCTGTTCGCCGACGCGTCGGCGAAAGCGCCCGACTCGGTGCACCTGGCCGCCTGGCCCGAGCTGCCGGCCGGCCTGCACTCCCCGCGGCTGTCCACGCAGATGGACCTCGTGCGGCGCATCGTCGAACTCGGCCGCGCCGCGCGGGCCGGCAGCGGGGTGCGCACCCGCCAGCCGCTGCCGCGAGCCGTCGTCGGCGCCGCCGCCTTCGGCGAGCTGTCCGCCGAGCTGCGCGCCCAGATCGCCGAGGAGCTCAACGTCACCGTCGTCGAGGCGGCGACCTCGGACGTCGTGGACATCACCGTGAAGCCGAACTTCCGCGCCCTGGGCCGGCGTTTCGGCAAGAACACCAAGGCGGTCGCGGCCGCCATCGCCGCCGCCGGAACGCCGGTGGACGGCCGGCTGACCGTCACCGTCGACGGCGAACCCGTCGAGCTGTCGGGCGACGAACTGATCATCACGGAGACGCCGCGGCAGGGCTGGGCCGTCACCGCCGAGTCCGGCCTGTCGGTCGCGCTCGACCTGGAGATCACCCCGGAGCTGGCCCGGGCCGGGCTCGCCCGCGACGTGGTGCGGGTGCTGCAGGACGCGCGCAAGGCCGCCGGCCTGGAGATCACCGACCGGGTGGATGTGCGCTGGTCGGCGACCCGCGAGGACACCGCGCTCGCCCTGCGCGCCCACCGCGCCACCGTGGCCGAGGAGGTGCTCGCGGTCTCCTTCACCGAGGTCACGGGTGGTGAGGCGGGTCTGCGATCGGCGGCGGAGCTGGGACTGGTGTTCAGCCTGGCGCGCCACGCTCCCGCGGCCGTTTAGGCACGCGGCCGGTCAGGCACGCGGCCGGTCGAACATGGGCGGGTGGCCGGCGTCGATCCCCGGCGCCGGCGGGCGCCGCGGCGCTCAGGAAGGCGTTCGGCGCAGCGCGCCGAGCGGAAGCAGCGCCGCGGCGATGAGTGTCAGGATCAGGGAGGCGTAGACGAAGCCGCTGCCGGCGACGATGCCGGCGATCGCCAGAACCGCACAGAGTGCGAGCAGCACACCACAGAGCGTTAGCATGGCGCGTCCCGACGAGGCGGGGATACCGGCGGCAGGCCAGGGCACCGGGCGTCACCGCGGCCGAAGGCCGGGTCGCTCTCGGCGCTGGCGGGGCGGGCCGGCGGGTCTGGCGGCACCGCGGCGGCCACGGCGGTGCTCGCCGACACCGGACTGACAGGCCAGGCCGCACGCGGCGTGGTCACGGACGACGCGGCCATGGCAGAGACGATCTCGACGGGGCGCGGTGCCGCGACGCGACGGATCAGAACTCCTGCATGCCGGGCGCGTCGCGCCGGCTGGGGTCCAGATCCGGGCGGCCGCCGTGGCCGTTGTCCCGGGCGATGGCACCGGCGGGCATGGGCGGACCGGGCGGGAACGTCGGCTGGTGGCCGGGGCTCTGCTGGCCGCCGTTCGGGCCCATTCCCACCGCCGGGGGCGGCGTCGGACCACCGGGGTTCAGGCCGGGACGAGGGGTGTTGCCCGCGCCGACTGCCGGCGGCTGGGTCGGCATGCCGTCCAGGTCCCGCAACTGCATCTCCAGGTAGGCGCGCAGCCGGGTGCGGTACTCGCGCTCGAATGCCCGCAACTGCTCGACCTGGCCCTCCAGGCGGCGCTTGTCGTCCTCCAGGCCGCCGAGCTGCTCGGCGACGTGGGCGCGGGCCTCGCCGATGATGCGGTCGGCGTCGGAGCGGGCCTCGCGGCGAGCCCGCTCGGACTCGGCGCGCGCCTCGCGCAGCGCCTCGTCGGCGGTGCGCTGGGCCAGCACGAGCGTGCGGGCAACCCGCTGCTCGATCTCGGCCTCCGAGGCCTGGCCGGAACCGGTGCGAGCCGGCACGCCGCCGCCGCCCGAGCCGACGGCGGGGATCACCGTGGTCGGTGCGCCACCCTGCGGGGCGCCAGGCGGGGGCACCTGCTGCTGTTGCTGCTGTGCGCGTTCCCGGGCGGCCTGAGCAGCCTGCGCGGCCTGCGCCTGGACCTGGGCGAGCTGGCGGCGGGTCTCCTCGACCTGGCGACGCAGCCCCTGGTTCTCCTCGAGGATCTGCGCGGGGACCCCAGGGCCGCCGCCACCGGAGCGGCGGGCCTCGTCGAGCTGCCGGCGCAGATCGCTGTTCTCGTCGAGCAGCCGGGTCAGCTCCGCCTCGACCTCGTCGAGGAAGGTGTCGACCTCATCCTCGTTGTAGCCGGTGCGGAACCTCGTCGGACTGAAGACCTTGTTCTGTACGTCCTGTGGTGTCAGAGCCACGTCGCCTCCTCGTGCGGCATCGCCGCTCCCCGAAGAGAGGGCGGTCTGCGGGCAGTCTGCCGCGCCCGCGTTCGCGGTGTGCACACAACCCCGTCACAGCCTCTGGGCATAGCTCCGCAGCACCAAGATCACCAAGAAGAGCACCAGATACCCGAGGTCAAGCGATACGCTACCCACCCTCAATGGGGGCAGGACACGCCGGATGAACCGCAACGGGGGGTCAGTCACCGTGTACACGGATTCGAAGATCAACAACAGTGGGCCGGTCGGACGGAACGATCGACCGAGGACGAGAACGAGGTCGGTGATCCACCGCGCTATCAGGAACAGGAAGTAGACCAGCAGCACCCATGAGATCAAGTCGCCTAGTGTGCTGATGGTGCTCTCTCCTGGGAACCTTGGGGACCTGGGGACGCGTCAGTGGTCCGCGTTCCCCGTCATGACTGGTTGTAGAACCCACCCTCACGGATGCGTCGCTTGTCCGTCTCGGTGACCTCGACGTTGTGCGGCGAGAGCAGGAAGACCTTGTTGGTCACCTTCTCGATGTCGCCACGCAGCCCGAAGATCAGCCCGGCGGCGAAGTCGACCAGCCGCTTGGCGTCGACATCGTCCATGTCGGTGAGGTTCATGATAACGGGGGTACCGTCCCTGAACTCCTCGCCGATCTGCCGCGCCTCATTGTAGCTACGTGGCTGAAGCGTCGTGATCCGGTAGGGGTGTGCCTCCTCGACGGGCATCACCCGCCGCATCGGCACAGGTCCGGCAGGGCGCAGTGGTTCGACCGGTGGACGTCGCGGCATGGCGACCGGCTCCTCCCGTGCGTCGATCCGACGGACCGTGCGATCCATCGGGACCGGTTCGTGCATGGCACGCCGATCGTCATGACCGACCGCACGACCGTCGTCGTAGTCGTCGTCGTCGAGATAGTCCTCGTCCTCCTCGGCCAGACCGAGGTAGACCATCGCCCTGCGCCCGAGCCCCATGGGCGCGACTCTAAGGGACACCAGGCCGTTCACCGAACAAAGCGGTCCCGATCCGAAGGTGTGTCGCGCCCTCGGCCACCGCGGCCTCAAGATCGCCCGACATGCCGGCGCTGATGACGGTGGCCTGAGGGTGGTCCACGACCAGCCGTTCGGCAACGGCCCGCAGCCGCTCAAATGCGGGACGTGCTGGTTCGCCACGAGGAGCAACCGCCATGACGCCACGCAGTGTCAGCCCGGGCGCCCCGTCGACGAGATCAGCCAGCGCCGGGAGCTCCGCCGGATCGGCGCCGCCCCGGCCCGAATCGGCGACCACGGACCCCACCCGCCTCCCGAAATCACTCCGCAAGTCCAACGATACCTGCAGACAGATCGACAGCGGGCGGCCTCGCTCAACCGCGAGCCGGGACAGGACGCCGACCAGGCCCGATCGGTCCACCGACTGAACCCAGTCCGCCCAACGCAGGACGGATCGGGCCTTGTTGCGCTGGAGTTGGCCGACGAAGTGCCAGGTGAGATCCGATCCTCCCGGCGTCCCGCCCGACGCCACGCCCGCCCCGCCGGGCCCGCCTCCGCCGCCGACCGTCGGATCGCCACGCGACTGTTCGAGCTGACGCGTGACCATAGTCACCTTCGGGCCAGCCTCCTGCTCGCGGTTCTCGGCGAACTGGCGCGCCCCGAGTGTGCGCAGCATCACGACATCCTCGGCCGGATAGGTCTTACTCACCGCGATGAGGGTTAACCCGGCCGGATCGCGGCCGGCCGCGCGGGCCGCGGCGGCGATCCGCTCCTCGATCACGGCCAGCCGGCGGGCCAGCTCCGCCCGGCGCACCGGGTCGACGCCCGCCGCCGCGGCCGGATCGGCCCCGGTGAACGGATCCGGACGCCCGATCACGCGGCCGGCCCGAGCCACGCCACCCCGGCGAACCGACCGGTACGGCCGTCCCGGCGGTAGGAGTAGAGCTCCGGGTCCTCCGCGGTGCAGCGGGCGGCGACGGCGATGTCGGTCACACCCGCCGCGACGAGCTGATGGTGGATGCCGGCCCGCAGGTCGATCGCGGCGGTCCCCCGCCGCGTCGCCGCCGCGCTGCCCGGCACCCGCCGCTCGACCTCCCGGCGCAGCTCCGCCGGCACCTCGTAGCAGCCCGCGCAGACACACGGGCCGACGGTGACCATGAGCCGATCCGCCGGGACACCGAGCCGGTCGAACGCCGCCAGCGTCGCGTCGATCACACCGTCGGCCATGCCGACCCGCCCGGCGTGCGCGACCCCCACCGCCGTCGGGGACTCGAACAGCACCGGCGCGCAGTCGGCAACCATCACCGCCAGCGCGAGGCCCGGCACATCGGTCACGAGGGCGTCCGCCTCTGGTGGCGGAGCCGGCTCGCGCGCGACGACGACCCGCGTGCCGTGCACCTGGCGCATGTACTGCACCGGCATCCGCAGCCGCTCGGCCAGCCGGCGTCGGTTGGCGGCGACGGCATCCTCGGCGTCGCCGACATGATCACCGAGATTGAGCCCGCCGAACGGCGGCGCACTGACCCCGCCCGCGCGGGAGGTGACGAGAACCGGCATGGCCGGAAGTCTGCCCGGCGCGGGTTATTTGAGGAAGTCCGGCACGTCCAGCTCGTCGTCGTCGACCACCGGCCGGACGGGGCGGCGCGGCGGCGGGTAGGTCGGCCGCGGCCCCGTCGCCCGCGGCGGATCGACCCGGTGCGGCTGGGCGTAGCCGGGGTCGGCCGCCGGCTCCACGGATTCCCGCGCGGGCGGAGCGATGCGCGACTCCACCGTCGGGATCACGGTCGACTCGCCGGGAGAGACGCGCTCGTGGGCGGCCGGCGCCCCCGGCAGCGGCTCGGGGTGGTAGTGCCCGACGTTGGACTGGCCGATCGGCGACGGCGGCGTCTGCAGGTAGCTCGGCGTCGGCGGGGCCGGCTGGACGGGCGCGGGGGTGGGCGGCGGCGGAGGGGGCGGCGGGGGCGGCGGCGCGGCCTGGGCCACGCGAGCCGAGGCACTCGGGATCGTCGGCAGCGGCGGCAGGATCGTCGTGGCCGGCGAGGCGGCCGGAGCCGGAGGCGCGCTCCCGGTGCCGCCACCGGCGGTCCCACCCTGGCCGGGGGACCGCCGCGGCTGCTGCGCATGGGACGGCCTGATCCGCCGGTCCTGCACCGTGTCGAACCCGGCGGCGATGACTGTCACCCGCACCTCGTCGCCGAGGGCGTCGTCGATCACCGCACCGAAGATGATGTTCGCCTCGGGATGGGCCGCGTCCGCGACGAGCTCCGCGGCCGCGTTGATCTCGAACAGACCGAGGTCCGAGCCGCCGGAGATGTTGAGCAGGACGCCCTGGGCGCCGTCCATGCTCGCCTCCAGCAGCGGGGAGGCGATGGCCTGTTCGGCGGCCACCGTGGCCCGGTCGTCGCCGCGGGCCCGACCGATGCCCATCAACGCGCTGCCGGCGTGCGACATGACCGTCTTCACGTCGGCGAAGTCGAGGTTGATCAGACCGGGGGTGGTGATCAGGTCGGTGATGCCCTGGACACCGGAGAGCAGGACCTGGTCGGCGCTGCGGAAGGCGTCCAGGACGCTGATGTCGCGGTCGGTCATCGCCAGCAGGCGGTCATTCGGGATGACGATGAGCGTGTCGACCTCGTTGCGCAAGGTGTCGATGCCCGTGTCCGCCTGGGTCGCGCGGCGCCTGCCCTCGAAGGTGAACGGCCGGGTCACGACACCGATGGTGAGCGCGCCGAGCGAACGGGCCACGTTCGCCACGACGGGGGCGCCACCCGTACCGGTGCCACCGCCCTCACCGGCGGTGACGAAGACCATGTCGGCCCCCTTGAGGACCTCCTCGATCTCCTCGCGGTGGTCCTCGGCGGCCTGCCGGCCCACCTCGGGATCGGCCCCGGCGCCGAGGCCCCGGGTCAGCTCGCGGCCGACGTCGAGCTTCACGTCGGCGTCGCTCATGAGCAAGGCCTGGGCATCGGTGTTGATGGCGATGAACTCGACGCCCTTGAGACCGACTTCGATCATCCGGTTGACGGCGTTGACGCCACCACCACCGATCCCGACGACCTTGATGACCGCGAGATAGTTCTGTGGGGCAGCCATGCGGTGTCGGTCCTCCAGCGGCGTCGGTGGTCGGACGGGGGGTTACCCCGCCCCTGCGGCGCCGCGGGATGGCGGATTCACGCGGCGAGCGGGGGAAACAGTCACAGTCTCAACCTTCACCGTCAGCTAGACGGTTACAGTTATGTCAACTTCCGACTGTGAATCGGACAGTAGGCACGGCTACGTCGGTGGTCAAGGAAGCTGTCGGCGCGTCACACCCCTTCCTGGCACGTCCGCTTCGTCACAGCCTTCCCCACGCATCGCCTTCGGCAATGCGCGGGGCCCCCTGGCCTACTGTGGCAGCCTCCTTCCGTCAGATCACCTCCGGCGATCTTCCTGGAACGACAGCGCCGCCTTCGGCAATGCGCGGGAACCCCTGACCTACTATGGCAGCCAACTTCCGTCAGATCACCTCCGGCGATCTTCCAGGCACGCCAGCGCTCCCCTCGGCGATTCGCGGGGGGGCCTGGACGGTTCGGGGGGCGCGATCAAGGGGGAGCGTGGTGGGGCGGGGGCGTGATGGTGTACTGCCTGCGTGACCCGTCAGCGCACCCAGCACGTCCATTTCCTCGGCATCGGCGGCGCCGGCCTGTCGCCGCTGGCCCAGATCCACCTCGCCGGCGGCGGGGGGGTCAGCGGCAGCGACGCCGAGGACTCCCCCCGCGTGGCGACCCTGCGTGCCCGCGGAGTGCCCGTCCGCGTCGGACCCGCGCCGACAGCGGAGGCGATCGCCGCCGAACTCGCCGGGGTGGATGTCGTGGTCGCCTCCAGCGCCCTCGCCGACGATCACCCGGAGATCGTCACCGCCCGGTCGCTGGGCCTGCCGGTCCGCCGCCGGTCCGAGTGGCTACCGGAGCTGACCGCGGGTTACCGGCTGGTCGCCGTGGCGGGCTCGCACGGCAAGTCGACCACCTCGGCGATGTTGACCCTGGTGCTGCGCGCGGCCGGGCTCGATCCCACCGCCGTCATCGGCGCGGAGGTCTCCCAGCTCGGCGGCAACGCCCTCGCCGGCTCCGGCGACGTGTTCGTGCTGGAATCCGACGAGTACGGCGGCGCGTTCGCCGGCCTCGAACCCGCCATCGCCGTGATCACCAACGTCGAATGGGAGCACCCGGACATCTTCCCGGACGAGGCGTCGGTCCGGGCCGCCTTCACCGCGTTCGCCCGGCGAGTGCGCCCCGACGGCCGGCTGGTGGTCTGCGGGGACGATCCGGGGGTGGCCGCCGTGCTCGCCGAGCTGCGCCGGCAGGCGCCGTCCGCGTCCGCGCCCGTGCTCGACTACGGCTTCGGCCCCGATCGTCGGTGGCGCGCCGTGGACGTCGCCACCGCGGTCGGGGACGACACGGCCCGCGCCGTCATCCTGCACGCCGGCCAGGAGATCGGCACCCTGACGCTGGCGGTCCCCGGCCGGCACTCGCTCCTCAACGCACTGGCGGTCCTCGCGGTCGCCACCGAGCTGGGTGTCGCGCCGGCGCAGACCCTCGCGACGCTCGCGACCTACACCGGCGCGGCCCGCCGCTTCGAGTTCGTCGGCTTCTGGCGCGCCGGCACGCCCGATCCCGTCACCATCCCGGCCGCCCCGAGGCCACCCGACACGACGCCAACGGCGGCCGCCGGCACAGCAGCCGGGGCCACACCGCCCGACTCCGCCCTCCCCCGGGCCGTACCCTCGGCCGCGGGCGCGCCGGCGGCGGCGACCGCGCTGGCCCCCGCGCCCGGCCTCGGCCGGTCGGCTGCCACACCGGCCCAGACCGGCACGCCCGCTGCGCGATCGCAGCTCCGGCCGGCGGCCGCCGTCGCCGACCCGGTGGGCGGTCGGAGCCTGGAGATCATCGATGACTACGCGCACCATCCGACCGAGATCCGGCTGACGCTCGCCGCGGCCCGCTCCCGGGCCCGCGGCCGGGCGGTGTGGGCGGTGCTCCAGCCGCACACCTACAGCCGGTTCGCCGCGCTGCTCGACGGCTTCGCCACCGCCTTCGCCGACGCCGATCGGGTCTACGTCACCGACATCTACGCCGCCCGGGAGACCGATGACCTCGGCCGGCACCCGACGGATCTGGTCGAGCGGCTGGCCGGGCCCGCGGCGGTCGGCTACGTGCCCTGGCCGGAGCTGGTCGACCGGCTCGCCGCGGACGTCCGTGACGCGCTCGACGGCCCCGTCCCCGCCGCCCCGGCCGGCGGCATCCTGCTGCTCACCCTGGGCGCCGGGACGATCACCACGGTCGGCCCGCGGCTGCTGGCGGCACTGGACGAGCCGCCGGCGGGCTGACGCCGACGCGGCGGCACCCGGCCTGATCCTCCCGGCCGTGACGCTGCGTCGATGGTTGACTGCCGCAACACGCCCACCGCCGGCACGGCCGGCGGCGACCGGTGAGGATCAGGTAGATGTCCGACACTCAGGACCCGCGCAGCCCCGGCTTCGACATCCGGGCGGTCAACCAGACCGTGATCGCCGAATACCGGGCCACCGGCGGAGCACTGGAGAAGACGCTGCCCGGGTCCCGACTCGTGCTGCTGACGACGACCGGCCGGCACAGTGGGCGGGAACACACCACGCCGCTCGGCTACGTCACCGACGGCGCCCCCGGCACCGCGGCGGGCGAGAACCCGGCTGGCGACGAGAACCGGGCTGGCGACGCGGGCGACGAGGACCGGGCTGGCCGAGCGGCCCAGGTGGACGGTGCGGACCAGGCCGGCGGGCGCGGGCAGGCCGGCGGGCGCGGCCGCATCATCGTGTTCGCGTCCAACATGGCGGCCTCCCGGCATCCGGATTGGTATCGGAACCTCACAGCCAACCCCAAGGTCACCGTGGAGCTCGGCACCGCCCGGTTCGCCGCGGAGGCGTCCACCGCCACCGGGGCCGAGCGGGAGCGGCTCTACCAGGCACTGGTGGAGACGATGCCGGGCATCCGCGGCCACCAGGAGCAGGTCGAACGCGAGATCCCCGTCGTCGTCCTGGCCGCCCTGCGCTGACGGATCCCCACCGCCGACGGCGGCCCTCCGCGGGAGTCGCCCCGGGGTGGTGTTCCGCGCAGCCGCGTCACGCCTCCGTCAGGAGGCGGCGTGGCGGGGCCGGGACCGGCGCCGGGTCGCCGCCGCGTCGCGGACCATGGCGACGATCGCCGCGGCGGCCTGCGGGTAACCGCTGCCCGCGCACGCCGCCGACATCTTCGCCAGCCGCTCCGCCGAGGTGAGCACCGGCAGCACGTTCGCCAGCAGCCAGTCCGCGTCGAGTTCGGCGTCGTCGACGAGCAGGCCGCCGCCGGCCTCCACCGTCGGCAGGGCGTTGCGGCGCTGCTCGCCGTTGCCGTGCGGGAGCGGCACGTAGGCCGCCGGCAGGCCCACCGCGGCGAGTTCGGCGCAGGTCATCGCACCGGAGCGGCACAGCGTCATGTCGGCGGCGGCGTACGCGGACATGATGTCGTCCAGGTAGGGCCGCAGCTCGTAGGGAGCCGGCAGGCCGTGGGGCAGCGCCGCCGCGACCTCCTCGAAGTTCTTCGGTCCGGCCGCGTGCAGCACCTGGACGCCCGCGGTGGTCAGCGGGTGCGCCGCCGCGGTCATGACCTGGTTGAGGCTGCGGGCCCCCTGGGAGCCGCCGAAGACGAGCAGGGTCGGGCGGTGCGGGTCAAGCCCGTAGCGGGCCCGCGCGGCGCGGGCGGCGGCCGGCGAGCGGTCGAGGGTGAGGATCTCCGCGCGCAGCGGGATCCCGGTGAGGGTCGCGCCGCGCAGCGGGGTGCTCGGGTACGAGGTGGCGACGAACGGGGTGAACCGGGCACCGAGCCGGTTGGCCATCCCGGGCAGCGGGTTCGCCTCGTGGACCACGATCGGGATGCCGCGGCGCCGGGCGGCGAGGTAGGCCGGCACCGACACGTATCCGCCGAAGCCGATGACGACGTCCGCCCGGACCCGGTCCAGCGTCGCGCCTGCCTGGCGCACCGCGTCGACCAGGCGGACGGGCAGCTTCAGCAGCGCCGGCGTGGGCCGGCGCGGCATCGGTACCTTCGGCACCGTCGCCAGCTCGTAGCCCCGGGCCGGCACCAGGCGCGCCTCCAGGCCGGTGGCCGTGCCCAGCAGGGTCAGCCGCGCCCGCGGCTCGGCGGCGCGCAGGGCGTCCGCCACGGCGAGCGCGGGTTCGACATGGCCGGCTGTCCCGCCGCCGGCGAGCACTACGCTTCGCAACATCGCTCAAGACGATGACACATCGGGCCGGCCCACGGACAGCCCGGTACCGGTCGCTCGCCCACCGGTGCCGGGTGCTATGTCGGGACCGTCGACGGGCACGAGCTCCAGGTCGGGTCGGCGGGCGCGGCGGGCGCGGCGGCCGGGCAGCCGCGGCCGCCGGCGCACACCGGCGCGCTCGGCCCGGGCCGCGCGGCGCTCCTCGGCCCGTCGGGCCAGGTACTTCGCCGCCGCCGGCTCCGAGCGGGCGAAGGACAGCAGCATCCCCAGGGCGGCGAGGGTGGGCAGCAGCGCGGACCCGCCGAAGGACACCAGCGGCAGGGTGACGCCGGTGATCGGCAGCAGGCCGACGACCGCCCCCATGTTCACCACCGCCTGGACGATGATCCAGGCGGTGACGCCGGCGGCGGCCAGCCGGACGAACAGGTCGTCGGAGCGGTGGGCGATGCGCAGGCCCGCGTAGCCGAGCACGCCGAACAGCCCGACCACCACGAGGCTGCCGACCAGCCCCAGCTCCTCGCCGATGATCGCGAGGATGAAGTCGGTGTGCACCGCGGGCAGCAGCTCCGGCCACTTCGCCCGGGAGGCGCCGAGCCCGTCCCCCCACCAGCCGCCCGTGGACAGCGCGTAGATGCCCTGGACGGCCTGGAAGCCGTCACCGTTGGCGTCGGCGAAGGGGTCGGTGAACGACAGCAGCCGCCGGATCCGGTAGGGCTCGACGACGGCGAGCACCGTCGCCGCGATGATCATCGAACCCATCACGGCGCCGTAGAAGCGCTTCGGGGTGCCGATCACCCACAGGATGGTCAGCGGGACGACCGTCACGCAGATCGCGCCGCCGAGATCCGGTTCGAGCAGCATCAGCAGGTCGATGAACAGGAACACCGGCACGAGCGGGACGAACAGGTGCTTCGGGTCGGACAGCCGCCGCCGCTTGCGCACCAGCAGGTCCGAGCACCACAGCACCAGCGCGATCTTCGCCAGCTCGCTGGGCTGGATGGTGATCGGGCCGACAACGATCCACTGCCGGGCACCCCCGCGCACGCTGCCGATGCCGGGGACGAGCACGGCCATGAGCAGCAGCACCGTGCCGGCCAGCAACGGGTAGGCCAGGGCGCGGAAGGCCCGCACCGGCAACCGGCTGGCCGCGACGACGATCGGCAGGCCGATGCCCACCCAGATCGCCTGCCGGATGAACAGCGTGTACGCCGAGCCGAACAGGGCGTAGGAGCGCACACTCGACGCCGAGAGCACCATGACCAGCCCGAGCAACAGCAGCAGGCCGGCCGAGGACAGCAGCAGGTAGTAGGAGGCCAACGGCCGGTCGAGCAGCGGCACCCGCAGTTCGGCGGTTTCTCTGTCCACCGGGCCGTCGTCATCGCCGGCCGGCGCCTCGCCGCGGGCGCGGCCCGGGCCGCGGGCCGACGCCCTGCCCGAGCCCCGCCCCTGCCCCCCGTCACGGCCGTCTCGAGCGTCTCGAGCGTCTCGGCCGGACCGGACGGATCGGCCGGCGATCGGCCGCACCGACAGCCCGGTAGAGGGCGACACCGGCCTTGAACCAGCCACGGCTACCCCTCTCGTGCGCGCACCGCCTCGGCGAACAGGTCTCCGCGGGCCGCATAGTCGCGGAACATGTCCATCGAGGCCGCGGCCGGCGCGAGCAGCACCGTGTCACCGGCGCGCGCGAGCGCCGCCGCGGCCTTCACCGCATCGTCCATGCCGGCGGCCCGTTCGACGGGGACATCGGGGGCGTGTCGGGCGAGCGCGACGGCTATCTCGTCGGCGCAGCGGCCGATGAGCACCGCGCCGCGCAGCACGCCGCGGGCGTCGCGGACGAGCTCGTCGAACTCGAGGCCCTTGTTCAGGCCGCCGGCGATCCACACGACCGACGGGTAGCCGGCCAGCGAGGCGGCGGCGGCGTGCGGATTGGTCGCCTTGCTGTCGTCCACCCAGCGGACGCCGTCGATCACGGCGACCTCGGCGTTGCGGTGGGCACCGGCGCGGAACTCGGCGAGCGCGGCGCCGATCGCCGCGGGGTCGACGCCCTCGGCGCGGGCGAGCGCCGCCGCGGCCAGCGCGTTGGAGATCAGGTGGGGGCCGGCGATGCGCAGGTCGCGCACGGCGACGAGCCGGCCGCCGCCGAAGGCGCGGTCGACGAGGTGACCGGCCTCGACGGTCAGCCCCGGGGCGGGGCGGGCCGCAGGGTCCCGGCCGAACAGCACGCGGCGCCCCGGCGCCTGCGCGAGCAGCCGGGTACTCGCCGCGTCGTCGGCGTTGCCGATCGCGATCGTCGCGGGATGGCGCCAGATCCGCGCCTTGGCCTCGGCGTAGGCGTCCGCGCCGCCGTGCCAGTCGAGGTGGTCCGGCGCGACGTTGAGCACGGCCGCGGCCAGCGGGGCCGCGGTGTGGGTGTAATGGAGCTGGAAGCTGGACAGCTCGACGGCGAGCGTGTCGTAGGGCGGCTCGGCGGCGACGGCCTCCACGATCGGCGTGCCGATGTTGCCGGCGGTGGTCGCGCGCCGACCCCCCGCGGCGAGCATCGCCCCGAGCATCTCGGTGGTCGTGGTCTTGCCGTTCGTGCCCGTCACGGCGAGCCAGCGGGTGGCGCCGCGCCAGCGCCAGGCGAGCTCGACCTCCCCCCACACCGGCACCCCCGCCGCCGCCGATCCGATGATCAGCGGCGCGGTCGGCGGGACGCCGGGCGACGTCACGACGAGCCCCGCCCCACCGGGATCCGCCGGCAGGCCGCCGAGCTCCACCGTCGCCCCGAGCGCCCGCAGGTCGGCGGCGGCCGCTCGGTGCCGCTCGGTGTCGCCGGCGTCGACGACCCGCACCCGGGCGCCGCGGCCGAGCAGCGCCCGGGCCGCGGCGAGCCCCGACACCCCCACCCCGACGACCAGCACGGGCAGCCCCGTCCAGGTGCGCGGCTCCGCTGCGGTCACGGGGTCAACCGCCTCCGTGGGGCCAACCGCCGTCATGGGGCTAGCCACCTCCGTGGGAGAGGAACTCGGCGTAGAACAGGCCGAGCCCGAAGGCCACCGCGAGGCCGGAGACGATCCAGAACCGGATGATCACCGTTGTCTCGGGCCATTCGGCGAGTTCGAAGTGATGGTGGATCGGCGCCATGTTGAACACGCGTTTCTTCGTCGCCTTGAAGAACGCCACCTGGATCATCACCGACAGGGTCTCGATGACGAACAGGCCGCCGAGGACGACGAGCAGCAGCTCGGTCCGGCTGACGATGGCGATGCTGGCGAACGCGCCACCGAGCGCGAGCGAGCCGGTGTCCCCCATGAAGATCTTCGCCGGGCTGGCGTTCCACCACAGGAAGCCGAAGCAGGCCCCCATCGCCGCCGCCGCGACCAGCGCCACGTCCAACGGGTCGCGCACCGCGTAGCAGCCGGCCGGCGAGTCCCCCGGCTCGCACAGGTTGCCGAACTGCCAGAACGAGATGACCACGTAGGCGCCGAAGACCATCGCCGACGTGCCGGCGGCGAGGCCGTCGAGGCCGTCGGTGAGGTTCACCGCGTTCGACGTCGCGGCGATGATGATCCACGCCAGCAGCGGGAAGGCGATGATGCCGACTGACAGGGACGTGTCGCGCACGATCGAGATGTACGTCGACCCCGGCAGCAGCCCGGCATGGTTCTTGAACCGGACCGCGAGCAGGCCGAACGCGATCGCGACCGCGGCCTGGCCGGCGAACTTCATCCGGGCGGTGAGCCCGAGGCTGCGCTGCTTGCGGATTTTGATGTAGTCGTCGAGGAAGCCCACGACGCCGAGTCCGGTCATCACCAGCAGGACGAGCAGACCGGAGGCGGTGAAGCCGATCCCGGTGACCAGGTGGGCGAGGAAGTAGCCGACCAGCGTCGCCACGATGATCACGGTGCCGCCCATGGTGGGCGTGCCGCGCTTGGTCAGGTGGCTCGACGGGCCGTCCTCGCGGATCTCCTGCCCGTACCCCTGCCGGCGGAAGAACCGGATCACCCAGGGCGTACCGAGCAACGACACGACCAACGCGACCATGGCCGCGATAAGAACGCCTCTCACGCGTGTGTCACCCGCGCGTGTCCGCCCCGGTGCACCCAGCGGTCCGTTCTCATGCCCCCTCGATCCCGGCGCCGACCACGCCGAACCTCGTCACCACGTCCTCGGCGACGCGCTCCAGTCCGTAGGACCGGCTGGCCTTGACCAGCACGACGTCGTCCGGCCGGGCGAGCGCGACCACCATCGCCACCGCCTCGTCGGCGTCCGCCACCCACCGCGACTCGCCGTCCCAGGAACCCTCCAGCGACGCCGCCAGGTGGATGCGCCGGGCCGCCGGCCCCACCGCGATCACCTGGTCGATCCCGAGCCGGACGGCGAGCCGGCCGAGCGCGTCGTGCGCGTCGTCGGCGGCGTCGCCGAGCTCTCCCATGCCCCCGAGCACCGCGATCGCCCGGCCCACCCCGCGCATGTCGACCAGGGTCGCCAGGGCGGCGCGCATCGACTCGGGGTTGGCGTTGTAGGCGTCGTTGACGACGACGACCCCGGCGGCGGTCCGGGTGACCTCCATCCGCCAGCGGCTGCGCGCCCGCGCCGCGCCGAGCGCCGCCGCGGTCCGCGTGGGGCTCAGGCCGAGGCGCAGGGCGACGGCCGCCGCGGCGAGGGCGTTGGGCACCTGGTGCGTGCCGACGAGGCCGAGGGTGACCCGGTGGCGCTCGCCGCCGGCGAGCAGGTCGAACGAGGCGTGCCCCAGCGGGTCGACGCGGACGTCGGCGCCGCGCACGTCCGCCGCGGCGTCCTCGCCGAAGGTGATGACCTCGCCACGCGCCCGCGGCGCCATCGCCGCCACCAGCGGGTCGTCGGCGTTGAGGACGACGGCGTCGCGGGCGGCCTCGGCGAGCTCACCCTTGGCCGCGGCGATGCCGAGCCGGCCGTCGGCGTACTCGCCGACGTGCGCGCTGCCGACGTTGAGCACCGCCCCGACGGACGGGCGGGCCACCGCGCACAGGGTGGCGATGTGCCCGAGGCCGCGCGCGCCCATCTCCAGCACGACGAACGCGGTGTCCGGTTCGGTGCGCAGCAGGGTCAGCGGCAGGCCGATCTCGTTGTTGAACGACCCGGGCGCGGCCACGGTCGGGCCGAGCTCGGCGAGCAGGTCCGCGAGCAGATCCTTGGTCGTGGTCTTGCCCGCCGAGCCGGTGACGGCGACGATGGTGGCGCGGGCGATGTCGCGCACGTGCGCCGCGAGGGCGGCGAGGGCGGCGGACGGGTCGGCCACGACGACCGCCGGCACGCCGAGCGGCCGGGCGGCGAGCACCGCCGGCGCCCCCGCGGCCACCGCCGCGGCGGCGAAGTCGTGCCCGTCGGAGCGGGCGCCGACCAGGGCGACGAACAGCGTGCCGGGGCCGACCTGGCGGGAGTCCACGGCAACGGCGCCGACCACGGCGGCCGGGTCGGGGACCGCGTCGAGGCGTCCGCCGGTCGCCGCGGCGACCTCGGCGAGGGTCAGCGGGATCATCCGCGCGCCGCCGCGTCCAGCGCCGCCCGCAGCACCGCCCGGTCGTCGAACGGGGTCACCAGCCCGGCCTGCTCCTGCCCGGACTCGTGCCCCTTGCCGGCGACGACGACGGCGTCCTGCGGGCCGGCGGCGGCGACGGCCGCGGCGATCGCGGCGGCCCGGTCCGGCTCGACCAGCACCCGGCCCGCCGCGCGCGCGGTGGCCGGCACCCCGGCGAGCATCGCGGCGATGATGTCCGCCGGGTCCTCCGAGCGCGGGTTGTCGTTGGTGAGGATCGCGAGGTCGGCGAGCGTGGCGGCGGCGGCGCCCATGAGCGGGCGCTTGCCGCGGTCACGATCCCCGCCGCAGCCGAGCACGATGATGATCCTGCCCTTCACCAGGGGACGGACGGTCGCCAGCAGCGTCGTGACCGCGTCCGGGGTGTGCGCGAAGTCGACCAGGGCCAGGAACGGCTGGCCGGCATCGACCCGCTCCATCCGTCCCGGCACGCCGGGCAGCGAACCGATCCCGGCGGCCGCGACGGCCGGATCCACCCCGACCGCCACGAGCAGCGCCAGCGCGCCCAGCGCGTTGGCGATGTTGAACAGCCCGGGCAGCGGGACGGACAGCTCCACCCGCTCGCCGCCCGGCCCGGCGGCCAGCAGTTCGCTGCCGGTGGGGCCGGCGGTGATGTCGCGGGCCGTCCAGTCGGCGGGGCCGTCGACGGCGAAGGTGACCGCGTCCGGGCGGCGGGCCGCCAGCCGCCGGCCCCACTCGTCGCCCACGCCGATCACCGCGGCCGCCGCCCGGCCGGGCGTGAACAGCGACGCCTTCGCCTCGAAGTAGTCCGCCATCGTGGGGTGGAAGTCGAGATGGTCCTGGCTGAGATTGGTGAACAGCGCCCCGGCGAAGTGCAGCGCGTCCGCCCGGTGCTGGGCCAGCGCGTGGCTGGAGACCTCCATGGTGGCGGCGTCCACGCCCCGTTCGACCATGGTCGCCAGCAGCGCCTGCAGGTCGCTGGCCTCCGGGGTGGTGTGGACGCTGGCCAGGCGGTCCCCGGCGATGCGGGTCTCCACCGTGCCGACCAGCCCGGTGGTGTGGCCCGCCGCGCGCAGCCCGGCGTCGAGGAGGAACGCGGTCGTCGTCTTGCCGTTGGTCCCGGTGACGCCGAGCAGGCGCAGCGCCGCCGACGGGTCGCCGTGGACGCGGGCCGCCACCGGGGCGAGGTCGCGGCGCGGGTCCGCGCTGACGAGCACCGGCAGCGCGGCCGCCGGCCCGCCCGCGGCGGCGATCCGCCGCGCGCCCTCGGCGTCGGTGAGCACCGCCACCGCGCCGCGGGCGATCGCGGCGGCGGCGAAGTCGGCCCCGTGCACGTGCGCGCCCGGCAGCGCCGCGTAGAGGTCGCCGGGCGCCACCCGGCGGGAGTCGTGGGTGACGCCGCGCACCACCGCGTCCAGGCCGGGTCCGGCGGGCGCCGCGGCGTCCGGACCAGGGCCGACGGGCGGCGGGGCCGGCGGGAGTGGGAGTTCCGCGGCCGTGAGCACCGCGCGCAGATCAGCCAGGCCGCACGCCGTCGGGGCGGCCGGTCGGGGTGCCGGTGGGGTCACGCTGACGACCTTAGTGGGAGCAAGCTCGGCCATCGGCAGGGGCGCCCGGGCTTGGCGGTGGTCCACCGAATGCCGCAGGTGGACCGGTCCCGCGCGGCTTGTCCAGCTCTCCGAGTTCCTTGTTGCGATTCCAGTGCTACTTGTCCAGATCGAGGACGAGCGGCGACGGCTTCGTCGTCGGCTGCGGCACGCCGAGGGTGGTCAGGGCGAAGCTCATCACACCCTGGAACACCGGCGCGGCGACCTGCCCGCCGAAATACCCCTTCTTCGGGTTGTCCAGGACGACCTCGACGACGACCTTCGGGTCGTCGGCCGGCGCGAAGCCGATGAACGACGAGGTGTAGCCCTCGTATCCGCCGTGCACCGGGTCCGGCCGGTACGCCGTGCCGGTCTTGCCGGCCACCCGGTAGCCGGGGACCTCGGCGAGCGGCGCGGTGCCCTCGTTCGTCGCGACCGTCTCCAGCATCCGGCTCAGCGTCGCCGCGGTCTGCGCGCTGATCACCCGCTGGCCGGGGGGATGGGGGGTGACCTGGACGGTCCCGTCCGGGCCGGTGACGGCGTCGACAAGCCGGGGGGTGACCCGCACGCCGCCGTTGGCGACGGTGGCGTAGACCGACGCCATCTGCAGCGCCGTCGCCGACATGCCCTGCCCGTAGGAGATGGTCGCGGCCTGGCTGCCCGACCAGTCCTTCGCCGGTGGCAGCAGGCCGGTGCCCTCGCCGGGAAAGCCCAGCCCCGTCTTCGCGCCGAGACCGAAGGCGCGAAGCGCCTGCTCCAACGCCGGCCGGCCGACCCGCTCGGCGATCTCCACGGTGCCGATGTTGCTGGAGCGGGCCAGGACCCCGGCGGTGGTCAGATGCTCGACGCCATGCTCCTCGGAGTCCTTGATGCGCACCCCGCCGCGGATGATGGATGGCGGGATGGTCAGCGGCGTCTCCGAGGTGATGAGCCCGCGGTCGAGCGCGGCGGCCATCGTGATCACCTTGTTGACGCTGCCGGGCTCGTAGGCGTCCCGGGTCGAGCGGTTACCCAACGCCGGCTGGTCCCGCGGAGTGATGTTGCGCGGGTCGAACTCGGGCGCGTCGGCCATCGCGAGGACGTCCCCGGTGCGGGGGTCCATCACCACGACCGTGCCGCCGTCGGCCTCGGAGGATCGCACCGCGTTGGCGATGGCCTGCTGGGCGTTCCACTGGATGTCACGGTCGAGGGTGAGCCGCAGCGCCGAGCCGGGGACGGAATCGCGTTGCCGGCCGTGTCCGGAGGGGATCTCGATGCCCTCCGGGTTGGCCTCCAGCACGCGCTGGCCGTCGGTTCCCCGCAGCACCTTGTCGTACTCGAGCTCGAGGCCGCCGGCGCCTTCCAGCACGTCCCCGTCGCCGCGCCGCATGAACCCGACGACGTTGGCCGCCAGCGGACCGGCCGGGTAGGTGCGGCCGCGTTCCTCGGTGATACCGATGCCGTGCAGCTCCAGGGCGCTGACCTTCTTCGCGACGTCGGGGTTCAGTCCGCGGGCGAGGTAGACGAACTTGATGTGCCTGGTCGGGTCCGTCAGCAGCTTCGTCAGCCTGGCCGCGCTGTCGTCGAGCACGGGGGCGAGCTTCGCGGCGGTCGCGCCGATGTCCCTGACGTTCGTCGGGTTCGCGTAGACCGCGCGCAGCTCGACGTGCTGGGCGAGGGTGTGGCCGGACCGGTCGGTGATGGCGCCGCGCACCGCGGGCAGCACGATCGTGCGCAGCCGCTCCTTCTCGGCCTGCGCCGCGTAGGTCGACGCGGAGAAGCCCTGGAGCTGGGTCAGTCGCAGCGCGAGAATGCCGAGCAGCGCGCACATGAACACGATCGTCACCCGCAGCCGCCGCCGCGGGCTGCTCAGCCGGTAGTTGCGCCGGACCGGGGGACGCGGTGGCCGGCGGCCACCGCCGGCCCGCCCGCTGCGGCCCCGGCCGGGCGCAACGGCACCGTCGTAGTCGTAGGCACCGTCGTAGTCGTAGGCACCGTCGTAGTCGACGGCCTCGTCATAGCCAGCGGCGTCGGCGTAGTCGCCAGCACCGTGGTCGCGGTAGCGGCCGTCGTGCCCGCGGGCGCCACCCGCCCGGCCTCGTCCCCGGGTGCCCCCCCGGGCCGTGCCGCTCCCGCCCCGACGCGCCCGCGGATGCTCCTGCGCACCGCGGGGCCGGGCGGCCCGCTGGCCCGACCTGCTGGGCGGGCGACCCGGATCGTCGTGATCCCGGTCGTCCGCCGGGCCCCGAGCCGTGTCATCATCGCGGCGCAACCGGCCGCCGTGCACGGAGGCCGGCGGCGGTGTCACCAGCCGTAGCCGTCCGCGCCCGCGCCGGGGTGAGCCGGAGAGGGCGGAGCTCACTGCGCGGGCCCACCCCGGTCAGCGCCGGCCGTGCCGGTCGAGGTCGCCGTGCCCGACTGCGCCCCGGCGCCCAGCCCGCTGCCGCCCGTGCCCGGGACCGGCGCGGTCCCCGAAGCCGGCTGCTGCGATCCCACTGCGGCGCCGGCCGCCGCGCCGCTCGTGCCGGCCGCGGTGGCGCCCGCGGCGCCGGGCACGGTCGTCTCCGCGCCGATGGCAGCGCCCGCGGTCCCGGTGGTGCTGGCGGCGGTGCCCGCGGCACCGGCGGTAGCCGCGCCGGTGCCGGCAACCGCCGTCGTGCCCGTCCCGGACCCGGCTGCGCCCGTCCCGGACCGGGCTGTGCCCGCGCCGGCCGGAGGCTGCTGGCCCGCCGGTGCGGGCACGATCACCAGGACCGAACCGCTGCCCGGCTCCCGGGACAGCACCCGCGCGCCCGGCGGCAGTGGGGTACCCGGCGCGAGGTACTCGGGCACCCCGCCGGGCACCATGCCGAAGCGGCTCGCCTGGGCGGCCAGCGCTGCCGGGTCGGAGAGCTGGTCGGCCCGCACCGCGAGCGACTGTTCTTCGTCCGCCAGGGCGGAAGCCCGGTTACGCAAGGTGTTCTCCTGGAACGAGTTCTCCATCAGCGCGAGGTTGAGCCCCAGCAGACCCAGCAGGCCGGCGCCGAGCATGACCAGCAGCAGGACGACGAACGGCCCCTTGCGAGCCCCCGTCGGGGCCGGGCGAACCACCGTGAGCCGCGTCCGGGCGGGGGCCCGCCGCAGCGGGGGGTCGAGGATCGGAGCCGTCGCCGCGGCGGTGCGCACCGCCGCGGCACCCGGCACCCGGGCCGCGCGGGCGCCGGGGGGCGGGCCACCGGCGCGGCCGGCGCCGCCCCGCCCCGCCCGGGAAAGCGGCTGCGCGGGAGCGGTCACGATGCACCTCCGGTGGTGGGCTGGGCACGGTCCGGGTTCGGAGCCGTGCGTTCGGCGGCCCGCAACCGCACGGACGCCGCCCGCGGGTTGTCGGCCTTCTCGACCTCGCTCGCCGGTTCCGCGCCACGGGTAAGCCAGCGCAACCGCGGCTCGGCGCCGGCCGGCACCACGGGCATGTCCGGCGGCACCAGCGTCTCCGCGTAGCCGCGCAGCTCCCGCTTGACCAGCCGGTCCTCGAGGGAGTGGTAGGACAGCACGACGAGCCGGCCGCCGACGGCCAGCGCGTCGAAGGCGGCGGGCAACGCCCGGGCGAGCACGTCCAGCTCGGAGTTGACCTCGATGCGCAGTGCCTGGAAGGTGCGCTTGGCCGGATTGCCGCCGGTGCGTCGCGCCGGCGCCGGGATGGCGTCGCGGACGAGGTCGACCAGCCGCGCCGAGGTGGTGAACGGCTCGACGGCGCGGGCCCGGACGACCGACTCCGCGATGCGGCGGGCGAACCGCTCCTCGCCGTAGTCCCGCAGGATCCGCGCCAGCTCGGCGGCGTCATAGGTGTTGAGGACCTCGGCGGCCGTCCGGCCGCGGGTGGCGTCCATCCGCATGTCCAGCGGCGCGTCCCGCGAGTAGGCGAACCCGCGCGCGTCGGTGTCGAGCTGCAGCGACGAGACCCCGAGGTCGAACAGGACCCCCTGGACCCGCGCGGATCCGAACCCGGCGAGGACCGTGCCGATCTCGTCGTAGACGGCATGGACGAGCCGCACCCGCTCGGGTGCGAGTGCTCGCAACCGCTCACCGCTGTGCGTCAGGGCGTCGAGATCGCGGTCGAGACCGACGACCCGGACCTCGGGGAAGGCGACGAGCAGGGCCGCGGCGTGCCCGCCGAGCCCCACCGTGGCGTCCACCACCACGGCTCCCGGCCTGCTCAGGGCCGGGGCCAACAGTTCCAGTACGCGGTCGGTCAGCACAGGCGTGTGCATGGCGTTCAGCGCTGAGCCTCCCTCGACCGCTCGTGGACCTCGTCTTCAGATGTGCTGACGGGCTAGTCCGGTACGGCGGCATCCCGAGCAGGACGCACGGGCACCGCCGGTGCGGCGGAATCCGCACGCGGGACCGCCGGGTGTGGCCAACCCCGTACGCTCCCCGCCGTGCCGGCCGCCGGGGAAGGGGCGGCCGGAGAGGCGGGTGCGGGCGTGGGCCGGAACACATGTTCCGGGCATCCGGATCGTGAGATCCCAGGGCAGCTCAGATAACTCCGGGCAGGACCTCCTCGGACAGCTCGGCGAAGCTCTCCTCCTGGCTTTCCAGGTAGGCCTGCCAGCGCTGGGCGTCCCAGATCTCGACCCGGGTGTTCGCCCCGTTGACGACGCAGTCGCGCGTCAGCCCCGCGTAGGTGCGCAACGGGGTGGGAATGGTGATCCGCCCCTGCCGGTCCGGCGCGTCGTCAGCAGCCGAGGAGAAGAACACCCGGCTGTAGTCACGCAGCGCCTTCGCCGTGACCGGGGCGGTGCGCAGGGACTCGCTGATCCGGGTGAACTCCGCCATCGGGAAGACGTACAGGCATCGTTCCTGCCCTTTCGTGATCACAAGCCCCCCCTCCAACTCGTCGCGGAACTTCGCGGGCAGAGTCAGCCGCCCTTTGTCATCCAGCCGTGGTGTGTGGCTGCCGAGAAACACCGGCAACCTCCCTGCCGCTGCGGGGAAGACAGCGCCAGATCACCCCGCGACGGTCAACCGTTAGCTCCTGCCCCCCACTGCGCGCCACTCTACTCCACTGCCCCCCACCCGACACCCCCTCAACACCCCGCGCCACCCCACCGAAACCACTCCGACATCAGGCGCGCGTGATGCCCAGACAAGGACTGGTATAAACCCGCAGAAATTGGTAGGAAAGTCCCCTAACTGCGAGGGTCGAACGGCTCCCCCCCCACGCGCCGACCGGGGCTCGGCGGGNGGGGGGCCCGCTACCTGGTACCCCCACCCGCCGGCCCGGTCTCGCGCAGGTTTCCTTGACCACGGTGGCCTGCACGGCCGCTGTGGATGTCACACTCGGGAGGGGGACGGGTTTCGTCGGGGCCGGCTCCGCGCAGCCCGAAAGCCCGACGCCCGGAGGGGGGCCAACTAGTGGTGACCGACCCAGGTCTGCTCCACTGGCGTGACCCGGTGGCCGACATCGGCCACCTTGCCGAGATCGCCGACCGGGTCCGGGCGCGCGTCGAGACGGTCATCGACGGCAAGTCCGAGGCGATCACCACGGCGCTGGTGGTCCTCCTCTCCGAGGGTCACCTGCTCATCGAGGACGTCCCCGGGGTGGGCAAGACCATGCTCGCCAAGGCCCTCGCCCGTTCCATCGACGCCCGGGTGCGGCGCATCCAGTTCACTCCCGACCTGCTGCCCAGCGACGTCACCGGCGTCAGCGTCTACAACCAGGGCACGCGGGACTTCGAGTTCCGCCCCGGCCCGGTGTTCGCCAACATCGTCGTCGGCGACGAGATCAACCGGGCCGAACCCAAGGCGCAGTCCGCCCTGCTGGAATGTATGGAGGAGCATCAGGTCACCGTCGACGGGGTCACCTATCGGCTGGAGTCGCCGTTCATGGTCATCGCGACCCAGAACCCGGTGGAGATGGAGGGCACCCGGGCGCTGCCCGAGGCGCAGCGGGACCGCTTCACCGCGCGCATCTCCATGGGCTATCCCTCCCCCGCCGCCGAGATGGCGATGCTCGACAACCACGGCAACGCCAACCCTCTGACGGGCATCACCCCGGTCACCGACGCCGCCGAGATCGCTCGACTGATCTCCCTGGTGCGCACCGTGCACGTGTCTCCCGAGGTGCGGCACTACATCGTCGACCTCGTCGGCGGGACCCGGGTGCATCCGGAGATCGCGCTCGGAGCGTCTCCCCGGGCGGCGCTGCACCTCATCCGGGCCGCGCGCGCCCGCGCCGCGCTGGACCAGCGCGCCTTCGTCCTGCCCGACGACGTGCAGGAGATGGCCATCCCGGTGATGGCGCACCGCCTGCTGCTACACCCGGAGATCATGCTCTCCGGCGAGCCCGGCACCGAGGTCGCCNCCCGGATTCTGACCGAGGTCCTGCACCGGATCCCCATTCCCCGGCCCGGCACGGCACGCCCGGCCCGGCACGGCCGTTAGAGATCCGTGTGCGGGACTTCGTCGCGGCGCTGCGCGGCCTGACGGTCCGCGGCCGGTCCTTTCTCGCCGCGGGGGCGGCCTGCGCCGTGTCCGCGATCATCCTCGGCGAGCAGGACCTGCTGCGCATCGGGCTGCTCGTCGCGAGCCTGCCGGTGCTCGCGGCGGCGGTCGTCTGCCGCACCCGCTACCGGCTGTCCTGCACGCGCCGGCTCGAACCGCGCCGGGTCACCGCGGGCGACCGGGTCAGCGTGCGCATCCAGTTGGAGAACGTCAGCCGCTCGCCGTCGTCGGTGCTGCTGGTGGAGGACACGACCGGCTCCGGTCTGGGCGGCGGCGCCCGCTTCGTGCTCGACCGGATCGAGCCCGGCGGCAGCCGTGACCTCTCCTATGCCCTGCGCGCGTCGGTCCGCGGCCGCTACCAGATCGGGCCGATGGCGATCCGGCTCGGCGATCCGTTCGGGCTCTGCGAGCTGTCCCGCAGCTTCCGCAGCATCGACGAGCTGATCGTCGCGCCCGCCGTCGAGCGGCTCCCGCCGGCCCGGCCGGGCGCCTCGGCCAGTGTGAGCGCCGAGCTGCGCCGGGCCACCGGCCTCGTCGGCGAGGACGAGACGACCACCCGGCCGTACCGGTCCGGCGACGACCTGCGCAAGGTGCACTGGAAGACGACGGCCCGCAGCGGCGAGCTGATGGTTCGACGCGAGGAGCACCCGCAGATCGGCGCCGCGGCGATCCTGCTCGACACCCGGATGCGGGCCTGGCCGGACTCCGGCCCCTCATCGGCGTTCGAATGGGCGGTCAGCGCCGTCGGCGGGATCGGGCTCCACCTGGTCCGCGGCGGCTACCGGGTCCGGCTGCTCACCGACCGGGGGCAGGTCACGACCGCGGCCGGCGCGACCGTCTCCGGACTGCTCGACGAGCTGGCCACGCTCGCCCCGGTCGACGCCGAGTCACTGCACCCGGCCCTCGCCGCGCTGCGCCGCCCCGGCGGCGACCGGGGCGGCCTGCTTGTCGCCGTGCTCGGCCACACGGAGCCTGCCCAGCTCACGACGCTGGCCGCCGCGCGCTCACACCGTGCCCCCGCCATCGCCGTCCTCGTCGACGTGACGAGCTGGCACCCCCACCCGGCGGCCACCGCCGACCTCGCGACGGCGCGGACGGCGCTGACCCGCGCCGGCTGGGCGGTCCTCGTCGCACGGCAGGGCATGAGTCTCGCCTCGGTGTGGCCGCGGGTGACGGCGCTGGCGGGCCAGCGGGGATTCGCCGGCGCCCGCCCCGCGGACGATCGTGGGGGCGGCGGGCCGGCCTCGGCGACCCGGGCCGCGGGCCAGCCCCCGCGCCGGGCGGCCCGGTGACCGTCCGCCCGGTTTCCACCGTCGTCGCCGCAGCCGCCTGCCTGCTGTCCACCAGCGCGCTGTCCCGGCTGTTCGACGGGACGCTGTGGTGGATGCGGCCCGTCGTGATCGCGGTCGTCGTCGCGGTGGCGACCGCGACGCTCGGCAGGTTGCTGCGGCTGCCGGTCGCGGCCGCCATCCTGCTCAGCCTCGCCGGGCTCGTCGGCACCGTGACCGTGCTGTGCGCCCGGGGGACGGCGCTGCTCGGGGTGGTGCCGACCGCCGGGACGGTGCGGACGCTGCGCGCGCTCATCGCCGACGGCAGTTCGGACATCTCCCGGCTGGCGGCGCCGGTGCCGCACCGGCCGGGGCTGGTGGTCCTGACCGTCGTCGGCATCTACCTCGTCGTCATGGTCGTCGATCTGATCGTGGTGACGTTGGACCGCCCGGCCCTCGGCGGGCTGCCCCTGCTGGCCCTGTACGCGGTGTCCGCGGCGATCCTGCCCGGCGGCGTCGGCACCGTTCCGTTCCTGCTGGGGGCGGCGAGCTTCGTCGCGCTGTTGCTGCTGGACGGTCGGTTGGCGTTCGGCCGGTGGGGCCGGACGGTGTCCGACGCCGGCCGGGGGCGCGGCGAGCGCGAGGCGTTCGGCGGCCGGCTCACCGTGAACGCGCTCGGGGTGGCGCTCGCCGCGCTGCTCGTCGCCGTCGCGGTGCCGCTCGGCCTGCCGTCGCTGGACGGCGAGGGGCTGGTGTCGCGCAAGGGCGGCTACGGCGCCGGAGACGGGCCGAGCTCGGCCAGCGTCGTACAGCCGATCGTCTCGGTGAGCCAGCAGTTGCACGCCAGCAAGCAGGTGCCCCTGTTCAGCGTGCGCTCGCAGACCCCGCGGTATCTGCGGCTGACGGCGTTGGAGAACTTCGACGGGCAGTTGTTCACCCTGCGGGCGCTCAACGCCACCCGGGACAACCGGGTCAGCGAGGGTCTACCGAAGCCGCGCCTCGGCGGCACCACGGCGCAGGTCAGCGCGGACATCGCCGTCACCACCCGGTTCAAGGAGCTCTACCTGCCGGTCCCGGGCATCCCCACCAAGATCAAGGGGCTTACCGGCGACTGGCGGCTGGCGGCCCCGACCGGCACGATCTTCTCCACCCGGACCTCGACCGCGGGCGTGCGCTACCAGGTCGACGCGACCGTGCCGAACCCGACCCGGGCCGAGCTGGCGGCCGCGACCGGGCCGGCCCCCGCCGAGCTGGCCGTGGACACCGCGCTGCCGGACAACCTCGACCCCCGCCTGCGCCAGCTCGTCGAATCGATCACCCACAACGCGCGCACCCCCTACGAGAAGGTGTACGCGATCCAGCAGCACCTGCGCGGGCCGCTGTTCACCTACGACCTGGCAGGCGCGCCGACCACCCAGGAAGGCGCCCTCGCCGAGTTCCTCTTCGAGTCGCACCGGGGGTACTGCGAGCAGTTCGCCTCCGCGATGACCGTCCTGGTGCGGATGCTCGGCCTCCCCGCCCGGGTCGCCATCGGTTTCGTGCCCGGCGAGCAGCAGGCGGATGGCAGCTACCTGATCACGAACCGGCAGGCGCACGCCTGGCCCGAGGTGTGGTTCCCCTCGGTCGGCTGGGTGAGCTTCGAGCCGACCCGCCGCTCGGACGGGGCGACGGCGGCGCCCTCGTACGCGCCCGCCGGCATCGACGATCCGGACGGGGCGGCCGCGCCGCCCGGCGAACAGAGCGCGTCCGGTGCCCAGCCGCTGCCCGCACCGGTGCAGGTTCCGATGCCCAGCGCCGGGGCGAACCCCGACGACCCGACCGCGACGCACCCCCCGACCGCGGGCGAGGACACCGACACCTCCCCCGGCATCCCTGCCTGGGTGATCTGGCTGTGCGCGACCGTTCCGCCCGTGGCGGCCCTGCTGGCCACCCCGGCGATCATCCGGTTCCGGCGGCGGCGGGCCCGGCTACGACACGGCCGACCCGACGACACCGCCGGCGCCGGCGCCGGCGGCGGTCCGGCCGGCCGGACCGGCGCGCAGGGCGTCGACCAGGTGCACGATGCCTGGGCGGAGCTGCTCGACGTCGCCTCCGACCTCGGCATCACGATCCGGGTCAGCGACTCGCCGCGGGCCGGGGTCGCCCGGCTGACCGCCTACCTCGACGCCGAGCCCGCGTCCGCGTCCGCGCGGCAGGCCGAGCCGGCGGCCGACCGGCAGGCCGATGCCACCGCGGCGGCGCAGGCTAATTCCCAAACCGACCCGACGCCGGCCGTCCCGTCGTACCCCCAGGCCCGCGAGGCGCTGGCCCGGCTGGCGGCCGCGGAGGAGCGGGCCCGATACGCGCCCCCGGAACTCGCCGCCCCGCCGCCGCACGCCGAGGTGAGGCGGGACGTCGCCACCGCCTCCGGGACGCTCTGGTCGGTCGCCCCGCGAACCCGCCGGATCATGGCGCGCCTTGCGCCGCCGTCGGTGTTCCGCCGCCGTGAGCCGGACGAACCGGGCCGCGATCGCGCCGGCCGGATCCGCCGGTACCTGCGGCGGCACCCCACGGACACCGGACCAGGCCGCTCCGGCGGCGGGCCGCAGCCCGCGGCGGTGAACGATGCCGAGGCCCGTGTCCCGGAGCCGGCGCACAGCGGCGGATCAGCGCCGCCGGACGGCCCCTGAGATCGCCCGGACGACGGGGAGATTCCGCGCCTGCTAGGACCGGTCTTCCCAGCGGCGCCGCCAGCGTTCCTCGACCCGTTCCATGAAGGGCGCCTTCGTCCGGGATCGTCCCTTCGACCGGCCTCGGCCGCCGGGCCGGCGGCCGCCCGTGTCGCGCCCGCTGATGCGACGCAGGTCGGCGGCCCCGCGCAGCGCGGCGAACAGCATCATCAGGAACCCGAGGATGCCGAGGATGACGGTGAGCGGCACCCGGTTGAGCACCACGCCGACCACCAGGACGGCGAGCCCCAGCAGGAAGACCACCGCACTGCGGCGCACCCGGCGCAGCAGGTACGTGCGGGGGTCTGTCGACCGCACGGTGCTGGCGAACTTCGGGTCATCCTCAACGAGAGCGCGCTCGATCTGCTCCAGAAGGCGCTGCTCGTTCTCCGAGAGCGGCATCGACGCTCCTCCCACGACCTACAGGCCCGGCAGACGGAACCTGACAACCAAGAATAGGCATGCGCGGGCGGGTGCGGTAGGCAACCCGTCATGCCGGTTGGAACCGAGCCAATCACCTCACGTGTCCCGTGCCCGAAGCAGCACCGTTCATGCCGGGACACGCTGTCGTCACGGTGGGCCCGGTGAGGGCCCCTCGGGCCGGTCGAGCAGGGCCGCCGGACCCACCGCACCCGCGCCGAACCGGTCACGCGCCCGGTCGGCGACCCGGTCCAGCTCCGCCCAGCCGTCGGGCCGCTCCCCGAGCAGTAGCTGCCTGCTGCCGCCGCCCGCGTCGACGAGGTTGCCGGCCCGCACCCCCAGCAGGCGCACGGCCATGACCTCGGCGCCGGCAACCCGGCCGCCCCCGAGCAGGCCCAGATCCGTCACCAGGTCCGTCGCGGTGGAGTAGATCGCCTGGGACACGTCGGTGCCATCACGCAGCGTGCGGGCGCGGGTCACGGTCCGGAAGTCGCCGTAGCGCACCTTGACCGAGATGGTCCGGGCGCGCCGGTCCCGGTGCCGGAGCTGGCCGGCCACCCGTCCGGACAGGCGCAGCAGCTCCCGAGCGAGCGCCGCCGGCTCGGTGATGTCGGTGGCGAAGGTGCGTTCGGCGCCGACGGTGACCTCCGTGGTGGCGGGATCCACCCGCCGCTCGTCGATCCCCCACGACAGCCGGTGCAGGTGGGCTCCGGCGGTGTCCCCGAGCGCCCGGCGCAGCGTGTCCACCGGGGTGTTCGCAATGTCCCCGATCGTGCGCAGCCCCAGCCGGGTCAGGGTGGCCTCCGCCCGCGGGCCGACGCCCCACAGTGCCCCGGTCGGCAGCGGATGCAGGAAGGCGAGTACCTCGTCGGGGGCGATGACCGCCAGCCCGTCCGGCTTGCACCGGGTCGAGGCGATCTTGGCGACGAACATCGACGGCGCGACGCCGACAGAGCAGGTGAGGTCCTGCTCGGTCGCCACCCGCCGGCGGATGTCCGCGGCGATCCGCGGCGCCGACCCGAACAGCGCCCGCGCGCCGGCGACGTCGAGGAACGCCTCGTCGACCGACAGCGGCGCGACCAGCGGGGTGACGTCCCGGAAGATCTTCATGATCTCGATCGAGGCCGCCCGGTACGCGGCATGGTCGGGCGCAACCACCGCCGCGGTGGGGCACAGGCGCAGCGCCCGCGCCATCGGCATCGCGCTGCGGAGCCCGTACGCCCGGGCCTCGTAGGTCGCCGACAGCNCCNCCCCGCGCTCNCCCCCCGCCACGATCAGGGGCCGGCCACGGAGCTCGGGCCGGCGGCGCAGCTCCACCGAGGCGAAGAAGGCGTCCATGTCGACGTGCAGGATCGTGCTCTCAGCGCGCATGGGGACCCGTGCCGCCCGGGCTGCGGGCAAGGACGTGGAGCTGCGCCGCCAACGCCCGGAACGGCTCGCGCCCGGCGGCCGCAAGCTCCAGACGCAGCAGCCGCCGCGTCGCCAGGGCGTCGGGCAGGCGCTCCCCCGGCACCAGATCCGCGAAGATCCGCACCCCGTGGACGTCGAGCACCTCCGCCCCCGCGGCCTGGACCAGCGCGACGGCCTCCGCGGTGGTGAACCGCCGAGGCACCCGACCAACCGCCGGCTCCCTGGCCGCCGACGAGCTGTGATCAGCCCCGGACGGCCGGTGCGCGGGGGGCATGTCCTCGACGAGTGCCGCGAGGGCCGCTTCGAACTGCCCGGCCAGCGCACGGGCGAGGACCGCGGCGGCGAGACCGGCCACGACGACGCTGAGCGCACCACCCGGCCGCAGCACCCCCAGCGCCTGCGCGAGTGCGCTCTGCGGGTCGTCCACGATCTCCAGCACCGAATGGCACAGCAGCAGGTCGGCCTGCCCGGCGCCGACGATGCCGGTCAGGTCACGCAGGTCTCCCTGGATCGAGGTGACCCGCCCGCCGAGCCCCTGCTCGGCGACGCGCCGGCGCAGGGCGGCCAGCGCGTCGGGCGAGGGGTCCACCACGACGACCGGATAGCCGGCGGCCGCGATCGGCACGGCGAAACCGCCGCTGCCGCCGCCGGCGTCGACGACGAGCGGCCGGCGCGCCCCCACCATCGGCTCACCCGGTGCCCCCGTCCCGGCCCCCGTCCCAGCCGCCGTTGCCTGGTCGACCGGGGCCAGGGGGGCCGGGCGGGGCAGGACGGCCCACAGACCGTGCCAGATCGCGGCCTGCCGCAGATCGCCGCCGGTGACATGGTCGACCATCGACATCGCCTCCTCCTCCCGGCCGCCCGCCCTGGTTGCCCCGGTCGGGCGCGGGCGGGTCAGCGGCCCACGACGAGGCCGATGGCGACGCCGACCGCGAGCCCGCCGACCGACAGTCCCAGGATCCGTAGCACCCAGGCGTTGCGGCGGGCCACGGCGGACGGCACGACCCGGCGCGCCCCCCGGTGCGCGCCGTGGTGCCGGAGCCCGGAACCGGTGAGAGCCATCGATGATCACCTGCTTCGTCACGCGCAGCACCCCAAGAGATAACCGATAGTGAACGACGGCTACGCTGCGCGCAACAGCGGGCCGGCGGATCATCGGAAGTCCCGAGAGCGGGAGGCGACGGCGACCGGCAGCGGCCACATCCGCTCGGCGATCACGTTGGTCACCCCTTCGGCCCGTTCGAGGCGACCGTGGACGACGAGGGCCACCGCCGTGCGGGCCACCACCCGATGACGCGTCCAGACGCCGGGCGAGCAGATCACGTTCACCAGGCCCGTCTCGTCCTCCAGGTTGACGAAGGTCGTGCCGCCTGCCGTCGCAGGCCGTTGACGATGGGTGACGATCCCGGCGACCAGGACCCGCCGGCCCGCCTCGGCGTCGCGCAGACCCGATGCCGCCGTCACCCCCCGGGCGGCGAGCCGCTCCCGGAGGAACCGGGTGGGGTAGCCCTCGGTCGTGATCCCCGTCGCCCAGAGGTCGGCCACGGACTCCTCGAGATCGGCCATGTCGGCGTAAGGGCCGCCCGCCGCCCGCGTCTCGACGATGCGGCGGGCCAGGCTCTCCCCCACCCGCCGGACCCCGGACAGGCCGAGTCGGACCCGCGGTTGCGCGCCGACCAGGCTGGCCCCGACCGCGGAGGCGTTGACGTCCGGCCGCAGCACCTCGACGCCGTGGCGGCGGGCGCCGGCGACCAGGCTCTGCGGCGATTGACTTCCTCCCCCTCGTGAACGAGGGGGATTCCCGGTGGCGGTCATGCCGCCTCCCCGGATGGTTGACGCTTCACCGTCCCCGGCAACCCGGAGATCTCCACGTCCATGGACGACAGTCCAGCCGCCCTGATGTTCAGACTTGCATTGATATCCGCGTTCCCCGACCAGCCACACGACGTGCACAGGAATGTTGCCTGGTCGGGGCGGGACGCCCGGTCGACGACCCCGCAGACGTGGCAGCGCTGCGACGTGTACGGCGCCGGTACCTTCACCAGCACCCCACCCTCCCAGGCCGTCTTATAGGCGAGATGCGCGCCGATGCGTCCCCATGCGGCGTTCAGAACCGACCGGTTCAGCCCGGCTTTCTGCCGCACCTGCCGCCCGGGGTTCTCGACGGCGCCCCGGGCCGAGCGGGTCATGTTCCCGACCCGTAGATCCTCGATCACGACCAGCCCGAACTCCCGACTGATCCCGGTTGTCACCTTGTGTGCCCAGTCGTCGCGGCGGCGTTTGGTTCTCGCGCGCACCCTGGCGATCTGGTCGTACGTCCTGGTCAGCCGGTTCGACGTCGCCGCGCCACGAGCCCGGGCCCGGCGCTGCCGGGCTGCTTTCCGCTCCAGGCGAAGCAGACGGCCCGCCTCACCCACGGACAGCAGCACCGGCAGATCCCGAAACGACCCATCCGACAGGGCCAGGGTCCGCGTCACCCCCCGGTCCACCCCGACCACCGGGCCGCCATGCGGCTCCGGCCGCACATCAGGGGTTTCGATCCGGAACACCACATGCCAGCCGTTCACCTCGCGGACCAGCCGGGCACCCGTCAACCGGCCCGGCACCCCACGAGACACCCCGGGAAGCGGCCGCGTCCACCGAAACCGCACCCGACCAACCCCGGGAACAGACAACACACCCCACCGGCGACTGCGTCGGATCACCTGCAGCCCACTCGCCTGCGGCACATCCACCGCCAGGCGGGCACGACGCCGAAACCTGAAACGCGGCGGACGAGCCAACCCCGCATAGCAACGCTTCCACGCAGCCTGATACTGCTTCAACACCTGCTGACACGCCTGCGCGGGCAGAAGCGAAAGCCACTCGAACCCCTCCGGCGGGCTCTTCCGCGCTTCCCGCATCTGCCGGTCGACCGCAGCCAACGGCAACGCCGAACGGCGATGCTCCCGACACATAATGTGCCATTCATGTAACAGATTCCACAGCCCCCGCGCCGCATGACCCTGCCCGTCCAGCTTCCCCACCTGACCCACCTCCGGGTATAAGCGGGCGACATGAACAAGTCGGGCCATGGCTCATTCTACCCGAATTCACGGCGATTCATCTTCCGCCTGAAGGCGGAAGCCCTCTTGCCGCCCCTGGTAGCCGGGGAAGCGGCCATCGCCGCCGCCAACCGGGCCGCGCCGGGCGCAGCGTAGTGGACGTTGCCGGTCGCCACCAGGGGCAGCCGCGCGGCGCGGGCCAGCTCGGCCAGAGCATCGTTGCGGGCCGAGTCCAGCGGATGGGCATGATCGGCGAGCTCCACCGCCACGTTCCCCCGGCCGAACAGCTCCGCCAGCTCCGCGAGGGCGGCCCCGGCGTCGGCGGGACCGGAGCGGGCCAGGGCCCGGGGAACCGTGCCCTTGCGGCATCCGGTGAGCACCTGCCAGTGCCCGCCGGCCGCCCGGGCGCAGGCCTCGGGCTCGGCCACCAGCCGGCCCTTCTCCCCGCTGGCCAGGTGGGCATCGGACAGCAGCCGGGCCAGCCGCCGGTAGCCCTCCGGATCGCGGGCGAGAACGAGCAGATGGTCGCCGCCGGGATCGGTCTCCCCCGCGCGGGGCGCCCGCGCCCCGAGCGAGATCTCCGCTCCGAACACGGTCCGCAGTCCCACCTCCCGGGCCGCCTCCGCGAAGCGGACGACGCCGTAGAGCCCGTCGTGGTCGGTGAACGCGAGCGCCGACAGCCCCAGCCGCACCGCCTCCTCCACGAGGTCCTCCGGCTGGCTCGCGCCGTCGAGAAAGCTGAACGCGGAATGACAGTGCAGCTCGGCGTAGGGGACCGTCGAGGCCGGGGCATCCCGTCCCCGGCTGCCTCCCGCCGGGCCGGCCACGGCCGGCTAACCCCGCCGCGGCGGGACGGCCGCGACTGCCACGACATCGGCGGGACCGGTGCCGGCGAGCACCGGCTGGGACGGCAGCCCCAGCGCACCCTCGACGACGCCGATGAACTGGTCGACCTGACGGATCAGATCGTCGGCCTCCCGCCGCCCCACCACGTTCAGGCCGGCCTCGGCGGCCGCCCGCCGACCGGCGCCCGCCGCGAAGAAGTCCGCCCAGTCGACGAGCTCGGGGGCCACCCGCACGAGCAGGCACCAGGCGCTGACCGGCCGGCCCCGCCGGCCCGGCCGGGGCCGCGCCCGGTCCGCCAGCACGGCGGCGGCGGCCCGCAGGGCGGCGAGATGGGCCAGGGCATACCGCTCCCCGGCCCGGGGGGCGTACTCCGCTTCTCCGAGACCGCGCCGGGCGGCGGCGAGCAGCTCGTCCCGGGAGCGGTGGGGCAGCCCCGCCGCGGGCAGGAGGGCCCGTCCGGGTGGGCTGCTGGATGCTCCGTGCCCGGCGGACGCACCCTCCACCCCGACGGCTCCGCCCGCGGGGCCCGCGCCGCTGACAGGTCGACTCACGACGGCCATGACACCCTCCCGGTGTCGAACACAGGTTCGAATACCTGGAAGGTAGCCCCCCGCCGGCCGGCCCGTCAAACACCCAGCTCTCGAACACGCGAGCGAGCCGGCACGACGGTGCTGGTCTCGAGCAGCCGCAGGAACCAGGCCAGCACGAGCAGCGCCACCACGTCGGGCACCCAGCCCAGGCGCGGGTCCGGGACATCCCCCCGATGGGTATCCCCCGGACCCGCGTCCGACGCCCGGACCACCCGGGTGACCTCCGGGGCGAGCAGGTCGGGGTGGGCCACGACGAGCGCCGTCCCGTCCAGCGCGAACCGGATGATGTTGACCTCGCGGTGCCCCACCAGGCCGCTGGCGAACGCGCCGCGGGTCGGCGTGAGCCACCGCAGCACGCAGCCGTCCGCCAGGCGCACCCGGCCGCCCGCCCGGTCGGCCGCGAAGGACGCGACCGGCACCCGCCCCATCGGCTCGACGAGCCGCACGCCCTGGCCGTCGAGATCCAGCTCCAGGACGAACGGGCGCCGGGCGGCCATCAGCTCGACCCGCCCCCGCGACGCCCAGTCGGCGAGCACCGCCTGCTCGTCGGTCTCGACCCACACCTGCCGGACCGCGCTGCACCGGCTCGCCGCGGTGACCTGGAAGACCACCTCGTGCGGCAGACCGCCGGCGCGCCGGGGAAGGGCCTCCGCCCCGGCGCCGACCTCCGGCAACGGCCGCGTGCAGGTCACGGGCTGTCCCGGCCGTCCCGACCGTCCCGCGACCGCCTCGGCCCGCGTCCCCGACGCCGCCGCCGGGGACGGCGCCCGCCCCGGCGCCCCGGGCCGTCGCGACAGGATCCTCGTCACCGCGATCGCCATGATCCCGACACCTCCTACCGTCGGCCGACTGCCGACGGTCCGTCATCCTCGGTTCTCGTCGATCCGGAGTGCACACCTGCGGTGTCAATGAGAGGTGCACGCACGGTCACCGCAGACGTTGAGCGGTCGTTGACAGATCCCGTGCGCCGCGCCGGGATCACCGCGGGTGCGGTCCTGACGCGGAACCGACAGCGCCCGCGGGGGTCCGATGGTTGCCGCCGGCTCCCCCTCGGGCGCACGCTGCGATAAACAGACATCACCCCGGGGCCATGACGAGAGGACCTGATGCCCGACCGCGACAGCCTGCAGTTCGCCATCCTGGGTCCGCTGGAGGTCACCGCGGCCGGGACACCCGTCTCGCTGGGCGGCGCCCAGCGCAAGGTCCTGATGACCGTCCTGCTGCTCGAGGCCGGCAAGGCCGTGCCGATCCCCCGGCTGATGGAGGTGATCTGGGGCGACTCGCCGCCGGAGGGGGCGCTGCGCACGCTGCGCACCCACATCAGCGAGCTGCGGCGGGTGATGGGGGACGACAAGCCGCCGCGGATGCTGCCGCGCAAGGGCGCGGGCTACCTGCTCGACGTGCGGGCGGAGCAGATCGACGTCGAGCGGGCGCGGCGGCTGCTGGCGCAGGGCCGGCGAGCGGTGGACGACGGCGACCCGGTGAGCGCGATCGCCCCGCTGCAGGAGGCCCAGTCGCTGTGGCGGGGGCCGCCGCTGGTCGACGTCGCGGACCATCCGTTCGCGCACGGCTACGCGGAGGCGCTCACCGAGCTCCAGCTCGACGTGGCCAAGACGCGGATCGCCGCCGACCTGTCCCTGGGCCGGCACCGAGAGGTCATCGGCGACCTGCGGATGCTGGTCGCCCGCCATCCGCACGACGACGGCCTGCGCCGGGAGCTGGTCGTCGCCTTCTACCGGGACGGCCGGACCGAGGACGCCGCCCGAGCCTGCCGGGACGGTCTGGAGGCCCTGCACGAGCTCGGGCTGGACTCCCCGATGCTGCGCCGGCTGCAGGAGGACGTGCTGCGCGGGGCGCCGGATCTCGCCTGGGCGCCGCCGCGCTCGCTGGGTCGCCCCGCCCAGGTCGCGCCCACCGGCTCCGGCGGCCACCAGCTCCCGCCGGACACTCCGGAGTACACCGGGCGGGACACCATCCAGGCCCGGGCGCACGCCGTGCTCACCGATCAGGTGGCCCTGGCCCGGGGCACCGTCACTGCGGCCTTCGCCGGCAAGGCGGGCGCCGGCAAGACGGCACTGGCCGTGCACATCGCGCACCGCATCCGCGCCGGGTTCACCGACGCGCTGTACGTGGACCTGCGCGGCACCAGCGAGCCGCTGGAGCCGACGCGGGTGCTCGCCCGGTTCGTCCAGGCGCTCGGGGTCAGCCGGGCCGCGGTCCCCACCGACCCGGACGACCTGGCGGAGATGTACCGGGAGCTGCTCGCCACCCGCAAGGTGCTGATCATCCTGGACAACGCGGCGGGTGAGGCACAGCTACGTCCGCTGATGCCGACGAGCCCGGGCTGCGCCGTGCTCATCACCAGCCGGTCGCGGCTGCACGGGCTCACCGTGCCGTACTGGATGGTCGACGTCCTCATCCCCAGCGACGCGGTGGAGCTGCTGGCCAAGGTGGTCGGGGCGGCGCGGATCGAGGCCGAGCCCGAGGCGGCGCGCGACATCGTCGGCCTGTGCGGGTACCTGCCGCTGGCGATCCAGATCGCCGGGCGCAAGCTGGCCGCGCACCCGCACTGGCGGCTGGCGCGCCTGGCCGGCCGGCTCGCCAACGAGCGGGACCGGTTGTCCTGGCTGGAGGTCGGCGACCTGGAGATCCGGGCCAGCTTCTCGCTGAGCTACGAAGGTCGGCCGGCCGACGAGCAGCGTGCCTTCCGGCTGCTGTCGCTGCCCGCGGTCAACGACTTCGCGCCGTGGGCCGCGGCGGCCGTGCTCGACGTCGATCTGGACGAGGCCGAGGACGTCGTCGACCGCCTCGCCGACGCGCAACTGCTGGAGCGGCGCGGCGTCGACGCGACCGGCACGGAGCGCTACCGGTTCCACGACCTGCTGCGGGTGTTCGCCCGGGAGCGGGAGACCGGCGTCGGGACGGCGATCGGCCAGCCCGCGTCGACGGCGCCGAGCGCCCACCCGGGGTCCGCGGACGGGGAGCGGGCGGGGGACGGCCACGACGCGCGGTCCCCGGCGGCCGCGCCCGAAGGTGGCGCCGCCGCCGGCGGCGGCGACGGGCACGGCGCCCTCGACGCTGCGAAACCCGATGATCCGCCGATGTTGTCCGGTGAACACCGAGCGGCGCTGAGCCGACTGTTGTACGCCTATCAGGTGATGCTGCGTGAGGCGGTCGACACCTTCAGCCCCGGGCGCGTCCGGACCCTGTCCGCCGACGGGCCGGACGCCGGCTTCGCCGCGCAGGCCGCCGCCCGGTTCGCCCGCGCGGACCTCGCCGAGGTCGTCCGCCAGCCGCTGGTCTGGTTCGGCGGGGAACGCTCGAACCTGCTGGCCCTGGTCGAGCAGGCGCAGGCGGCCGGGCTCGACCAGCCGACCTGGCTGCTCGCCGTCGAGGCGGCGGAGTTCTACGCGTTCGCTGCGCACTGGAGCGACTGGGCGCGCACCCATGTCCTGGGCCTGGCCGCCGCCCGCCGCACGGGGCACCGCCTCGCCGAGGCCGAGCTGCTCACCAGCCTCGGGGAGCGGGAGATCGTCCTGACGTTCGAGGAGGCGTTCTGGCGGTTGGACGCCGCCGGAGCCGACCCCGACGGCGAGCCCGCGGTGGCGGTCACCCAGGGTGCGCTCGAGCGCCTGGCGCTGGCCACGGAACGTTTCGCCCGGGCTCGGGAGATCTTCGCCGGCTTCGGTGCGGAGCTGGGCGAGGCGCGGGCCGTGCGCGGGCTCGCCGACGCCTGCCGCGGCCGCGGCGAGTTCGCCGCGGCACTGGCCCACTTCGAGACCTGCCTGGGGACGATGCGGCGGACCGGGGCCCGCCGCCTCGAGGCGGAGACGCTGGTCGCCCTCGCCATGACCCACGGCGACCGCAGGGAACTCGCCGACGGCATCACCTGCCTGACGATGAGCCTGTCGATCGCCCGGGAGCTCGCCAACCTGCCGCTGGAGGCGCAGGCCCAGCGGCGGCTGGGCGATCTCTACCGCTACCGGGAGCGCCCCGAACAGGCGCTGGCGGCCTACAACGAGAGCCTGCCGCTGCTGGCCGAGCTGCCCGATCCGCTGTGGGAGCCGCGCGTGCTGGTCCGCCGCGGTGACATCCTCGCTCAGCTCGACGACCATCCCGCGGCCCGGCGTTCCTGGCAGCAGGGCATCACGCTGCTACGCCAGCAGGGCTCCCCGGAGCTGGCCGCCGCCGAGGATCGGCTGACCGCACCGGTGACCACCGAGCCGACCCAGTTCACCGGCGGCCGGCTGCTCGGCGCCTTCGAACCGGCCTACTTCATCGCCCGGGTCGCCGCCTCGCGGCGCAGCGTGCGGTTACTGAACACGTGGACGGACCTGGTCGCCGCGCCGCACCGGGACGCCTTCACCGACGCGGTGCTGGCGGCGATCGACGCCGGGGCGATCGTCCAGATCCTGCTGCTCGACCCGGACTCGCCGGCCGCGGCGGCGCGGACGGCCGACCTGTCGCACCGCATCGACGTACCCGCCGAGATCCGGGCGAACCTGCTGGTCCTGGACGGGCTGCGGGAACGGCTCACCCCGGTCCTGCGTCCCCGCCTCGCCGTGCGGCTCTACGCAGAGCAGCCGCTGACGACCTACCACCGCTGGGACTCCGGCGCGCTCGTGTCGAGCTTCCCCGTCGGCTACTCCTCGGCCGCCGCGACCCAGCACGAGGCGACGATCTCCTCGACCCTCGTCCAGTTCGTCGAGCAGCACTTCGAACGGCTGTGGAGCCCGGCGGGCAGCGCCGCCCTGGACGACTACCTGCGCGTGCCGTTGCAGGTCCTCCGGTCGGACGCCGACCCGGTCGACGTGCGCGCCGAGTTCGTCCGGCTCGACGGGGCGGTGTACATCGCCTCCCCGGAGCTGGCCGCCCTGCTGCGCCGCAGCGGCCCGGACGGCCTGGTCGCGGCGGTGGCGGGCAACGGCCGGCACGCGCTGTCCGGCATCGGCCGCGGCCGGGTGGTTCCGCTGCGCGACGACGTCGGCGCCGGAGTTGTGGCGACGGCCTTCACGCAGAAGTACGGGGCCGCGCGCGACGGCCTGCTGCGACTGTCCTCGGTGCGGAGTTGAACGCGATGAGAACTGCGGTCCCGATGAACCCGGCCAACCCTGCCGCCCTGCTGGTGACCGTCGACTTCTGGCGGGTCCCCCGCCGCCGGATAGGCCACGCCCTGGCCCGGGTCGCCGCCGACCGCTCCGCGCTGCGGCACGTCCCCGGGCTGACGTTCGTCAAGCTGCTCGGCACCGGCTCGGCGAGCAGCCTCGGCCTGCGTGGCGCCGACCCCTGCCAGTGGGCGATGGTCGCCGTCTGGGAGACGCCGTCGGCGGCGCGGTCGTTCGAGCGGTCCGCACAGGTGCGGGCCTGGTCGGTGCTGGCCGAGGAACGGTGGCGCATCGACCTGCACCCGCTGTCCTCGCGCGGGCGGTGGTCGCGGCAGGAGCCGTTCGGCGACCCCACGGCCACGGCCGCGCCGACCGCCACCGCCACGGGCACGAAGGTGGCGGTGATCACCCGGGCCCGGGTCGCCCCCCGGCACACGCTCACCTTCCGCCGGGCGGTCCCACCGGTGGTCGCGGACCTCGCTCAGGCCGAGGGGCTGCTGTTCGCGGCCGGGATCGGCGAGGCACCGATCGGGCTGAAGGGGACGTTCAGCCTCTGGCAGGACGCGGCGTCGCTGCGCCGGTTCGCCTACGGCCGGCCGGCGCACAGCGAGGTCGTCCGCCGCACCCCCGAGGTCGGCTGGTACAGCGAGGAGCTGTTCGCGCGGTTCGCGGTGCTCGGCTCCCGCGGCACGCTCGGCGGACGCGATCCGCTGCTGGCCCTGCTCCCCGATCCGACGTTGGCAGGCCCCCCGACGTTGACGACTCGTTGAAGGTCCCGTGCCGGCCTGGCGCCCCGGGCCGGCAACGGATTCGGCGGTTTGACAACCCGTTGACGGACGTCCGCCACGGTGGGGAGGTCCGGCGGCGAACCGGATGAGGCAGCCCGACGAACCGGATGAAGCGAACCGCATGCCGATGCCCCGTGACCAGGCACGTGCCCAGGTGTCCGCAGGCCAGGCACCCTCCGAAGCGACACCCCGCGGTCCAGGACCGCACCCCCCGGTTGTGCGCAGGTCCACCCCCCACCGCCGGATACTGATCGCCACGGCGGTGGGCGCCCGCGTGGCGGACCTGGTCACTCGGGCCGGCAGCGCGGTCCTGCGCCCGGAGCTGGCCGCCCGCCCGGCCGAACTCGCCGACGCGCTGGTCGAGCTGCGCCCGCACACGCTGGTCGTCGGCGCGAACGCGGTCGACGCCACCACCCTGCGACGATGGGCCGCAGCGGTCCGCGCGGGCGGTCCGGTCCCCGCGGGCGGTCCGGTCCCCGCGGGCGGTCCGGTCCCCGCGGGCGGTCCGGTCCCCGGGGGCTCAGCGCGGTCCGACGCCGACCGCGAGCTCCTGCTCGTCCGCCGCGGCACCTCGCTGGCCGCCGTCGACACCGCCGCTGCCGCCCGGCTACGGATCGAGGTGCGCAACACCCCGGAGGTCAACGCCCGCCACGTCGCCCGGTTCATGGTCGACCGGCTGTTCGACCCCGCCGGCGGCGGGGCGGCGTCGCTCGCTCGGGAGCAACCCTCCGCTCGGGAGCAACCCTCCGCCCGAGAGCAGCCCCCTGCCCGAGCGCAGCCCCTCGCCCGAGCGCAGGAGTCACGGCGGCCGGGCATCCTCGGGCTGCTCGGCGCCGGCAACATCAACGGACGGGTGGCCCGGGACGGCGCGGCGCGGGGCTGGCGCCTGGTCGTGCACTCCCCCTCCCTCGTCGCCGATCCCGCGTCGGTAGGCGCCTGGGCGCGCCACCACCGGCTGCCCGCCGACCGGGTGCGGATCGCCCGCACCGTGGAGGAGCTCCTCGAGGCCGCCGACGTGGTCGCCGTCGCCGCGCCGCTCGTCCACGCCGGGCCGTGGGCGACCGTCGGCATGATCGACGAGCGGGAACTCAAGGCGTTCACGGGCGAACGGATCATCTCGGTCAGCGAGCCCGAGGTGTTCGCCCAGCGCGCCCTGCTCGACGCCTACGACCGGCGTGATCTCACGGTCGTCCTGGACAACGCCCCCCGGCTGCTCGCCCCGGTGCGGGAGCTGCTGGCCGCGCGGATCGACGGTGACGGCGGCGCCCTGCGCCCCGGGTTCACCCTGTGCTCCGCGGCGATGCGCTCCGACGCCTGCGACGACGACCTGGATCAGGCCATGCTCGCCGTGGTCGGCCGGGCGGACCTGGACGAGCTGACCGGCGCCGACCTGCTCGGACCACAACTCGATCATCCCGGCGCGGGCCGGGGCACCGACCGCCGAGTCGACGAGGACCCGGCACCTGACGATCCCGCCGCGGACGGCCACGGCGTGGTGGTCGTCGGCGGCGGGATCGTCGGACTCACCGTCGCGCTGTTGCTGCGGCTGCGGGGGTATCGCCGGATCCGGGTGCTCGATGCTGCGCCGGCGGATCGCGCGGATCCGGACCGGCAGGGCACGACGTTCGGGGGGGCCAACGCGCGGCACCTGTCGGCGACCGAGACCCTGCCCCCGACGGACGCGGGCCGGGCCGGCATCCTCGAGCGCGGCCCGGCGGACGGCGGCTGGCGGCTGCGCGACCCCGCCTCCCTGAGCGCGGCCGAGCTCGCCTGGTCAGAGGCGCTCGACCGGGGCACCGACCGGCCGGGCCTGCACGCGACGACCCAGGAGCTGGTGATCGCTCTCAACCGGCTGGGGCTGCGCGGCTGGGAGCGCCTGTTCGCCGTCGACGGCGCGGGCTGGCTGGCCGGCCTGCGCCGGGACGCCCGGCTGGCCCGGATCTACCTCGGTGCCGCCGACCTCGCCGCGGGCGAACGGCTTCAGCGCGCGGCCGACACCGGCGCCGTCCGCCTGCCCGGTGAGGCGCTGGCCCGGGACTGGCCGGGCCTGGGCACCTCGGTGCCGCTGCCAAGCGGCGTGCGGGAGATCGCGGGCGCGGTCGAGGTGGACGGCTACGCCGTCAACATCCACGATCTGGCGACGGCGCTGGCCAGCCGGCTCACCGACCTCGGCGTCGAGGTGCGCGCCGGCGTCCGGGTGCGCGGGCTCGACCCCGGCCGCGGCCCCGGCACGAACAGCGCCGCCTGGGCCGGGAGCGGCCCGGCCGGGCGGCCGGAACCGGCGGGGCAACCAGAACCGGCGGTGCGGCTGCGTCTCGACGACGGCTCGGTGCTGCCGGCGGATCACGTCGTGATCACCACCGGGGGCCGTGACCTGGACCGGCTGCTCGGCGCCGCCTGGCCCGGGGCCGGCGCGGTGGCGCATCTGCTCGGCCTGTCGCTGACCCTGCCGAACCCCGGGCTGCGCCGCCCAGCGAAGATCCACGCCGGCGATCCCCTCGGCGTGATCAACGTCTCCCTGTCCCCCGACGGCACGTTCATCCACGTCAGTGGCGGCTTCGGCTACCTGGGCCTGGCCGAGCGCCAGTCCGCGGCGGCGGGGATCGCGGGGCTGCGGGACGTCGCCGAACGGGCCATCGCCGGCCTGTTTCCGGCGCTGCAGCGGGCCGACGGCAGCCCTGACGTGCGCGACGTGCGCGTATGCGAACGTCCGACCACCCCCGACGGACTCCCCCTCGTCACCGCACTACCGGGCCACGCCGGCCGGGTCCTGGTGGCCGCGGGGACGAACGCGGGCGGCGCGGTGCAGGCGCCGGCCGTCGCCCTCCTGGTCGCGGACCTGCTCGACGACGCTCCCCGCTGCGCGGGCCTCGCGATGGCGGCCGACCGGATCGGCCTCCCACACATCCCGGAAAAAATGCTCTGCGCATCAGAGTAATGACGTTACGTGGCAGGCACTCCCGTCGCCCGGCGCGCCCCGCAACTGGCGCGTTATCGTCGAGCAACGTGTTGGTGTGCCCCGACCTCCTGGCTCGCCAGACCCGTTCGCGGGACCAGGTCGACGCGCCGAGGGACGGACAGGAGGCGACGCCGGTGACCGACGGGGACGGGGACGTGAGCGTGGTCCGCTGGCCGCCCAGCCGCATGCGGGCCCGGCTCGACGATGTGATCGCCGTCTACAAGGCCGCGTTCCTCGATCACCACGAGGCCGACCCCGTCCGGGCCGCCCGGGACCGGGCCCTGCACGCGCGTCGCCACTTCGACCGCCGTGACCTGCTCGCCGTCGCCGCCGTCACCCCCGACGACACCCTCGTCGGCATCACCTACGCGCTGCCCGGCCAGCCCGGCCAGTGGTGGCACGACGTCGTCGTGGACGCGCTTGCGGCGGCCTCGGCAGCCACGGCGGCGCACTGGCTCGACGACTGCCTCGAGATCGTCGAGCTGCACGTGCTGCCCTCCTACCAGGGCCGCACGATCGGCCGTCAGTTGCTGCGGGAGCTGCTGCGGGACGTCCCGCAGCGGACCGCGGCGCTGTCCGCGCTTGAACCCGCCGGCAGCCGGGCACGCCGGTTGTATGCCAGCGAGGGATTCGTCCCGCTGCTGTCGGACTTCCAGTTCCCCGGGACGCTCACCCCCTACGCGGTGCTCGGCAAGGAGCTGCGGGGTCCGTCGGCCGCCAGCCCCGCCGGCGAGCTCGCCGGCGACGCCGACCAGCCGGAACCCGTGCGGTGACCCTCCGCGGCCCGGCGTCCACGGCGCTCGGGTCGGCCCGGCCCGTACGCCGGAGCATCCCCGGCAAACCGCCCGGGCACCGGGCACCGGTCTGGGGATGGATTCCCGCGCTGGCCACGGTGGCGGTGCAGATCCCCTACCCGCTCGTCGGCGGTGCCGGGCGCAGCGCGCTGGCCGTCGCGACGGTCCTGCTCTTCTTTGCCGCGTCGACGGCGCACGCCCTGGCCACCCGCGGTCCGCTCTGGACCGCCGGCTTCCTCGCCGTGACCGTCGGTGGGGGGCTCGCCGTGGAGACGGTCGGGGTTCACACCGGCGTCCCGTTCGGCCGCTATGACTATGCCGGCTCGCTCGGCCCCCGCCTGTGCGGCGTCGCCGTCGTGGTGCCGCTGGCCTGGGCGATGATGGCCTATCCCACCTACGTCCTGGTACGGCGGCACCGGCGCGCCCCGGTCCGCGCCGCCGTGCTCGGCGGCCTGGTGCTGGCCACCTGGGATCTGTTCCTCGACCCTCAGATGGTCACCGCCGGGCACTGGCACTGGCTCGGCGGCGGTCCGGCGCTCAACGGGATCCCGCTGACGAACTTCCTCGGCTGGCTGCTGGTCGGCACCATCATGACCGCGACCCTGCTCGCGCTGCCCGACCCGACGCGCCGTGCCCACCGCGACGAGCGCATCCCGCTGGCCCTGCTGGCCTGGACCTACCTGTCGTCGGTGCTGGCGAACCTCGTCTTCTTCGGTGAGCCCGGCGTCGCGGTCACCGGCGGGGTCGCGATGGGAGCGGTGCTGGCCGTGGCGCTGCGGCCCTGGCGCGCCGACCGCAGAGCGGACGATCCCGGGCGGTGGGGGTGGCGGTGACGGCGGTGCGAGCCGGAGCGGCGGTGCGAGCCGGAGTGGTGCGGACGGCGGCGTTGGCGTCCATGGGTATCGCGGCGCACGCGGCGGTGAACGCCCGGCTGCTGCGTGTGGCGCCGCCGGCCCGGCCGGTGCCGGAGCGGGTGTCCGTGATCCTGCCGGTCCGAGACGAGGCCGCCCGCCTGGACGGCTGTCTGGCGGCCCTGCTGGCCGCGCGGGACGTGCCCGAGCTGGAGATCGTCGTCTACGACGACGCCTCCACCGACGCCACCGGGCGGATCCTGGCCGGCTGGGCGCGGCGCGACGGGCGGATCGTCCCGCTGCGCGGCGCCGGCCCACCGCCCGGCTGGCTGGGCAAGCCGTACGCCTGCGCCGGGGCCGCGGCCGCCGCGACCGGCACCGTGCTGGTCTTCGTCGACGCCGACGTGATCATCGCCGCCGACGGGCTGGCCCGGGCCGTTGCGCTGCTGCGCGACAGCGGGCTGGACCTGGTCTCGCCGTATCCGCGCCAGGTCGCGGCGAGCCCGGCGGAGCGGCTCGTCCAGCCGCTGCTGACCTGGTCATGGCTGGCCCTGCTGCCGCTGCGCGCGGCCGAGCGGTCCCCGCGGCCGTCGCTGGCCGCGGCCGGCGGCCAGTTCCTGTGCGTGGACGCGGCGGCGTACCGCCGGGCCGGGGGGCACGCCGGGGTCCGCGACCAGATCCTCGAGGACATCGCCCTGCTGCGGGCCGTGAAGCGCTTCGGGGGGCGCGGGGTGATCGTCGACGGCACCTCCCTGGCGACCAACCGGATGTATGTCGGCTGGGCCGAGCTGCGCGACGGCTACGCCAAGTCGTTGGCCGCCGCCGGCGGCAGCCCGGCGGCCAGCGCCGCGCAGGTCGGCCTGCTGTGGTGGCTGTTCGTCCTGCCTGCCGCCGCGGCGGCGCGCGGCTCCCGCGCCGGACTGGCCGGCTACCTCGCCGGGGTCGCCGGCCGGGTGGTCGCCGCCCGGCGCACCGGGGGGCGGAGCTGGCCGGACGCCGCCGCCCATCCGGTCTCGGTCGGCCTGCTGGGATACCTGACGGCGCTGTCGTGGTGGCGGCGGCGGCGTGGCACCGCGGCCTGGAAGGGCCGACCGGTCACGGCACCCCCGCGGCGGCGCGGCCCGCGGGCCGGCTCGTAGAGTCGACGCCGTGGCCCGGGTGGTAGTGATCGGCGCCGGGGTGGGCGGGCTCGCCGCCGCGGCCCGCCTGGCCGCCGCGGGGCATGATGTCACCGTCTGCGAGCAGTCGTCGCGGATCGGCGGGAAGCTCGGCTGGTACGAGCGGGACGGCTACGGCTTCGACACCGGGCCGTCCCTGCTGACCATGCCCGCCGTGTTCGAGGATCTGTTCGCCGCGACCGGCGGGCCGTTGCGCGCCGAGCTGGACCTTCGCCGCCTCGACCCGATCGCCTCCTACCGGTTCGCCGACGGCACGACGCTGGCCGCGCACGCGGACGACGACGCCTTCGCCGCCGAGCTCGACGAACGCCTCGGCGGCGGCGCCGGCGGTGACTGGCGGCACCTGGCCGACCGGGCCGCGCGGATCTTCGACGCCGCCGAGGAGCCGTTCCTGTCCAGCCCGGTGCGCGCCGCCGGGCTCGCCCGGCTGGCCTGGGCCTCACCCGGAGACGTCGCGGCGGTCGCCCCCGGCCGCAGCCTGCGCGGCCTGGGCCGCAGCTACCTGCGCGACCCGCGCCTGCGGATGGTGCTGGACCGCTACGCGACCTACTCCGGCTCCGATCCCCGGCGCGCCCCGGCCGCCCTGGTGTCGGTGGTGCACGCCGAACGCCGCTTCGGCGGCTGGTACGTGCCGGGCGGGCTGCGCCGGCTCGGCGAGGCGATCGCGCGGCGCGCCGAGGACCGCGGGGCCCGGATCCTGGTCGACACCCGGGTGCTGAAAGTGACCCGCACGCCCGGTGGCCGGGTCGACGGGGTGCGACTCGCCGACGGCCTCCTGCTGCCCGCCGACGTCGTCGTCGCGAACGTCGACGCGGCATCGCTCTACGGCCGGCAGGCGCACGGCCTGCCGGTGGACGGCCGGCTGGTGGACGACCGGACCGGGCGGCGCCACGTCCGGCGGGCCACCCCGTCGATGTCCGGGTTCGTGCTGCTGCTGGCCCTGTCCGGCGGCACGCCGGGGCTGGGCCACCACACGGTCACCTTCCCGGCGGACTACGACGGCGAGTTCGACGCGGTGTTCGGCGGGCGCCTTGCCGACGACCCGGCGGTCTACATCGCCGCCCCGGCGGACCCGGCCTGCGCGCCGCCGGGCGGCGAGGCATGGTTCGTCCTCGTCAACGCCGCGCCGCACGCCGCAGCACACGCCCCGGCGGCGGGGCGGCCCGGCGCACGCGGGCTGGACTGGGACAAGCCCGGCCTGGCGGACGGGTATGCCCGGCACATCCTGGACATTCTCGCCGCCCGCGGGTTCGACGTGCGGTCCCGACTGCGGTGGTACGAGACGATCACCCCGGCGGACCTGGAGCGGCGCACCAGCTCGGTGGGGGGGTCGATCTACGGCGGGTCGTCGAACGGAGCCCGGGCGGCGTTCCTGCGGCCGCCGAACGCCGCCCGGGTGCCGGGGCTGTTCCTCGTCGGCGGGTCCACCCACCCGGGCGGCGGCCTGCCGCTGGTCGTACTGTCCGCCGGCATCGTCGCCGGGCTCGTCGGGCCGGCCTGACCGCCCCGACTCACCCGGCGCCCGCGGCCTACAACCCGGCGCGGACCAGCGTCACCGAAGTGACGCCGGAGACGTACCGGCCGCCCTTGGTGTCGCCGGGAGCGGTCAGCCGGGGTCCCTCCTTCGCCAGCGACACGCCGTCCTGGGTGACGGCGAGCAGCGCCTCGGTGCCGGCGAAGCCGGGGTCGATCTCGCCCCACGAGACGACCGACTCGTAGCCGTCGCTGGCGTGGACGACCGCGGCGTAGCGCAGCGCGTCGTTCTTCACGTCGCTGCGGAACGCCGGCTTCGCCGCCTGCAGGACGTCGTAGAGCAGGGGGCCGGTGTAGGTGTGGGTCTGCGGGCCCGCCCCGCTCTGGAAGGTCACCGTCTGGGTGTGCTGCGGGTACTTCGCGGCGAGGTCGGCGACGGTCAGCAGTTGCGGGTGCGCGATCCGACCGAGGAACAGCACCTGACCCGGCGGCAGAGTGGGAACGGGATGCGGGATCGCCTTGGCCGGCGCCGCAGCCGGGGTGGCAGCCGGGGTGGCAGCCGGGGTGGCAGCCTCGGCCCGCCAGGTCGGCAGCAGGCTGACGACGAGGATCGCGGCCAGGGCCAGAACGATCGCGACGACACGCGGACGGGACATTCTGCGGGCGAGGTACGACACCATTTCCCCGAATCTTTCGTGGCTACGGAGTCCGCCGGTCACGCGGCCGCGGCCCGCGGCCGATCGGCGACTGTGTGGATGGCCAGATCGTAGCGATGAATCCGCAGATCTGGGCAGAAAACCAAGAAGAATCCGCGAATGCGGATCATCTTGCCGGTTTCTCGCGCGTCCGCCTGCAGCGGTCCGGCCCTGTTCGGCCGCAGGCGGGACGGCGACCACCACCGGAAGGGACGAAGGAGCAACCCACGGTCAACCGCGACCGCCCAGATCTTCCGAGCCCCGCCGGTCGGACGACAGTCAAAACCGTCCGCACACTGAACAGATCTCCCGCATACGGTCTGCGCCCACGCGACCGCGGACTCAGGCGCCGCTCGGGCAAGAAGAAATGGACGGGGATCGGTACGGGCCGAGGAGCCGCCCGCACGCGAGGCCCAGTTCCTTAGGGATCACCATGATTGTCAGAGTCGGGACCGCACCTGGGTTAGCCGACGACTACCTGAAGTCAATGAGCGACGCGGAATCACCCGGCTAGTCACGGGGTGGGGGCGCGCCCAGCAGTGCGGCACGCAACGTCACCAGGAGCTGGCCGAGGCCGACCACGCACACCGCGAACGTCGCGCCCGCCGCCACCGTCCCGGCGAAACGGGCCAGGTCAGGGATGATGCCGGCCCCCGCCAGTCCGAACGCGGCGATGATGAGCCGCGTCGGCCGCTCGCCGACCGTCACGACGCCGATCTCTCCGAAGCCGGCGTTGCCGGCTCGCGCCCGGGTGTACTCCAGCAGCCCCAGTGCGCACCCGGCGGCGACGAGCAGACCGCCCGGCGCCCCGACGTACCACAGAGCGACCAGGTACAGCGCGTCGCCGCAGCGGTCGGCGACCGAGTCCAGCACGTAGCCCCAGGCACTCGCCCGATCGGTCAGCACGGCCACGGCTCCATCGAGGCTGTCGGCCACGCCTCCGAGCAGCATCACCACCACCGCCAGCAACGGCCAGCGGCCCCCGGCAGCGGCGGCCGGCAGCGCGAGCACCGTGACCGCCACCCCCGCCGCGGTCACCGCCGACGGCGGCACCCGGCGGGCGGCCAGCGGGCTCGCGGCCCGGTGGACCAACGTCAGCCAGGCACGCACCAGCCACAGCCCGCCCAGCGGGTCGTAGCCGCCGTGCAGGGCCGACCAGCGCGCGAGATAGGTGTCGCGGTCGGGTACCGGGGTGCGCACACCATCCATCGTGCCCGGGACATCCACCGTGCCCGGGACATCATCATGCCCGGGACGTAGAGTCGCGTGGACTGCCACCGCGGGCCACGGCCACGTCGGCCGGTGGGAGCGGACGGACGAGGCCAGGCCGGCCCCGCCAGGCGGGAGTGACGTGACCGAGCAGGTAAGCGGCGTGGTGGAGAGCCTCGACGACCTCGACCCGCGGGTGGTCTTCGCCCCCCACCGCCATCAGGTGATCCTCGCGGTGCGGATCACTCCGGTCTTCAACACCCTCGACCTCGGCCTCGTGGCGGCGGTGATCGACACCGCCAACCAGGCCGGGTTCGCGCTGGTGCGCGAGCAGACCTTCCGCNACGAATGGCTGCTGTGCGTGTTCGACGCCTACGACGACATCGAGTAGGCGCGGCCCGGCCGCCGGGCGGCACCGGCGGGGATGCGGCGCCCGCCTACCGGACCGCCTCGAAGATCTCCCGCGTGACGCTGGACCGGTTGAGGGTGATGAAGTGCAGGCCGGGCGCCCCGCCGTCGAGCAGGCGGCGGGACAGCTCCGTCGCCACCTCGAGGCCGACCGCCCGCACCGCCGCCGGGTCGTCCGCGACGGCCTGCAGTCGGGCGGCCAGCACGGGCGGGAAGGCGGCGCCGGACAACTGCGCCATCCGGACTATCTGGGCCACGTTCGTCACCGGCATGATCCCGGGAATGATCGGCTTGTCGCAGCCCAGCGCGCGGACCCGCTCGACCAGCCGGAAGTAGTCGTCGGCACCGAAGAAGAACTGGGTGATGGCGTAGTCGGCCCCGGCGTCGAACTTGCCCACCAGGTACCGGGCGTCGGTGTCGAAGTCGGGCGAGCGGGGGTGCTTGTCCGGGAAGGCCGCCACCCCGACGCAGAAGTCCCCCACCGACTTCACCAGCCGCACGAGCTCGTCGGCGTGCTCCAGGCCCTGCGGGTGGGCCGTCCAGGTGCCCTGCGGGTCGCCGGGCGGGTCGCCGCGCAGCGCGATCACGTTGCGCACGCCCGCGCCCGCATAGTTGCCGATCACCTGACGCAGCTCGGCGACGGAGTGGTTGACCGCGGTGAGGTGGGCGATCGGCGTGAGGGTGGTGTCGGTGGCGATCCGCTCGGTCACCCGGATCGTGCCCTCACGGGTCGAGCCGCCGGCGCCGTAGGTCACCGACACGAAGGAGGGGCGCAGCGCCTCGATCCGGCGCAGAGCGGTCCACAGGTGACGCTCGCCCTCGGGCGTCCGGGGCGGGAAGAACTCGAACGAGAACGAGGGACGTCCGGAGGCGAGAAACTCCCCCATCGTCGCCGGTTTCGCGCTCACACTCCGAACCGCCGTCATGCGACGAGAGTAGACCGGCGCGGACCTCGGCCGGGGACGTACCCCCGGGCCGGAAACACGCGTGACCGCCACGCGACATCAACGGACAGCATCAGGAACCTACGGGCAGCATCAGATCGGCAGCGGCCCCAGCGGGGCGGTCAGGCCGATGCGAACCCGGCCGGCGACGGTGCGGGCCACCACCCGCCGCGTGGCCCCCGGCGTCGGTGGCAGCGCCACGTCGACCGCGCTGGGATCGCCCGTCTCGACCTCCACCGCGTACCCGCCGTCGGGGAGCATGACCGTCAGAAGACCCGACTCGGTGTGCGCATGGACGGCGTCCGGCGGCTGGTCGAAGTGCAGGTTGACGTCCCCGCCCCGGCTGCGGGCGGCGACCGGGCCGGCGCCGAGCTCGCGGCCGGCGATCGTGCCGTCGCGGGTGACCAGCGACAGCTCCCCGCGCACGCCCCACAGGGTGATCTCGCCGGCGAGCACCTCGGCCCGCACCCGGGTGCCGGGCGGCACGGCCAGCCTGACCCGCACGTCGCTGCGCCGCCCGTCGACCCGCAACACCGACCCGGCGGTGGTCACCGCGGGGCTCGACCGGCCGGGCCGGCGCCGCACCGTGAGGTCGACACGCACGTCCGAGCGATCACGTTCGGCGACCTCGACCCGGCCCGCGGCCACCATGACCTCGACGGCGTCTATACCGTCGACGGTGTGAACCAGCTCGGCGGGTGGCATCCGCAACAGGGACAGACCGCCCACCGCGGCGGCCAGCAGCACGATGGCGATCACCAGGATGGCGGTGTCGAACACGGGCACACCGCACGGTACCCCGGTCACCGATGACCGATGTCCGGCCGCGGGTCTCCGCCGTGCTGCGCCGGTTCGCCGACGCTCGGGGGGCGGCGCTGCGCGACATCGACGCCGATCTCGACCCGTTCGTCCGAATCGCCGAGGACGTGCTGCTCAGCGAGGGCAAGCGGGTGCGGCCCGCGTTCTGCTACTGGGGCTGGCGGGGTGCCGGCGGGCCGGACTGCGACGAGATCGTGACGGCCGCCGCATCCCTGGAGGTGCTACACGCCTGTGCGCTGGTGCACGACGACGTGATGGACGGCTCGGAACTGCGTCGCGGTGAGCCGAGCGCCCATCGCCGCCTGACCGGGATGCACCGCCGGGCCCGGCTCGGCGGCGATCCGGAAACCTTCGGCCGCTCGGCGGCGATCCTGCTCGGCGACCTGTTCCTGACCTGGGCGGACGATCTGCTGATGGCCAGCGGGCTGACTCCCGGCGCCCTGGCGCGGGCCTGGCCGACGTACGCGCGGATGCGCGGCGAGCTCGTCGCCGGCCAGTACCTCGATCTCGCCAGCCAGGTGGGCGCCGCGACCAGCCAGGTGGGCGCCGAGAGCGCCGAGACCAGCCAGGCAGGCGCCGAGCGGCCGAGCACCGGGCCGCCGCGCGGCCTCGATCCGGCGCGGGTCGCGCGGATCGCCCGGTACAAGACCGCCGGCTACACGGTGGTCCGACCGTTGCAGCTCGGCGCCCTGCTTGCCGGGACCCGCCCCGGCCTGCTGGAGACCTACGCGGCGTTCGGTCACCCGCTTGGTGAGGCGTTCCAGCTCCGCGACGACATCCTCGGGGTGTTCGGCGACCCGGCGGTGACCGGCAAGCCCGCCGGGCAGGACCTGCGCGACGGCCGGCCCAACGGGCTGCTCGCGCTGGCCCTGCGCCAGGCGCGGCCGGCGGCGGCAGCCCGGCTGCGCGACCTCGTCGGTCGGCCGACACGACCCGGCGCGGTCGAGGAGGCGCGCGAGCTGATTGCCGCCAGCGGCGCGCCGGCCGCGGCCGAAGAGCGGATCGCCGCGCGCACCGCGCAGGCCCTGGCCGTCCTGGAACGCTTCGACCTCGACGACACCACCCGCGGCGCACTGGTGGAGCTCGCGACCGCGGCCACGGTGCGGGCACAGTGACGCGTACGACCGGGCCAGTCGTGTACGACCGGGGAGAGCTGGAGAGAGGGGGCGGGCGCCGGATGCGCACGGTGGAGGGCCCGACGGATCACGTCGTCATCGTCGGTGCGGGATTTGCGGGGCTGTCGGCCGCGCTGCGCCTGGTGGGGGCCGGGCGGCGAGTGACGGTGCTGGAGCGCGAGGCGGTGCCGGGCGGCCGGGCGGGGCTGCTCACCCTCGGCGGCTACCGGTTCGACACCGGCCCGACCGTGCTGACCATGCCCGAGCTGATCGCCGACGCGTTGGACTGCGTCGGGGAGGATCTCGACCGCTGGCTGACGCTGACCCGGCTTGACCCGATGTACCGGGGGTTCTTCGCCGACGGCTCGTCGCTGGACGTGCGCGCCGACCCGGCCGACACCGCGGCGGAGATCCGGGCGCTGTGCGGCCCGGCGGAGGCCGCCGGCTTCGAGCGGTTCGTCACCCTGGTCACGGCGATGTACCGCGCGCAGGTACGGCATTTCATCGACGCCCAGGTGGACTCGCCGCTGTCGCTGCTGCGCCCGCAGCTCGCCCGGCTCGCGGCGCTGGGCGGCTTCCGCCGGCTCGACACGGTCGTCGGCCGCCACCTGCGCGACCCGCGGACCCGGCGAATGTTCTCCTTCCAGGCGATGTACGCCGGGCTCGCCCCGCACGACGCGCTCGCCCTCTATGCCGTCATCTCGTACATGGACTCCGTCGCCGGGGTGTACCACCCGACGGGCGGCATGCACGCCGTCGCCGAGGCGATGACCGCCGCGGCGGTCAAGCACGGAGTGACCGTGCGCTACGAGACGACGGTGAGTCGGGTGGAGGTGCGCGGCGGTCGGGCGGTGGCGGTGCACACCACCGCCGGCGAGCGCATCGGCGCGGACGTGGTGGTCCTCAACCCGGACCTGCCGATCGCCTACGCCGAGCTGCTGCCGCCGGCGGCGGCGCCGGCCCGGCTGCGCCGGCTGCGCTACTCGCCGTCGTGCTTCCTGCTGCTGGCCGGCGCGCGGGTGGAGTATCCGCACGCGGCGCACCACACCATCCATTTCGGCCAGGCCTGGCGGCGGACGTTCACGGAGATCATCGACCGCGGCGAGCTGATGAGCGACCCGTCGTTTCTCGTCACCACCCCGTCACGCAGCGAACCGGCGATGGCGCCGGCCGGCGGGCACGCCTACTACGTGCTGTTCCCGACGCCGAACCTCACCGCGCCGCTGGACTGGTCGGTGCTGCGCTCGCGCTACCGCGACGAGGTCGTCGCCACCTGCGAGCGGCGTGGCTACGCCGGATTCGGCGCCGCCATCGAGGTGGAGCAGGTGACCACCCCGGCCGATTGGCGGGCCCGCGGGATGGCGGCGGGCGCGCCGTTCGCCGCCGCCCACACCTTCCGCCAGACCGGCCCGTTCCGCCCGGCGAACATGGCGCCCGGGCTGGCGAACGTGGTGTTCGCCGGCAGCGGCACCCGGCCCGGCGTCGGCGTGCCGATGGTGCTCATCTCGGGACGACTGGCGGCGGAGCGGATCCTCGGCGCCGATCGCGGTTACCGCTCGCGTGCGCTGCGCGCCGCAGCCCCGGCCTGAACCGAAAGTTCCTGAACAGGGGCTTAGAAGACGCTTGCAACCGAGCCGTGCCGAGTCCGTTGGCGCCCGATTCCGCGCCGGGGCTGGGAGAATACCGGCATGGACGATGGGCAGAGCCCGGCCGGCCTCGCCGCCCCGGACACCACCTCGGACGCGGCGCTGCTCGAGCGCGCCCTGTTCGAGATCAAAAAAGTGATCGTCGGGCAGGACCGCATGGTCGAGCGCATGCTCGTCGCGCTGCTCGCCCGCGGGCACTGCCTGCTCGAGGGCGTGCCCGGGGTGGCCAAGACGCTGGCGGTGCAGACCCTGGCCACCGTGGTCGGCGGCTCGTTCGTCCGGATCCAGTTCACCAACGACCTCGTGCCCTCGGACATCGTGGGCGCCCGCATCTACCGGGCCAGCCAGGAGGCGTTCGACGTCGAGCTCGGGCCGGTCTTCGCCAACTTCGTACTGGCCGACGAGATCAACCGCGCGCCCGCGAAGGTGCAGTCGGCGCTGCTGGAGGTCATGTCGGAGAAGCAGGTCTCGCTCGGCGGAGCCACCCACCGGCTACCCCGGCCGTTCCTGGTGCTCGCCACCCAGAACCCGATCGAGTCCGAGGGCGTCTACCCGCTGCCCGAGGCCCAGCGCGACCGGTTCCTTATGAAGGTCAACGTGCCCTACCCCAGCCCCACCGAGGAGCTGGAGATCGTCCGGCGGATGGGCGTGTCGCCGCCGGTCCCCGAGCGCGTCCTGGGCCCGAAGGTGCTGGAGCGGCTGCAGGCGCGGGCCGACAACGTGTTCGTCCACCACGCCATCACCGAGTTCGCGGTGCGGCTGGTGCTCGCCACCCGGGCGCCGGCCGAGGCGGGGCTGCCGGAACTGGCCGGCCACCTCGCCTACGGCGCCTCGCCGCGGGCCTCCCTCGGCCTGGTCGCCGCCGCCAGGGCGCTCGGCCTGCTACGCGGGCGCGACTACGTGGTGCCGGACGACGTGGTCGCCGTCGCCATGGACGTGCTGCCGCACCGGCTGGTGCTGTCCTACGAGGCGCTGGCCGAGGGGCTGACCGCGGACGCGATCGCCGCCCGCATCCTGGAGACCATCCAGCAGCCGCAGGTGGCGCCACGCCAGCAGGCCCCCTACCCCACCGGGCCCGTCGGGCCGAACACCGGCGGCTGGGGAACCAACCCGCGCTCGGGCTTCCCCGAATACCTCGACCGGGGCCCGATCTCATGACGCCGGACGCGGGCCGCCCCAGCCCGGTCGCCGCCACGCCGGCCGGCGACCCGGCGGTGGAGCGGACGCTGCGCCGCCTGGAACTCACCGTGCTGCGCCGCCTCGACGGGATGCTGCTCGGCGACCATCTGGGCCTGCTACCCGGCCAGGGCAGCGAGAAGGCGGAGAGCCGCGAGTACTCCATCGGCGACGACGTGCGCCGCATGGACTGGGCCGTCACCGCCCGCACCACCGTCCCCCACGTCCACGACCTCATCGCCGACCGGGAGCTGGAGACCTGGGCCCTCGTCGACCTCAGCGCCAGCAGCGAGTTCGGCACCGGCGCGTGGGAGAAGCGGGACCTCGCGGTCGCCGCCACCGCCGCGGTCGGTTTCCTCACCGCTCGCACCGGCAACCGGATGGGTGCGGTGGCGCTCACCCAGGCCGGCACGCGGCTCATCCCGGCCCGGCCGGGTCGCGACGGCCTGCGGGCGCTGCTGCGCACCCTGCTCACGCTGCCCCGCGCCGCACACGACCGGCCGCGCCGCCGGCCCGACCCGGCGGCTGCCACCGACCTCGCCGCCGCCGTGCAGGGCCTGCTGCGCCCGCCGCGCCGGCGCGGCCTCGCCGTCGTCATCTCCGACTTCCAGTCCACGGACCTCGGCTGGGAACGCCCGCTGCGCGTGGTCGCCGCCCGCCACCAGGTGCTCGCGATCGAGATCGTCGACCCGCTGGAGCTGGCCCTGCCCGCCGTCGGCCTGCTGCCCGTCGTCGACGCCGAGACCGGGGCGATGCTGGAGGTGCCCACCTCGTCGCGGAAGTTCCGGGAACGGTACGCCGCGGCCGCCGCGGCGCACCGCCGGGAGGTGTCGCTCGCCCTACGCCGCGTCGGCGCCGACCACCTCGTCCTGCGCACCGACTCGGACTGGCTCGTCGACATCGTCCGCTTCGCCTCCGCGAACCGGCGCGGCCGCGGCGCCGGGCGGCGCGCGCCGGTCGGCCGACCCGCCCGGGCGGGTACCCGGTGAGCTTCCTCGCCGGCCACTGGCTGTGGCTGTACCTGCTCGTCGCCGCGCTGCTCGTCGCCTACATCGTCGTCTCCGCGCGGCGGCGCGTGTACGCGGCCCGCCTGTCGTCCACCTCGGTGCTGGCATCGGTGCTGCCGCGGCGCCCGCAGTGGTGGCGCCGCCACGTCCCGGCCGCGCTGCTGCTGCTCACCCTCGCCGGCCTGGTGTTCTCGCTGGCCCGGCCGGCCCGCGCCGAGCGGGTTCCGCGGGAACGCGCGACGATCATCCTCGCCATCGACGTGTCGAACTCGATGGCCGCCACCGACATCGCCCCGAACCGGTTGGAGGCGGCCAAGCAGGGCGCCGAGGCGTTCGTCGACCAGCTCCCGCCGCGCATCAACCTGGGCCTGGTCTCCTTCGCCGGCAGCGCGACGGTGCTCGTGCCCGCCTCCACCGACCGCGAGTCGGTCCGCGCCGGCATCCGCGGCCTGCAGCTCGGCCCGGCGACGGCCATCGGTGAGGGGATCTTCGCCTCGCTGCAGGCCATCAACACCGCCGGCAAGCGATTCTCCGACGCCGGGCAGAGCCCGCCACCCGCAGCCATCGTCCTGCTCTCCGACGGCGAGACCACTCGCGGCCGGCCGAACACGCAGGCCACCGATGCCGCCCGGCAGGCGCACATCCCCGTCGACACCATCGCCTACGGCACCAGCGACGGCACGCTCGATGTCGGCGGTCAGGAGGTGCCCGTCCCGGTCAACGAGCAGGCCCTCAACGAGATCGCCGACCAGACCGAGGGCTCCTACCACCGGGCCGCCACCGGCGACGAGCTGCGCTCGGTCTACAAGGGCCTGGGCAGCTCCATCGGCTACCGCACCGAGTACCGCGAGATCACCACCTGGTTCCTGGGCCTCTCCCTCGCGCTGGGCTTCCTCGCCGCGGCGAGCTCGCTCGCCTTCGCCTCCCGTCTGCCATAACCATCCCCACCGGCCGGATTGCGGCGGGGTCGATGTGGCGGGTGGCGTGGGCGAGGGTCCCTGCCGGCTCGGGTCCGGGCAGGACCGGTGGTGCTGCGACAAGGACGCGGCCGTCGACAGTCCGCGCGGTGACGGTCCCGTCCGCGTCCCGGCCCAGGCTGATGTCGTCGTCGTGCACCGCCCGGTGATGGGTGGAACAGAGCAGCAGCAGCCGGTCGATGTCGGTACCACCCCCGCGGCCCCACCAGGTGAGGTGGTGCAGGTGCAACCAGCGGGTGTGACCGCACCCCGGGTACTGGCAGCGCCCCTGGTCACGCAGGTAGACCGCCACGCCCCGACCCCCACCCGCGCCACCCCGACCGGCTCCTCAGTCCCACCCGCGGTACCTTCCTGCGGGTCCGCCGTGTTGCTGCTGGTGGGAGTGGGTTGAGTGGTGAGGTGCACGGTCAGGGTGTGACCAGGGTGCATCAGCCCCGGGGCGGGCCGGTCGAGGAACCCGTCGGCCAGCGCGACCAGCGCGTCGGCGTCACGCCGCCGATCCCGTGCGATCACGACCTTCTCCCCGTCCGCGGGCACCCCACCCTCGTCGCCCGTGCCGGTGCCTGCTGGGAGACTGTCGCCGGCCAGGGAGGTGGTGTCCTCGAGACTGGCCCGGGCGGCGTCCAACGCGGCAATCAGCCGGGCGCCCTCGTCCGGGGACAGGACCGCACGCAGACACAGCATGCCGTCGCCGTCGAACGTCCAGGCCACTCGCCGTGCGGCCCGCCGGACCTTCGGATCACCATTGGCCTGCCGGTAGGAACGGACGAGCCGCTCCACCTGACCGGCCGAGCAGCGTCGGGCACGGGCCAGCCACAGCTCCTCAGTGGCGGGCTCGGCGACCCGGGTCACCGCCCGCACCTTCGCATACGACACCGTGCCCGCCGCGAACGCCGCCCGAAGGACCGGAAGACCCTCCAACGCCCGCGCCGTCGCCACCTGCTCCCGCGCCGTGCGCAGGCCGATACCGCACCGCCAGGCCAGCCAGTGCGCACACGACCCCATCCCGACCCCCGACCAGCCACCCCGACGGTCGAACGCCGCCACCGCCAACAGCCAGCCACAGCTCGCCGCGGCGATCCGCCCCGCCCACCGGCAGATCGCCTCCTCCACCTCCCCCAACGATGCGACCTCCACATCCACCCCGATCAGCGCGCACGCATCAGACGAGGCAGAGGGGACAGGCGGAGGGGGAGGGAATGCAGACGCTGTACTCATCAGGATCACCGGGCCAGAGGTGTCATCGATCAACGGACACGACGATCGTCCCACCCACCACCGACAAAAACCCAACACAAGATCATCCGCGGTGAGGGGCGACGCGGCCACGGCGGTGCAGCCGGAACCCCACCCGAACCCAGAATATGATCATGGTGTTCCGCGGAACAGCCCACGCGCCACCGCCCGGAGCAGAACCCCGCCCCGACCCGGCACGCGCAATCATGATGTTCGGAGATCCAGGACCAGGGGCCCAGGGCCCACCGTCAGTACCGTTAGGCTGAGCGCCGTGGGGGAGCTCGACGCGGCCGGAATCACCGATCCCCGATTGCGCGCGTCGTATGCGCGGGCCCGCGCCCTCAACGCCGCCCACGGGCGCACGTACTACCTGGCGACCCTGCTGCTGCCGCCATGGAAACGGGCGCACGTGCACGCCCTGTACGGCTTCGCCCGCCACGCCGACGACATCGTCGACGACCTCGACTCGGCGCTGACCGGCGACGAGCGGGCCATCCAACTGCAGGCCTGGAGTGCCCGGTTCCTCGCCGCGCTGCGCGACGGCGTGCCCGCCCACGCCGTCGACGCCCAGATCGCCGGTGGGACGGGTGCGGGTGGGGCTGCCGGTGAGGTGTCGGTGCTGCCGGCGGTCGTCGACACGATCCATCGCTTCGCCCTCGACCCCGGCCACTTCGCCGCGTTCCTGTCCTCGATGGCGATGGACCTGACCGTCACCGGGTACGCGACGTGGGAGGACCTGCTGGTCTACATGCACGGCTCGGCCGCGGTCATCGGCCTGCAGATGGTGCCGCTACTCGAACCGGTCGACGACAGCGCGCTGCCCTACGCACGCGACCTCGGCCTCGCCTTCCAGCACGCCAACTTCATCCGTGACGTCGGGGAGGACCTGCGCCGCGGGCGGGTGTACCTGCCGCAGACGTCGCTGGCGCTGTTCGGCGTCACCCGGGAGCACCTGGCCGCCGGGGTCGTCGACGGGCCGGTTCGCCGGCTCCTGGCGTTCGAGATCAGCCGGGCCCGGGAGCTGTTCCGCGCGGCCCAGCCCGGCATCCGGCTGCTGCACCCCACCTCGCGGGACTGCATGCGCACCGCGTTCGTGCTCTACCGGGAGATCCTCGACGAGGTGGAGCGAGCCGACTACCGGGTGCTGGAACGCCGGGTGGCCGTCGGGCTGCCGCGACGCCTCGCGGTGGCCGGGCCGGCCCTGGTCCGGGCCGCGCGGGCGCGCCGCCGCGGCGGCGCTCAGATCAGCTCGCGGCCGCCCAGGTAGGGCCGCAGCACCTCGGGGATGCGCACCGCGCCGTCCGCGGTCTGGAAGTTCTCCAGCAGCGCCGCCAGCAGCCGGGGGGTGGCCACCGCGGTGTTGTTCAGCGTGTGGGCGAAGCGGATCGTGCCGTCGGTGTCGCGGTAGCGCAGGTTCGCCCGGCGAGCCTGCCAGTCGTGCAGCGTGGAGCAGCTGTGCGTCTCCCGGAAACGGCCCAGCGACGGAAACCACGTGTTGATGTCGTTCATCCGGAACTTGCCGACGCCCATGTCCCCGGTGGCGCACTCGACGACCTCGTAGCACAGCCCGAGGTCGGACAGGATGCGCTCGGCGGTGGCGAGCAGCTCGGCGTGCCAGCGCGCCGACTCGGCCTCGTCGGCGGCGCAGAGCACGAACTGCTCGACCTTCTCGAACTGGTGCACCCGCAGCAGGCCGCGGACGTCCCGGCTGGCGCTGCCGATCTCCCGGCGGAAGCACGGCGAGATCCCGGCGTAGCGGATCGGCAGCCGGGCGGCGTCGAGGATCTCCCCCGCATGCAGGCCCACGAGGGCCACCTCGGCCGTTCCGGCCAGGTACAGGTCGTCCTCGGGGATCGCGTAGATCTCCTCCCGGGCCTTCGGCAGCATCCCCGTGCCGATCAGCGGCTCCTCGCGGACGAGCGCGGGGACCGCCACCGGGGTGAACTCCCGGCCGCGCAGCAGGTCCAGCGCGTACGAGTGCACCGCCCGTTCCAGCATCACCATGTCGCCGACGAGGGCGTAGGCCCGCTCGCCGGCGACCTTGCGGGCGCGGGCGAACTCGGCCCAGCCGCGCTTCTCGGCGAGCTCGGTGTGGTCGAGCGGGGTGAAGTCGAACTCCGGGGGCGTGCCGACGGTGCGCAGCACCACGTTGGCCGCCTCGTCCGGCCCCACCGGCGCCCCCGACCAGGGGATGTTCGGCGTCAGCAGCATCAGCTCGGCCAATCGCGCGCCCGTGCGGGCAAGCTGCTCGCGCAGGTCCCGCAGCTGGCGGTCGAACGCCTCGTGCTCGACCCGCAGCTCGGCCCGGCGTGCCTCGTCGGCCTTGGCGAACTGCTTGGCGAAGCTCTTGCGCCGGGCCTGCGCCCCGTCCACCTCGAACTGCAGCTTGCGATTGTCCTGGTCGAGTTGGAGCAGTTCGTCGACGTCCAGGTCAATACCCTTGACCGCGACCGCGTCCCTCACGGCCTGCGGATTCTCGCGGATAAAACGCTTATCGAGCATGAATCGCGTCAGCCCCTGATCGGTACCGCACCTCACCTTGCGGCAACGCTACCAGCCACCGCCGACGCTTCCGGCGCACAGCGGGCGCACAGGCGGCTTCGGCATGCTCGCCACAGGTGCGCTGCCCCAGGTGCGCTGCCCAGCCGAGCACCGCCGAACGGTTACGGTGCACAGACCACATGTGTCCGCCGCCGCGGGACGGACGGGACGCATCAGCGAAGAACCTGCCAGGTTCGGGATGTGAGGAGGCCGGCGACGGTGGCCAGTTCCAAGGAGCGACGGCAGCGCGAGCTCGCCGAGGCCCGAGCGGCCCGGCAGACGCAGCGGCGGCGGGTCGCCCACCGCCGCCGCCAGCAGCGGCTCGCGATCGTGGCCGGCTTCGTGACGATCGTGGTCGCCGCGTCGGCGATCGCCGCGATCCTGCTCACCGGTAAGGACGACAAGTCCGACGTCACCGCCGCCAACGCGGCCAGCACCGCGGCCCCCAGCGCCGCCGCGGCGGCCACCAGCAAGGTCGGCACCTGCACGTACACCGCCAACGGGGAGACCCCCGCCCGCGGCGCCACCCTGCCGAAACCGGCCGCCACCGTCGACACCTCCCCGGCCACCATGACCATCACCACCGACGCCGGGACGCTGACGGCGAGCCTGGACGCGCAGAAGGCGCCGTGCACCGTCCACGCCCTGCGCACCCTCGCCGATGCCAAGTACTACGACAACACGCTCTGCCATCGGCAGACCGGCGGTGCTGAGGCGGGCATCTCCGTGCTGCAGTGCGGCGACCCGACAGGCACCGGCAGCGGCAGCCCCGGCTACGGATACGCCAACGAGAACACCGAGGGCGTCACCTACGACCGCGGCGTGCTCGCGATGGCGCACAGCTCCGCGCCGAACAGCAACGGCAGCCAGTTCTTCATCAACTACGCCGACCCGACGCAGCAGGGGGCGGCGGCGCTGGCCGGCGGCTACACCGTCTTCGGAAAGATCACCACGGGGCTGGACGTCCTCGACAAGCTCACCAAGCCCGGCGTGCAGGGCGGCGGTTCCGACGGCGCCCCGGCCAGCAAGGCGAAGATCCTGTCGATCGCCATCTCGCAGGGCGGCTGACGCAGCGGCTGGGCCGGCCGGGCAGCCGTCAGCCGGCCCAGCGGCGGATCGTGTCGATCCGGGCCTGCAACTGCGCGGCGCTGGCCTGCCCGCTCGGCGGGCCGCCACAGGCCCGACGCAGCTCGGCGTGGATCATCCCGTGCGGCTTGCCGGTGCGGTGGAAGTGCGCCCCGACCAGCCGGTTGAGCTCCTTGCGCAGCTCGGCGATGACCTCGTGGACCGGGCGGGTCGTCGACTGCGCGCCGTCGCGGGCCGCGGGCACCTCGGGCTGCTCGCCCGCCCGGGCAGCGGCGCCGCGCCGCGCGGCCGCCTGCGCGGCGGCCTGTTGCGCGGCCTCCCGCTGGCGCAGCAGGGTCGCGACCTGGTCCGGCTCCAGCAGACCCGGCAGGCCGAGGAAGTCCTCCTCCGCCGCCGAGCCGGGCGCCGCGGGGGTGCCGAACTCGCCGCCATCGAAGATCACCCGATCGAGATGGGCCGAGGAGCCCAGCGCCGTGAACAGCGTGTCCGGCTGGTCGGGGGTGTCCTTGCGCCGGTTGGCGTCGCGCAGCGCCTCGTCGTCGAAGGCGTCCGGGTCGCGCGGCTGCTTCTCCAGCGCGTGGTCGCGCTGGACCTCCATCTCCCCGGCGAGGGCGAGCAGGGTGGGCACACTCGGCAGGAACACCGAGGCGGTCTCGCCCCGACCCCGCCCCCGGACGAACCGGCCGACGGCCTGGGCGAAGAACAGCGGCGTCGAGGCCGAGGTCGCGTAGACCCCGACGGCGAGGCGGGGCACGTCGACGCCCTCGCTCACCATCCGCACGGCCACCATCCACCGGTCCGCGGACTGGCGGAAGTTCGCGATCTTCGCCGACGCGGTCGGGTCGTCGGACAGGATGAGCACCGGCGACGTGCCGGTGATCCGGGCAAGCAGCCCCGCGTACGCCCTCGCGGCGGCGTGGTCGGTGGCGATGACCAGCCCGGCCGCGTCAGGCATGCCGCCGGCGCGCACCTGGGACAGCCTGGTGTCCGCCGAGGCGAGCACGGCCGGCATCCAGTCTCCGCCCGGGTCCAGGGCGGTGCGCCAGGCGGCGGCGGTCTGCTCGCCGGTCAGCGGTTCGCCGAGCCGGGCCGACAGCTCGGCGCCGGCGCTGGTCCGCCAGGACATCTCGCCGGAGTAGGCGAGGAAGAGCACCGGTCGCACGACGCCGTCACGCAGGGCCTCGGCGTAGCCGTAGGAGGAGTCGGCGATGCTGCGCAGCACGCCGTCGGGTCCCGGCAGGTAGGTGACAAAAGGGATCGGGTTGACGTCGGAGCGGAACGGCGTCCCGGTCAGGGCGAGGCGCCGCGCCGCGGGGGTGAACGCCTCCCGGGTCGCCTCGCCCCAGGACAGCGCGTCGCCCGCGTGGTGGATCTCGTCGAGGATGACCAGCGTGCGCCGGGCGGCGGTCCGCGCCCGGTGCAGCGCCGGGTGGGCCGCGACCTGGGCGTAGGTCACCGCGACGCCGGTGTAGTCGGACGACGTCGCGCCGGCGGAGTTGCGGAAGTCCGGGTCGAGGTCCACCCCGACCTCGGCGGCGGCGGCCGCCCACTGCCGCTTGAGATGCTCGGTGGGCGCGACGACCGTGATCCGGCTGATCTCGCCGGTGCCCAGCAGGTCATTGGCGACCTGCAGAGCGAAGGTGGTCTTGCCGGCGCCCGGCGTCGCCACCGCGAGGAAGTCCCGGCCCCCGGACGACGAGCGGGACCGGTAGACGTCGAGGGCCGCCCGCTGCCACGCGCGCAGCGGACGGGTCGGGGCACCGGATCCGGGCGGTCGAGGACGTCGGTCGAGGGGTCCGGCTCTCACGCCCTCACTCTAGAAGGCGGCGCCCGTTAGCGGAACGCAGGCCACCCGCGCGCCGGGAAGACCACATTTTTGCCCTAGCTGGTCTCCAAGGGACCACAGTGACTATGACCGTCTTATCTCACAGAGGGTTAAGCTCCAGGAGTCAACCGATTGACTTCGGAGGCCCCGATGCAGCTCACGACCGGTCCCTCGGCAGCTTCCCGGGCACCTGCAGCCTCCGGACCATCACCTGACGTGTCGAAGCCCAACCGCGCCCCCGCGACCCGCACCCCGAACGCCCGGCTACGGCTGAGCCGGGAGGAGCGGGGCTGGTCCCAGGAACGCCTCGCCACCGAGATCCGGCGCTTCTCCGTCATCCACGAGGGCCGCGAGGCCGGGGTGACCGGAAACATGATCTGTAAGTGGGAGAAGGGCGACAAGAAACCGAGCCTGCGTTATCAGCGGCTGTTGCGAGCTCTATTCGGTCGGTCCTCGGTGGAACTGGGTTTCGTCGACGACGAGACGCTTCCCTCCGCTGCCGGAGCAATGCGAAGCGGAATGGGTCGGGGTATCACCCCGGCCGCGCCCGGCGGTCCGCAGCAGGTCGGCCACGAGGTGGTCCCCGGTGGCACGTTGGTCCTGCAGGCGGACGCCGACGTGATCGACCCGAATGGTATTTCCGTGGAACGGCGCGACTTTCTGCGGCTCTTCGCCGCGGCGGGCGGTGTCGCGGTGGTGCCGATCGCCGCGGCCTCGGACACCCCGCCCTGGGAGCGGCTGTCGGCGGCGCTGCGGCGCCGGGCGAGCGTCACCCCGGAGCTCGCCGAGGAGCTGGGGCAGCGCACCGCGGGCCTGTACGGCCTGGAGGAGCGCGTTCCCGCCCGGGTCCTCATGCAACGGGTCACCGATCACCTGGGACGGCTCACCCAGCTGCTGGAGTCGACGGGCCGCACGCCGGTGCGCCGCGACCTCACCTCCACCGCCGGCGAGACCGCGGCGCTGGCGGGCTGGCTGGCCTTCGACATGAACGACCTGCCCGCCGCGGTGGCGTACTACCGGGTGGCCATCGAGGCCGCCCGCGAGGCCGACGACAACGCGCTGTGGGCGTGCGTGCTCGGCTACGAGAGCTATCAGACCGCCAGCCAGGGCCGCCACGACCAGGCGTGCGTGCTGCTCGGCGAGGCCCAGCGACGGGCGGCGACGGGCAGCACCGTCATGACCCGGGCGTGGCTGGCCGCCCGGGAGGCCGAGGAGCAGGCTGCGCGGGGCGAGGGCCGGGCGGCGCTGGCCGCACTCGACCGCGCGCAGGAGGCCTTCGAGCGGGGCGAAAGCGACGGCGACCGGGTCTGGACCCAGTTCTTCGACCGGGGTCGGCTGGACGGGCTCAAGGTCACCACCTACACCCGGCTGCGCCGCCCGGCGGCAGCCTACGCGGCGGCCACCGAGGCCCTGCGGGCCACGGCGCCGGGTGCCACGAAGAAGCGGTCGCTGCTGATGAGCGACATCGCCGAGGTCCACATCCAGCGTCGGGAGATCGAGGCGGCCTGCCACTTCGCCGCCGAGGCGCTGTCGATCGTGGCCCAGACGGACTTCTCCCTGGGCCTGGCCCGCGTCCGGCGGACCCGCGAGCACCTACGGCCCTGGCAGCACACCCAGGCCGTACGGGACCTCGACGACCAGCTACGGGCGCTGGCCTGAGCGGGGACTCCTCCGACGACGCCGCCGGCATGACGTCCGGTCGCCGCCCCGGCCCCGCCAGAGTCGGGGCGGCGACCGGACGTCAGCTCCGCACAGCGGGCGCGGTCTCCGCACTGATCCACTGCAGATAGTCGGCGTGGCCCGCCACTATCGGCGTGGCAATGATCTCGGGATTCTCGTACGGGTGCAGGACGACCAGCCGCTCGCGTAGCTCGTCGAATCGCTCGGTGGTGGTTTTCCCTAGACAGAGCCATTCCTCGGCCTGCTCGATCTCGCCCTTCCAGCGGTAGATGCTGCTCATCGGGCCGATCACCTGGAAACAAGCGACCAGGCGAGCCTCCACGAGCGCACGGCCGATACGCTCGGCGCCTTCCCGGGAGTCGATACTCACGATGACCTGAAGGTGACCCACGCGCACTCCCATCTGGAAACGAGGGATACGCGAGATACTCTACATCGATCAGTGGCGGTCGCCGTTGAATTTACGGCGCCCGGAAGGGTGGCGGCTATTCCCTCGGCGACAATCCACCCTTATCGGCCCGGATGGGGCAGTTTTAGGCACCTTCCGTTTACCAGCGGTGGATGCGGAGGGCACTTTCCGGGGTGGAATCGCCACGCTGTGCGGCGGCGCCGATGGCGGTTCTTGCCGACCGGCCCCTTTCGGCGGTCGGACCGGCGGGTCGTGCCCGTACGGGGTTGCCCGACCCGGCGGCGGCGTGGGTCAGGTGCCAGCGCGAATCAGGTGGCGACTGCGGGTCAGGTGGCGACTGCGGGTCAGGTGGCGGCGCGGGCGGCCGGGTCGGCGGTCGGCGACGCCTGGGTCTGGCATACGCGGTAGCAGTCGTACACGCCCCCCACCCGGCGGACCGCCGAGAGCACGCTGTCGAGCTGCTCGGGCCCGGTGACCTCGATGGTGAAGCGGGCGTGGGCGACGCGGTCCTCGGAGGTGGTCGTCGACGCGGCCCGGACCGACACCGACGTCTCGGACAGGATCTCGGTGATGTCGGCCAACAGCCCGTAACGGTCGAACGCCTCGACCGCGATCTCGGCGGGGNAAATCTTGACATCGGGCGCGGACCAGGCCACCACCATGACCCGTTCCCGGTCGGCGCGCGCCTCGGTGGCGTTGCCGCACTCGCGGCGGTGGAGCGAGACCGCGCTGCCATGGGTCGTGAAGCCGACGACGGCGTCACCGGGCAGCGGCAGGCAACATCGGGCCAGCCGGACGGGCATGCTCGCGCCCGACCCGTCGTCGGCCACGGCGGCGAGGCTGGGTACGCCGCGCCGGGCCAGGTGCCGCGCCGGTGCCGCGGAGGTCCCACTCGGACCGCCCGCGATGTCCCCGGCCGAGCCGCCGTGGGCGCCGGCGCCCGTCCCGGCCGGCCGCCCCGGCTGCTCCGGTCCCTCGGACAGGCCCGGGCCGGCAGCGGCGTCACGACGCTGCCGGGCGAGCCGGCGGCGGATGCGCACGCGGGCCCGCGACGTCTTCACAAACCGCAGCCAGTCCTCCGACGGACCGGCGCCGGGCAGGTTGGAGGTCAGGATCTCGACGACGTCGCCGTTGCGCAGCCGGGTGTGCAACGGGACAAGCCGGCCGTTGNCCCGGGCGCCGATCGCCCGGTGACCGATGTCGGTGTGCACGGCGTAGGCGACGTCGACGGGCGACGACCGGGGTGGCAGGGCGATCATCCGCCCCTTGGGGGTGAAGGCCAGCACCTCGTCGGAGTCCAGATCGGAGGACAGCGACTCCAGGAACTCGTCGGAGTCGATCGTGTCCTCCTGCCAGTCCAGCAGGCTGTGCAGCCAGGACAGGCCCTCCAGCCGGGCGCCGTCGGCGCCCGGGCCGACCGGGCGCGCGACGATGCCGGTCTCCGCCAGCCGGTGCATCGCCAGGGTCCGGATCTGGATGTCGATGCTGCGCCCGGAATCGTCGACGACGGTGGTGTGCAGCGACTGGTACATGTTGAACTTCGGCGTCGCCACGAAGTCCCGCAGCCGGCCCGGCACCGGGCGCCACAGCGCGTGGATCACCCCGAGGGCGGCGTAGCAGTCGGTCACCTCGTCGACGAGGACGAGGACTCGGACGATGTCGGTGTAGTCCTGCGGGGCGCGGGCCCGCTCCTGCCCCCGCTTGTAGATCGAGAACAGGTGGCTGGCGCGGACGGAGACCTCGCTGTCGATGCGGGCGCCCGCCAGGCCCGCCCGCAGCCGCGCGACCAGGCCCGCCAGCGAACCCGACGCCTGCTCCGCGGCGGTGAACTCGTCCACGATCCGGGCGGTGCGCGCGTGCTCGGCCGGATGGAGCACGGCGAACGCCCGGTCCTCCAGCTCACGCTTGATCACGCTGACGCCCAGCCGGTGGGCCAGCGGCGCCAGGATCTCCAGCGTGACCCGGGAGATCTTCACTCGTTTGGGCGGGGACATGAAGTCGAGCGTGCGCATGTTGTGCAGCCGGTCGGCGATCTTGATAACGAGCACCCGGTAGTCCCGGGCGAGCGCCACGATCAGCTTGCGCAGCGTCTCGGCCTCGGCCGCCTCACCGAAGCGCATCTTGTCCAGCTTGGTGACCCCGTCGACGAGGTTGGCGACCTCGCCGCCGAACTCCTCGGCGACCGAGTCGAGGGTGTAGCCGGTGTCCTCGACGGTGTCGTGAAGCAGGGCCGCGATCAGCGTGGTCGTGTCCACGCCGAGTTCGGCGAGCGCCTCGGTGACGGCGAGCGGGTGGCTGATGTACGGGTCGCCGCTGCGGCGCATCTGGCCGGCGTGCAACCGCTCGGCGACCCCGTAGGCGTGCACGAGCGCGCCGATGTCGGCCCGCGGGTGGTAGTCGCGGTGGGCCTCCACGATGTCCCGCAGCTCGGGGGGCACCTGCGACATGCGCGGCGTGGCCATCCGGCGGGCCAGGTGCGCCAGGCGCACGCTCGCCTGCCGCGCCGCCGACAGGGCCCGGGAGGCGTCGTCGGAGGAGTCGCCCCGCGCGTCGGCCCGGGACAGCGCCGGGGTCAGTCCGCCGCCCGCCGGCAGACCCGCACCTACGGTCTCAGCATCCACGGCGCCCCCCTTTGTCCCGCTAGACCTGTACGCCTGAGGTGACGCGAAAACAGTCGTAGACCCCGTCGATGGACCGCACGGCACTCAGGATGTGCCCGAGATGCTTGGCATCCCCCATCTCGAAGGTGAAGCGGCTGACCGCGACGGAGTCCCTGGTGGTGGCCACCGACGCGGACAGGATGTTCACGTGCCGGTCGGAGAGCACCCGGGTGACGTCCGAGAGCAGCTTGGTCCGATCCTGTGCCTCGACCTGGATCACGACGAGGAACACCGAACCCGACGACGGCGCCCACTCGACCTCGACGAGCCGGTCGTGCGGCCCGCCGCGCAGCCCGGTGAGGTTGGAGCAGTCGGTCCGGTGGACGGACACGCCCTTGCCCCGGGTGACGAAGCCGGCGATGTCGTCGCCGGGCATCGGGGTGCAGCAGCGCGCGAGCTTCGTCCACACGTCCGGCGCCCCGGTGACCAGCACACCCGGCTCCCCGGTGGAGCGGCGCAGCGTGCGGATCGGCAGCTCGGTCTCGCCGGCGTCCTCCTCGGCGCCCTCGGGGCCACCGAGCGCCACGAGCAGCTTCGAGACGACCGCCGGGGCGCTGACGTGGTTCTCCCCCACCGCCGCGTACAGCGCGGCGACGTCGGCGTAGCGCAGGTCCTTGGCCAGGTTGAGCAGCGCGTCGCCGCTCATCAGCCGGGACAGCGGCAGCCCATGGCGACGCATGGCCCGGCCGATCGCGTCGCGGCCGGCGACGATCGCGTCCTCGCGGCGCTCGCGGGCGTGCCACTGGCGGATCTTCGCCCGGGCCCGCGACGAGCGGACGAACATCAGCCAGTCCTCGCTGGGGCCCGCCGAGTGCGCCCGCGAGGTGAAGACCTCGACGGTGTCGCCGTTGTCGAGCTCGGTGTCCAACGCCGCGAGCCGGCCGTTGATCCGGGCGCCGACGCAGTGATGACCGACGTCGGTGTGCACCGCGTAGGCGAAGTCTACCGACGTCGACCCCGCGGGCAGCGGGATGACGTCGCCCTTCGGGGTGAACACGAAGACCTCGTCGGTCTCCGCGGCGAAGCGCAGGCTGTCGAGGAACTCCCCCGGGTCGGCGGTCTCGCGCTGCCAGTCCAGGACCTGGCGCAGCCAGCTCATGAGGTCCGGCTCGGGACTGCCGCGGCGCCGCGCGGACCGGCCGCCGCCGTCGACCACCCCCGCTGACGGGCGGGCCGCGACGCCGTCCTCCTTGTACTTCCAGTGCGCGGCGATGCCGTACTCGGCTCGGTTGTGCATCGCGTGCGTGCGGATCTGCAGCTCGACCGGCTTGCCCTCGGGACCGATGACCGTCGTGTGCAACGACTGGTACATGTTGAACTTGGGCATCGCGATGTAGTCCTTGAACCGGCCGGGGATCGGCTTCCAGTTCGCGTGGACGGTGCCCAGGGTGGCGTAGCAGTCGCGGACCGAGTCGACGAGGACGCGGATGCCGACCAGGTCGTAGATGTCGTCGAACGACCGGCCGCGCACGACCATCTTCTGGTAGATCGAGTAGTAGTGCTTGGGTCGGCCGGAGACGACCGCGCGGATCCGGGCGTCGCGCAGGCCGGCCTGCACCTGGCCGATCACCTCCGCGAGGTAGACGTCGCGGCTGGGCGCCCGGTCGGCGACGAGGCGGACGATCTCGTCGTAGCGCTTCGGGTACAGCGCGGCGAACGCGAGGTCCTCCAGCTCCCACTTCAGCGAGTTCATCCCGAGCCGATGGGCGAGCGGGGCGTAGACCTCCAGCGTCTCGCGTGCCTTGCGCTCCTGCTTGTGCTCGGGCAGGAAACGCAGGGTGCGCATGTTGTGCAGCCGGTCGGCGAGCTTGACGACCAGCGCCCGCGGGTCGCGGGCCATCGCGACGACCATCCGGCGGATCGTCTCCGCCTGCGCCGCCTGCGCCGCCTCGCCGACCTTGACCCGGTTGAGCTTGCTGACGGCGTCGACGATGAGGGCGATCTGGTCGCCGAAGGTCTCCCGGATCGCCTCGGCGGACAGGGAGGTCTCCTCCAACGTGTCGTGCAGCAGGGCCGCGGACAGCGTCGGGGTGTCCATCCCGAGATCGGCGAGGATGCTCGCCACGGCGATCGGGTGGGTGATGTAAGGGTGGCCGGAGAAGCGCACCTGGCCGGCGTGCGCGGCGTCGGCGACCTCGAAGGCCTGCTGGACCTGGTCGATGTCGGCCCGCGGGTGGTTCGCGAGCAGGCCGCGCAGCACCGGATCGAGGGCCGAGGAGGGGGTGGCCCGGTGCGTCGAGAGGCGCGACAGGCGCCCGCGCACCCGGCGCGGCAGGGGTGGCGACTCGTGGCCGAGCCGGGGAACGACCGGCGAGCCGTCATCCGCCGGCGCGGCCGCCGGCGGCGGCCCGGTCTGCCCGGCCGGTACCCGGGCCGGGGCCTCGGCGGCTCCCCGCGTCTCCCGGCTCGCGGGCTGCGGGCCGGCCGGCTCGCGGACGGCCTGGTCACGGGGGGTGGATCCGCGGTCCGGGCCAGACGGGGCAGGACGCGCACCATCGCCCGCCGACCGTGGCTCCCTCGAGGGAGCCACGGCGGGCGACGACGCTCCGGTGGTCACCGGCGCTGCCTCTGGCACGGGCCGCTCCTGCGTGAGGACTAGACACCGAGCCTAACGCCGCGCCGCGCGGAAGCCTTCCGCAGCCCCGGCCGAGGGGAGGTCAAATCGTCAGAAGTGGGACGACATCCAACGGAGCGACCCGTTCCCGCCCGGGCAGGAACGACAGCTCCATGAGGACCGTGAGGCCCACCACCTCGGCCCCCACGCCGGCCAGCAGCCCGTGCGCGGCAGCCGCCGTGCCGCCGGTCGCCAGCACGTCGTCGACCAGCAGCACCCGCTCGTCCGGGCGCACCGCGTCGGCGTGGATCTCGATGGTGGCGGTGCCGTACTCCAGGTCGTAGGTCGCGCTGCGGACCGGGCCCGGCAGCTTGCCCTGCTTGCGAATGGGCACCAGGCCGGCGCCGAGCCGGTCGGCGACCGGCGCGGCCAGCAGGAAGCCACGGGCCTCGATCCCCGCGATCGTGGTCGCGCCGCGCTGGCGGGCGATGTCCACCAGGGCCCCGATCACCACGCCGAACGCGGCGGGCGTGGCGAGCAGCGGGGTGATGTCCTTGAACACCACCCCGGGCTGCGGCCAGTCCTGGATGTCCCGGATGTGGCCACGCAACACGTCGGCGGCCGCGTCGCTCGTGGCGGGCCGTCCGAGTGCCGCCTCGTCGATGCTCGTCATCGTCCTGCTCATCCCACTTTCAGGGCTAGTCCGCCAGATCCGTCTCCGGGCGCCGCAGGGCACAGGTACACAGGTGTGCGCCTGACGCCCGGCTCACCGACGCTTCTTACCGCTCGGCCGCCCCCGCCGGCCGGGTTTGCGGCCTCCGGCGCGTCGCGCGGCACCCGCCGTGGGGGGTCGCCGACCGGGCCCGCCGAGGCCCGCCCCGGCGGGAACCGGTTCGCGGGCACCGGGCCCGCCCGGCCGACCGACCGGGTCGTCCGGGTCGTCCGGCCGTGCAGCCGCGCCCGCGGCGAGGGCCGCCACCTCCCCCGATGCCGTCTCCCCCGGCGCCGACGAGCCGACCGGCGCCCCCGGGCCGGCCGAGGCCGACGCGGCGGCGCGCGCGCGCTTGCCCCGTTCCCGGGCGACCCGGGCGTCGAGGGCCTGCACCGCCGACTCACCCCGCTTGAGGTCGACCAGCAGGGGCGTGGCGAAGAACAACGACGAATAGGTGCCGGAGGCGATCCCGACGAACTGGGCGAGCGCGAGGTCCTTCAGCGTGCCCGCGCCCAGCAGCCCGGCGCCGACGAACAGCAGCGACGCCACCGGGATGAGGGCGATGAGCGACGTGTTGAGCGAACGGACCAGCGTCTCGTTCAGCGCGTCGTTCGTCGCCTCGGCATAGGTGCGGCGGTGGGNGGNCGCCATCCCCGCGGTGTTCTCCCGCACCCGGTCGAACACCACCACCGTGTCATAGAGCGAGAAGCCGAGGATGGTCAGCACGGCGATCACCGTCGACGGCGTCACCTCGAACCCGACGAGGGAGTAGACGCCCATGGTGACGACGAGGTCGTGGATGAGCGCGGCCATCGCGGCCACCGCCATCTTCCACTCGAAGCGCACCGACAGGTAGATCATCACGAGCACCAGGAAGACGACCAGGCCCTGGACGGCCTTCTTGGTGATCGTCGAGCCCCACGAGGAGCCGACCGTCGACACGGCGATGTCGCGGTCCGGGTTGGCCACCGAGAAACGCTTGGCCAGCGCGTCCGTCAGCTTGTCGGTCTGGGCGTCGGACAGGGTGGGGGTCTGCACCCGGAACTGCTTGGAGGTCTCGAGCTGCTGGACCACGCCGTCCGCCGGGTCGATGCCGACGCTGGAGAGGGTCTCCTCGACCTGTTGGACGGTGCCGCCATGGCTGGGGAGCTGGAAGACCGCGCCACCGGAGAACTCGATGCCCAGGGTGAAGCCACGGAAGATCATGCTCACCGCGCAGATCGCGATGATGACGCCGGAGATCGCGTACCAGACCCGGCGGCGGCCGACGAAGTCGACGTGGAAGTCGCTGCGGTAGATCCGCCCGAGCAGTGCCATCTGTCAGCTCTCCCGCTTCTGCCCGGCCGGCGCCGGCCGCTTGGCCAGCCGCGGCCTGCTGGGGGCCGCGGCCGGTGGCCCGGCCGCGGCCCGGCCACCGATCGTCTTCGGACTCAGACCGGAGAACCGGCTGACGGAGAACAGTCTGCGCCGCACCAGCAGGGCCACCATCGGGCGGGTGAAGATGAACATGATCAGCACGTCGCTCAACGTCGACAACCCGAGGGTGAACGCGAACCCGCGCACCGAGCCGATCGAGAGGATGTAAAGCACGGCGGCGGCGAGGAACGAGACCGTGTCCGCCGAGAGCATCGTGCGCCGCGCGGCCGGCCAGGCCCGGTCGGCGGAGGCACGCACCGTCCGACCGGCCTGCACCTCGTCCTTGATCCGTTCGAAGTAGACGACGAACGAGTCCGCGGTGACGCCGATCGACACGATCAGACCGGCGATGCCGGCGAGGGTCAGCGTGAAGCCGATCGCGGCGCCCAGCAGCACCACTGAGGCATAGATGATCGCCCCGCTGACCGCCAGCGAAGCGACCACCACGATGCCCAACGCCCGGTAGTACAGGAACGAGTAGGCGACGACCAGCACCAGCCCGATGGCCCCGGCGAGCAGCCCGCCGTGCAGCGAGTCGCGGCCCAGGGTCGGCGAGATCGACTCGGCCTGGGAACGCTCGAACGCCAGCGGCAGTGCGCCGTAACGCAGAACGTTGGCGAGGTCCTCCGCCTCGGACTGGCCGAAGGACCCGGAGATCTGCGCGGTCCCGGCGATGCGCTCGTTGGTCTGCGGCGCCGACTGCACCACGCCGTCGAGCACGATCGCGACCTGCTTGCCGATCGTGTTCTCGGTGAGCTTGGTGAACTTGTTCTGGCCGGAGCCGGTGAAGTCGACGTTGACCACCCACTGGCCGGTGGTGACGCCGGTGGTGCCGCCGCCGCCCTGCAGGCCGGCGGAGGCCGTCTTCACATCGGTGCCGACGACGGAGGCCGGCTTGAGCAGGTACTTGGTCGCCCCGTCCCGNTCGCAGGCGGCGGTCCAGTCCTGGGGCCGGTCGGTGCTGACCGCCGCCTTGCGCACGTCGGTGACCGCACAGGTCAGCGCGTCGTACTGGGCGACCGCGGCGGCGGGCGGCGTGTCCGCGGAGGAGGCGGCGCCCGCCGCGGGCGCCGTCGGCGCCGGCGCCGGGGACGCCGACGCGGCCGGAGCCGCGGAGGCCGCCGTGGCGGGAGAGGCCGAGACTGCGGGGGCCGCCGAGGCGGCGGTGAGGGCACCGGCGGCGGTGACCGCCTTACCCGTGCTCGCGGCAAGCGCCACCGGCTGCGCGACCAGCCCGGAGCCGTCCCCGAGCGCCACCGGCTTCGCAGCCGGCCGCGAGCCGTCGCCGAGGGCGGCCGGCCGGTTCGAAGCCGACGGGGTCGGCGCCGCAGAGGGGGCCGCCGACGGCGCCGCGGACGGCACGCTCCCGGCCGCCGGTGACGGCGTCGCGCCGGGCGCGGGGGTCGGCGCGGCCGTGCTGCCGGGGGCGGGCGAGGGGACCGTCTTCGCCGGGGTCGCCGCGGCGGCCTCGTAGACCTCGCGGAAGCGCAGCTCCGCGGTCTGCCCCACCAGGTCGACCACGTCGCCGCGGCCCCGGCCGGGAACCGAGATCTCGATCTGGTTGCCGGTGCGGTGGACCTCGGACTCGGCGACACCCAGCCCGTCGACGCGCTGACGGATGATGTCCACCGCCTGGTCGACCGCGCCGGAGTCGACGGCGCTGCCGGTGGTTGCCCGAGGTGTGAGGATCACGCTCGTGCCGCCCTGCAGGTCCAGCCCCAGCCGTGGGGTCCAGTTCCCGGTGGCGGCCATCAGGCTGTAGAGGACGACGAGCAGACCGCCGAGTACCCCCAGCCGGGTCCAGACGGAGCTTCCCGTGGATGCCCGTGCCGAGCCGCGTGCCACGTGCGAGTCCCTTCCTCACGCGCCGGATACCGGCGCTCGTTCGTCTCGCCGTTGCCCGGACCGGCGGTGCCCAACGTACCCGAACGAATGTCACCGAGGGTACGTTCCGAACCCCCGCTGGTAACGCTCCGGCGGTCCGTCGACCTGCTACAGCTCCTTGCGTGGCGGACGGGACACGCTGCCCTCGCCGTCGGAACCGTCGGTCGCGGACGGCCCCCCGGCGCCCTCCTCGCCGACGGCGGTGCCCGCGCCGGGCGGAGGCGTCTCGCCGACCGAGGTCGCGGGATCGGCCGGACCGTCGTGCGCGTCGCCGTCCGCCGACCCGTCGTCGTGCGCCTCGTCGGTGTCCGGCGAGCTGATCACCCGGGCGATGGCGCTGCGGGTGAACCGGCAGACCACGTCGGGGGCGATCTCGAGCAGGACGTCGCCGTCCTCCAGCTCCACGACGGTCGCGTAGAGTCCGGCGGTGGTGATCACGAGGGTGCCGGGCAGAATCTGGGACACCTGCTGCTGCTGAGCCTTGGCGCGGCGACGCTGCATCGAGAAGATGTAGACGACCGCCAGGACGAGAAGAAGCGGAATCAGGAAACCGCCGATGGAACTGCCGCCGTTACCGTCGGCTGCCGTCGCCGCCGTCACAAGTCCGCGCACGTCCTGCCCTCCTGATGTGTTGCGGCGATCGTACGTATCGAGCGGATGCCGCCGGTGGGCAGGGCCGTGGTGTCCGCTTTATACCGGCGCCGTGGCGTCGCGCGGTGGGCGGCGGTGGGCCGCCCGGTGGGCCGCCGCTCAGCTGCCGTCGGGGAGCATGCCGCCGTCGGGAAGCATGCCGCCGTCGGGAAGCGCGCCGCTCTCGGTGAGCAGTCCGTCGCCGGAGAGCAGTCCACCCTCGGCGAGCAGGCCGGTGTCCGGGAAGAGCGGGGCCTGGCTGCGGCCGAGCGGCTCGGCGATCGGTTCGAGCCCGAGGTGCTCGAAGGCGGCGGGGGTGGCGACCCGACCGCGGGAGGTGCGGATCAGCAGGCCGGCCCGCAGCAGGAACGGCTCGGCCACGTCCTCAACCGTCTCCGGCTCCTCCCCCACCGAGACGGCCAGCGTGGTGAGCCCGACCGGGCCGCCGCCGAAGCGACCGACGAGTGCCTCCAGCACGGCTCGGTCGAGGCGGTCGAGCCCCAGCCCGTCGACGTCGTAGATCCGCAGCGCGGCTCGGGCGACGTCCCGGGTGACCACGCCGTCGGCGCGCACCTCGGCGTAGTCGCGCACCCGGCGCAGCAGCCGGTTGGCGATGCGCGGGGTGCCTCGGGAGCGCCCGGCGACCTCGGCCGCGCCATCCTCGGTGAGGCTGACGCCGAGCAGGCCCGCCGAGCGGGTCAGCACCCGGGCGAGCTCGTCGGGGGCGTAGAAGTCCAGGTGGGCGGTGAACCCGAAGCGGTCGCGCAGCGGCCCCGTCAGCAACCCCGACCGGGTCGTGGCGCCCACCAGCGTGAACGGGGCGACGTCGAGGGGGATGGCGGTCGCGCCGGGCCCCTTGCCGAGGATCACGTCGACCCGGAAGTCCTCCATCGCGGCGTAGAGAAGCTCCTCGGCGGGACGCGCGATCCGGTGGATCTCGTCGAGAAACAGCACCTCCCCGGGGGACAGCGCGGTGAGGATCGCGACGAGGTCGCCGGCCCGTTCGATCGCCGGGCCGCTGGTCATCCGCAGCGGCACCGCCAGCTCCTCCGCAATGATCATCGCGAGGCTGGTCTTGCCCAGGCCCGGCGGGCCGGACAGCAGGACGTGGTCCGGCGGACGCCCGCGGGCCTGCGCCCCTTCCAGCATGATCGAGAGCTGCTCCCGGACCTTGCGCTGGCCGACGAACTCGGTGAGCGTGCGGGGGCGCAGCCCGGCCTCGAACGCCTGCTCCTCGGCGCTGGCGGCGGCCGAGACGAGCCCGTCGGCGCTCATGCGCCGCCCCCGTGCGTGCCGCCGGCAGCCAGCCCAGCCTCCGCCGGCGCGGTCATCGGCGCAGCACTGCCAGGCTCGCCCGCAGCAGCGTCGCCGCGTCGGGCGCGCCCTCGGCCGGCGCGGTGCCGCCTGATCGGTCCGGGCCGTCGAGGTCGTCCGGGGGCGCGGCCAGCACGGCCAGCGCGCGGGACACCGCGTCGTCGGCCTCTCGCGCCGAATAGCCCAGCCCGGTCAGCGCCTCACGCACGGTGTCCGCGACCTCGCCGGCACTGCCGACCCCGCCTGCCCCGACCCCGCCGGAGCCCCGGTCGGCGGCCGCCGACCGGGGCCCGGGCACCGCGGCCCCGCGCGGCGGGCCGAGTCGGTCGCGCAGGTCCAGGACGATCCGCTGGGCGCCCTTGCGCCCGATCCCGGGCACCTTGGTGAGCGCCGCGAGATCCTCCTCGGCGACCGCCCGGCGGACCGCGTCCGGATCGTGCACGCCGAGGACGGCCTGGGCGAGCTTCGGCCCCACCCCGGCGGCGGACTGCAGGATCTCGAAGACGTCGCGGGCGTCGGCGTCGGTGAACCCGTAGAGGGTCAGCTCCGTCTCACGCACGANGAGGGTGGTGGCGAGGCTGGCCGGCTCGCCGACGCGCAGCCGGGCCAGCGTCGCGGGGGTGCACTGGACGAGCAGGCCGACGCCGCCCACCTCGACGACGGCGGACAGCGGCCCGAGCGCCCGGACGGTGCCGGCCAACGAGGCGATCACGACGCTCCCGCCGGGCGGCGGGCGGGCGCAACGGGAGCCGCCGCGCGCAGCCGAGCCAGCGCCGGGCCCCGCCACAGGTGACACAGCGCCAGCGCCAACGCGTCGGCGGCGTCGGCCGGCCGCGGCACCTCGGTCAGCCCCAGCAACCGGGTGACCATGAACCCGACCTGGGCCTTGTCGGCCCGCCCACTGCCGGTGACCGCGGCCTTGACCTCGCTGGGCGTGTAGAGGCCTACCGGCAGGTCACGCCGCGCGGCGAGCATGATCGCTACCGCACCGGCCTGGGCCGTGCCCATGACCGTGCGCACGTTGGCCTGGCTGAAGACCTTCTCGACCGCGACCGCGTCGGGACGGGTGCGGTCCAGCCAGGCGTCGATGCCGTCGGCGACGGCCCGCAGCCGGTCGGCCACCTCGGCACCGGCCGGCGTGCGCACCACCCCCACCTCGACCAGGCGGGCGCGGGAACCCAAGGCGCCGTCGACGACCCCCAGGCCGCACCGGGTCAGCCCCGGATCGACGCCCAGTACCCGCATCCACCCTCCCGACCACTCGCCCACAGGAACGCTCGCCCGCAAGAACACTCGTTCGATGGTAGATCGGTCGGCGCAACCGGACATCCACGACACGCCCAACAGATCCCGGGCGCGGTGGCGTGCGGCTAGCTGCTGACGAGCTCCATGACGTCGTCGGAGATGTCGCCGTTGAACCACACGTTCTGGACGTCGTCGAGGTCCTCGACCGCCTCGACGAGCTTGAGCACCTTGGCCGCGAGCTCGGCGTCCAGCGGCACGCTCACGCTCGGCAGCCAGGAGATGTCCGCCGAGGTGATCTCCAGGCCGGCGTCGGTGGCCGCCACCCGCACCGCATGCAGGTCGGTCGCCTCGGAGATGACCTCGAAGACGTCGCCGAGGTCGTTGACCTCCTCGGCGCCCACGTCGAGCACGGCGAGCAGCACGTCGTCCTCGGTGAGCCCGGCGGTCTTCGTCACCAGCACGACGCCCTTGCGGTTGAACAGATACGACACCGAGCCGGGATCGGCCACCGTGCCGCCGTTGCGGGTGATCGCCACCCGGACGTCGGAGGCGGCGCGGTTGCGGTTGTCGGTCAGGCACTCGACGAGGATCGCGACGCCGTTCGGCCCGTACGCCTCGTAGGTGATGTTCTCGTAGTTCACCCCGCCGGCGAGCTCGCCGGAGCCCCGCTTGACCGCCCGCTCGATGTTGTCGTTCGGGACGGACTGCGATTTGGCCTTGGCGATGGCGTCGGCCAGCGTGGGGTTTCCCGCCGGGTCGCCGCCGCCCGTCTTGGCCGCGACCTCCACCGTCTTGACCAGCTTGGCGAACAGCTTGCCCCGCCGGGCGTCGATGACCGCCTTCTTGTGCTTTGTGGTCGCCCACTTGGAGTGACCGCTCATGTCCTGCCCCTCTTACTCGCGATCACCGACCGGATCCGGAAGATCGCACAATGTCGACGAATAGCCGGTGCATCCTGGAGTCACCGGTCAGCTCCGGATGGAACGCGGTGGCCAGCAGCGGGCCCTGACGGACCGCCACCGGCGCCTCGGCGACACGAGCCAGGACCTCGACCGTATCGCCCGCCTTTTCTACCCATGGTGCCCGGATGAAGACCGCGTGCACAGGCGGTCCCTCCACGCCGTCGACGTCGAGGTCGACCTCGAACGAGTCGACCTGCCGGCCGAAGGCGTTACGCCGGACGACCATGTCCAACCCGCCGATCAGCGGCTGGTCCGGCCGGCCGTCCACGACGTCCCGCGCAAGCAGGATCATGCCAGCACACGAGCCGAACACGGGCAGGCCCGCCACGACCGCGGCCCGCAACGGCTCCAGCAGCTCGAACACCCGCAGCAGCCGGCCGATCGTCGTGGACTCGCCGCCGGGCAGGACCAGACCGTCCACCGCGGCGAGTTCCGCCGCGCGGCGGACCTCCACCGGCCGCGCACCGACGGCGCTGAGCGCCCGAGCGTGTTCGCGCACGTCCCCCTGCAGCGCGAGGATGCCGATCCGCGGGCCGCTCACCAGCCACGGTCGGCGTAGCGGGCCGCCGACGGGAGCTCGGCGACGTTGATGCCGACCATCGCCTCGCCCAGGCCCCGCGACACCTTCACCAGCACGTCGGGGTCGTTGAACATCGTGGTGGCCTCGACGATCGCGCGGGCGCGCCGCGCCGGATCGCCGGACTTGAAGATCCCGGAGCCGACGAACACCCCGTCCGCGCCGAGCTGCATCATCAGCGCCGCGTCCGCCGGGGTGGCGATGCCGCCGGCGGTGAACAGCACGACCGGCAGCCGGCCGAGCCGGGCCACCTCGGCGACCAGCTCGACGGGGGCACGCAGCTCCTTGGCCGCGGCGTAGAGCTCCTCCGCAGGCAGCGCGGCGAGCCGGCCGATCTCGGCGCGGATGGTGCGCATGTGCACCACCGCGTTGGACACCTCGCCGGTGCCCGCCTCGCCCTTGGAGCGGATCATCGCCGCCCCCTCGGCGAGGCGGCGCAGCGCCTCGCCGAGGTTGGTCGCCCCGCAGACGAACGGCACCGTGAACGACCACTTGTCGATGTGGTGGTGCGGGTCGGCCGGGGTGAGCACCTCGGACTCGTCGACGTAGTCCACCCCGAGCGCCTGGAGCACCTGGGCCTCGACGAAGTGCCCGATCCGCGCCTTGGCCATCACCGGGATGGACACTGCCTCGATGATCTCCGAGATCATGTCCGGATCGCTCATCCGGGCGACGCCGCCCTGGGCGCGGATGTCGGCGGGCACCCGCTCCAGGGCCATCACCGCCACAGCGCCGGCGTCCTCGGCGATACGCGCCTGCTCGGCCGTGACCACATCCATGATCACACCGCCCTTGAGCATCTCCGCCATGCCGCGCTTGACGCGGGCGGTGCCGGCGTGCCGGGCGGAGTCGGTCGCCAGGCCGGTGGTGGCGGCAGTCTGGCCCTGGGACATGATGTGCCGTCTCTTTTCGCTCCAGTCGGGCGCCACGGCCGGCCGGCTCCGCCATGTCAGGAACACCTGCATGTCGGATACCCAGCCAGGTGAATCCCGTGCGGGTGGGTCGGTTCCCCATCGTACGGCGCAGCCCGCGCCGACCGGGCGGCTCAGGAGGCCAGGCCCGGCCGGTCGCCGTGCCCGAGCGACCCGTCGCGCCCCGGCCGGTCCTCGCGGGCGGGGTTGTCGCGGCCGGAGATGTCGGCGCCGTAAGCCGAACCCTCGACGAGGCGCGGCCAGGGTTCCTCGCGGACCGGCAGGGCATCGTCGATCTCGAAGTAGCCGGGCGGCGAGCGGCGGCCGGACAGGTGGAGCACCCGGACCACCCGGCGGCCCGCGAGCGCGCGTTGGTCCCGGACAGCGTCGTTGTGGAACTGGCGGGCCAGCGCCACCCGGGCCGCCCCGGAGTCGACCGCGTGCAGCTCGATGGGAAAACGTTGCCCGGCCGCCGCGACCTCCGCGGAGCGCAGCGCCCGGCTCAGCGCGTTCTCGGCCAGCTCGACCGCGGCGTCCAGGGGCGCGCCGGCGAGCAGGGCCGGGTAGGACACACGCGCGCGGGCAGCGCTGGCCGCCAGCTCGTCGAGACCGCAGCGCTCGGCGAGCTGCGCCGCGGCGTCGGCGCGGGCGACGAGCTGGGTGACCAGACCGCCGCCGGCGTCCGACACCCGAGCGGCGAGCCGGTCGAGCCGGCGGGCCAGCCAGGTCAGATAGGTCGCAATCGCCACCACCAGGGCAACCACCACCACGAGGACGGTCATCTCGCGCAGCGTAGCCAACGGGCGGATGTGACCTGGCGCCGGTACCGGCCACCGGACTCGCCGCCGCCCGCCCGGCTAGGTCGACGCGAGCGACACCCGCCGGTCCCCGGAGATCATCTCGTAGACGCCGACGATGCGCTCGGCGATGGTCCGCCAGTCGTACGTCTCGACGACCTCCCGGCCCCGCCGTACCAGCCCCGCGGCCCCGGCGGGATCGGTCAGCACGTCGGCGAGGGTGGCGGCGAGCTGCGCGGGATCGCCGACGTCGAACAGCCGCCCGGCGCGGCCGTCGTCGAGCACCCGGCGGAACGCGTCGATGTCGCTGGCCACCACGGCGGTCCCGGCCGCCATCGCCTCCAGCAGCACGATCCCGAAGCTCTCCTGGCCGGTGTTCGGGGCGCAGTACACCTGGCCAGAGGCGAACACCCGCGGCTTGTCGGCATCGGAGACGAGGCCCAGCAGGTCGACCCGGGACCGCAGCTCCGGTTCCAGGCGTGCACGCACCGCCGCGGCGTCCCCGGGCCCGGCGACGAGCAGGCGCGCGTCGTCGATGCGGGCGGCGAGCGCCGGCATCGCGGCCAGCAGCACGTCGAGGCCCTTGCGCGGCTCGTCGATGCGGCCGAGGAAGGCGACGGTGGGCCGCCCGTCGTCGTAGCCGGGCAGCGGCTGGGCGTCGACGAAGTGCTGCACCGCGACCCCGTTGGGAATCAGGATGGCGTCGGCGCCGAGATGCTCCACGAGCGTGCGCCGCGCCGCCTCGGACACGGCGATGCGGGCGCGCAGCTTCTCGAAGGACGGCTGCAGCGCGCCCTGTGCGGCGGTCAGGAACCGCGAGCGGGGATTGGCGGTGTGGAAGGTCGCCACGATCGGCCCGTCGGCGAGCATGCAGGCCAGCAGGCTGACGCTCGGCGCGCTGGGCTCGTGCACGTGCAGGACGTCGAAGTCGCGCTCGCGCAGCCAGCGGCGGACCCGAGCGGCGGAGACCGGGCCCATCAGCAGCCGGGCGACCGAGCCGTTGTAGGGCACCGGCAGCGCCCGGCCGGCGTCGACGGCATAGGACGGCAGGGTCTGCTCGTCGTCGACCGGGGTGATGACCGATACCTCGTGTCCCGCCGCGAGCAGGGCCTCGGCGAGGTCCCGCACGTGGACCTGGACCCCGCCGGGGACGTCCCAGGTGTAGGGGCAGGCCAGGCCGATCTTCACAGCGCCGCCGCGGCGCGACCGGGCGGGCTCACGCCTCGTCGCGCCAGACGCGCTGGAGCATGTGCCAGTCGGCGGGATGGGCGGCGATGCCGGCGGCGAAGGCGTCGGCGAGGTCCTGGGTCATCGTCGCGACGTCGCTGCGCGCCACCGCGGGGTGGATCCGCGCGCTCCAGCCGTCCCGGTCGAACCAGAGCGTGACCGGCAGCAGCGTTGCCCCGGTGGCCAGCGCGAGCGCGGCGGGTCCGCCGGGCATCGTCGCCGCGGCGCCGAAGAACCGCACGGGGATGCCCGCGCGGGACAGGTCGCGGTCGGCGAGCAGGCACAGCATCCCCCCGGCCCGCAGCCGGTCGGCCAGCAGGCCGAACGGCGGGCTCTCGCCGCCCGTCAGCGGGATGACCTCCATCCCGAGCTCGGAGCGGAACGCGACGAACCGCTCGAACAGCGACTCGGGCCGCAGCCGCTCGGCGACCGTCGTGAACGGGACTCCCGTCGCCGCGAGCCAGGCGCCGGCCTGCTCCCAGTTACCCATATGCGGCAGCGCCAGGATCGTGCCGGCGCCGCGGGCATGCGAGTCACGCAGGAAGTGCTCGTCGAGGACCCGCATCCGGCCGACGATCCGCTCGGTGCCGAGCTCGCGCAGGCGGAAGACCTCGAGCCAGTAACGCGCGTAGGAGCGCATCGCCACCCGGGTGAGTCGGTCCAGGTCGGTGCCGGCCGGCGCCACCCGGCTCAGGTTGGCCCGCAGCCGGCGCACTCCGCGCCCGCCACGCCGGTAGGCCGCGTCNGCGCCCAGCCGGAACGCCGCGGCGGCCACCGGTTCCGGCAGCAGCCGCACGCCGCGCCAGCCCAGTGCGTAGCCGAGGTCGGTGAGCCGCCCCTCGGTCACGACCGCCCCTCGGTCACGACCGCCCCTCGGTCACGACCGCCCCTCGGTCACGGCCGGCCCTCGGTCACGGCCGCCGCGCGGGACCGGCCGGCGCGGCCCCGGAGGGGAGGGNGGGGGCCGCGGTCGACGCGGACGGCGCCGGCGGGTCACCCGCGCGGTACCACTGCCGGTACACGTGCACCACGCGCTGCACGACGGTGAGCGAGGTCGCGCCGACGAGGAACCACAGGGCGGCGGGCAGCAGGTAGGGCACACCGAGGCCGTACAGGCCGGCGGCGACCAGCAGGATCAGCAGCCGTTCGCCGCGCTCGGCGAAGCCGACGTTGCAGGTGAAGCCGAGCCCCTCCGCGCGCGCCTTGACGTAGGAGGTGATCGAGCCCGCCACCAGGCAGACCAGCGCGGCCACGACGAGCGGCAGCGAGTCGCCGTCACCGGCGTACCAGACGACCAGCGAGCCGAAGATCGCGCTGTCGCCGACGCGGTCGGAGGTGGAGTCGAGGAAGGCCCCCCACTTGGAGGAGATACCGCGGGCTCGGGCGATCACCCCGTCGATCAGGTCCGAGAAGACGAAAAGGGTGATCACGATCGTGCCGAGGAAGAACACCCCCCGGGTGAAGAACCCCAGCGCGGCGCCCGCCACCCCGATGGTGCCGATGATCGTCACGACGTCGGGCGACACCGACGACCGGGCGGCCCACTGGCTCACCGGGTCGAGCACCTTCTGGATCTGCGGTCGTGCCTTGCTAGCGAGCATGTCCGTCCCGTCGTCCCGCGTGCACCCGGCTTCGGGCGGTCTTCACAGTACCGCCGCCACGATCCGTGCATTCCCGACCACGCCCCCCCCTCGGGCTTGTGCCCCACGTCACCTGGGAGGACTCTGCCGTTACGGACAGGATCCCACCTGCCGATCAAGGAGGCGAGGATGTCAACAGCCTCGTGCGATGTACGCAACGTCGTTCTGGTGGGGCATACCGGCGCGGGCAAGACGGCCCTGGTGGACCGGCTGCTCGCCACCGCCGGGCCGCCCGAGCGCCAGAACGGCGACTATCAGCTCGCCCACACCAGCTACGTCGGGCACGCCGACCCCGATCACCGGCCCTCCCGGTCGGTCAGTCTCTCCCTGTGCTCGGTCAGCCACCGCGGGCTCACCATCAACCTGCTCGACACCCCGGGGTACCCCGACTTCGTCGGCGAGCTGCGCGCGGGCCTGCGCGCCGCCGACGCCGCCCTGTTCGTCGTCAGCGCCGTCGACGGGGTGGACGGCGCGACCGGGCTGCTGTGGACCGAGTGCGCCGAGGTCGGCATGCCGCGCGCCATCGCGATCACCCACCTGGACCAGGCCCGGGCCGACTTCACCGCGGCGGTCGAGGAGTGCCAGCGCGCCTTCGGCACCGGTGTGCTGCCGGCCTGGCTGCCCAGCCGCGCGGCGGGCGGCGGCGTACGCATGACGGGGCTGCTGACCGGCCGGATCGTCGAGTACGGCCGCGGCGGGCGACGCACGTCCGCGGCCGAGTCGGGCCGGTCCGACGTGCGCCACGCCGCCGCCCGGGCGGCCCTCGTCGAGGGAATCATCGCCGAGAGCGAGGACGAGACGCTGCTCGACCGCTACCTGTCCGGCGCCGACCCCGATCCGAACCTGCTGCTGGCCGACCTGGAGAAGGCGGTCGCCCGCGGAACGTTCTTCCCGGTGCTGCCGATCGGCCTGCTCGCCGAGCAGGGCACGGACCACGAACGAGACAGCAACCGGCGGGACAGCAACCAACGGGACAGGGACGAACGGGGCCCGGCGCGAGCCGGCGGGTTCGGCTCGGCGGAGCTGCTCGACCTGTTCGTCCAGGGCTTCCCCGCGCCGGCGGAGCATCCCCTCCCGGCGCTGACCCGGCCCGACGGCACGGCCTGCGACCCGGGCACCGGCGATCCCGCCGGGCCGCTGGTCGCCGAGGTCGTCAAGACGACCACTGATCCGTACGTGGGCCGGATGTCCGTCGTGCGGGTCTTCAGCGGGACGCTGCGCCCGGACGATCCCGTCCACGTCAGTGGGCACGGCCGGGCGGCGGCCGGCCATGCCGACCACGACGACGACGAGCGGGTCGGCGCGCTGTCCCGGCCCTACGGCTCGGTGCTGCACAGCGTGCCGGACTGCCCGGCGGGCGGCATCTGCGTGGTGACGAAGCTCGCCACCGCCGAGACCGGCGACACCCTGTCGAGCCTCGACGATCCGCGCCACCTGCCCGCCTGGACGATGCCCGAGCCGCTGCTGCCGATCGCGATCAGGGCCCGCGGCCGTGCCGACGAGGACCGGCTGGCCACGGCGCTGTCCCGGCTGGCAATCGAGGATCCGACCCTGCGGGTGGTCCAGGATCCGGAGACCGCGCAGCTCGTCCTGTGGAGCATGGGCGAGGCCCACGCGGAGTCCGTACTGGAGCGCCTCGCCCAGCGCTACGGCGCCACCGTCGACCGGGTGCCGACCGTCATTCCGCTGCGGGAGACGCTGCGGGCACCGGCGCGGGGACTGGGCCGCCAGGTCAAACAGTCCGGAGGGCATGGCCAGTACGCCGTCTGCCAGATCGAGGTCGAGCCGCTCCCGCCGGGCAGCGGCTTCGAGTTCGTCGACGAGGTCGTCGGCGGTGCCATCCCGCGCTCGTTCATCCCTTCGGTCGAGAAGGGGGTCCGGGCGCAGATGGCCCAGGGAGTGCGGGCCGGTCATCCGCTGACCGACCTGCGGGTGCGCCTGGTCGACGGCAAGTCGCACAGCGTCGACTCCTCGGACATGGCCTTCCAGATCGCCGGCGGGCTGGCGCTGCGCGACGCCGTTCGCAGCGGCGGAGTCGTCGTGCTGGAGCCGGTGCTGGCCGTCGATGTGTCGGTGCCCGACGAGTTCGTCGGGACGGTGGTCAGCGACCTGTCGACCCGGCGGGGACGGGTTGTCGGCATGGATCCGGTGCCGCCGGCGCCGGGCAGCGCGAGCTCGTTCGCCGCGACGCGCACCATCGTGCACGCCGAGGTGCCGGAGAGCGAGATGTCCCGGTACGCGGTAGAACTGCGCTCGCTGAGCCACGGAACGGGGAGCTTCCATCGCCAACCGCACGGCTACGAGCCGATGCCACCGCGGCTCGCCGACTCGCTGCTCGGCTGATGCGGCCTACCGCGACCTACTCGGCCGCGGCCGCCCAGGCGTCGGCGAGCATCTCCCGGGTCTGCCCGAGCAGGGCGGGCAGCACCCGGGTCGCCCCCACCACCGGCATGAAGTTCGTGTCGCCGCCCCACCGGGGCACCACGTGCTGGTGCACGTGGGAGGCGATTCCGGCGCCGGCGACGTGCCCAAGGTTCATGCCCGTGTTGAAACCGTGGGCTCCGCTGGCGGTGCGCAGCGCGCGCAGGGCCCGCTGCACGAAAAATGCCATCTCGATGATTTCTTCGGATTCCATGTCGGCATAGTCGGCCACATGTCGGTAAGGCACGACGAGCAGATGCCCGGCATTGTAGGGATAGAGGTTGAGGACGGCGTAGACGGTATTCCCGCGGGCGACGACGAGCCCGTCCTCGTCCGCCATGCCGACGATGGAGCAGAAGGGGCATTCATCGTCGCGACCGCGCCCCTCACCCTTGATGTAGGCCATCCGGTGGGGCGTGTAAAGCCGCTGGAAGGCGTCCGGGCCGCCGACCCCGGCCTGCTCCTCCAGCGGAACCCCGCCAGGCGAGACCTCGGCGGTCACCGGGTGGTCACCGCGAGCTCGTCGTCCCGGCCTGGCCGGGGGAGCCCGCAGGTAGGAGCGGCCGGATGGGGCGTGGCCGACCAGGCCCGCCCCCCAGCGCCAACCCCGCCACCTGCATCGGGCGATCCCCCTCGAAGGGTGGCCATCATCCTGCCAATTTATCAGGACGTCGACCGATGAGGGGGCTCCCACAGGGGCGATGACGCCCGCGCGCAGATGCGTACCCGCAGATGAAGAGGGAGACTGACGGCGTGGGGGGGTCGCCGCCAGTCTCCCTCGAGTGGCGTATTCGGTTTTGAACCACGGCGTCCCGACTGCCGCGGCGGCGCACCCGAAGGGAACTACGGCCCGGGAGGGATCTCCCGACGCACCCCCGCGAGACACCGCACCGACAAAAGGGACCCGCTACGCCCTGCCTGATCAGCTTAGCGGGTGTTAAGCCGATCTGTACAGGGCGGGTCTCATGCCGACCGGAAATAACCGGGCGAACATCCCCGGCGCCGGACCTGAACCCGTGGGCACATCAACGATCTCACCGAAGGGGCGGGACGCACAACGATGCCGATCCACGATGGGCCAACGGCTACGTCATCGGCCACCGCAATCGGCTCGCCCCACCCCGTCACCGCCGACTCCGGCGGACGGCGGCCCCCGGGCACCTCTGCCGATCGACCGACGAGGCGCACCGTCCACCCCGGACCACCCGGGGTAGCCCACCCAGGTGAAATCGGTCGTCCGAGCCCGGACGGCTTTTCGCAATCTGGGCCACTCTTCTCGGCCGACGGAACCGAAAAGGCGGCCGCCGGTCGGTCGGCCAGACCGTCGGACCGCAGCGGTTCACCCTCGGCGATGCTCACCCTTCGTCACCGCCCGCCGGGAGACGCTCGGCGCGGTGCGGGCGCCCCGTCCGCGGGCCCGACGTCGAGCACCCCCACCGGTATGGCACCAAAGTGGGGTCGCACAGAGATTATTCCGGTCCGGCCGGCGCCCGATACAGACGCCCGGATCGCGACAAAAGCGGCATTTTCCCAGGTGGGAGGCGTGCTATCGACCAGAGAGGCGATCTTCATCTGGTCGCCCGCCGCCGGCCCGCCCCCAGCGAACTCGTCGGCGCAACGGTGCCTAGCAGCCCTGGGAACCGACACCAAAGGGGAAACCGCTGCGGATCACCGACGACCAGGACTCAAAGGCGCGAGCATGAGCACGACCCACCCGCACCGGACGCTTCCCGCGCCCCCGGCCCGTCTCCACTCAGCCCCCCGGGAGCAACCCCCGGCCCACGGCGCCGAACCCGCCGCCTCAACCCCCGGTCCGAACCGTGCCCACCGGTCGCCGCCAGGCGCCCCGAGACCATCCAGCGAGCACTCGCGCCCACCGGGCCCCGCCACCACCTGCCATAACGAGTCAAGGCGGCTGCGAGATCGACCCCAGCCCCAGCCGCCCCCACCATCAACCGGCGCAAAGACCCAACCACCAAGGGATCCCATGCGCTCAAACCAAGCCCACCCACCCCATCCACCCCAACCCCCGACCACGCGAAACGCGGGGGGTCCGGGGGGTCGCCCCCCGGGCAGACATCACGCGAGACCCCGGCAAGCCCCCAAAGGGGGCGCAGCATGACAAGCCAGATCGCGTGGGCGTACGTGGTTTCGAACCACGGACCTCTGCCGTGTGAAGGCAGCGCTCTACCACTGAGCTATACGCCCTTGCGGGTGGTAGGACCACCTTACACGGCACCGATCCGGGCCGACGCAGGGGGTCCCGGCGGACGGATACACCGATGTCCGCCGTCCCGCCCGGTGGGCGGACTGAGTCAGGTTCGCCGCGACTAGCCAAGGTTGAGAACCACCCGGACGGGGAAGGCTCAAAGTGGAACGGCCTTGGCAGGTTGGCCTGACGCTCGGGGGGACGTTCGGACGCTACGGATGGTAACCATCCGCCCGCCTGCGGTGGGGGTACATCTCGCGGCCGTCCGATCTACGATCTACCCGGGAAAGGTTCACCCTTCCGGGCCGGGCAACTCGCCCGAACTGCCGTAACGGATGTTGTCTTGGCATAATCTTGTTTCCAACGGGACTCGGAGAGGGAACTATCCCGTTACACGGGTGCTCGCCCGCACCACGCACCATGAGAGGCCGCCCGATGACTATTCGTCACGATTCGATCACCGCCGAACTCGCCCTTCGTCTCGTCGTGCCCGGCGGCGCTCCTGTGCCGGTTGCCGCGACGGTCCGGTACGAGCCGGCCGACCCCTACGCGATCAGCATCGGCTTCCGGACGGGAGCGGACGAGGTCGTGGAGTGGACCTTCGCACGCCAGCTACTGAGCGACGGCGTGCGTCGTCCCGCCGGGGACGGCGATGTGCAGGTGTGGCCGGCCGCCCAGTCCGGTGGGCGGATCGTCTGCCTGTCCCTGTCCAGTCCGTCGGGGCACGCGCTGTTCGAGATGCCGCGCTCCGAGGTGCTGGCCTTCCTGCGGCGGACGTACTCCGCCGTGCCCCTCGGTGGCGAGAGCGACATCATCGACCTTGATGCGGAGCTCGCGTTGCTGATCTGGGGCGGTCCCGAGCGGTGATCTCACCGGGGTCGGGATCGCTGCCCGACCCCGGCTAGCCGGTGCGGGCACTGTTCAACAGGGGGACCGCTTCCCCATCGCCTCCTGCATCCGAGGCAGTTGTCATCCCATGCATGCCAAGCATCCACCTGCCTGACGAGCACCCACCCGCCTGGTCGGACCCAGTCCGGCCAGGCGGGTTGTCGTCTGTGCGCGGTGCGGACCGCTCGACTCAGCCGCTCGCCAGGCCCACCAGTCGGTGGGCCTTGAGCTCGGTCTCGCGCCACTCCCCCTGCGGGTCGCTGCCCCAGGTCACGGCGGCGCCGGTGCCGAACCACAGCCGGTCCGCGCCGAACCAGAAGGTGCGGATGCCGACCGACAGCCATCCCCGGCCGCTGTCGGCATCCACCCAGCCGATGCCGCCGCAGTAGGGACCGCGCGGCCCCGGCTCCAGCTCACGAATGATCCGCAGCGCGCTCGACTTGGGCGCGCCGGAGACCGAGCCGGGCGGGCAGGCGGCTTCCAGCAGCTCCGGCCAGCCCACCCCAGGCCGCAGCCGGGCGCGCACCGTCGAGACGAGGTGAACCAGGCCGGGATGATGTTCGACGGCGCACAGGGCCGGCACGGTGACGCTGCCGGGCCGAGCCACCCGCCCAAGATCGTTGCGTACCAGGTCGACGATCATGATGTTCTCGGCGACGTCCTTGTCCCGCAGGTCGGGCACGGTCCGGCCGGTGCCCTTGATGGGGCCGGAATGGATGACGTCGCCGTCCCGGGCGAGGAACAGCTCCGGCGAGGCCCCCGCGATCCGCAGCCCGGCCTCGGGAACGTCCAGCGTGAGTGCGTACGGCGCCGGGTTGCCGGCGGCGAGGACCGCGGCGAGCGCGGCGGGGTCGGGTTCGACCGGCTCGCCGCCGGGGCCGGCCGGGGGCAGCGGCGCGGACAGCAGCCGGCAGAGGTTGACCTCGTAGACGTCACCGGCGGCGATGCGCTCCCGGATGGTGGTCGCGCCGGCCACGTAGGCGGTGCGGTCGAGGCTGGTGCTCCAGGACCGCGGGTCCGGGCCGTGCCAGGGGCCGCGGCGCAGCGCTGCGGCACCGGCGGCGGGCGCCGGACGCACGTCGGCGAACCGGACGCACCGCAGCACCCCCTCGAAATCGACGACCACGGCCCAGAAGCCGCCGCGCTCCAGCACCGCGGGATCGTCGCTGATCTCCACCACGCCCGTGGCGAGCCGGTCGCCCGCGAGCAGGTAGGACGGGGGCCTGGACCGCGGGACCGCCACGGACCCGCGGACGATCGACTCCGGAGCGCCCACGTTCGTCCGGCTCATTCCGATCACGTTACCGCCCTTCCCCGACCGGCACCGCCCTTCCCGGACCGGCACCCCCCCTTCCCGGACCGAGATCGCCTTCCCGGACCGGCACCGCCTCTCCCCATCGACACCGCCTCTCCCGCTCGGACCCGCCCGGCCGCAGATCCCCTGCCCCGCAGGCACTCGTCCACGCCCGCGCGGCGCGCCGCGACGGCTACCGCGGGCGAGCGAGCGCCCAGCGGGCCGCGGGTGGGGGCCGAACCCGAGCATCGACCGGGGCGGTGGACGTGCCGTGGGCGAAACCCGATGTTCACGTGGGACGCCTTGACCCAACGCAACATCTCCGCGACGTCTGGCGGGCCATTCGACGCGAGGGCCGTTCGTCCGCTAGAGTGCTACCTGCACCGCCAAGAACGCCCGGTGCAGCGCGGACGTGGCTCAGTTGGTAGAGCATCACCTTGCCAAGGTGAGGGTCGCGGGTTCGAATCCCGTCGTCCGCTCGGGAACAGAGGGGCTTGAGGTCCGTACCAGCGGCCTCCCGCGGCGGAGTGGCCGAGTGGTTTAGGCAAGGGCCTGCAAAGCCCTGTACGCGGGTTCGATTCCCGCCTCCGCCTCTGGATCCATCGCGGGCGATTAGCTCAGTGGGAGAGCGCTACCTTGACACGGTAGAGGTCACTGGTTCAATCCCAGTATCGCCCACCCCGCAGAACGGCGTTTTATCTGTTTCGGCCGGCCACTCCTCGGAGTGGCCGTTTTCATGTTCCCGACGCGATCGCGCGGCCGGCTCCGAAATCATTGCCCCCCACGCGGATCCGCTGCGGCACAGGCCACCCCGCTACGGCACGACCGCGACCAGCCGGGTCAGCGGGTCGGCGCCGCCGACGGTGAATCCGCTTCCAGGAGGAATGCAGTCACACCGTCGGCGAGGCCGCTCGCCGCCCGGGCCCGCCAGGCCGGATCGACGATTTCCGCGGCGTCAGTCCGGTTGCGCATGTTCCCGCATTCGAGGAACACCTTCGGGACGCGGGAGAGGTTCAGCCCCCCAAGGTCGGACCGGATCGTCATCCCCTCCTTGCCGAGGTAGTCGGCCAGCGGCTGGCCGGTGGCGCGGCCGAACGCCGACCGCAGGGTCCCGGCGAGCCGGCTGGAGGGGGCGAGGATCGCCGCGTTGGCCCGGTCGGGGCTCAGCGCGGGCGCGATCACATGGAAGCCGCGCCCCTCGGCGGGCCCGCCGTCAGCGTGGATGGAGACGACCGCGGCCGCGCCGGCGCTGTTGCCGATCTTCGCCCGCTCGTCGATGCACGGGCCCACCCCGCCGTCGTCCGGCCGGGTCAGCACGACCCGCGCGCCGCGGGAGCGCAGGATCGCGGCGGCTCGCTGGGCGAGATCGAACGTGAAGGCGTGCTCCGGGTAGCCGCCGTCGGTCTGCGCACCGACGGTGTCGCACTCCTTGTCGAAGCCCCCGGCGGGCACCGGTCGGTTGATGGCCGCGCTCGCCCGGCTGTTCCCGCCGTTGTGCCCCGGGTCGAGTACGACGGTGCGGCCGGCGAGCGCCGATGGGCCGTCGGCGACGGGCGAGACGGCGGGCGAGACGGCGGGTCTGGGGACCGGGGCACCGTGCTGGTCCGAGCCGGTCAGCGCGAACCGCAGGCCGAACCCGGCCACCAGGGCGACGGCGACCACGCCGACGATCTGGGCGAGCATCGACGGCCTGACCCACACCGGCATCGTGTCTCCCACCTACGGAGGAGTCGAGCTGCCCCGTCTGCACTCACCGTATGCGAATGCCCGAAACCCGCCCGAACGGGGCGGCGGTACGGGGGCGGTACGGCGGCGGTACGGGGTGTCGTCAGGCCGCGACGAAGTCGATCAACCGCTCCACGGCGCCCAGCAGGCCCACCTCGAGGTCGGTGTAGCTGTCGACCGAGGCAAGCACCCGGCGCCACAGGTCGCCGGGTTCGGCGACGCCCAGCGCCCGGCACACCCCCTCCTTCCACGGCTCACCGCGGGGCACCCTCGGCCAGGCCGGGATGCCGATCGACGCCGGCTTCACCGCCTGCCAGATGTCGATGTAGGGATGCCCGGTGATCAGCACGTGCTCGCCGGCGACGGCGGCCGCGATGCGGCTCTCCTTCGAGCCGGCGACGAGATGGTCGACGAGGACGCCCAACCGCCGGCCGGGCCCCGGCCGGAACGCCTCGACCACGCCCGGCAGCTCATCGACCCCGTCGAGGCTCTCCACCACCACGCCCTCGATGCGCAGGTCGTCGCCCCACACCCGCTCGACGAGGGCAGCATCGTGCACGCCCTCGACGTAGATGCGGCTGGCACGGGCGACGCGGGCCCGGTGACCGGCGACGGCAAGCGAGCCGGACGCGGTGCGCGCCGGGGCGGCGGGCATCGCCCGGCGGGGCCGCACGAGCGTGACCCGGCGCCCCTCCAGCAGGAACGCCCCGGGTTCGAGCGGGAAGACCCGGCGGGCGCCGTGCCGGTCCTCCAGCGTGACCCCGCCGTGCTCGGTGCCGACCACGGCGCCGCAGAAGCCGGTCGCGACCTCCTCGACCACCAGATCGGCTTCGAGCTCCACCTCCGGCGGCGGAGCCGGGCGGGTCCGGGCGGCGGGCGCCAGGACGTCCCGGCCATAATCGCGGCTGCGCATCCCTCGAACCTAGGCCGCCAGAACGCCATGATCAGGGATATCGACGCGGGCGTGTCGGGATGCGACAGTGGGGACATATCGCACCGGTACATGGAGCAACGGGAGGCCCGGCGATGACCGCACGCTACGGACCGGGAATCGCCCTGTTGGTCGTGGACGTCCAGAACGACTTCGCCGACCCGGCGGGCAGCCTCTACGTGGCCGGCGGCGAGGAGATCGTCGAGGGGGTGAACGCCGAGGTGGCGGCTGCGGTGGCCGCCGGATCCCCGGTGTTCTACAGCCAGGACTGGCATCCCGCGCGCACCCCGCACTTCGTCACCGACGGCGGGGTCTGGCCGCCGCACTGCGTGGCGGGAACCGCCGGCGCGAGCTTCCATCCCGATCTGGTCGTGTCGGGCGAGGTGATCCGCAAGGGGGTGGACGGGGCCGACGGCTACTCCGCCTTCTCCGTGCGCGACCCGGCCTCGGGGCACCGGTCGGCGACGGTACTCGGGGAACGGCTTGCTCGACTCGGGGTGTCGACGCTCGTCGTCGTCGGCCTGGCCGGCGACCACTGCGTCCGGGAGAGCGCGCTGGACGCGCGGCTGCTGGGTCTGACGGTGACGCTGCCGCTGGCCCGAACCAGATTCGTCAACCTGCATCCGGGCGACGAGGAGCGGGCCGTGGAGGCGATGCGGGACGCGGGCGTGCTGGTCGGCTGAGGCAGCCTCGTCACCAGCCCGGTCGGGAGCGTGGCTGATCGGTCAGTGCCTGGCCGGCCAGGTTGACGTGGTCGACGTGGCAGGTAGGTCTAGGCGTGCGGTCAGCGGGCGACACCGCCACGGCCGTGGCGTGTCGTGAGCCCACGCCAGAGGCCATGCGGTGGAACATCCGAACGCGGTTCCTCAGACCGCGCAGTCCCGGCAGATCATCCGGCGCTCGTCCACGAGCTGGCTACGGTGATGGACGAGGTAGCACTGCGTGCAGGTGAACTCGTCAGCCTGCCGCGGAAGCACCCGGACGTTCAGTTCCTCTCCGGCCAGGTCAGCACCCGGCAGGCCGAGCTCGGTCTCGAACGGGTCGACATCGTCACCGAGATCAGCCGCCGCATCCGCCCGCCGTGCCTTGAGGGCCTCGAGGCTCTGCTCGGAGGCGTCCTCTATGTCAGCCGTACGAGGTGTGTCGTAATCGGTGGCCACTGAATAACTCCCAGAATGGTTGTGCGTGGTCGTGCGCAAGCCACAACGCACGACCGCCGGGGTATGTGCCCGTCAGACCCGCGCTACCCTGGTGTGGGCTTCACCACACCCTCGCAACCATCTCCGCGCCGATGCGTCGCAGGGCTCGGACCATCCGCGCCGCGCGCCCGACCCGGTGCAGGACCGGACGCCTGCGGGCCGGTCTGCGCGGGTCTCAGCCAGTGCGCCGCAGCCAGGTGACCGGCGCCCCGTGCGCGCCCCGGCGCAGCGGCTCGAGGACGTCGTCCCACGCCGTCCCGAGCAGGCGGTGCAGGCCGCGGGCGAGGGTCTCGCGAGCCTCGCCCCGTTCCAGCAACGCCCGCAGGGCGGCTTCGCCGACCACCACGTCACCGTTGGCGGCGATCGCGGCCCGGTGCAGGCCGAGATCGGGGGTATAGGAATAGCGCTCGGCATCACACCCGGGCGAGGGCCCCTCGACGGTCTCGAAGGTGATGTGACCGAGCCGGCGCAGGGCCCCGGCAACCCGGCCCGCCGTGCCCGGGGACGCGCGCCACTCCAGCCCGGCGAACAGGAATCCGGGCATGCCGGGCTGCGCCGTCCAGGTCAGCGACACCGGCGACGACAACACGCCGGACGCGCCGAACTCCAGATGCGGGCACAGGGCTGGCGGACAGGCGAGCACCGCCAGCTTGCCCGGCACGGCGAAGGACGACGAGCCGGATGACAGCTCACGAGCTGTCGAGGACATTGCGACCACGCGGGACCTCCGTCGACGAGGGACGCCTTCCCCTGCGCCTGTCGACCCGCCCCCGTATGGCTTGCTGAAATCGTCCCATGGTCCGGCTCGGCGGACTAGCCCCACCCCCCTCCGGAAGTATGACTAATTGGGCGGAACGCCGGTTCGGGGCAACCACCATCCCCGCCTCGTGGATGGTTCATCCGGGCGGGTCAATCCGACGCGGGATACGGCCGCTGCGGCGCGGCCCCGTTGGGCCCGCCGCGGGCGGGCGCGCCGTCCTGGGCGGTGGCCGACCCGCCGGCGCCCAGCAGACCGCCGAGGCCGCCGAGCGCGCCGGTCAGCTCGCTCGGCACGATCCACAGCTTGCTCGCCTGGCCCTGGGCGATCTGCGGCAGCGTCTGCAGATACTGGTAGGCCAGCAGCTTCTGGTCGGCGTCGCCCTCGTGAATCGCCCGGAACACCGTGCCGATGGCCTTCGCCTCGCCCTCGGCGGTGAGGATCTGCGCCTCGCGCTCGCCCTCGGCCCGTAGGATCGCCGCCTGCTTCTCCCCCTCGGCCCGCAGGATCTCGCTCTGCTTCACGCCCTCGGCGGTCAGGATCGCCGCGCGGCGATCCCGCTCGGCCCGCATCTGCTTCTCCATCGAGTCCTGGATGGAACGCGGCGGGTCGATGGCCTTGAGCTCCACCCGGTTGACCCGGATGCCCCACTTGCCGGTGGCCTCGTCGAGCACGCCGCGTAGCTGACCGTTGATCTGGTCGCGAGAGGTGAGGGTGGCCTCCAGGTTCATCCCGCCGATGACGTTGCGAAGCGTGGTGACGGTGAGCTGCTCGATGGCGCGGATGACGTTGGCGATCTCGTAGGTGGCCGCCCGCGGATCGGTGACCTGGAAGTAGATCACCGTGTCGATCCCGACGACGAGGTTGTCCTCGGTGATCACCGGCTGCGGCGGGAAGCTGACCACCTGCTCACGCAGGTCGATGCGGTCGCGCACCCGGTCGACGAAGGGGACCACGATCGCGAGGCCCGGGGTGAGGGTGCGGTGGTACCGGCCGAGGCGTTCCACCACCATCGCCCGCGCCTGCGGCACGATCCGCACCGCCCGCGCCAGAAAGATCAGCACTACCGCCGCGACCACCACGGCGACGATGACACCTGCCATGACGTACCCCTCCCAGTCGGACCCGCGGGCCTTTCCGTGACCCCGCCGACGCCGGGAACGCCGGGCCGTGGGGTCAGATCTCGAATCGGTGCACGATGGCTGTCGCTCCGTCGATGCGCAGGACGTGCGCCTGGCTGCCGACCTCCAGCACGGTCGTGGTCGGGTACGACCGGGCCGACCAGACCTCCCCCTTGATCTTCACCCGGCCGCCCTCGCCACTGACCTGTTCCAGCACCAGCGCCCGCTCCCCCACGAGCGCCTCCGCGCCGGTGCGCAGTTCGGGAGCGCGTTGCAGGTGCCGGCGGGCCACCGGGCGCAGCCCGAGGCCGAAGCCACCGGCCGCCACGACGAACCCGACGATCTGCCAGGCCGCATCGACGCCCAGCAGCGCGACGGCGGCGCCCACCAGGGCCGCCAGCGAGAACATCACCAGCGTCAGGTCCAGCGTGAACAGCTCGCCGACGAGCAGGGCGCCGGCGACGACGACCCAGATCGCCCAGTCGGCCATGTCTCCATGCTAGGCCCGGCCGTCAGCAGCCGATCAATGAAACCTCAATGATCGGCGAAGCTCTGACCTCACATTTCGCGCGCCCCCGGATCAGAGCATCCGTCCTGGCCGTAGGCTTCGTTCGTATGTCGCAGGTATGGCCGGGCAGCCCTTATCCCCTGGGCGCCACATATGACGGGTCGGGGACGAATTTCGCGCTCTTCTCGGAGATCGCCGACCGGGTCCAGCTCTGCCTGTTCGACGACACGGGCAAGGAGGAGCAGGTCGATCTCAAGGAGGTCGACGCCTTCGTCTGGCACGCGTACCTGCCCACGGTCGGGCCGGGGCAGCGCTACGGCTACCGGGTCCACGGCCCCTACGACCCCGCCCACGGCACCCGGTGCAACCCGCACAAGCTGCTGCTCGACCCGTACGCGAAGGCCGTCGACGGCGAGGTCGCCTGGGACCAGGCGGTGTTCCCGTACACCTTCGGCGACCCGGACAGCGTCAACGACGCCGACTCCGGCCCGCACATGATGAAGTCGGTCGTGATCAGCCCGTTCTTCGACTGGAACGGCGACCGTCCGCCGCGCACGCCCTACAACGAGTCGGTGTTCTACGAGGCGCACGTCCGCGGGCTGACCAAGAACCATCCCGGGCTGCCCGAGGAGTACCGCGGCACCTACGCCGGCGTCGCCCACCCGCTGATGATCGACCACTACCGCAAGCTCGGCGTCACCGCGATCGAGCTGCTGCCCGTGCACCAGTTCGTCCACGACGAGCACCTGGTCAGCAAGAACCTGCGCAACTACTGGGGCTACAACTCGATCGCGTTCCTCGCCCCGCACAACGGCTACTCCGCCTCCGGCGGCCACGGCCGGCAGGTGCAGGAGTTCAAGGGCATGGTCAAGAACCTGCACGAGGCCGGGATCGAGGTGATCCTCGACGTCGTCTACAACCACACCGCCGAGGGCAACCACATGGGGCCGATGCTGTGCTTCCGCGGCATCGACAACGCCGCCTACTACCGCCTCGTGGACGACGACCCCCGCTACTACATGGACTACACGGGCACCGGCAACAGCCTGCGGGTGCGCCACCCCCACGTCCTGCAGTTGATCATGGACTCGCTGCGGTACTGGGTGACCGACATGCACGTCGACGGCTTCCGCTTCGACCTGGCCGCGACGCTGGCGCGGGAGTTCTACGACGTCGACCGGCTGTCGTCGTTCTTCGATCTGGTCCAGCAGGACCCGGTCGTCTCCCAGGTCAAGCTGATCGCCGAGCCGTGGGACCTCGGCGAGGGCGGCTACCAGGTCGGGAACTTCCCCCCGCTGTGGACGGAGTGGAACGGCAAGTACCGCGACACCGTCCGTGACTTCTGGCGTGGCCAGGACCACGGCATCGCCGAGTTCGCCTCCCGGCTCACCGGGTCCAGCGACCTGTACGAGAACAGCGGGCGGCGCCCCTGGGCGTCGATCAACTTCATCACCGCCCACGACGGGTTCACGCTGCGCGACCTCGTCTCGTACAACGAGAAGCACAACGAGGCCAACGGCGAGGACAACCGGGACGGATCCGACGACAACCGATCCTGGAACTGCGGAGTCGAGGGGCCGAGCGACGACCCGGACGTATTGTCCCTGCGAACCGCGCAAACCCGTAACCTGCTCACGACGCTACTGCTGTCCCAGGGGGTGCCGATGCTGGTCGCCGGAGACGAGATGGGGCGCACCCAACACGGCAACAACAACGCCTACTGCCAGGACAACCCGATCTCCTGGCTGGACTGGGCGGATGCCGAGCGCAACGCGGACCTGGTCGAGTTCGTCGGCCTGCTGTCCAGGCTCCGCAAGGACCACCCGATCTTCCGCCGCCGCCGGTTCTTCCAGGGGATCTCCCTGCGCGGGCAGGGCGCCGCGGCCCGCGGCGCCGCGGGCGACGACCCGGCCGCGGGCGACGACCCGGCCAAGAAGGACATCGTCTGGCTGCGGCCGGACGGATCCGAGATGTCCGACACCGACTGGGAGTCCGGCACGGCCCGTTCCCTGGGCGTCTACCTCAACGGGGAGGGCATCCCGGACCCGGACGCGCTCGGCCAGCCGATCACTGACAACTCCTTCCTGCTCTACTTCAACGCCCACTTCGAGCCGGTCGCCTTCCGGGTGCCGGCGCCGAGCTTCGGCGCGACCTGGGAGACGGTCATCGACACCCGCAAGTCCACCGCGGAGATCGACGCCACCCTGGAGGTCATCCCCCTGGCCCACACCGCCCTGGACCCCACCGACGTGGGCAAGGTGGTCAAGGCCGGTGACCCGATCGAGATCGACGCCCGTTCGACGGTCGTGCTGCGCCGTGTCGACTGAGCCGACCGCCCCGCCGCCGGGCGGCTCCAGAGGCGAGCGAGTGGTCCCGACCTCGACCTACCGGCTCCAGCTCAACCTGGACTTCTCCCTCACCGACGCGGCCGTGGTCGTCCCCTACCTGGCCGCGCTCGGCGTGTCGCACCTGTACCTGTCGCCGGTGCTGGAGGCCGCCCCCGGCTCGACGCACGGCTACGACGTCGTCGAGCACGGCCAGATCAACCCCGAGCTCGGCGGGACGGGCGGCCTGCGCCGGCTGGCCGCCGCGTGCCGCAAGGCCGGCCTCGGGATCGTCGTCGACGTCGTCCCGAACCACATGTCCGTCACCCCGGAGGCGGCGAACGCGGCCTGGTGGTCGGTGCTGCGGGAGGGCCCCGAATCCCCCTACGCCACCTGGTTCGACATCGACTGGGCCGCCCCCGACAATCCGGGCCGGGTGCTGGTCCCGATCCTCGGCGCCGGCCTCGCGGACTGCCTGGCCGCCGGGGAGATCTCCGTCGAGCAGGACACCGAGGGCGCGTGGGTCGTCGTCTACTACGACCACGTGCTGCCGACCGCGCCCGGCACCGCCGACCCCGACGACGTCGCCGCGACCCTGGACGCCCAGTACTACCGGCTGTGCTGGTGGCGGGTCGCCGCGAGCGAACTGAACTACCGCCGCTTCTTCGACATCACCACCCTCGCCGGGCTGCGCCAGGAGGAACCCGACGTCTTCGCCGCCACCCATCGGCTGCTCATCGAGCAGGTCCGGGCGGGCACGTTCGAGGGGCTGCGGATCGACCACCCGGACGGCCTGGCCGACCCGGAGGGCTACCTGCGGCGGCTGGCCGACGCCTCCGGCGGGGTGTGGACCGTCGTCGAGAAGATCCTGGAGCACGACGAGGATCTGCCGGACACCTGGGCCTGCGACGGCACCACCGGCTACGAGGGGATCGCCCGGCTGACCCGGCTGTTCCTCGATCCCGTCGCCGGGCATCCCCTCGCCGTGCTCTACCAGGAGATCACCCGCGCCGATCCCGACTACGAGGCCGAGGCCCGGGCCGCGAAGCTCGACGTGCTCGCCGGCGTGCTGCAGCCCGAGGTCGACCGGCTGACCGCGCTCGCCCTCGGCGAGGCCCGGGAGGCCCGCGCGGACCTCACCCGCACCGGGCTGCGCGAGGCGCTGTGCGAGGTGCTGGCCGCCTTCGACGTCTACCGGGCCTACATCCGTCCGGACGGCACCCCGAGCCTGGAGGCGCGCGGCCACGTGGTGCGGGCCTGCGAGCAGGCCCGGTCCTACCTGCCCGGCCGCTCCACCGAGGTCGACCTGATCGAAGACCTGGCCCTGAGCGGTCCGCCCGAGTTCGTCATGCGCTTCCAGCAGACCTGCGGCCCGGTGATGGCCAAGGGCATCGAGGACACCGCGTTCTACCGCTACTCCCGGCTCATCGCTCTCAACGAGGTCGGCGGCGACCCGGCGCGGTTCCCGGCGTTCACCACCGGGCATCCGCGCAGCGCCGTCACCGAGTTCCACGAGGCGAACCTGACCGTGCAGCGCAGCTGGCCGCTGACGATGACCACCCTGTCCACGCACGACACGAAGCGCTCCGAGGACGTCCGCGCCCGCCTCGCCGTCCTCTCGGAGGACCCCCGCGGCTGGGCGGAGGTGGCCGGCCGCCTGGTCCGCCTCGGCGAGCGCCACCGCGACACCGAGCAGGGCTGGCCGGACCGGTCCACCGCCTACTTCCTGCTGCAGACCCTCGTCGGCGCCTGGCCGTTGTCCACCGAGCGGGCGACCCAGTACATGCTCAAGGCCGTCCGCGAGGCGAAGGTCTACACGAGCTGGACCGACCAGGACCCCGCCTACGAGGCGGCGCTGACGAACTACATCGAGTCGGTGCTGGAGGACGAGGAGTTCCTCGCCGTGCTCACCGGCTACGTCGGCACCCTCGTCGAGCTCGGCCGGCAGAACTCGCTGGCCCAGAAGCTGCTCCAGCTCACCGTCCCCGGCGTCCCGGACGTGTACCAGGGCCAGGAGCTGTGGGATCTGTCCCTGGTCGATCCGGACAACCGCCGCCCGGTGAACTACGGCGACCGGACGAAGCTGCTCGCCGAGCTCGGCGCCGAGCCGGGCGCGGACACCGGCGCGCCGCGGCGCCCGCCGCTGCTCGACGACTCCGGCGCCGCGAAGCTGCTCGTCGTCGCCCGGACGCTACGGACCCGCCGCGAGCACCCCGAGTGGTTCGGCGACCGGGCCACCTACCGGCCGCTGTGGGCGTCCGGCTCGGCCGCGGAGAACGTGGTCGCCTTCGCCCGCTCCGAGTCGGTGGTCACCGTCGTGCCCCGCCTGGTCCTCGGCCTGCGCCGCGGCGGCGGCTGGCGCGACACGACCATCCCCCTGCCCGAGGGCCGCTGGACCGACGTGTTGACCGGCCGCAAGCACGACGGCGGCACCGCCTACGTCCTGCGCCTGCTGCGCGACTTCCCCGTCAGCCTCCTCGTCCGCTCCTGACCCGGACGCCCGCTCCTGACCCGGCGCGAACGGGCCCCTCCTCCGGATCGACCTTCGCCACCGTCGAGCGTCCGCACGGGGCGGGGCGGCGCGCGCCCCTGGACGCTGATCACGGATCTCACCTGGCGTGTCCGCTGCCATGAGACCGGTCACAGGGGGCCGTCCCGCCCGGTGAAACCGGGTCCTGCGGGCACCTTCGGTGGGGGCCGTTGTCACGGACACGGCATGTCGGCCGGCGGCGGAAGGTAGACAGGAGCTATGAGCACCTTCCGGCTGTGGGCCCCGGACGCGAAGACGGTCAGCCTGGTCGTGGCGGGTTCCGCCGGCGACGCCACCCATGAGATGTCCGCCGGGCGGCGGGGCTGGTGGTGGGTGAACGTCCCCTCCGCGAAGCACGGCACGGACTACGCGTTCGTACTCGACGGGGGCACCGAGGAGCTGCCCGATCCCCGCTCGGTCTGGCAGCCGGCGGGAGTGCACGGCCGGTCCCGGCTGGTCGACCACGCGACGTTCCACTGGTCGGACGCGAGCTGGCGGGGCATCGCGCTGGCCGGCAGCGTGCTCTACGAGCTGCACGTCGGGACGTTCACCCCGGAGGGCACCTTCGACGCCGCGATCGGCAGGCTCGACCACCTCGCCGAGCTCGGCATCGACGCCGTCGAGCTGCTGCCGGTCAACGCCTTCCCGGGGCACCACGGCTGGGGCTACGACGGGGTCGGCCTGTTCGCCGTGCACGAGCCCTACGGCGGCCCGGAGGGCCTGAAGCGGTTCGTCGACGCGGCGCACGCCCGCGGCATCGGCGTGATCATGGACGTCGTCTACAACCACCTCGGCCCGGACGGGAACTACCTGGGGCAGTTCGGGCCCTACTTCACCGACCGGTACATCACCCCGTGGGGGCCGGCGGTCAACCTCGACGCGCCCGGGTCGGACGAGGTCCGCGCCTTCATCCTCGACAGCGCGCTGTCCTGGCTGCGGGACTTCCACTGCGACGGGCTGCGCCTGGACGCCGTGCACGCCTTCCAGGACAGCCGGGCGCTGCACCTGCTCGAGGAGATCGCCGAGTCGGTGCACCGGCTCGGGGCGCAGATGCGCCGGCCGCTGTTCGTCGTCGCCGAGTCCGACCTCAACGACCCCAAACTGGTGGTGGCGCCCGAGGCCGGCGGATACGGCCTGGACGGCCAGTGGTGCGACGACGCCCACCACGCGCTGTGGGCGACGCTGTCCGGCGAACGGCAGGGCTACTACGTCGACTTCGGGTCGATCTCGACGCTCGCCCACGCGCTGACGCAGGGTTTCGTGCACGAGGGCGGCTACTCGACGTTCCGCGGCCGTTCCCACGGCCGGCCGATGCCGCCGACGACGCCGGCCTACCGGTTCGTCACCTTCCTGCAGAACCACGACCAGATCGGCAACCGAGCGGTGGGGGACCGGTCGTCGGCGCAGCTCAGCGACGGGCTGCTGCGGATCGGCGCGGCCCTGCTGCTCACCTCGGCGCTGACCCCGATGCTGTTCATGGGCGAGGAATGGGGGGCGCACACCCCCTGGCAGTACTTCACCGACCACCTCGCCCCCGGACTCGGCGACGCGGTGCGGGAGGGGCGGCGCGCCGAGTTCGCCGAGCACGGCTGGGGACCCGACGACGTCCCCGACCCGCAGGATCCGGCGACGTTCGAACGGTCGAAGCTGGACTGGTCCGAGCCGACCCGCCCGGGCCACGGCAGCCTGCTGGACTGGCACCGCCGGCTCATCGGGCTGCGCCGCAAGCTGCCGGCGCTGACGGATCCGGCCTGGGCGTCGGTCGAGTGCACCTTCGACGAGGAGGCCCGCTGGCTGGTGGTGCGGCGCGGGGACGTGGCGATCGTCGTCAACCTGGCGTCGCAGCGGCAGACGGTGCCGCTCGACGGCGTCCCGTTCGACGCGCCGGCGGCCTCGGCCCCCGGCTTCACCTACATGCCCGGCCGGGTCGAGCTCGACGGCGAGTCCGTCGTCATCACCCGCCTGCTGCCACCCGCCGGCTGAACGGCGCCGCCGTCCGCCCGCCGGTCATCGCCTGCCTGCCGGTCATCGCCTGCCTGCCGGTCATCGTCGGAGGCGGTCGCGGGACAGCAGGAAATACAGCCCGCCGAGCACTGCCAGCCCCACCAACAACACCATGACGAGCAGCACGACGTAGGTTCCCATGCGTCCATCGTCGCAGGGTCCACCGACGAGCGCGGCGGTCCGGTCCCCGATGTCCGTCCGCCCCGGCGGGCAGCCGGCTCAGGCCGAAGCTGCGGGTGGATCCGACCAGTCAGTCCAGGGGAGCGCACCGGACGCGCCGGACGCGGGCGTGCGGTCGGTGCGCCCGGTGCGCTCAGGCGGCGGCGATGAGGCGGGCGCCGTCGCGGGCGAGCGCGGCAAGGCGCGACACCGCCCGCTGGTACTTCTTGCGATGCGGCCCGGCGAGCAGCTCCGCGCCGAACAGCTCCTCCAGTCCGACGCCCGAGGCGACGACCGGAATCGACCGGTCGTAGAGCCGATCGGCGAGCACCACGACCCGCAGCGCCACGGCCTGGTCGGCGACCGGCGCCACGCCGTGCAACGCGACCAGCCGCACCCCGTCGACGAGCGCCCCGTAGCGGGACGGGTGCAGCCCGGCGAGATGCGCGCACAGCGCCGCGAACCCGTCCTCGCTGGCCCCCTCGTGGGCGGCGGCGAGCGCCGCGACCTCGCCGTCGGCGCAGGGCGGGGGCGGGGGCGGCAGTCCTCGGTGCCGATAATCGGTGCCGTCGACGCGCAGGACGTCGAAGCGGGCGGCCAGGCCCTGGATCTCGCGCAGGAAGTCGGCCGCGGCGAACCGGCCGGCGCCGAGATCCTCCGGCTGGGTGTTGCTCGTCGCGGCCAGCGCGACGCCGGCGTCGGCGAGGCGGGTCAGCAGGGTCGACACGAGCACCGTGTCGCCCGGATCGTCGAGTTCGAACTCGTCGATGGCGAGCAGCCGCATCCCGCCGAGGGCGCGCACGGTCGCCGCGAAGCCGAGCGCTCCCACCAGCGAGGTGAGTTCGACGAACGTGCCGTAGGCCTTCGGGCCCGCCACCGCGTGCCACAGCGAGGCGAGCAGGTGCGTCTTGCCGACGCCGAACCCGCCGTCGAGGTACACCCCCGGCCGGGCCACTCCCGCCCCGCGGGCCGCACCACCCGACCGGGCTCCACGGGCGCCGCGGCCGAACAGCCCCGACCAGCCGCTCCGGGCCCCGCCGACGGAGCCGCCACCCCCACCGGGGGCCGCGTTCACCCGGCCGGCGAACACGGACAGGGCGGTGACCGCGGCGCTTTGGCTCGGTTCCGCGGGGTCGGGCAGGTAGCCGGCAAAGCGGACGGCGTCGAAGCGCGGCGGTGGGACGAGCGCGGCGACCAGATCGTCGGGTCGCGGCTGCGGCTGGCGGTCGACGAGGCGCTGCACCACCACGCCAGCCTACGGAGCAGGTCGGGGCGGGCCGCCCGCCGTGCGCAGCCGGGACCGAACTCACAGTGCCCGGCCGGTCGAGACAGTGCGCACGGGGGTCGCACAGCCGCCCGTCGGGGCTATGCGCACGGGTCGCAGAGCCGCCGTGCGCACGGGTCGCAGAGCCGCCGGTCGGGGCAGTGCGAACAGGCTGGATGGCCGTATGTCGCGGGACGGGACGAGCCGGGTGACCCCTCGCCGACCGGCTACAGTCGGCTCGGTGCGACGCATCCTCCCGGTTCCCGGCCCCGCCGACAGCCCAGGCACGCCCGCGCCGGTCGCGGCGCCGACGACGCCGGAGGCCGCCGGCGCCGGAGCGGACGATCCCGCCGCCGCCGCCGGCGACGAGGTCGTGGCGAAGGCGGCCGAGGTCGATCTCGACGAGGCCTACGCCTATCCGCCCGCAGCCGGGCAGACCAGCTACGTCCGGGCGAACTTCGTCAGCTCCGTCGACGGCGCCGCGGAGGTGGGTGGGCGGTCCGGCCCGCTGGGCGGCGAGGCGGACAGGCAGGTCTTCCGGCTGCTGCGCTGGCTCAGCGACGTGGTGCTCGTCGGCGCCGGCACCGCACGCCACGAGAACTACGGGCCGGTGATCGTCCCGCCCGAACGGCGGGACCGGCGGCAGGCCGTGGGGCTCGCCGCCGTCCCCCCGATCGCCGTGGTCACCGCGACCGCGGGCCTCGATCCCGGCGCCCGGCTGTTCGACGCCGAGGTCCGGCCCATCATCCTCACCTGCGACGCTGCTCCCCCGGCCAAGCGGCAGGCGCTCGCGGCGGTCGCCGAGGTCGTCCTCTGCGGCGACACGACCGTCGACCCGGCGGCGGCCCTCGCAGCCCTGGCCGAACGGGGGATGACCCGGGTGCTCACGGAGGGCGGGCCGCTGCTGCACGCCCAGCTTGCCGGCGCCGGTCTGCTCGACGAGCTGTGCCTGACCGTGGCGCCGATGCTCGCCGGCCCCGGCCGCATGGGCATCGTGGAGGGCCCGCCATGGCCCGAGCCGGCCACGATGCGGCTGGTCCAGGTGCTCGCCGAGGACGGCAATCTCTTCCTGCGCTACCAGCGCTGAGGCCGCCCCGCGCCGGGCCCGTCCGCGCCCGGTCGAGATAGCGGGGTCGGGGTGGCACCCGCTTTATCCACAGGTCGGCGGTTCCCACAGCCGTCATCCACAGGATCCAAGGACGATCAGCGCGACCCGTCGGCGAGTTGTTAGCGTCGCCGCACCGAACCTGACCCCGACGGCGGTGGTGTGCGGATGACGATCTTCGATGGAGCCCGGACGACGGCGGCCGGTGCGGTGGCGCGCACCCGGCGGGACATCATGACCGCCCTGGACCGGGTCGCGGCCGCCGGTGCCGGCGCGTGGGACGGCCGGGCGGCGCAGCAGTGGGCCGGCCGGGTTCGGCATCTCACCGCCGAGGCGACCGCTCTGCTCGACCGCTGCCTGCTGGTCTGCGAGCAGGCCAGCTCGGGCCCGGCCGGGCCGTCGACGGCGCCCGGCGCCCCGCCACGGGCGATCGGCTGACGCCGTGCCGAGCTTCGGTGATCCCGTTCACCTCGCCGCGGGCCATTCCTCCGGGCACGGTACGGGCGGCAACCGGGTGGCCTTCGATCCCGCCCGGCTGCACACACTCGCGGCCGCGGTACGGTCCGCCGGCGAAGCCCTGCACACCGGCGCGCGGATCGTCGCCCACGCCCTGGCGCAGGTCGGCGGCCCGGCTGGCTGGGCGGCACGGCTGGCCCGGCTCGGCGACGAGCTCGACGCCGACGCCGCGATGCTGCGCCGCCGGCTCGCGCTGGCCGAGGGCGCCGACGACGCGGGGCGGTCGCTCCTGCCCTCGGCGGCCATCATCGCGCCGGCCGTGCAGCACTCCCGGTCGCTCCTGGACAACCACCCCGGCCTCGCCACCCAACCCGGTCCTGCCGCCCAACCCGTCATAGCCACGGGATCCCTCCACGGGGCCGTCATCCGTCCCGATTCCGACGCCGACGCCGACGCCGATGCCGACGATGGAGCCCGTCCCAGCGATGGGGCTGGTCCCGGGGCGGACACCGCTGCCGGTTTCGGAGCCGTCCCCGTCGCAGGCGGTGGACCGGCGGCACGCGCCGCGGGTCGGACCGCGGCCCGCTCGCTGCTGTCCGGCGGCAGCCCGGCGGGAGCGGACGACGCGGCCGGCCGTCCCGCCGGGTCGGCGGGACGTCCGGCCCGCGCCAACGGTGCCGGCGCCGGGCGGCGGCTGGGATCACCGGGCGGCCACGCGCCGGGAGGCGGCGACGCACCCGCGGCCAGCCTGCGGGAGGCGGTGAGCGCGCTGCGCACGCGAGGCCGCGACCCCGACTTCGTCGCCGGCTTCTACGACGCGCTCGGGCCGGCCGGGCTCGCGCGCCTGCTCGCCGGGGTGGCGGGACGCTCCCGCGGGCCGATGGTCAACCGGCCGGCACCACCGTCCGGGGTGAACCGGCGCGACGCCGAGGAGATTCTCGGCCGAACCTTCGCCGCCTACAGCCGCGGCCGGACGCTCGACGACTCCTGGCTGGGCCGGTTCAACACCCGGGGACGTCACGACCGTGCCGAGACCGTGCTGCTGACACCGCTGCTGACGGCCGGCCGCATCGACGGCGCGCTGCTCGACCGGCTGGGCCGGCTGGCCTTCGGCCCGGGGTCCGGGCCGGCGGTTCGGCGGGCGCCGGCGGACGGTCAGGTGGCGGGTGTGCTGCGCAACGCGACGGCGGACCGAGGCTACCGGGTCGCGTTGCTGGCGGCGATCGCCGGTGAACCGGGGCTGGCGGCCCGGTTCGCCACCCGGTACGTCAAGGCGGTTCTGGCTGGCGCCGCGGTCGCGGACCTGGATCTGCCGGTGGCGGTCGGTCTCGACGACGCGACCGCGCGAGCGTGGTCCGGGCTGCTCGCCGCGGCCGGCGGCCCGGCGGCGCGGCGGGCGGATCCGCGCGGCTCGGCGGACTTCGTCGCCCGCCTCGCCGGGGCCGTGCACGCCGCCGACGGCCCGGCCCTGCCGCCGCACCTGCGCGCTGCCTTCGTCCCCGCGCTGCACACCTACCTGGAGGAGATGTACGACGCGGTGACGGCGGTCGTCCCCGGGCCGGTCTCCCCGGCGACGACGGCATCCGCCGCCCGGCAGGTCCCGGTCGCGGCGTGGCGGGCGCTGCTGCGGGAAAGCCTGCGCGGCGGTGCGCTCGCCGGGATGCTCGGGCGGGACGCCGCGGCCTACGCGATCGGTGTCGACGAGCGGGTGGCGGGGCGCACGCGGGGCTGGAACGCCGGGGCCGGCGGCTACCCGTCGAGCCCGCGGGCACTGGGCTACCTGCGGGGTGCCCGGGCGCAGGCGTTCTTCACCGACGCCCTCGGCGACGCCGCCGACGCGGTGCTGCGCGAACACGCCGACGCCGGGTCCGCCCATCGCCGGCGGCAGGCGGTGATCCTCGACCTGCTCGGCACGGTGGTCACGTCGATCGACCCGACGGATCCGGTCGCCACGTTCACCCATCTCGGCGTCGGGATCACGGTGGACATGGTCGAGGCCCTCGTCCGGCAGCGCTACCGCGATGTGTCCACCACCCGGCCGGCGTGGATCCTCGCCCGGCTGCGGGAGGCCTCTCGGCTCGGCTCGGGGTGGGCCGCGGCCTACGAGGCGAGCGCCCGCCAGCTCTGGGCGCGCCGTGGCGAGGATCCGCTGCGGCCGATCACGGTGACCGACAGCGACGGGCGGCGGCGGGTGTACACCGGAGATCCGCGTGTCGACGGCTACATCACCGGTCCGACGACGGATTTCCTCGACGCCACCGGCGATCCCCGACCGAGCGCGGCGATGACGCCGGCGCAACGGGGCGCCTACCTCGCCTGGCTGGAAAGTCCGGCGCTGGTCGCCAACAACGACCGGCTGCCCGTCCTGGCCGGGGCGGCCGCGCTCGGCGAGACGCGGGTCCCGCCGGACGAGGCGCTGCGGCCGAGCGGATGACGATCCGAACTGCCCCATGCGCCCCGCCGGGTCGCTGCGGCGGGCCGGGTACCGCTAGAGGATCATTCCGGCACCAAGGGTGGTTCCGGTCGCCTCGTCGATGAGCAGCACGCTGCCCGTGTTGCGGTTGCGGCGGTACGGGTCGTAGCACAGCGGCGTGGTTGTCCGCAGCGCGATCCGGCCGATGTCGTTGAGGCCCAGCGTCTCGACGCTCTCGTCACGGTGCAGCGTGTCGATGTCGACGCGGTAGCAGACGTCGGTGACCATCGCCCGCACCGATCGGGTGGTGTGCTTGATCCCGACCCGGGCCCGGCGGCGCAGCGGCGCATCGACCATCCAGGACACCATCAGGTTGAGGTCCTGCCCGACCGTCGGCTGGTTGTTCGGCCGGGCGATCAGGTCCCCGCGGGAGACGTCGAGGTCGTCCTCCAGCCGGACGATGACCGACATCGGGGGAAACGCCTCCTCGACCGGCCCGTCGTAGGTGTCGATCCCGGCGACCCGCGAGGTCAGCCCGGACGGCAGCACGATGACGTCGTCGCCGGGCTTGAGCACGCCGCCGGCGACCTGCCCGGCGTAGCCGCGGTAGTCGTGCAGCTCCTCGCTGCGCGGCCGGACCACCCACTGCACCGGGAACCGCACGTCGATCAGGTTGCGGTCGGAGGCGATGTGCAGCTCCTCCAGGTGGTGCAGCAGCGAGCTGCCGTCGTACCAGGGCGTGCTCGGCGAACGGGACACCACGTTGTCACCGGTCAGTGCGGACACCGGGATCGTGGCGACGTCGACGATCTCCAGCTTCGCCGCGAAGCGCCGGAAATCCTCCTTGATCTGCTCGAAGACCTCCCGGTCGAAGTCGACGAGGTCCATCTTGTTCACGCAGAGCACAAGATGGGGCACCCGCAGCAGGGAGGCCAGGAACGCGTGCCGGCAGGTCTGTTCGACGATGCCCTTGCGTGCGTCCACGAGCAGCAACGCGAGGTCGGCGGTCGAGGCACCGGTGACCATGTTGCGGGTGTACTGCACGTGCCCCGGGGTGTCCGCGAGGATGAACGATCGCCGTGGGGTGGCGAAGTAGCGGTAGGCGACGTCGATGGTGATGCCCTGCTCCCGCTCGGCCCGCAGGCCGTCGGTGAGCAGCGCGAGGTCGACGTAGCCGTCGCCGCGCTCCCGGCTGGTCCGCTCGACGGCGGCGAGCTGGTCGGTGAACAGCGACTTCGTGTCGTAGAGGAGCCGGCCGATCAACGTCGACTTCCCGTCGTCGACCGACCCCGCGGTCGCGACGCGCAGCAGCTCGGCCATCAGAAGTACCCCTCCCGCTTCCGGTCCTCCATCGCCGCTTCGCTGACCCGGTCGTCGGCCCGGGTCGCACCCCGCTCGGTGATCCGCGTCGCCGCGACCTCGGCGATGACCTCGTCGACGGTCGCCGCGGTCGACTCGACCGCGCCGGTGCAGGTGATGTCACCAACCGTGCGGTAGCGGACCTGGCGGGGAACCACGGCCTCACCGGCGCGCGGCTGGGTCAGTGGGGTGACCGCGAGCAGCATGCCGTCACGCTCGAAGGTCTCGCGGCTGTGCGCATAGTAGATCGAGGGGATCTCCAGGCGCTCCTGGGCGATGTAGCGCCAGATGTCCAGCTCGGTCCAGTTCGACAGCGGGAAGACCCGGATGTGCTCGCCGGGGCGATGCCGGCCGTTGTACAGCGACCACAGCTCGGGGCGCTGGTTCTTGGGATCCCACTGGCCGAACTCGTCCCGGAAGGAGTACACCCGCTCCTTGGCGCGGGCCTTCTCCTCGTCGCGGCGGGCGCCACCGAACACCGCGTCGAACCGGTTGTCGGTGATCGAGTCGAGCAGCACCGGCGTCTGGAGCTGGTTGCGGGAGGCCCCGGGCCGGGTGTCCTCGGTGAGCTCACCGGCGTCGATCGCCGCCTGCACGGAGCCGACCACGAGGCGGGCGCCGAGCTCGGCCGCGCGGCGGTCCCGGAACTCCAGGACCTCGTCGAAGTTGTGGCCGGTGTCGATGTGCAACAGCGGGAAGGGCAGCTTCGCGGGCCAGAACGCCTTCTCGGCCACCCGCAGCATGACGATCGAGTCCTTCCCGCCGCTGAACAGCAGCGCGGGACGTTCGAACTCGGCCGCCACCTCACGGAAGATGTGGATGGCCTCGGCCTCGAGCATCTGCAGGTGGGTGAGCTCGTAACCCGTGACAGGCACGCGAAAACCCCTCGTCTCGCCGATGTATCAGTCCAAAGTAGCCGACCCGCCCTCCCACCGGCGGTTTCGTCGACGTTAACCGGCTCACCCGCGACCCAATTCCCCCATCGCGACACACGTGTCGCACGATGGGCACCCGACGGTCGCGGTCTGCGTCCGGCCACGCCGCCCGCAACGTCGGGCGGCCACCGGGCGTGGTCCTACCGCTGCGGATCTGCCGCCTGAATCGCCGCGAGCACCGCCGGGGCCAGGGTCGCCTCGCAGATGACCAGGTCGGGCAGCAACAGGTCGGGCTGGTTGTACCGCAGCGGGGTGCCGTCGAGGCGGCTGGTATGCAGACCCGCCGCCCGCGCGACCGCCACCGGGGCCGCCGAATCCCACTCGTACTGCCCGCCGGCGTGCAGGTAGATCTCCGCCTGGCCGCGGATGACCGCGGCGGCCTTCGCCCCGGCCGACCCCATCGGGACGATGCTGGCGCCCAGAGCTTCGGCGACCTCCCCGACGATACGGGGCGCCCTGGTGCGGCTGGCGACGATCCGCGGCGGGCGCGCCGCGGCGGGCCGGGCCGCGGCCGGGGGATCGCCGCCGGCCGACAGCGTCACGTTCAGCGCCGGCAGGGCGACCGCGCCGGCGATGAGCTCGCCGGCGCGCCACAACGCGACGTGCACCGCCCAGTCCGACCGGCCGGGTTCGGCGAACTCGCGGGTGCCGTCGAGCGGGTCGACGATCCAGACCCGCTCGGCGGACAGCCGGGCCGGGTCGTCGACGCCCTCCTCGGACAGCACCGCGTCCTGCGGACGGTGGCGGGTCAGCGCCCGGGTCAGCAGCTGATGGGAACGCGCGTCGCCGGCGTCGCGCAGGGTGGCGGGCTCCGCGAACCCGACCTCCTCCCGGATTCTGAGCAGCAGTTTGCCGGCATCCGTGGCCAGTCGCCGGGCCAGGACGTCGTCGTCGAGTTCGTCTGTCGCGATGTCGACGGGGACGGTGGCCGGCCGGCGGGTGTCGTCGGTGTTCATCGGGACGGAGTCTGTCACCCGTTACGGTCGCGGGTGTGAGTGCCACCTCTCATCCGGATCCCGATCCCGACCGCCTCCCGAAGCCGGGCGCCGTGGGCGCCGCCGGCCCGGCCCACGGGCCCGCCGCCGACGATCCCCTGCTGTCCCTGGTGACCTCGGACCGCGCCGCGGAGCTGACGACGGCCTCGCTCGGCTGGCCGTCGCTTACCCTGACGCCGCTGCAGCTCGCCGAGCTGGAGCTGCTGCTCGTCGGCGCCTTCGGCCCGAACCCCGGCTACCCGGCGGAGGACGAGCTGGCCGGCGTGCCGGTGCCGATCCTCGCCGTCTCGGCCGCCGACGCCGAGCCGCTGGCGGCGGGGGCCACCGTCGCCCTGCGCGACCCGGAGGGGGTGATGATCGCCGCCCTGCACCTGCGCACGCTGCTCCCGGCCCCGGCCGGGTCCACCGTGCGCCTGGTCGGCACGCTGGACGGGGTGCGCCTGCCGCACCACCCGGACCACCCCGCGCTGCGGCTGACCCCGGACCAGCTCCGCGCCGAGCTGCGCGCCCGCGGTTGGACCGGTCCGCAGGTGGGAGCCGGGGCGGCGTGGGCGGTCTGGGCCGACGGCCTGCTGCACACCGCGGACGTGGGGCGCATCCGGGCCCTGACCCGGCAGGGCAAGCGGTGCGTGGTGCTCGCCCCGGTGGGCGGCGCCGACCCGGCGGACGCCGGGCATCATCTGCGGGTCCGCTGCCTGCAGGCCGCGCTGGACGCCGTGGACGCGCCGCTGCGCCCGAGCGAGGCGACCCTGGCCTCCGAGGCGGTGGCCTCCGACGCCATCGCGGCGGGCGCCGCGGGCCGCCGGCACGAGCCGGCGCCCGACCCCTACCGCCGCCCGGGCGCCGACGACCACCGGCCGCGCCACCGCAGCCTGCTGGTCCTCGTCCCGGCCGTCCCCTCGTCGCTGCTGGCCACCCCCCGGGAGCCCGGGATGAGCGCGACGGTCCTGCCACCCGCCGGCGGCGCGCGCCATCCGCTGGCCCCCGGCCCGGCCGGCTTCGAACCGGCGGGCTTCGAACCGGCGGCCCTGTCCCCCGCCGGCCTGTCACCGGCGGGCATTCCGCTCGAGCCGGACAGCGGCGCCGCGGGCGGGGCGTCGCCGACGAACGGGGACGCCGAGGGGCTGGCCCGGCTCACCGCCCAGCGCGCGCACATGGCCAGCAGCTACGGCCTGTCCGGCAGCCTGATCGGCCCGGCCATCGGCGCGCCCGGCCGCCAGGAGCTGGCCTCACTGCTCGACGCCGGGGGGCCGATCCCCGCCGAGCTGACCCCGCCCGCGGTGGCCGCGGAACTCGCCCGGGCGATCCCCCCGCGGTCCCAGCGCGGGCTGACCATCTTCTTCACGGGGCTGTCCGGTTCCGGCAAGTCGACCCTGGCCGGGCTGCTGGTCTGCCGGCTGCTCGAGCAGGGCGGACGGCGGATCACCCTGCTCGACGGGGACGTCGTGCGTACCCACCTGTCCCAGGGCCTGGGCTTCTCCCGCGCCGACCGGGACACCAACGTGCGCCGCATCGGGTTCGTCGCCGCGCAGGTGGCCGGGGCGGGCGGCACCGCGGTCTGTGCGCCGATCGCCCCCTACGCGGAGGTTCGCACGCAGGTCCGCGAGATGGTCCACGCGGCCGGCGGCGGCTTCGTCCTGATCCACGTCTCGACGCCGCTCGAGGTCTGCGAGGCGCGCGACCGCAAGGGCCTGTATGCCAAGGCCCGGGCCGGCGTCATCCCCGCGTTCACCGGAGTGTCGGACCCGTACGAGGAACCGGCCGATGCCGACGTCACGGTGAACACCGCGCAGTTGTCGGGAGACGAGGCCGTCGACCGCATCCTCGATCATCTGCGCGTCGCCGGCTGGCTCGCCCCCGCGTAGCCGGTCAGGCCGGGTAGCCGGTCAGGCCGGGGTCAGTAGGCGCCTTCGCGACGCAGGACGGCGAAGACGGTCCGCCAGAGAATAACGAAGTCCATCGCCAGCGACCAGTTCTCCACGTAGCGCAGGTCGAGGCGGACCGACTCGTCCCACTCCAGGTCCGAGCGCCCACTGATCTGCCACAGGCCGGTCAGGCCGGGCTTCACCATCAGCCGGCGGTGCACGTCGTCCTCGTAGCGGGCGACCTCCGAGGGCAGCGGCGGGCGCGGCCCGACCAGCGACATGCTGCCGTTGAGCACGTTGATCAACTGTGGCAGCTCGTCGAGCGACCACTTGCGCAGGAACTTCCCGACCCGCGTGACCCGCGGGTCGTCGCGCATCTTGAACAGCAGGCCCTCGGCCCGCTCGTTGCGCGACTCCAGCTCGGCCTTGCGCGCCTCCGCGTCCACGTACATGGACCGGAACTTGAACATCGTGAAGTGCTCGCCGCCCCGGCCGACCCGGGTCTGCTTGAACAGCGCCGGGCCGCGGCTGGTCAGTCGGACCGCGATCCCGAGGCCGAGCAGGACCGGCAGGAACAGCAGGATCACCGTGCCCGCGACGCAGCGGTCGAACACGCCCTTCATGACCCGGCGGGTCCCGCTGAGCTCCGGCTCCTCGATGTGCAGCAGGGGCAGCCCGGCCACCGGGCGGATCGAGATCCGCGGGCCGGTCACGTCGGTCAGCGCCGAGGAGACCAGCACGTCGACGTCGCTGCCCTCGAGCGTCCACAGCACCCGGCGCAAGGTCTCGCCGTCCATCTGTGGGCAGATCGCGACGGTGGTGGCATGGGTGGCGGTGATGGCGGTGTGCAAAGTCTCCGAGGTGCCCACGATCGGCACCCCGAGCAGGTCGAACCCGCTGCGCTCCGGCCGGTCGTGGCTGTGTCGGCCCGGCGAGCGGTCGAGCACGACGCCGACCACGGACCAGCCGGAGGTCGGGTCGCGCTGGGCGAGGCGGACCAGGGTGGCGGCGGACTCGCCGGCCCCGACCACGAGGACCCGGTGCAGGCAGCGCCCGGCGCGGCGCATCCGGTGCAGGATGCCGCGCCCGATGACCCGGCCGGCCACCGACAGCAGGGTCGCCGCGGGGAACGCGATGAGGACGTAGCTGCGGGCGATCTCGGCCTTGGTCGCATACGAGATGATGGCGAGCGCGGCCGTGAACCTGGCCGCGGCGTTGACCACCCGGCGGAACTCCTCCGACCCGCCGCCGAGGAACCGGGTCTCGTAGGCCCGGTTCAGCGACATGGCGAGCACCCACGCCAGCGGCAGCAGCACCGTCATCAGGATGTACGGCTTGATCGACACCGGCTTGGTCTCGAAGTCGACGAGGTCGCCGAACCGCACGAAGAACGCCAGCCCGGCGGCGACCACGCAGGCCGCCGCGTCGAACAGGATCAGCAGCCGCACGTAGCGGCGCTCCCAGCTGACCTGCGCCCGGTAGGCCACGTTCTCGAGCGCCGCGACCGAGTGTGCGCGAGCGACGCTGTGGCGGCCACCGGTCCCGGTCCAGCCGGGCTGCCCGCCCGGGGTCGGTCCGGAGGGGCTCGACGGTCCGGCGGCCCCGGGCCGGGTCTGCGGCGGGTAGGGCGCCGCGCCGGGCCGGGATCGCGAGACGAAGTTCGACCCGGCGGAGGCGCGGGCGTCCCCCGACATCGTCTCCGTCACGCGTGCCCCTCCCCAGGAGCGTGACCCGCGGGACGACGCCGCCCAGCCGGTCCGCCACAAGGACGTGGTCCGCGGGAGCGCCACGCCGTCGCCTCTATCGCGACAATTGACCGAAATATACGGATCGCCCGAATTGTACGAGTCGTCCGTCCGGGTCGGATGGTGGCGGTCATGAAGATGCCCCGCACTGCGCCGATCGTCGACCGTTCCGTGGTCGCCACAGCGCGTCGGATCTCGGGTGTGGTTCGGGTCGACCCCATCCTGTCGCGGTTCGCGGTATGCCTCGCTTGGACGGCCGAGAGCTCAACCATCGGTGATGCATCGACCGGACCTCCAGCGATCTTCCCCCGCCACTGACTGTGGGCCACCACGGACGGCGGGCCGGCTGTTCGCGCACTGCCCGGCGTTGCGCCGGGGTGCACACCGGAACGAACCGGACCGTCGGCCACCGACACGGCCGGCACTCCTGGTCACGAGCAACGTTACCGGCTCTCCTCAGCCGATCTGCCAGGGGCCCGCGGAGCAGGTGCGGGGCGGGGCCGTGACCGCCGACCGTTGCGGCGGCGTCATCCGTCCGTTTGTGGCGACTCAAGGTAGCAGAGATGACGTCGATCGCCGGTAACCCGCCGTAGCGAAATTCCCGCGTTCAATGGTGGATACCGATATTCCGGACAGCACGCGCCGGCCGCACGCTGCGTATACAGGAAGCGGCTAGACTGCTACTGTGCGTTATGGCTCTTCGGCTTCGGCCGGAGAGCCGTCGGCTGCCCGGCCCGTACGGGCGCCGTCGGGGTGGGAACTGTGCGATCCGGCTCGCGCCTGCGCGACGCTGGAGGGCACGGAAACGGGACGGCCGGCGCCTGCCGGACGGGTGGGGGCGCCCAGGCAGGCGCCGGCTGCGAGTGTCGGCCGGCTGGCGGCGCGCGCCGCGGGCCAGGTAGGCGGCAGGGCGCGCCGCGGGCCAGGTAGGCGGCAGGCCGCGCGACCGGGCTCAGCCACGGGGCCATGCGGCGCGACCAGCCGCGTGACCGTGCGGCGGGGCCATGCCGGCGGGGCCATGCGGCGCGGCTCTGTGCCGAGCCTCCGCACCGGGGGCCGTGCGGCGCGCGACCATGCAGCGGAGCCGTGCGAGCGACACAGCGCGCCCGCTACCGGTCAGGGCAGGGCGGCGACGATGTCAGCGAGGGACTTGCGGGCGCCGCTGTAGAACGGGGTCTCCAGCCGGGTGTGCCGGCGGGTGGCGCTTCCGCGCAGATGGCGGATGCAGTCGACGATGCGGTGCAGCTCGTCGGCCTCGAACGCGAGCAGCCACTCATAGTCGCCCAGGCCGAACGCGGCGACCGTGTTGGCCCGGACGTCCTCGAACTCGCGGCCCATGATCCCGTGCTCGGCGAGCAGCCCGCGCCGCTCGTAGTCCGGCAGCAGATACCACTCCAGGGACCGGTTGAACGGATAGACGCAGATGTACCCGCGCGGGTCCTCCCGGCGGACGAACGCCGGGATGTGGTTGCGGTTGAACTCCGCGGGGCGGTGCAGCCCCACCGCCGACCACACGGGCCGCAGGTGGCCGCCCAGCGCCGTCTGGCGGAACCGCTGGTAGGTCTCCTGCAGCAGGTCGGGATCCGGGCTGGTCCACCAGACCATCAGGTCCGCGTCGGCCCGGTAGCCCGAGATCTCGTACGTTCCGCGGGTGTAGACGTCCTTCGCCAGGGCCCCCTCGAGCAGGGCGTCGGCCTCGTCGATCAGAGGGGTCCGATCGGCGGGCAGCGGGCGGTCGGCGGCGAAGACCGACCACCCGGTGTAGAGGAGCTCGGCGTTGAGCTCCTGAACGGACTTCGTGGACTCCGGCATACCCGTCTCCTCCATCACCCCGCACCGACCGGACCGGTCGGCCGGGTCGTTCCTCAGACTCCCGGACCCAGCGGACCCACCGGACCCACCGGATCGGCCGGACCCACCGGATCGGCCGGACTGCCCTGGGCCGTCCGGGCGGCGCGCAGCACCGCGGCGGCGGCGGCCTCCCCGGAGCGGATGCAGGCCGGGATGCCGACGCCGTCGTAGCCGGCGCCGGCGAGCGCGAGGCCCGCGGGCAGCGCCCGGCGCACGCTGGCGATCCGGTTCAGATGGCCAGGGAGGTACTGCGGCAGCGCGCCGCCCCACCGGCTCACCCTGGTCGCGATGGGGCGCGCCGTCAGCCCCGTGATCTGGGCGATCTCCGCTGCGGCCACGCCGGCGAGCTCGGTGTCGCCGCGCTGCAGGTCGTGCTCGGCCCCGGCGCGGCCGATGCTGGCCCGGACCACCGTGAACCGGCCGGCGCGGACGTGCGGCCATTTCGTGGTCAGGAAGGTGGCCGCCTTCACCGACGTACCCGCCCGCGCCGGCACCAGGAAGCCACTGCCCGGCGGCGGGGTGATGTCCCGGTAGACCAGTGTGACCAGACCGACCGAGGCGTAGGGGACGCCGGCGAGCGGGGCCGCCGCGTGCGGGGCCAGCGGGCTCAGCAGCGTCCGCGCTGCCCCGGCGGGCACGGCGAGGATCACCGCGTCGGCCGTCAGCGGCTCGGGCGTCTCCCCACCGCCGACCCGGTCGCAGACGATCCGCCAGCCGCCGGCGGCGCGTTCCACGGCGCGCACCAGCACGCCGGTGCGCACGGTCGCGCCGGACCGTTCGGCCAGCCGCGTCGCGAACGACCCCAGGCCGCCGCGCAGGCTGGCGAACAGCGGCGTCGTCGACGCGGAGGCGGCCGGGGCGGTGCGGGCCCGCACCCGGTGGGCGCCGAGCAGCAGCGACCGGTCCTCGGTCAGGATCGGGACGAGCTGCGGCACGGTGGCCCGCAGCGACAGCGCGTCGGCCCGCCCGGCGTACACCCCGCCGAGCAGCGGGTCGACCAGCAGGTCGACGACCTCGCGCCCGACCCGGGCGCCGACGAAGCCACCCACGGTCGGGTCGTCGGGGAAGCGGGTGCGCGGCAGGGCCAGGTCGGCGGCGGCCCGCAGCAGCCCCCAGGGGGACAGCACCCCGGAGCGGACCAGGCCGAACGCGTCGGTCGGCACGCCGAGCATGGTGTTCGGCGGGATCGGCCGCAGCCGGCCCCGGATCCACAGCGACGCCGAGGTCGTCGCCGGATGCACGATGTCGTGGCCGAGGCCGATCTGCCTGGCCAGCCGCAGCCCGTCGGGGACGCGGGCGAGGAACGACTCGGCGCCCTCCTCGACGTCCATCCCCTCGATCGGGGTCGTGCGCAGCTTGCCGCCGACGCGCTCTCCCGCCTCCAGGACGGTCACCTCGGCGTGGCCGGACAGGGCATGGGCCGCGGCAAGCCCGGCGACTCCCCCACCGACGATGACAACCCGCACGTTCCTGCCGCCCTTCACGATGAGTGGTGCCGTCCAACCAGGATTCACCATCGCGTCGCGCCCGCCCGGAGGTGGGCCGCGCCCCGGCGGCGGATCACGCTGTGGTGGTGGACCGGGCCCCGATGGTGGTGGATCGGTAACCGGCCGTCGGTCGCCGGCCGGTTCACCCGGCGTGGACGAGGTCGACGATGTGCGCGAGCACTCCCGGATCGGTCTCCGGCAGGACGCCGTGGCCGAGGTTGAACACGTGCCCCTCCGCCTTGGCACCGCGGGCGAGGACGTCGCCGACCTTGGCGGCGAGCACGGGCTCGGGCGCGAACACCGCCGCCGGGTCGAGGTTGCCCTGCACGGCCCGGCCCGGCCCGATCCGGCGCGCAGCCTCGTCGAGGGGAACCCGCCAGTCGACCCCGACGACGTCGGCGCCCGCCTGGCCCATGGCGGTGAGCAGCTCGCCGGTGTTGACACCGAAGTGGATGCGCGGCACCTCCTCGGCGAAGGCGTCCAGCACCCGCGCGCTGTGCGGCGCGACGTAGCGCCGGTAGTCGTCCTCGCTGAGCGCACCGGCCCAGGAGTCGAACAGCTGCACCGCGTCGACGCCGGCGTCGACCTGGACCCGCAGGAAGGCCGTGGTGATGGTGGCCAGCCGGTCGAGCAGGTCGTGCCAGAGCTTTGGCTCCCCGTACATCATCGCCTTGGTGCGCAGGTGGTTGCGACTCGGGCCGCCCTCGACGAGGTAGCTGGCCAGAGTGAACGGCGCGCCCGCGAACCCGATCAGCGGGGTGCCGCCGAGCTCGCCGAGCAGGCTGCGGACCGCCTGCGTGACGTAGGGGACGTCGTCCGGTTCCAGCGCGCGCAGCGCCGCGAGCCCGGCGGCGTCGCGCACCGGCTCCGCGACGACCGGCCCCACCCCGGCGACGATGTCGATGTTCAGACCGATCGCCACCAGCGGCACGACGATGTCGGAGAAGAAGATCGCCGCATCCGGCCGGAAGCGGCGCACCGGCTGCAGGGTGATCTCGGTGATCATCGCGGGGTCGCGGCACGAGTCGAGCATCGGGACGTCGGCGCGCAGAGCCCGATACTCGGGCAGGACGCGACCGGCCTGGCGCATGAACCAGACGGGGGTGGTCTCGGGCTGGTCCCGCCGGCAGGCCCGCAGGAACGGGGCGGTGGTGGCGAGGCCGGGCCGGCGAGCGGCGGCGGAACGGGCGGCGGCGGCACCGGCACGGAAGGCGGCGTCGGCGGGCGGGAGGCCGGTCGACGCGGCGGGCCGGCCGGGACGATGGAGGGTGTCGCCGTCCCGCGAGGGCGCGACCCGCGCCGAGGCGACCGCGACGCCGCTCGGCGCGGTCTGGACGCTGGCCGACCCGGACCCGGGGCCGGCGTCGATGTGGACGACAGACATGCCTCGATCGTTGCATGCCCGCCGCACCTGTGCCGGTGCGACCGGGGTCACTCCGATCGGCACGGGCGGGTGATGACCGGCGTCGGCGTGGTCACGGTCCGGGCTGATCAGGTCCTCCGGCGTCAGCTATCTTCTACTTTCAGTAGAAGAAGTTGCTGGTCCAGCCGGTGCCCGCCGGTCCGGACCAGCCCGACCGGCCGGGCCGACCGGGCCGACCGCAGGCCGCTGGGATGTGACGAAATCCGCTGTCCGCCCAGGTGAGCGGCCGGCGTGTCCGGGCGGCACACCGGTCCGGCCGGGCGGTCCGGCCGGGCTGTACGAACCTCCGACCGCCACACGAACCTCCGACCGCCACACGAGCCTCCGACGGCCACCGCGAACCTCCGACGGCCACCACCGACGTCCGACAGCCACGACGATTGAGGACTTGAGATGATCGATCAGGCCCCGCACGGCGGATCCCGCGTCCTGACCGCGGCCCGCGCCGTCTCGTTCGCCGAGGCGACGTCGTTCCTCCTGCTGCTCATCGCCACGGGGATCAAGTACGGCGCCGACCATCCCCAGGGAGTGAAGATCCTCGGCCCGATCCACGGCACACTCTTCCTCGCCTACTGCGCGCTCATCGGCTACCTGGCCTTCGCCGGGCGCTGGCCCCGCCGGCGCACCGTGCTGGCCCTGATCGCCTCCGTGCTGCCGGTGGCCCCGTTCTTCGTGGAGCGGCACTGGTTGCGGGGCGACGCCGGCGCTCCGGGCCACGAGACCACGCCAGCCGGTCCGGGCACGCGGCCGGTCTCCCAGGCCGCCGCCCGCCGGAACTGACGCCCCGCTCAACGCCCCAGACTCACCTCGCGCGCACCCGCACCGCCGCGTGCACCCGCACCTCCGCGTGCACCCGCACCCCGCCGCACCTGCGCTCCGCACCCAAGCGGGGCGAGTCCCGCGACAGGGGATCTCCCACCCACACCGCATCGAGACGGGCGCACGCGACACGCCGGAGAGAATGCGCGGTCATCTGTCCGTCCCATGGCACCGTCAGTCCGGTCGGAATGAGGGCAGAGGGTGCGCGTCGTCCGCGTTCCCCCTCGGCCGGCAGTCGCGGGGGCGCAGGATCCGTGGTGCAGGCGCCCATCGCACCCGAGGGGACGCAACACGCAGCAGCCGTGCGCGGGGAGTGGTGTTCGAGTGGAACTGGTCCGGGTGGGCTCCGACGATCACATCGTTCTGACCTGCGCAGAATGCGGCGAGGAGCGGCCGTTCGAGCAGCCGCCGTGCGCCGACGGGCACGGGGCGGACTGTCCGGAGTGGGCCTGCACCGAGTGCGGTGCGGCGGTGCTCGTGGGGCCGGTCCAGCCCGGGGGGGAGGTCCCCCCGGTGGCCAGGTCGGCGGCGCACCCGCGAGCGGGCCGGGAGACCGGCGCCGGGGCGCGGGACCATCGCGGCCGCGAACGCGCCGCCGCCCGGATCCCGGCGTGAGCCTGCACAATCCCGCCGCGCGTCCCGATTACGGCGCCGCTGCGGGCCGTCCCCCCGGAAGCTACGGCGAGCCAGCCGCGACGGAGGCGGCCCCCGGGCCCCGGGAGGTTCCGGTCCTGCGGGACACGGCACACCGTTCCAGCCATCGCCTCATCGGCGCCCGTCCGCACGCAACGGGGTCGAAGCCATACGCTCCGGCGTCCACCCAGCGCGATCAAGGTCGACGCCCTAACGTTGCCGTCATGGGGGCGGCGCAGTCGTACGAGGCCAGCCCGCCGATCTTCCTCGCCAGCACCGACGCCCTGCGCGACGGAATGGCGCGGCTGCGCCCGGAGATCAGCATGCACGAGGTCGCGGCCCCGACCCGGCTCGCGCCCTACGCCTTCGCGCTCGCCGGCGGCCTGACCGGCGACGCCGCCGACCTCGCCGCCGGCCGACTGATCGTCCTGATGGATCCGGAAGGACAGCCGGCCTGGCAGGGCAGCGCCCGCATCGTCTGCTACGCCCGGGCGAGCGTCGACCCGGAGATCGCCACCGATCCCCTGCTGGCCGACGTGGCCTGGTCGTGGTTGCGAGAGTCTCTCGACGCGCACGGCGCGCAGGTCCGTGCGCTCGGCGGCGCGGTGACGACGACCTCGTCGCGGCGATTCGGTCTGCTGCGGGCGGAAGGGGACAGCTTCGATGTCGAACTGCGCTGCTCCTGGTCGCCCGACTGGGCCGAGACCGCGCTCGGTGCCGACATGGGCGCCGCGAGCCCGACCGGCCCGGAGCCGACGCGACCCGCCTGGAGTCCCGACGGGGCGGCGGCCCACGTGCTGGCCTTCGGTGACCTCCTGGCCGCCATGGCCGGCCTACCACCGGCACTGTCCGGCGTCGTGTCGCTGCCCCAGCGCCGGAGCTGAATCCGCCGGCCGCGGCCCCGCCGTGGGACCACATCCAGGGGATTTGCGGTACCCCGTTCGGATCGGGAGCCGGCCACCTTACCCGGCGATGGTGTCACGATGCGTATAATCAGCGTGATTCGCTGAACAGCGCGGCTGCCTCCGCGAGGATTCAGACGTACGATCGCCGATCGTGACGTCGACGGTTCCTGAACCAACACAGCAGGTCAGCGGGGGTGTAAGCGCAAAGGTGGAGGGAGAGCCCAGCACCAGCGCCCGTGAGCCCATCCCGCTGCTCGCTCCTGTGGACGGCGTCCCACCCGTCATCGTCGACGCCGCAGCGCTCACCGCCGCAGCCGAACGGCTCGCGGCCGGGACGGGCCCGGTCGCCTTCGATGCCGAGCGGGCGTCCGGGTACCGCTACAGCCAGCGCGCCTACCTGGTCCAGATCCGCCGCCGGGGGGCCGGTTCACTGCTGATCGACCCGGTCCCGCTGGGTGACCTCACCGTCATCCAGGAGGCGGTGGGCGACGCCGAATGGGTGTTGCACGCCGCCAGCCAGGATCTGCCCTGTCTGGCCGAGCTCGGGCTGCGGCCGGCCCTGCTGTTCGACACCGAGCTCGCCGGCCGGCTGCTGGGCTACGAGCGAGTCGGCCTCGGCATGATGGTCGAGCGGGTGCTCGGATACGGCTTGGAGAAGGGCCACTCGGCGGCGGACTGGTCGACCCGGCCGCTACCCGAGCCCTGGCTGCGCTACGCGGCGCTCGACGTCGAGCTGCTGGTCGAGCTGCGCGACGCGCTCGAGGCCGAACTCATCGAGCAGAACAAGATCGAGTTCGCCCGGCAGGAGTTCGCCGCGATCGTCGCGGCGCCGCCCCGGGAACCCCGCGCCGAACCGTGGCGGCGGACCAGCGGCATCCACCGGGCGCGGTCCCGCCGCCAGCTCGCGGCGGTGCGGGCCATGTGGACCGCCCGGGACCGGATGGCCCGGACCCGCGACGTCGCCCCCGGCCGGGTCCTGCCCGACAGCGCCATCATGGACGCGGTCCTCAACGCCCCCGCCGACACCGCGGCGCTGATCCGCCTGCCCATCTTCTCGGGTCCACGGATCCGGCGGACCGCGAGTACCTGGTTGGATGCGCTGCGCAGCGCCGCAGCGCTGCCCGACGACGAACTGCCGGCGCCGGCCGGCCCCAGCGGCGACGGCCTGCCCCCGCCGAACCGGTGGGCCGAGCGCGATCCGGTGGCCGCCGCCCGGCTGGCCCGGGTGCGGGCGAAGCTGTCCGCTCTCGCCGCCACGCACACCATGCCGGTGGAGAACCTGCTGGAACCCGCGCTGTCCCGACGGATCGCCTGGTCCCCGCCCGATCCGCTGACCGAGTCGGCGGTGGAGGAGACGCTGCGCGCCAGCGGCGCCCGCGCCTGGCAGCGGGAGCTGACCCGGGCGGCCCTGAGCTCCGCGCTCGTCGACCCGGAACCCGACCCCGCCGACGACGCCGACGACGCCGCCCCGCCCGCGCCCGAGCGCGCCGGCGGACGGCGGGCGGGCCGCGGCGGCGGGGCCGGCGGGGCGGATCGCACCCGCTCCCGCGGTGGGCGCGCCGGCGCCGGCCGGTCGGTGCGCGGGGCGGCCGGGCGGGCCACCGCCGGTTCTCCGGTCGGCGCGACGTCGTCGGACGGCGGTGGCGCCTCCTCGGTCGGCGCGGCTCCGGCCGGCGGCGGCTCCACCGACCCGGCCGCGTCGGGCGGCAGCGCGGCAAAGCCGTCCGCAGCGTCGGGCCCGGCCTCCGGCCCGACGAGTGGGGCCCCGACCGCCCCCGCCCACGACCGGTAACCAGCTCAGCGCGACACCAAGGGCAGACGGGACGAGTGTCCTACCGGCCGGTAACCGCTGCCGTAGGCTAGCCGGTGCCGGCGATGTCCGCGCCGGTGCTGACCGCCCGCGCGGTCCCGTCGGGTCGGCGCGGGCAGTCGGTGTCCCACGGCGAGGTGCCGGCGGCCGCGAGCCGCCGGTGGGGAGGCCACCGTGTTCGGTTCAGCCCGCGGTTCGGTCCGCGACGTGGTCTTCGTCGACGGCGTGCGCACGCCGTTCGGCAAGGCCAAGGGCGTGTACGCCGAGACCCGGGCCGACGACCTGATCGTCCGGGTGATCCGGGAGCTGCTGCGCCGCAACCCGTCCCTGCCGCCCGAGCGCATCGACGAGGTGGCGGTCGCGGCCACCACCCAGATCGGCGACCAGGGCCTGACGATCGGCCGGATCGCGGGCGTGCTGGCGGGACTGCCGGAATCGGTGCCCGGCTACGCCGTCGACCGGATGTGCGCCGGAGCCGTGACCGCGGTGACCACGACGGCGTCGTCGATCGCCGTGGGCGCCTACGACGTCGCCGTCGCCGGCGGGGTGGAGCACATGGGCCGCCATCCGATGGGCGAGGGCGCCGACCTCAACCCGCGGTTCGTCGCCGAGCGGCTGGTCGACCCGTCCGCGCTGGTCATGGGTTCGACGGCGGAGAACGTGCACGACCGGTTCCCGGCGATCACCCGGGAGCGGGCGGACGCCTACGCCCTGGCCTCCCAGGAGAAGGTCGCCAAGGCCTACGCGAACGGCCAGATCCAGCCCGACCTGGTCCCGATGGCCGCCCGCCACGCCGACAGCGGCTGGGAGCTGGTCACCGCCGACGAGCCGCCGCGCCCGACGACGACCCTCGACGGGCTGGCGGGACTGCGCACCCCGTTCCGGCCGCACGGCCGGGTCACGGCGGGCAACTCCGCCGGGATCAACGACGGCGCCACCGGGTGCCTGCTCGCGGCCGCGGAGGTGGCCGCCGAGCTGGGCCTGCCGGCGCGGATGACGCTGGTTGGCTACGGGTTCGCCGGGGTCGCGCCGCAGGTGATGGGCATCGGCCCCATCCCGTCGACGGAGAAGGCGCTCGCCCGCACCGGCCTGACGATCGACGACATCGGGTTGTTCGAGCTGAACGAGGCGTTCGCCGTGCAGGTCCTGGCCTTCCTCGACCATTTCGGCATCGCCGACGACGATCCCCGGGTCAACCAGTACGGCGGGGCGATCGCGCTGGGCCATCCGCTGGCCTCCAGCGGGGTGCGGCTGATGACCCAGCTCGCCCGGCAGTTCGCCGAACATCCCGAGGTGCGCTACGGCATGACGGCGATGTGCGTGGGCCTCGGCATGGGGGCCACCACGATCTGGGAGAACCCCCACCACAGCGCCGCGACCACGGCGACGAGCTGACCGGGCCCCGCGCGAGAACCCAGTCCCAGGAGAGGGCGGCATGACGATCGACGAGGTGACCCTGGACTACCCGGACGAGGTCGTCACGGCCGCGCACGTCCGGTACGTGACGCTGCCCGGGGTGGCCGGCCCGGTCGCCCTCGTCACCCTCGACAACGGCCACGATCACACCCGGCCGAGCACCTTCGGCCCGGCCGGGCTGCGCCGGCTGCTCGCCGCCGTCGACGAGATCGAGGCGCACGACCCCCCGGTCGCCGCGATCGCCGTGACCGGCAAGCCGTTCATCTTCAGCGTCGGGGCGGACCTGGGCTTCCGGTCGTCGATCACCGAGGCGGACCGGCTGCGCCCGTCGCTGGACGCGCTCGGCCGGCTCGGGCACGACGCCTTCGCCCGGCTCGGCTCCGGTCGCCTCGGCGGGCGCAACCTCGAGTCCGGGCGCAAGGTACCCACCTTCGCGCTGGTCAACGGGGCGGCGCTGGGCGGCGGCCTGGAGCTGGCGCTGCACTGCGACTACCGGGCGCTGTCCACCGGGATTCCCGCGCTCGCCTTCCCGGAGGTGTTCCTCGGCCTGGTGCCGGCCTGGGGCGGCACCCAGTTGCTGCCGAACCTGATCGGCGCCGACCGGGCGGTGTCCGTCATCGTCGACAACGCGCTCAGCCAGAACCGCACCCTGCGTGGGTCCACCGCGTTCGAGCTGGGCATCGGGGACGTGCTGCTGGCGCCGGCCGACTTCCTGGAGGAGGCGCTGGCCTGGGTGGGCCGGGTGCTGCGCGGGGAGATCGACCCGGTTGCCGAGCGTCGCCCGGTGCAGCGGGGCGACGCCTGGGCCGAGGCCGTCGCCCGCGGCCGGGCGCTCGCCGACGCCAGGCTGCACGGCGCCGCGCCGGCCGCCTACCGGGCCCTCGATCTGATCGCGCTCGCCGAGACCGCCGATCGCGACAGTGGCTTCGCCGCCGAGACGCAGGCGCTGGCCGATCTGTCGGTCAGCGGCGAACTCGCCGCCGGGCTGTATGCCTTCGACCTGGTCCAGAAGCGGGCGAAGCGGCCGGCCGGCGGCCCGGATCCGGCGCTGGCCCGCCCGGTCACCAAGGTCGGGGTCGTCGGTGCCGGGCTGATGGCCGCCCAGCTCGCGCTCGTGTTCGCGCACCGGCTGGAGGTGCCGGTGGTGCTCACCGACATCGACGCCGACCGCCTCGACGCCGGGGTCGCGAACGTCCACCGGGAGATCGACAACCTGCTGCTGCGCCACCGGATCTCCCCCGACCAGGCCAACCGCTACAAGGCGAACGTGACCGGCTCGCGCACCGTGGACGCCTTCGCCGATGCCGACCTGGTCATCGAGGCGGTCTTCGAGGACCTGGCGGTCAAGCAGGCGGTGTTCGCCGAGCTGGAGGCCGTCGTGGCGCCCACCACGGTGCTGCTGACGAACACCTCGGCGCTGTCGGTCACCGAGATGGCGGCGCGGCTGGAGCATCCCGAACGGGTCGCCGGCCTGCACTTCTTCAACCCGGTGTCCGTGCTGCCGCTCGTCGAGGTGGTCCGCGCCGCCCGCACCGACGACGCGACGGTCGCCACGACCCTGGCGGTCGCCCGGACCCTGAAGAAGGACGCCGTGCTCGTCGCGGACGCGCCGGCGTTCGTCGTGAACCGGCTGCTTACCCGCTTCCTCGGCGAGGTGCTCGGCGCCGCGGAGCAGGGCACGCCGATCGAACAGGTCGACCACGCCCTGGATCCCCTGGGGCTGCCGATGTCGCCGCTCGTCCTGCTGTCGCTGGTCGGCCCGGCGGTGGCGCTGCACGTCGCGCAGAACCTGCACGCCACCTTCCCGGACCGGTTCCGGGCGCCGACGAGCCTCGCCCGGCTGGTCGAGGCGGGCCGGGGCTCGGTCTACACCACCGGCCCGGACGGCGCCCAGATCGTCGACCCCGAGGCCGCCGCGGCGCTGCGTTCGGCCACAGGGGCGCCGCGTTCGGCCACGGGGGCGCAGCCGCCCACGGCCGCCGAGGTGCGCGAGGCCGCCCTGCGGGCGCTCGCCGAGGAGATCCACCTCATGCTCGCGGAGAAGGTCGTCGCCGAGGCCGCCGACATCGACCTGTGCATGATCCTCGGCGCCGGCTGGCCGTTCCACCTCGGCGGGATCACCCCCTACCTGGACCGCACCGGCATCAGCGAGGCCGTCACCGGCGAACGCTTCGCCCCACCCGGCATCGCCACCCCGCCCCGCTGACTCCAGCGGCTACCGCGCCGAGGTCAGCGCCGTTCGCATCCGGCTGATCCATTCCCCGATGTCAGCGCCGAGCCCGGTACTGCGGGCGAAGGCGCCCCGGTGGCGCTCCCACGCCGCCGGGAGCTTCTCGCATACCTCGGACGCGACTGCGCGCAGATCCGCCCCGGTCACCCCGAAACGGCGATCGAGCCGCGCTTCGAGCCGCGCGAAAGAGGAGAGTCGGACAGAGTCGAACCGCTTGCTGCCCCCAAGTTTGAGACCGAGATCGTCGAGGTGCCCGCCCTGCCTGCCATACACGACGGTCGAGACCAGATCGTAGGCCGGTGAGAGAGTCGGTCGGCGTTCGTCGAGGTAGATCAGCGACCAGTTTTTCAGGTGCGCGTCCCCGTTACCGATCAGCACGTTCAAGGCCAGCCGGCGACCAAATTCTTGCAGTGCCAGCAGATCGCGGCCGCGGTAGGCCAGCGCCGCCACCGTCTCGAACGTCCCCTCGTACTTCGCGTCCGGATACTTGTCTCGGACCTGGGCGAAGTCCTCAATGTGAATCGCTGTCCGATTCCCTTCGCCGCGCCGGTCGAAACGACGGACCGCGTACGCCCATTCCTCGGAGTTCAGCCACATCCGGGACGGCAGGCCTTGAAGCTCGTCCCGGTGGACGAGCCGGACCTCGGGTACGTCGAGCCCCACCTCGGCCGCGAGCGACATCATCACGAACTCGTTCAGCGGGACCTCGCCGAACCGCTGATCAGGAAACTTGACCAACCAGTCACCGTGCTCACCCAGGGCGGGAGCGGTAAGACGATCACCAGCGGCCAGCATCGAGAACTTCAGCGCAACCCCAGCCAGCGAGAATCGCCACGGCGACGCTGTGGCCTCGGAAGAGGCTCCGATCGATCTGTCCAGGCGCTCAGCAGGCCACTCCAAGGCCTCCGCGGCGACCGCCATCGGGAGAACCTGGACGGCGCCGGGGAGATCATGCCCGACCTGGGCGAGCAGTTCCATCTCCCGGTCGAGCGCGACATCCCGGTCCGCCGCGATCCACTCGCGTAGCGGCCCCTCAGGCAGCAGGTTCGAGAACCACCGTGGTAGGCGCAGTGCAGCCGAATACCGACCGCGAAGATCCTCCTCGAATCGCAGACCGAGGACGGGACGGGACTCGTCGTTCAGATACTCCTCGGTGAAGGTGAACATCGTGTGGTCCCCGCGCTGCCGCAGAACCCCGACGTGCCGTCCGTGGGGTGAGTCCCACCGCGTGGTGTAGATCGGGATCGGCTGGTTGATCGTCCGGGGTGGGGTGTGTCGCTCCGGGACAAAGACGGCCACCGCGTGTAGCTCTGTGTGAACCGACCAAAGTTCCACGGAGAGGACACACGCGATGGCCTTGGATGATTCTGCCCTATCCGGTCTGCTGGAGCTGCTGCGGCATACCGATGCTGGTCAGGTGATGCGGGAGCTGCTGCGGTTCGGTCTGCAGGCGCTCGTGGACGCGGAAGCCGACGCGCACGTCGGCGCGGCCCGTTACGAACGGTCGGCAGCCCGGACCACGCAGCGCAACGGCTCCCGGGAACGGACCGTGTCGACGACCGCCGGGGACC